>DASYTJ010000160.1:0-7634 GCA_036002325.1 Thermoanaerobaculia bacterium | reverse complement strand
CGCCGCCTCCCGTGTGCACTGGCATCGCACCCCGAGCAGGCCCTCGTTCGACGCCTTCTGCTTCCTGCGGACCTCGCCAGCGTGCAGTGCTCATCGCCGCGTCGCCTGAGCGGTATTCCCCGCTTCGAAGCGGCTGGCGATCTCTTCGATGAAGTTGCGCCGCTCCTTCAGCGAAACGTAGCCGCCGGCGCTGGCTGTCGCCCCGAGCCGTTCGTTGTAGCGCGTTACCGTCGTGACCGCGTCGACGAGGCGGGCTGGCTGCAGACCGAGGGCCCGCAGGGTCATCACCGCGATCCCGTCGCACACCAGCTCGAGCTCCTGCATCCGCGGGTGGGCTTGCCTCGTCATCGCGGTCCAGTATTCGTCCCACACGTATTCGTGCCCCAGCTCATGAGCGGCGAGGGCCTGCAGCTCCTCCGGCGTGAGGAGCGCCAGCGCGTCCCTCGACACGAGCAGCACCGTCCGAGCGTGAAGCCCCACGAACGCGTGGCCGACCTCGATGACCTTGATCGTCAAGGCATCCCTTCGGCCGTGGAACTCGAATATCGGCTCGAGCGCGGCGAGCTTCGCGCGCTCGGCCTCGGTGGGCCGCAGCTCGCCTTCCGCGGGAAGGGTCGCGATGACTTGCGCACGTACGGCGGGGGAGAGAGGCGCCGGGCGAAGGCGGCCCAGGAACTGGGCAATCGAGACCGTCTCGGCTCCATGAAAGAACGCCAGCACCTTCGTGGCCGGACGCTGATTCTCGGGATTTCGCCTTTCGCCACAGACGGCCGGCAATGCCGACCAGGCCACCCAAAGGGTTGATGCTGCCGTGAAGCCCAGCCGCACCATCCACCTCCCCGCAGCCCGCAACTGGCTGCTGCGGAGGGGTTAGGCGGCGGTGATCGGTAAGTCCTTTGGCAGGCCGGGAAGTTTTGTGGGAATCTCTTGGGCAGCTTCTTGGAGCGTTCTCAAGCACACGCCAGCGTGAGGAACGCGGAGTCGAGGCCGGTGTACGCGTTCGGCCCGTTTCGCCTGGACCCCAAGGAGAGGCTGCTGATTCGCGGCGACCAGCCGGTCCCGCTGACACCCAAGGCGTTCGACGTGCTCGTCTACCTGCTCGAGCGCCACGGGCGGCTGGTCGAGAAGCAGGCGCTCATGGCCGCCCTATGGCCGGATGCCGTGGTCGAGGAGACCAACCTCGCCTCGAACGTATCGGCGGTGCGCAAGGCCCTCGGCGACGGTCAGGAGGGCGAGCAGTACATCCAGACGATCCCGACGCGCGGCTACCGCTTCGTGGCGCCGGTGCAGGAGTTGCCGGCGCCTGGGGCATCCATCGCGAAGCCTCGCGGGCTGGTCGCGCCTGTCGCGGCGGCGGCGATCGTGAGCGCTCTGATCGGCGGTTTCGCCGGCTGGCGTGTGACCCGCTCGGAGCCGCCGGAGCGACCGGTCATCCGGTTCGAGATCCCGGCCGCCGCGGCTTTCAGGAATGTGAGCCCGCCCGCGATCTCTCCAGATGGGAGCCGGCTCGCCTACGTCGCCGCAGGGCCCGAAGGGCAGCAACTCCACGTTCGCGCTCTGGACAACGCGGAGGCCACGCCGCTGCCCGGGACCGGCGAGGCGCGGTCGCCCTTCTTTTCCCCAGACGGTCGGTGGATCGGGTTCTTCGCGGGGCAGGCGCATTTGATGAAAGTCGAGCTCGCCACCGGCCACGTGACGAAACTGGCCCCCGTTCGCATCACGCGCGGTGCGACCTGGGGGAGCGACGACCGCGTCTACTTTTCGCCTGCTCCGTACTCGGGCCTCGCTGTCGTCTCGGCAGTGGGTGGCGAGCCGACGCCCCTCACCACGCTGGCACCCGGAGAGCTGGCGCAGGGATTGCCGGAGCTGCTCCCAGGCGGACGTCACCTGATCTTCACGAGCTGGGAGAGCGAGGCCCTGGACGACGGGAAGATCGAAGTGTCTTCGCTCGATGGCCGCGAGCGGCGGACCATCCTGCAGGGCGGCTTCGGGGCGAGGTACCTCCCCACGGGGCACCTGGTGTACTTCCGCGGCGGCTCGCTGATGGCCGTCCCCTTCGACGCGCGCACCCTGCGGACGAGCGGCGTCCCCATCAAGGTTATGGAGGGAATCGCCTTCAAGCCCGTGGCCCTGCAGGCGCTCTTCGGCGTGTCGCCTGCGGGCGTGCTCGCCTACGTTCCGGGCGCCGCACTCGGATTGCGGTCACAGATGGTCTGGATCGAGCTGGCCGGCGGGAAGCGGCAGGTCATTGATGCGCCTCCAGGTTTCTACGTCGACCCGGCGCTCTCGCCCGACGGGCGACGCCTGGCGGTGGCACCCAACTACGGGACCCATCAAGACATCTGGGTCACCGATCTGTCGCGCGGCACGTGGACACGCGTCACCGTCAATCCGCGCTTCGACGCCGCGCCGGTGTGGCGCCCCGATGATCCCGCCGCGATCCTGTTCGGCATGGGACGGGGAGGCTCCCAGGTCTTCGACCTGTTCTCGGTCCCGGCAGACGGCAGCCGCGCTCCCGAACTCGTGTACGAGAGTCCCTACTACAAGTACCCGACGTCCGCGTCGCCCGCAGCCCGCCTGATCGCATTCGTCGAGGTCCGGCCGGACACGAAGTCGGACGTGTGGCTGCTCGAACTTGGTGCCAAGCCGGTTGCGCGGCCCTTCCTTCAAGGCCCGTTCTGGGAGAGCAGCCCGGCACTGTCGCCGGACGGCGCGTGGCTGGCCTATGAGTCCGACGAGTCCGGAAGAAGCGAGGTCTACGTGAGGGCCGTCTCCGGCGCCGGCGGCCGGTGGCAGATCTCCAACGGAGGCGGCGACAAGCCACGCTGGTGGCACGACGGATCGCAGATCGTCTACAGGTCCGGGCGCAGGATGATGGCGGCGAAGGTCTCGGCCAGACCTTCTTTCGCCGTCGGCGAATCGCGAGTGCTCTTCGAAGGTGACTTCGAGATGGGCGGTCCTGCCACCCCGAACTACGACATCGCTGCTGACGGCAGCCGGATGCTGATGATCGAGCCTTCCCGCGATGAGCTCCCTTCCCACATCGTGGTCGTCGACAATTGGTTAAGGGAGCTGCGGCAGAAGCTCGGGCAATGAGATGGTGGGCGCTGTAGGACTTGAACCTACGGCTTCCACCGTGTGAAGGTGGCACTCTACCGCTGAGTTAAGCGCCTAGTGCCCTGTAACAGGGGAGTCGGTACCAGCTCGCAGCGGCGCCGAATCCTCTGTTACAGGGCACTGGCCGCAGGATTTCCAGTCTATGCGCCATCCCCAGGGCGGTCGAGCCATACGCGCATGCGGTCTTGACGCGACTGGCTCGTGGGGTATCTTCGAATCAGTCCCAGGAGACCATCCAAGAAGCGTCGCACCTTCCTGAAGGCGACCACCGTGGGCACGGCCGTCGCGTCACGTCTCTCCCGCCAGGTCGACCACCCCTAGCGAGAGGGCATCGCTCGCCCGCAGTTGGTCGCTCCACTCGGACAGGGTGACGGCGAGCCACAATTCCGAGGGCTGACGCGGGCATTCGCGGCTCCCGTGCGCGTCCGCACCGACCCGCACCGCGCCTTCCGAGCACCGGAGACGCCTGCCGGCGTGGCCGGCTCCGGAAGCAACTCCTATGGATCATGGCCCTCGGCGAGCACCGGGGGGATGTCCTTCGGCTGGTGGTGGGCCAGGCCGCGCGGCTCGAGGCGGTCGGTCTCGGTCTCGGCGTCCTCGGCGCCGTTGCCCTGGGTCGCGTCATGGCGAGCGCTCTCTTCGGCCTCGTGCGACCGGACGCGGCCAACCTCGCCGTGGTGACCGCGTTCCAGGCCGCGGTCGCCTTCGCCACGGCCTGGATCCCGGCGCGCCGAGCGACCCGCATCGACCCGCTGCGAGCCTTGCGCGGGGAGTAGGACCACCGCAAACGGCCGACGAGTTCGCGCCGCCACGACGGGGCGTGTATGATGCGGCCACGCGCTCGCGGCGTGCACCGCCGTCCCGCACCGCGGCCTGCCCATGCAGCCCTTCCGAGCGAGCCTCCAGGCCAAGGTCCTGGCCGTCGTCCTCACCAGCGTCGGCGTCCCGCTGCTGGTCATGGGCGGCTATCTCCTGCGCTGGAACGGGGAGATCCTGCGCGAGAAGGTCCGCGACGCCCTCTCCAATCACCTCTTCCGCCGGGCCAGCGAGATCGACGAGTGGATGAGGCAGCGGGTCAACGAGATCTCCCGATGGTCCGCTTCCTTCGTGGTCTTCGAGGGTGTGGAAGCGATCCTCCGCCGCGGTCCCGAGGCAGTCGGCGCGCAGCGAGACCTCAAGAGCTACCTCGACTCCGTCCGGGGGCACTTCGGCGTCTACGAGTCCTTCTTCGTGACCGACCCCCGGGGCAACGTCCTCGCGTCCACTCGGGAGGAGCGTCTGGAAGACTGGGGTAAGGCCCTCCTGGGCAAGCAGGGATCGACCCCGGTCGGTCTCGTCAGCCCGTTGCGTCGGTCCGAGCAACTGGGACGGCCCACCCTGCTGGTGATGCACGCGGTCCAGGGTCGCCGGGATCAGACCGTGGGTTATTTCGTCGGGCGATTGGCGCTCGAGGAACTGAAGGCGCATCTGCGTAGCCCGCCCGAGGAGCCTGCCCCCACGCTCTGGCTCCTCGACGATCAGGGACGAGTGCTCGGAAAGGCCGGGAACATCCCGGACTCGCCGGGCGAGGAGGCGTTCCCCGCGCCTCTGGCAGCCGGATCCGGCGCCGAGGCGGTCCGGGAGCAATCCCTGCCGCGAATGGGGCCGACGGTCTACGGGATCCGGCGCCTGCAAGGGCCGAGTGGGGGTTATGTCGCGGCGACCGTCGCGGCGCCCACGGTCTATCGCGCGCTCGCGGAGTCTCGCAGCCGGCTGCTGAGGATCGGCCTGCCCGCGGTGGCGATCGTCTTCCTGCTCAGCTTCCTGCTCGCGCGCAGCGTGCTGCGCCCGATCCGGCTCCTCTCCGAGGGGGCACGCCGCCTGACCGCGGGCGAGCTGGACGTGTCGCTCCCCGTCCGGGGCGCCGACGAGATCGCCGACCTGACCCGCGCGTTCAACGTCATGGCCGGGAAGATCCGGGAGACCAACCGCGCGCTGGAAACGCTCGCCATCACCGACGAGCTGACCGGGCTGTACAACCGCAGGCACTTCCAGGACACGCTGGACCGGGAGCTGCGCCGAGCCAAGCGGGAAGACCGGCCGCTCAGCCTCCTCTTCCTGGACCTGGATCACTTCAAACAGTACAACGATCGCTGGGGGCACAGCGAAGGCGACGCCGCGCTTCGGCGCGTGTCGGACGCGGTGGTGGAGAGCGTCCGCGCCTCCGACATGGCTTTCCGCTATGGGGGCGAGGAGCTGGCGGTGCTGCTGTATTCCTGCGCCAAAGACCAGGCCGTCGAAGTGGCCGAGAAGGTCCGCCGCGCGGTGGAGGCGGCCTCGCCGGCCGAGGACGCCGGCAAGCGCATCACCGTCTCCATCGGGGTCGCCACGTTCCCGGAGGACGGCGAGGCGATCCGTGAGCTGGTGGACCGGGCGGACAGCGCCCTCTATGCGGCGAAGGCCGAGGGGCGAGACCGGGTGGCGCGCGCCGGGGCCCCGGCACCGGCGCAGAAAAAGGCGGGGCGAAGGAAGGCCTGACGCGCCTCGGAGTTTCCGCTAGGGCCCCGCCTTCACGATGTCCTGCGCCTTCATCGCGAAGAACAGCGCCGCGCCGTAGTTCTCCTCCTGGAGGAGTTGCTCCGCCTTGGCGAGGGCCTGCTCGGCGTGGCTCAGGCTGGCGGCCCGGGCCTTGGGATCCAGCCGGCTCATCAGGATGTGCGCCTCGGCGATCGCCGACGAGGCCTCGGCCTTGGTCTCGAGCCCCTTGAGGCGCGCCTTGGTGCGGATCATCTCGGTCTCGGTCACCTCGAGGTCGTGCTGGAGCAGCATGATGCGCTCCTCCTGCCGCCGCCGCTGCTCCTCGCTCTTCCGCAGGCGGTCGTTGATCCTTTCGAGCTCGGAGGAATCCACCTCGGGGACGGGCGCGGGCGGCGGGGTTGCCGCCGCGCGGGTCTCGATGATGGCGATACGGGCAAGCCATTCGGCCTTCAGCGCATGATCGTGCGCCGCGGCGGCCGCCGGCTGCATCTCCGCTTCCTTCAGGTGGGCCTCGGCCTGGCCGAAGGTATCGGGTGCCTTTTCTGCCGCCCCCGCCTGGCGCGCCATCTCGACGGCCTGTCGCGGCCCCGTGAGGTCGATCGGGGTGGATCGGCGGCCCGTCACGGTCGCGCATGCCGCCGCGAGAACGAGCAGCGTAGCCACGAGGAGACGCTGGCGTCTCATCGACCGACAGTCTAGCACTCGCTCGGCGAGGCTAAACTGATCCGGGGGCTGACGCCAGCGTTCGCGGCTCCCGTGCGCGTCCGCACCGACCCGGACATCCCGTCCTGGAGCAGGCGCGCGAGGAGTACTCGAAGCTCCAATGAAGACTCTTCGCGTGCTCGCGGTGCGCGCGATGTTGCCGCTTCAGGTGGCGGCGCCCGCGCAAGTCGCCCCCTGGCCGTGCACACGCGGCATTGCCGCCCGGCGACCTGCTCGTCGACGCGCACGGCGACATCTTGCAGCGCGCGCGGCTCGACTTCCAGAACCCGCGGCAGGCAGACGCCAGCTGAGCTACTGATCGCAGCCACGGCCTGCGGCCCTGCCGCCGTCAGCTCATGAGTCTTAATGGAGAACAACTCCCACTGAGAGGTCGATGACGCTGTGTCTCACACCATGCAAGCTCACCAATCCTGCCGCCGCTTGCATGTCCCCCAGCGAGGCCCGCACGAAACTGACCGTGGGCGTCAAGAAAACCCTGCGCCCGATTGGAATGTCATAACCAGTTCCAACGCTGAGCCCCAGGCCGTGAGAGGTGGTGCTGTCCTTCGAGTTCTCTGCCTGGGACGAGACGCCCACGCCGGCTTTCAGGAAGTAACCGGTAGACGGCGCCGGATAGAGGTAAACCGCGCCAAGCAGACTCGCCAGGGTCGTGTCTCTCCCCAGCCCGACGCCCGTCGTATTCACGACGCCGGACCACGCCGTCACCTCGGCTGCGACGCCGACCCTCGCGCTGAGCGTGGCCCCAACCTTGACTTGGGGCGGTCGCGCCCTTCGTGTGTCCGGAGTTGCTCTCGCAGGGGTTGCTGAAAACGTTCAGCACCCAGCCGGAGCACGAGGCCCTGACGAGGCCGTGACCCAGGCCGAAGCCGATCCAGGCCCCCCGCCGCGATCTCGTGGATTCGGAGCGGGCTGGCTCCCTCGCGCCCTCGGAACGCGCGCCCGGCCGGACGGCCAGCCCTGCTCCAATCAGGAAGCCTCTCGTCTTCAATTTCGATTCATAGGCATCCCTGGACACGTTCCAGAGCCCGAAGGAATATCTGCCCTCGACAAAACCCGAGGCGGGACCTACGGGGAAGTCCAGGCCGCCGCCAACTGCCAACCCGAGATCTAACCTCTTGAAGAACGCCATGGAATCCTCCGGCTCTTGCGGGACCCGTGCACGGTTGACCGCCCCGCTCGACTGGTGCTGACATGCGGCCGGCAGGTGGACCTGCTGCCCCGCACCCTGAACTCGCGCCAGCGCGAGTTGGCGCGGTCGATCGACAGACTTTCCGGCG
>DASYTJ010000159.1:0-21278 GCA_036002325.1 Thermoanaerobaculia bacterium | reverse complement strand
CCCGGACTCACAGGGCGGGTCGCGCCCCCTCGCCACCGTCCAGACCCGCCCTGTCGGAGCGAGCCCGGACTCACAGGGCGGGTCGCGCCCCCTCGCCGCCGTCCAGACCCGCCCCTACCCTAAGACGTTTCTAGAGGGGGGTTTCGGAACTGTTGAACGCCTCCGGCCGCGTCAGCTCCGCTTTCAAGCCCGCCCGTATCCCCTTCAGCTTGGCGATGACGGCCGCCTGGTTGCCCCGCCGCAGCTCGCGCAGCCAGGCCACCGGAAAGGCCGCGGCATTGAAGGCAAGATAGGTGAGCCACTGCCAGGGGTTGGCGTAGCGCCGGACGTAGATGGCGCCGCTTCTGCCGAACTGGAAGTTCCGCCCCGGGCTGTAGCCGCCGGTGGTGAAGGCCACCATGTGGTAGAGCACGGCGCGGTGCGCGTAGACGCAGCGGAAGCCGTGCTGCTTGATGCGTGTGCAGAAGTCGGCGTCGTCGACGCAGATGTAGAAGAGATCGTCCCACATGCCGGCGGCCTCGGCGGCGGCGCGCCGGATCAGAATGGCGCAGCCGTTGATGTAGTCCACCTCCTCGTCGCGGTCGAACTGGCCGTGGTCGATCTCGCCATAGCCGCGCTCGCGGGTGATGGACTCCCGGAAGCGGAGGATGCCGCCCGCCGACCAGAGCCTTTGCCGGTCGCCGTGGAAGTAGCACTTGGGGCCCACGCAGCCG
This sequence comes from Thermoanaerobaculia bacterium, assembly GCA_036002325.1. Classification (GTDB taxonomy): domain Bacteria; phylum Acidobacteriota; class Thermoanaerobaculia; order Multivoradales; family UBA5704; genus DATARR01. The sequence goes on along the minus strand of DASYTJ010000159.1, from coordinate 20,565 downwards.
ATTCTGGAGTCCGACTCGGCCACCGCGATCAGCTCGGAGAGCATGCCGGGCTCGACCTCGATGTCGTTGTTGAGCAGCAGGACGTAGTCGTAGCCGTTCTCGAACGCCCAGCGGAATCCGGCGGCGTAGCCCGCGGAGCTGCCGCGGTTCACCTCGATCCGGAGCTGCCGGAGATCCGGGTATGCCTGCCCGATGGCCTCCGGCGAGCCGTCGGTCGAGGCGTTGTCGAGCACGATCAGGTCGAATCTAGGATAGTCCATCCGCCGCAGGCTCGCGAGGGCCTGCAGAGTGACCTCCCTGCCGTTGTAGTTGACGACGACGGCGGCTACGCGAGGGGGGATTTCAGGCATCTCGGCTCAAGGTACAACTCGATGGCCTCTCGCAGGTTCTGAAGCGCCTCTTCGCGAGTCTTTCCCTGAGACCAGCAGCTCTTGAGCGAAGGACTATGGGCAACGAAGTAGCCGTCTTCACCACGTTCAAGGACGACTTTGAGTTCCATGACGAGGCCTATCTTAACTCAGTGCCCCTGATACCATCCCCCCCGCCCATGCCCCTCCCTCCCCTCCGCCGAGTCGCCGCGCGCCTGCTCCTGCTGGGAGCCAGCGTCGTCGCCGGCCTCCTCCTGGCCGAGCTCGCGGTGCGTCTCGTCCGACCGCAGCCGGTGATGCTCGTCTCGCGCGGCCTCTACGAGCCGGATCCGCCCCGGCGCTACCGCCTCAAGCCCGGTTTCCGGGGCACCCTCACCAACCGCGTCGAGTTCGACACCCGGATCGCCATCAATCGGGAGGGGCTGAGAGGACCGGAGATCGGGCCGAAGAAGCCCGGAACGTTCCGCGTCCTGACTCTGGGCGACTCCTTCACTTTCGGCGTCGGCGCTCAGGAGGAGGAGACTTTTCCCGCCCAGCTCCAGCGCATCCTCCGGTCCCGCGGCGTCCGTGCCGAGGCGCTCAACGCAGGCGCGCCGGGTTACGGCGTGCCTGACGAAGTGGCGTGGTTCCAGCGCTGGGGCTGGACCCTCGAGCCTGACGTGGTGCTGGTGGCGGTCTTCGTGGGCAACGATCTGCAGGACGCCGCGCCGGGCGGTCCCAAGGCGATGGCCGTGGACGGGACGCTCATGATCCAGGGCGAGAAGAAGAACAGCGTCTCGCGCTGGCTCTACTACCACTCCCATCTCTACGTCCTGCTCAAGGCCTCGGCGCTCGGCGGAGTGGTTCGCCGCGTCCTCGGCTCACCGGAGCCGCTGGAGACCCGCGAGCTGCGGGCGGAGCTGGAGCTGTATGCGAAAGGCCGCCTGCCGAAGGAGATCCAGGAGGGTGCGGCCGAGACCGAGAAAGCCGTCGCCGCTCTCGCCCGGAGCGCGGGAGGGGCCCGCCTCCAGGCCGTGCTCGTGCCGTCGCTGATCCAGGTGGATCCCTCCCGCTGGCAGGCCTCCCTGAAGCGCTTCGGTCTCCCCCCGGAGGCGTACGATCCGAGGCGGCCCAACCGGTTGATCGGAGGGATCTTCGCCCGTCAAGGGATCCCCGTCCTCGACCCGACCGACGCCTTCGCTGCAGCGATCCGCAGGGGGAAGAGGGTCTATTTTCCGGTCGATCAGCACTTGACGCCGGCGGGGTACCGGCTGCTGGCGGAGGTGGTGGCGGAGGCGTTTGGAGCTCCCCTCTCTCCCGGTGGGCGGGTGTGAGGTGGGAGAGAGGGGCTGGGGGAGTGAGGGGCCTGAGGTGGCGCAGAGGCCCCGTTCGTTGACAGATTTCCGGCGTCAGGCTCACGGCCCGACGATGTGGACGTCCTCGGACAGCTCGGTGTTGGCGGCGGCGTCGCCGATCTTGTAGACGATCTTCACGGTGTGCGTCTCGCCCGAGTCGGGATCGTCCAGCGTGGCGTAGGCCGCGCTCTTCGAGAAGCGGGCCACGATCTGCTTGCCGTTGCCGACGAGCCGCACGTCGAGCGGCTCCAGCGGCTCGGCGTCCGCCTTGTCACCCACCAGCCGGATCGAATCGCGGTCGATGTCCTTCAGGTTGTCGCCGCGGATGAAGACGTGGACCATCCCCGCGCTGTGCCCCCAGTTGGTGTTCCAGTCGTCCGGCGAGATGTTGAGCGACTGCTCGCCCGGGCCGTCATCCTCGCCGTCGTCGCCGGGATCGGGACCGACGATCCGGATCTGGTCGGTCAGCTCCTTCGCCCCGTCGGCGACCTCGAACTTCAGCGTCAGCTTTACGCGGTCGCCGGAATGGACGTTGTCGCCCAGCAGATCGAAGGCGTCGTCCTTGGCGAAGGTGGCGATGAGCTGCCCGCCGGCGACCTTGGCGCTGCGCGGATCGAGCGTGTCACCGCTCTCGGCAACCAACTGGACCGAGCTGGTGTCGATCTTGGCCGCGTCCTTGCCGCGAACGAAGGCCTGAACGTTGCCCGCGGCGTGCTCCCAGTTCGTGTTCCAGACGTCGGGACGGATCTCGAACGTCAGCTCGCCGCCGCGGCCGTTACCGCCGTTTCCATTGCCATTGCCGTTGCCGCCGTTGCCGTTGCCGCCGTTGCCGTTGCCACCGCCGGGCGTGCCGCTGGGTTTACGGCTCTCCGCGACGGTCGGCGTATCGGTTACCGGCTTCGCCGCGGCCAGGGCCACTCCCTGCCGGACTGCGGCGGCCGCGGTACGGGCTCCGCCGAGCCGCGCGGCTCCGGGTCGGAGACCCTCGACGGAGGCGTCATCCACCGAGCCCTCGACCTCGGAGACCTCGACGACGGCCTCGCCTTCGCTCGCCGTCGTCGCCGCCTGATCGGAGGCGGTGGAGGCGGCGGCCGTCAGCGCTTTGGGCTGCGCGACCGGCTCGACCGGCTCAGTTGGGCTGGAGCCGTTGCAGCCGAGAGCGAGCAGCGGAAGGACGAAAAACAGGGCCCGCAGGCGAGACAGTGAGGACGGTTGGGTCATGGGTTCGCCTCCTTCGGACGTTACTAGAAATTCGATTATAGCTATGGCTCTCAGATTTTGTCACCCCGGGTGACGCTGATTCATCCTCCGGTCTCCCTCCGAGTCTGAGTAAAGTGAGATGGGTATATCTCTCGCGGCTGCGGAACTGCAAGCGTTGTGCCTTGGCCGGCCCTCCTCTCCCGACCCTTCCCTCCCCCTCACCGGGAGAGGGCCAGGGGTGAGGGGGCCGGTTGCCACCCGTCCACCGATCCGTCAGGATTCTGCCGTCCGGGGAGGAGGAGGGCCCATGCGGCTGATCAAGATCGCCATCGGCAGCGTCGATCCCACCGTTGGCGCGGTGCGCTCGAACGTCGACCGCATGCTGGCGCAGGCGCGGGCGATGGCGGCGGACGGGGTGACGATCGGCTGCTTTTCGGAGCAGGTGGTGGGGGGCTATCCGGCGGAGGACCTCGTCCAGTGGCGGGCATATCTTGCCGCTCAGCGCAGCGAGCTGGAGCGGTTCGCTGCGGAGACGGCGGACGCTCCGACGGTCTTCGTCCCCGGAGTGGCGGTCGCCGTCGGCGGCCAGATCTTCAACTGCGCCGCGGTCGTCCACGGCGGCGAGATCCTCGGCTTCGTTCCCAAGGAGAAGCTCCCCACCTACAACGTCTTCTACGAGGCGCGCACGTTCTCGCGCGGCACGGCCGGGCTGGCCCTGGAGGCCGGCGGCGTTCCTTTCGGGGACTATCTTTTCGAGCTCGACTTCGGCCTGCTCGCCGTCGAGGTCTGCGAGGACGTATGGTCCCCCGACGGTCCGATGCGCCGGCGCTGCTACTCGGGGGCGGAGGTGGTGGTCAACGTCACCTCCTCCCCCTTCCGGGTCGGCGTGGTCTCCACCCGGCGCGAGATGCTCGCCACCCGCTCGGCCGACAACCAGGTGACGCTCGCCTACGTCAACACGGTGGGCGCGCAGGACGGCCTGGTGTTTGATGGCGGCGGTTACGTCTATCAGAACGGCCGTCTGATGCTGGAAGCGCCGCGGTTCCGCGAAGGGTGGGCGGCCTGCGTGGTGGACCTCGACCGCACGGTCCGCGCCCGCCGCGAGGCATCGACGTGGCGGAGCGACTGCGAGGATTTCCAGAAGCAGGAGATCCCGGTGCCGGTGCTGCGCGGCCGCCGGCCCACGGGAGACACCTCGCGGCTGGCCTACCCGGTGCCGCCATGGCAGGACCTTTTCCTGCCGCCGGCGGGGACGCCTTCCCGTTCGGCGCGGGAGGAGATGCTGGACGATCTCATCGAGGCGCTGGCGCTCGGGGTGAAGGATTACTACCGCAAGTCCGGCGCCTTTCGCTCGTTGGGCATCGCCCTCTCCGGCGGGCGCGACTCGATGCTGACGCTGCTGATCGCCTGGCGGGCGGCGCAGCTCCTCCGCGAAGAGGAGGTCGAGGCGGCGATCCAGGCCTTCTACATGCCCACCCGTTACTCGGGGGAGGGCACCCGCGACGCGGCCGCCACGCTTTGCCGCGAGCTGGACGTGCCGCTGCGCGTCGTACCGATCGAGGAGGCCTTTGACCGCGAGGTGGAAGCGGCGCGGCAGATGCTGGGTGGAGGCGAGCCGACCGCGCTGACGCTGCAGAACATCCAGGCCCGGCTGCGGGCATCGCGCATGTGGAACTGGGCGAACAGCTCCGGGGCGCTCTTCCTGCAGACGGGAGACATGAGCGAGAAGGCGGTGGGTTACACGACGATCGGCGGCGACCTGGAGGGAGCGCTGTCGGTCATCGCCAACGTGCCGAAGACGGTGGTGATCGCCCTGCTCGAGCGGTTCCTCCAGCGCTTCGGCTTCGCGGGCATCCGCCAGACGCTGGAGACGGAACCCGGTCCCGAGCTGGCGGAGGCGCAGACGGCCGAGGGCGAGCTGATGCCGTTCGCGGTGCTGGACGCCTGCCTCTGGCTCTACGCCGGCGAGAAGCTCTCGCCCGCCGAAGCGGCCGTGGCCCTGCGCACCCTTTTCCCGGACATCGACGCGGACCGCCTGGCCGCCTGGGCGGAGCGCTTCGCCGTCCTCTTCACCCGCTCGATCTACAAGTGGGTCCAGGCGCCGCTGGCGCTGCACGTCGGCTCGCTCGACCTCGACCGCGAGCGCGCCTTGCAGCTCCCGGTGGTGCAGCGGGGGGAGTGGAGTGGGTCGTAGAGCGGGCGGAGCGCGGTTACCGCCCCCGCTGGCTTCCCCGCCGTAGCACGATCTCCTTCCGGCTGGAGTTCCCCACGTGATCCGTGGCTTCCACGACCAGGATGTCCGTGCCCATCGAGGCGCGGTTGTTCTCGTTCTTGAGGCGCAGGGTCATGTGCTCGACGCCGGCCGCCGCGTCCTCGGCTCCGATCCACAGCAGCCGTTCGCCCAGGGTGGCGTCGGAGCCGTCGAGGGAGGCGACCGTACCCGGCGCGTCGAGGAACGCCTGCGGATGCTCGTTGGTGATGGGGACGGGGTATGCGGCCCGCTGAAGGAACGTCTGGTCGGAATTCTTCACCCAGGGGAGCGGGATCTGTAAGACTCCGGCCGACGAGATCCAGGAATCGTCCGCGGGCTGCCCTTTGCCACGCCTGCCCCGAAGGTGCCGGCGGTCGGACTCGCTGTCGGGCGCCAGGCGGTTGCGGTCGAGAAACCGCTGGCGGTCTCCCGCCTCCCACCGGATGGCCGGCGGCTCGGCATCGACGACGAAGGCCACCGGCGGCAGCGACGCGCTCCGGCCGCAGCTATCGACGACGGCCGCACCGGCGCTGTGCTCGCCGACGCTCCAGGACTGGGGCCAGCCGTTCGCCTCCCGGCCGTCGATCATCGGCGTCCAACTCGCCATCCCGCCCGTGGCGTCGCTGGCGGCGACCTCCAAACGGGCCCCCGGACCCACGATCAGGCGGTCGCCGACCCGAATCTGCGGTCCCATCACCCTGATGGAGCCGGTGGGCGGCTCCGCTTTCGAGCAATCGGGCTCGGCCGCGGCAAGAGCGGCTGGAATGAGCAGGAAGGCGATGAGCACTCCGCAAACATGGACCTGTCGCTGTTTCACGTCCCGATCCCCCCTCGCCGGTCGGTGCGGTCCGGCTCGTTATCTATACAATCTAAACTAGTTTAACCGATCAGCGCGCCGAACGGCGTAAGGATGATTCCATTCGAGCGTTTTCAGGAAGGGATCTAAACCCTTGCACCTATCGAAACGCTTTCCTCTGCTCGCGGCGCTTGCGGTCTGCGGTTGGACCGCACGCCCGGCCGCGGCCCACCCGGCGTGGGGCCTCGTGATCGATCCCCAAGGGCGGCCGGCCTTCAGCGAGGTGGAGACCAACACCATCTGGCGAATCGAGAACAGCCGCCCTGTGGCCATCCTGCGCGGCAAGCACTCCCACGAGATCTACATGGATGGCGCCGGCAACCTCTATGGCGAGCATCTCGAATACCGATCGGCGGGGGAACGATGGATTCTCAGCCTCTGGAAGCTCACACCGCGGGGCCGCGAGATCCAGATCCTGCCGCCCACGGACACCGTGGAGCTGCCGAACGGCTTGAGTCCGCTGCACGACCGCGAAGGGAACACCTGGGCCTTCCGGGGAGCCTTCCAGCGGGTGAACGAACTGATCCTCTATCGAAGGAGCTCCAGCGGCGAAGCCGTTGCCGTGGCCGGAGGATCGCCGGGCCATGCGGACGGCGAGGGCTCGGCCGCGCGGTTCACGGGCGCTCAGGGCAAGGCGTTCGGCCCGGAGGGCGACCTCTACCTGACCGACGGCGGCACCGTTCGCCGTATCACTCCGAGAGGCGCGGTGACCACGGTAGGGGGCAATCCTTTTGCCGGCGTCTCCCACGGCGAGCATCCTCAGCTCTATGGCCTGGCCGTGGACGGCCGGGGCCGGATCTTCGTCGCCGACTTCGACCACCGTTCGGTTCGCGAGATCGAACGCGATGGCCAGGTCCGCGAGCCGTGGCGAAGCGATCGGCTCTGGGCTCCCGCGGGAGTGGCCGAAGCCGGAGGAGCTCTGTACATCCTGGAAGCCCGGCCCGAAGCGCTCGCCCTCCTGGGACGGTCCGGCCCCTACGCTCGGGTCTGGCGGCTCGATCCGAACGGCGCGAAGACCCTTCTCGCCACCCTCGGCGAGCGAAACGCGGCCATGGCGTGGGTCCTCCCGGTCGCGATCGTCGTCGCCGCGGCGCTCCTGGTCTGGAGACGGCGGACGCCGGCTCAGCCCGGCAGGATATAGAAGAAGACGGCCACCGCGAGCGCGCTCAGCGCCAGCACCGTGGCGTTGAGGAACACCCCCACCCGGGCGAGCCCGCGGCCGCGGGTTTTCCGCATGCCGATCAGCCCGCAGAGCAACCCGAGGCCCGCCAGCGCGAAAACCGCGAGCCCCGGCAGGAACACCCGGCCGAAGAAGGTATGGCCGGCCGGCAGGAGCCGCACCAGGAAACGGGCGGCGAGCGAGGCGGCGAAGCAGGCCAGCGAGGCGACGTGCCAGCCGTCCGGCAGGTCGAGAGTCCCATACTCGCCCTCGGTGTAGTGGGGAAGCGGTCGCGGCTCCACGGCTCGGGTAGACTCCAGATGATGGAGGCTCCATTGTACGGCAGCGCCGTTGAAAGATCTCGGTTCAGTCTGGTCATCGACCGCGAACGGATTTCCCTTCGAAGCCTCACCCCCTGTCCCCCTCTCCCTGACGGGCGAGGGGGAACGCAGGCCAAGGGATCTCGCCGAACCCTGGCCTCCTTTTTCGGCAAACCGATTGTGGATCGTCCCCCCTCGCCCGTCAGGGAGAGGGGGACAGGGGGTGAGGCTTCGAAGGGCATACCACCTCCTCCCTGGACGCGCCTTTGGAGAGGAGCACCCGGCCCATGAAAGGCCGCCGCTTCCTCTTCCCGCCCATAAGCTGGGCTTCGCCGGACGGCATCATCGCCATCGGCGGCCACCCCGACCCGCAGACGCTCAAGATGGCCTATCGCCGTGGCATCTTCCCCTGGCCCCACGAAGGGTTCCCGATGCTCTGGTTCTCCCCGGACCCCCGTTTCGTGCTGGTGCCGGAGGAGGCCCACATCGGCCGCTCGCTGCGCAAGGAGATGCGCCGCGGCACCTTCGCGGTCACCGCCGACACGGCGTTTCGCGAGGTCATCCAGGGCTGCGCCGCGAAGCCCCGCCACGGCCAGAGCGGCACCTGGATCACGCGGGAGATGATCGCGGGCTATATCGCCCTGCACGAGGAGGGAATCGCCCACTCGATCGAGGCCTGGCAGGACGGCCGGCTCGCCGGCGGCGTCTACGGCGTCTCGCTGGGAGCGGTCTTTTTCGGCGAGTCGATGTTCGCCGACGTGCCCAACGCCTCGAAGGTGGCCTTCGCCACGCTGCTCGCGAACCTGGTCCGCTGGCGCTTTGCCATGGTGGACTGCCAGAGCTACACCGACCACCTCGCCGGCTTCGGCGCCGAAGAGTGGCCGCGCGCCCGGTTCCTCCTGGAGCTCAAGCGCGCCCTCCGCCGGCCGACCCGAGGAGGACCCTGGACGCTGGAGCTGGGACCGGCCGAGGCGGCCAGCGGCTAGGCCGACATCCTGACTGCTGGAGTCATCAGGCCTTGACAAGCTCTCCGGCAAATCACGCCGTCTCCGCCAACTCGCGGACCTCGGCGGTCAAGACCTCGACGGTTGAGAAGCCCTGGTGCTTGGTCACGATCACCTGCTGGGCGAATTCGTCTCGCAGCTCCGGGATGTGCGTGATGATGCCGACCATCCGGCCACCCACCCGCAGCCCCTGGAGGGTCTCGGAAACCAGTGCGAGAGTGTCAGGATCGAGAGTGCCGAAACCCTCGTCGATGAACAGGCTGTCGAGATTCACCGCGCCGACGGCACGCTGAACCTGGTCGCTGAGCTCCAAGGCGAGAGCCAGCGAGGCCAGGAAGGTTTCTCCTCCACTGAGCGTGTCGCTGATCCGCGTTTCGTCGGCGTTGTCATGATCGACGACCCTGATTTCGTCGTCATGGAACTGCAGCGAGTAACGTTCCCCGGTCAACGCCAGCAGCCGGGCCGAGGCGCCCTGCACGAGCTCGGTGAACACCTCGTGCAGGACGTACGCCTGGAACTTGTCGCTTCGCAGATCGCCGGCCAGGAGGTCGTACACGGGCAGAGCCGCCGCCGCGATGTCCAACTGCTTGCGGAGCTCTTTTGAACGTTCGAGCCGCTCCTTCATGCGCGCGACCTGCTCTTCGAGCTTCTTTTCCTTGCCGAGGGCAGTCTCCACTTCGGCGGTGACCTCCGCTGCGAGCTTCTCGGCGGCCGCCAACTGCGCGTCGGTCACTCGCTCATCCCCCAGCTCGGTTCGGAGCACGGTGACACGCTCCTCGGTGGCGTGGCTTTCCTGCGCATGCCTGTGGACCTGCTCTTTGAGCCGGGTTGCAGTGGCCTCGTCAAGGAGGGCCTCCCGAACGGCGGCCTCGTCGCCGAAGCCGGTCCGAGCAATTTCCGTGTCCCGAATCTCAGCTCTCTGGATAGCGTCCTGACGAGTTGCTGCGGCCGCTTCGGCTGTGAGCCGTTGCGCTTCCTTGGCGGCCGTCAGCCGGTTTTGGGAGGTTGCCGCCTCCTCGGAGGCCGCCTTGAGGTTGGTTTCCAACCGCTGGATCCGCTCCTCCAGGGCCGCAGCCTCGGCAGCCGGGTCCGGAGACCTGGTGACGGCGTGGATCTCCTCCTGCAACGTCGCGAGCCGTTGCAGGTTTGCGTTGCGCTCCTCGTCCAGCCGCTTTCGCGACGCCTCCTTCTCGCCGAGCCGCTCCCGCGCCCTCGCCTCCTCGACCTTGGCCCTCTCCAGGGTTCGTTCAGCCGTGGCCAGCCGCGCCTTCGCTTCTTCGTTCGCCTTGCGGCTTCTGGCGAGTGCTGCGAGCTGCGCTTCTACCCAAACCTCGATCCACGCCTCGATGACGGCATCGCGTTCCGGAGCGCGGTCGCCGAGCGATCCACGAATCCCTTCCTCGCCGAGGGCTAGGGTGGCTTGCACCTCGGCGCAGAGCGACTCGAGCTCGGCGAGACTTTGCCGGGCGGCCTGGAGCCTCGCCTGTTCGCCCGTGAGCGCAGCCTCGGTCTGTCTGGCGAGCGCGTCGGCTTCCTTTCGCCGCTCCCGTGCGCCTTGGAGCGCGGCCCTGGCCGCTGCGAGCTCGGGTGCCAGATGCGCCGGAGGCGGTGCCTCCACGAGCTGCTCGCAGACCGGGCAGGGTTGGCCGGGAACCAACCCCTCGCGCAGGTCATTGGCCTCGTTCAAACGGATCGCGCGGTGCAGCGCCTCTTCCGCCGCCTCAAAGTCGCGCAACGCCTCATCCGCGGACCTCCTGGCGGACTCGGCCTCCTTCTTCAGCAGCTTGATGTTCCCTGCCTGCTCTCTTGCCGCCTTGCGCTTGCGAGCGAGCTCAGCCCTCTGCTCCGCCGCGCCCTTGCGAGCAGCGCCCAGCATGACGGCGAGGTCGCGGACACTCTGCAGCAGCTCGTCCAGCGCCGGGTCATAGCCGGAGGCTTCCGCGGCCTGCCGGGCAGCATCGACGGCCGCCTGTTGTTGCGCTTGCACGGCCTTCGTCGACTCAACCGCCGAAGCGAGCGCGGCCAGCTCACCCTCCAGCACCTTCAAGCCCTGCGCCTGCCGCTCGACGGCCGCCTCGAGCTGCTCTCGTTCCGGCAGGCGTCCGAGCACCTGGTGAAGGCCGGCCACCTGCTCGCGGATCGACTTGATCGCCTTGGCGGCTTTCTCCGCCGACTTCAACGCGGCGGCCTTCTGCTTCCAATCCTTCTGTGCGGAGTCATGGTGGGCCCTGGCTTCGTCAGCCGTCTGCTTCGCCGTTTGCGCGGAGCTGGAGGCCCGGTCCGCTTCACGAAGCAAAGGCAACAGGGGCGCCGCACGAGCCGACGCGTCGATCCTGGCTCGGTCGCGGCCCACTTGCTCGGCTTGCTGCCGCAGAGCATCTCGCTTTTCTTCGACCTGTTGCAGCTCCCGCGTCTTCGCGTGCTGGCCGCGCAGCCGGGCGAGCGTGGCGTGGATGTCGTCCCGTCGCTTGCGCGAGACCGCGAGCGACTCGACGATCTGGGCGTGCTCCGCCTCCAACCCGCCGACCGCGGCCTCATCGACGCCCGTGTACTCGTCCGACAGGAGCTTGCGAAGCGAATCGACGGTGCTCTTCTTTGCCACCGCCAAACGCTGCGCCCGTTCGCGCATCCGTTCGTAGACGTCGAGCCGCAGAAGCGTGCGGAGCATGCTGCGCCGGTCTCTCGGCGGCGCTTTGAGGAACCTGGCGAACTCGCCTTGCGGCAGAATCACGGCTTGCAGGAACGCGGCTGCCTCGAGTCCCAGGATCTGAATCACCCGATCGGCCGCGGGGCGAACCTGGTCCGCCAGATTCTTGAAGGTATGGTTTCCGTCGCGCTCCTCCAAGCGCACCATGTGAGCACCACTGCGCCGCAGGGTCCGTGCGATGCGATAGAGGCGCGGACCGACCTCGAAATCCAGCACCACACTGACCCGGTCCCGCGCCGCCGAGATCATCTCGGTCCGGTTGTAGACATCGACCCGGGGGATCTCTCCATAGAGCGCAAAGACGATGGCGTCCAACAGGGTCGACTTACCGGCTCCCGTCGGCCCCGAGATGGCAAACAGATCGAGCGCGCGGAAATCGATCTCCTGCTTGTCCTTGAAGCACGCGAGCCCCTCGACGGTGAGATGGATGGGACGCAGCGTTCAATCCTCCATGGAGGCCTGGTCATAAAGGTTCTGGAACGCCTCCAGAACGGACCAGTCCGCTGGCTGCTGGTGCACGCGGAGATGGTAGGCGCCGTAGTGTCCCACCGGCGACATCCCTTTCTCCAGCCGGATATCCGCCGGCTCCTCGGTCTCGGGAAGCTCGGCGCGCACGACGAGCGCATTGGGGAGAAGCTCGCGGACTTTTCGATTGAGATCGGGATCCTTCTCCGTCAACGGGACCGTCACGCGCAACCACCCCGTGCGATAGTTGTCCGCGGCTTCTTCGAGCTCCGCGAGCGACGCACGAAGGTCGACGAGCGGCAGCCCGCCCTCGTAGGGAACATGCTCGACGGTGGCGGGCGTGCCGGGCGACGCCGTGACGACGATAAAGGTTTTTTCCTCCCCGGCCTCCCCGAAGTCCATCTGGAGAAGCGATCCGGCATAGTAGGCGGGCACCGGCCCGGCGATCTGCTGCGGCCTGTGGATGTGTCCGAGGGCGATGTAGCTCGCCGTGGACGGCAGAGCCTCCGGTGAGGCGGCCCAATCCTCTCCGATGTGAACCCGACGCTCCGAGTCGCCGAAGAGGGCTCCCTCGAGGTGCGTATGCGCCATGAGGAGGTTGATGGCGTCCTGCCGAAAGGCGCCGCAGAGATCCTGGACGGCAAGCTCGAACATGCGAGCATATTGGCTGCGGGCGCTCGCCTCATCGCCGGCGAGGTCCAGCGCCGACACCCAGGCTCCCTGGGATGCGAACGGAAGCGCCGCGACAACCGCCTTCTCTCCACGGCGGGTCTCGATGATCCGAGTCCCTCCCCGGGAGGCGGGGCGCGGGCGGCCGAGGATCTGCACGTTGACGAATTCGGTGAGCAATGAACGAGCGTCCAGCCGGAGCGGATCGTCGTGGTTGCCTGCGATGACGAGCATGTGGGCTCCGGTTCGGCCCACGTGGACCAGGAACCGGTTCACGAGCTGCTCCGCCTCGGCGGGCGGGTTTCGGCTTTCGAAGACGTCCCCGGTGTGGAGGACGAGATCGATGGATTCCCTTTCGATGAAGGCCGCGAGGTTGTCGAGCACGGCCTCCAGCTCGTCGAGGCGCTGGATCCCCTTCCATCGGCGGCCAACGTGCCAGTCGCTGGTGTGAACGATCCTCATGGCCGGCGGAGTATGACGGAGTCTGGGGGCCATGGCGCAAGGGCGGGGATCAAATATCCTGCCCGGCCAGGCGCGAAGGGGCTAAACTGCTGAGAACAGGCCGCTTCGGCGGAGGATGTCCTTTCGGAGGCTGTCAACTGATGGGGGCCGGCGATCCCTGTCTGCCTCCGGCGTAGGAGGGCGGCGGGTGATTCTTCTCGACCTGTAGAATAGGAGGTCGGGAGGACCGTATGAGAAAAGCGCTCACCGCAACGCTCATCCTGTTGATCGGCCTGAGTGTCCGCCATCATGCCCAAGGTGTCGCCGCGGCGCAGCCGGCGCAGGCCGCCGCCTCGAAGGATACGGCCCTCGAAGCGCGCATCCATCGCGTCGAGCATGGATTGCTGCCGGCCGTCGTCATCAAAGGCGCACCGCCGGTTGCGATGGAGCTGGCGGCTCGGATGCAGTTCTACAAAGTGCCGGGCATGAGCGTCGCAGTGATCAACGGAGGCCGCGTCGAATGGGCGCGCGGGTACGGGGTCAAGGAGGCGGGCAAGAATGAGCCCGTCACACCCGAGACCCTGTTCCAGGCCGGCTCGATCAGCAAGCCGGTCGCGGCGCTCGCTGCGCTCCGCCTCGTGCAGGAAGGGCGTCTCAACCTCGACGAGGACGTCAACGCGAAGCTCGTCTCATGGCACGTGCCGGAGAACGAGCAGACGCGCGAACAGAAGGTGACGCTACGCCGCCTTCTGAGCCATAGCGCCGGCCTGACGGTGCACGGCTTCCCCGGCTACGCAGCGGGCACACCCGTGCCTACTCTGGTGCAGGTGCTCGATGGGGTCAAGCCTGCGAACACCGAGGCCGTCCGCGTGGACACCGTGCCCGGCACCCTGTGGCGCTATTCGGGCGGCGGCTATACGGTGATGCAGCAGCTCCTGATCGATGTGGTCAGGAAACCTTTTCCCGAGCTCATGCGGCAGATGGTCATCGAGCCGCTCGGCCTCCGCCACAGCACGTACGAGCAACCTCCACCCGCGCCGTTCGCCGCAATGGCGGCAACGGCGCACAACAATGGCCAGCCCATCGAAGGGCGATGGCACGTTTACCCTGAAATGGCCGCTGCGGGGCTCTGGACCACCCCCACGGACCTCGCGCTTATCGCCATCGAGCTCCAGCAGGCCCTCGCCGGCCGCTCCGACAAGGTTCTTGCGCCGGCAACCGTGCGACAGATGGTCACAGCCCAGATGAAGAGCTCTGGCCTGGGGCCCATGGTCATGGGCACGGGCCCGACGGCGCGCTTCAGTCACGGCGGAGTGGACGAGGGTTTCGAGGCGTCGTGGGTCGCGTATGAAACCACGAGCCAGGGGGCGGTCGTGATGACGAACGGAAGCGGCGGCGGCGCCCTGGCGGAGGAGATCCTGCGCGCTATCGCCCGCGAGTACAATTGGCTCGACTTTGCACCCAGGGAGCGCACGCTCGCCACCGTCGATCCCCAAACGCTCGACGCCTACACAGGCACGTACGAGTTCCATGTGTCGCCGGCCGTGACGATCAAGCTGGTTGTGACGACCGGCCAGGGCCGTCTCCACACCTCGCAGGAAGGTGCTCCGACCACGGAGTGGCTGCCATTTTCAGAGACCGAGTTTTTCCGTACGGCCTCGGAAACAACTCTGCAGTTCGTCAAAGATGCGCAGGGGCGCGTCAGCGAGCTCGTGATCTATCAGAGCGGGGACGTCTACCGCGGGCGGAAGATCAAGCCGTGAGCGCGGTACGCCTGCCAAAAAATTTCAGGCGTTCAGCTCCTCGTCGTACGCGTCCAACGCCGGCCTGAAGGCGTAGCAGGCCGAGCTGAACGCCTGCAACTTCCTTGGCAGGTGCGGCCCTCCGAGGGCAAACCCCTTCAAAGAGACTCCGCACGCCGATAGGTGAGGCGGCATCTCCGACCCGGTGAGGGGAAAGCCGTCGCGCCGACGTTCTCCCCGTGTAGCACTCCACTCACTGAATCGACAAGAAAGGAACTCTTCATGAATAAGGCATCTCGCGTCGCCCCCCAGAGAACCTGGGGAGGCGGTACCATGTCCATGCGCAGGAGCTCGCTGATGTTGTTCGCCGCCTTCTTGATGGCGAGCCTGCCCGGCTGGTCCCAGGATTGGCCGCAGTGGGGCCGGGATCCGCAGCACACGGGAGAGGTGAACGTCTCGGGGCAGCATGCAAAGAAGCTGCTCGACGACGTGGTCTACGATCCCTTCGTGGAGGCGGAGAAAGCGGATCCCTTTGGGGCTGGCCACCTGCACGTCCACTATCAGGTGCCGCTGACCGATGGTGACGACGTCTACATGGAATTCAAGTCGGGGGTGTACACGAGCCTCCAGACCTGGGACACCCAGACCTGGAACGAGAAGAAGCTGCGCCGGTCGCACGGCCGCCTGTCGGAGGAATGGAGCTTCGAGAGCGACTGGAAGCCGGTGCCCTTCCTCAGCTTCGTGACCGGCAACGGCCCCTTCGTAGAGCCGGTCTTTCACGCCGTTCTGGTGGGCGACTACGTCTACCTTCCGGGCTTCGGCGGCTCGATCTACAAGGTCGCCAAGTCCGACGGCCACCTGGTGGCGCGCATCAAGCCCTTCGGCTCCACGTTCGACCCGGACACCTACGTCACCGGCCCGCTCGCCGCGGACGCCGCCGGCAACGTCTACTACAACGCCCTCAAGCTCGACCACGACAATCCCTGGGACGTGAACCCGCCGGCCTCGTATCTGGTGAAGGTCTCGCCCGACGATACGGCCAAGACCGCCACCATCGCCTCGTTGACGCCCGGCGCGCCCGGAGCCGGCGACCAGTGCCGCGGCATTTTCCGCGTCGCCGACCTGCCGTGGCCGCCGAGCCCGGACGCCGTGCCGGGCACGGTGACCTGCGGCGTCCAGCGGGTGCCCGTGAATTCCGCTCCCGCCATCGCGCCGGACGGCACCATCTACATCGTCACCACCGCGCACCTCTGGCTCTTCGAGGGGTATCTCGTCGCCGTCAACCCCGACCTGACGCCGAAGTGGAACGCCTCGCTCGCCAACCGGCTCAACGACGGCTGCAACGTCACCTTGCCGCCCAACGGCACGCCCGGCGGCTGCCGCGCCGGCGCTCACACCGGCGTCGACCCCTGGCAGAACCGGGGCGGCTCCGGCATCGTGTACGACGACTCGACCTCGGTGCCGGTGGTGCTGCCGGACGGCAGCATCCTGTACGGCGCCTTCACCATCTACCCCTACCTTCAGGGGCACCTGATGAAGTTCAGCTCCAGCGGGCAGTTCCTGGCCTCCTACCCCTTCGGCTGGGACGACACGCCGGCGGTCTACGAGCACGACGGCACCTACTCCATCCTCACCAAGGACAACCACTACTCCGGCTTTGGCGCCTACTGCTCCTTCAACGGGCCGTTCTGCCCCAGGGACCGCACCGCCAGCAACCCGGCCTCCCCGGAGGCCTACTTCGTCACCCGGCTCAACAGCAACCTGGAGCCGGAGTGGCGCTTTCAGAGCACCAATACCCAGAGCTGCTCCCGTGACGCCCAGGGCCAGGTGAGCTGCGTGTCGGACCACCCGGCCGGCTTCGAGTGGTGCGTCAACGCCCCGGCGGTCGACGGCAACGGCAACGTCTTTGTCAACAGCGAGGATGGCGGCCTCTACGCCATTCGCCCGAACGGCAAGCTGCGCGATCACCTCTTCCTCGATTCCGCCCTCGGCGCCGCCTACACGCCGCTCTCCATCGCCGGCGACGGCAGGATCCTGACGCAGAACAACGGCCATCTCTTCGTGGTCGGCGAGGAAGACTAGCCATGTTTGCCCAAAGATCCAGGAAGGGCGTGATCTGCCTCGTAGCGGTTGCCATTGGCATCACCGTTGTGGGTGGTTTCGGCGCGCAGACGGCTTTCGCCAGGATTACCGCGAACACCATTGACCCCGTCGCCGTCGTGGCCGACAACGGCCGTGACGTCATCGTGACGGGGCCTATTTCGTGCCCGGAGGGCGAGAGAGCCTATCTGCGCGTGACCGTGACCCAGCGTTCAACCGGAGCCGTGGCCGAGGGGCGCACGTTCATCGCCTGCATGGAAAGCACCCAGCAATGGGAAGTCCATGCATCCACCCAAGGCAAGGACACCTTTGTGGAAGGGCCTGCCACCGCCACAGCGGTAGCTCGCACAGCCGAGCGTGAGGAAACCACCGATGCACATCAGTGGTTGGTCGACATCGCGCTTGTAGGAGAGTAGGCGTCTACCCCTCAGCGGACGGCTGCCGCCGCCGCTGAGGGCATGCGCCGAAATAGGTTCCCGGCTCACTCTCTGTTCGCCTGGCACCTCTTCCGCAGAACAACGGCCATCTCTTCGTGGTCGGCGACGACGACTAGTCCTCCCCCGTAGCAGACGCCGAGGGGTGCAGTCCGCTGTACCCCTCGGCGACCCCTTCGTGGTCACCTCGACCGGGAAGCATGCAGCTTCTCGGCAGTAATGAGAGTCGCTGCGTCTCCTTTGATTGAGATATGATAATATAAGCTTGTAGGCGTATTCGTCTGTCCGGTTTCTTCGTCCTGCGGCCAGTGTTGGAGGAGTACGAGATCCGCTCGTACTACCTGCTTCTGCGGAGGAAATATGCGAACCAGGAGAGCGATGTTCAAGGCTGCTGCGTGCTTCGCCGTTCTCGCGTTCCTGCTTGGAGCCAGCGGTGCGGGAGCGGCAGGGAGAGACGAGAGAGCTCAGAAGGATGTCCCAAGGCGGGCCGGACTGAAGTCGGTCGGCGCGGGAGAGTTTCACGGCCTTGCGTCCTTCTTGAAGACGCTCGCCGGCTCCAGTTGCACCTCGAACTGCTGCTGGGCTACAGCGAACTGCGCGGGTGGAAACACCGTGTGCAGCGAGGTCCGATGCGATGCGTGGTGCCCAGACGGCAGTCATTCGGCGTACATCTGCCCCGCCAAAGTGGAGTAGAAAGGGGAGGCGCGGAGAAAGGAGACCAGGCGGGCACTCCTGGAGATTGAGCGCTCGCCTGTTCACCTCCTGAAGAGCATCGACGGCTTGGCCCATCAAAGCAGCCGGTGTAGAATTCTACGATACAGAATGAATGACTACGCCTCTTTGCTGGACCTTGGAGCTCCCCTGTCGCCAAGCACGCCAGCGGGAGCGCATAAGCTCAGCTCGAGGTTAGGCCGCTTCACACCTCTCGAATGGAACTCACCAAGATTCAACGCAAGCTTCTGAAGTTTTACGTGCAGCATCGCACCACTCCGCCGAGCGTCGGATCTGTACTCCGCTCCTTTGCGGCGAGTTGCGTGGCTTCGGTGCGCAATTCGTCCGCGAGCTCATTCTGTGGGCCCTGGAACCCAAGAGCGAGGTGGTCTACAAGCGGCTGCCGCCCAACTACAACACGCACGTGCTCGTAGCGTCTCCCTTTGGACCCGGCCTGCCGACCTTCTCCTCGTCACCCGGTGAACCGGTGAAGCATCTGCCGCTCCCGTGATGGCCGCTCATCCGTCGACGAATCCGCCGTTCTCAGCCGCTGCGTGGCAAGGAGGCATCGATGCT
This sequence comes from Thermoanaerobaculia bacterium, assembly GCA_036002325.1. Classification (GTDB taxonomy): domain Bacteria; phylum Acidobacteriota; class Thermoanaerobaculia; order Multivoradales; family UBA5704; genus DATARR01. The sequence continues at coordinate 2,228 of DASYTJ010000159.1, read as the reverse complement.
GGTCAACTCGTGCATACCAGTCATTCCAAGCGCGGACCTCGAGAAGAGTCTCCGCTTCTGGGTCGAGGGGCTCGGTCTCACCATGGACCGGGCCATGCGGCGGGACGGGAAGCTCATCGGGTGCATGGTTCACAACGAGCATCTGTACTTCTGGCTCAATGAACGGGCGGGCTCACCCATCACGCCTGAGAACTATGAGGGTATACGGCTCTATTGGGCGCCTCGCGATATCCACGCTCTGAGGGAGCGCCTGCAGCGGCTCGGTTACGACGTGTCAGAGATCACCGATCGCGACTATGGACAAACGGAGTTCTTTGTGACGGATGATGATGGGTATTCCCATTGCTTCGGAGTAGCAACAGAGAAACTCGGCTAAGGCATGAATCGTGTCCCCATGGCGAAGGAGCCAATCAATCTGCCCGCTCTCTTCCGGAGCCTCGATCATGGCTTCTCCCAGGGATGGGCCGCTCGGTGAGGATCTGAGGGCGCAACATCCCGGGAAGTAGGCGCGATGTAGCCAGACGTCGGTGCAACATCAGCAGCCGTCGGCGCAACGTCTACCTACCAGGGCGCAACGAGGCTCGACAGCGAAGCGAAGTCGAAGGCATATGGAGTAACGTCTCAAGACGCCGGAGCGATACGGCGCAACTATGGCGCAATCTCCATCTGCGCTAGAGCAATATCCAGGGACATAGGCGCAAAGTGGATCGATCTAGGAGCGATGTCTCGGAACATCGGGACGAGATCTTGAAGCAGCGGAGCAAAAGCGCTCGACATCGGAGCGACATCTGTAGACAACGGAGCAAAATTCCTACACTGTGGTGCAAAGAGAGGCGATGTTCGTGCGAAGTCTGAGGACTATGGTGTAAGATCTACTGACATCGGAGCAAAGTAGCTCGACAACGGCGCAACGTCCCGAGACCGTCGAGCGACAGATGGAGACGCTGAAGCAAGGTAGCTCGACGTCGGAGCGATGTCCGGGGATTCTGGCGCAACGTCCCGGGGCATTGGCGCAACGTCTCTGTCTCGGAAAAGAAGGAGAGACCGGATGAGCGCGAAGACTTCGCCGCTGCGGGAGATGATCGAGGGCCTGCAAAAGAGCCTGGCCTTCCACCAGGACCGCGAGAGGTTCCACGCCGAGCAGCAGGCGCACCACGCCAGCAAGGAGAAGCTCCACGCCGACGAGCGCGCCCGCCACGCTGCCGAGATCGAGGCAGCCACCCGGCATCTGGAAGAGCTGCAAGGCATGGCGGCGCGGCTCGACGAAGTGATCACGCGAACGCCGGTCGTGCCGCCGGAGACCGACGAGCAGGTCCTTGGCCGCAGGCCCAATCTGAGCATAGCCATGGACCGCGTGCTCGCCACCTGGCCGCTGGACGTCCCCTTCTCCGCCTCCATCCTCGCGGCCGAAATCAAGCGTCGCTACGGAGCGATCCTTCGCCGCACCGTCGACGTCCGAGCCGTAGGCTCCGCCTTGCGGCGGCGACGGGACAAGAAGCTCCTGCGGGAGGTCCGGGAAGGGCGGCCGTTCGGAGAGGCGCAATACCGCAAGGTGGGGTAGGCGGCAGGCGGGGCGTTCACAGCCCGGATCGACTTGCTGTAGACGGGTTTCGCACCGATGCTTATGCGACCGGTTTCGGCCGCATAAGCCACCGTCCCTCGCGAGGCCGGAGCTCGATGGAAAGCTCTACGTGAAAGGAGATAGCGGCTTGCACATGAGCCTGGATGGAGAATGCTTCTCGCCCTCTTGGCGGACGAATAACCTTCCTGCTGCTGGCATATCGCACCCGAATAAGAATGACGAGGCGACCTTCCGAGGCGCGAACCTCAGCAGATTCAATGAGATCGCTGGTCAGTGCCCGTGTACCTGAAACATGACGGGACTCAGCAGCATTGGGCGCTTATCCGACATAACCACGGCGAAGTTGACCCATCGAGGCAGCCAGTGTAGAATTCTATGATACATAGAATGAATGACATACGCCTCTTTGCTGGACCTTGGAGATCCCCTGACGCCAAGCACGCCGGTGGGGGGCGCATAAGCTCAGCTTGAGGTTACACGACAGAGGAGAGAGGCTGAACTGATGTTGAACAAAACCGCTCCGCGGTAGCGCGCGCCGTAAAATCTTTCACTCTCTTCGACATTCGCTGGTGGTAACTCACGGCGGTAGCCTTCGGGATTGAACTTCCCGAAAGGAGGCCGTTATGGGAGAGATGCGTCGTCGGAT
>DASYTJ010000158.1:0-29256 GCA_036002325.1 Thermoanaerobaculia bacterium | reverse complement strand
GGAGGGTTCGGGCCTGACCTACAGCATCACGGGCGGCGCCGACGCGGCGCAGTTCTCGATCGTTGCGGCGACCGGTGTGTTGACCTTCAACAGCGCGCCGAACTTCGAGGCGCCTGCCGACGCCGGGGCGAACAACGTCTATGACGTGCAGGTGACGGTGACCGACTCGGGCGCGCAGACGGGTGTGCAGAACCTGCAGGTGACGGTGACCAATGTCAACGAGCCGCCGACCGCCATCGCCGACACGGCGGACATCACGGAAGAGGCGCCGAACGTAGCCGCTGCAAATACGGTCTCCGGCAATGTGTTGACGAACGATACCGATCCGGATGTTCCCCCCAACCTTACCGTGAGCGCCGTCAATGGATCCGCCGCGCTGGTGGGCAATCCGGTTGCCGGCACCTACGGCTCGGTGACCATCAACAGCAACGGCAGCTTCACCTACACGCTCGACGACACCAACCCGACCGTCAACGCGCTCGCGCCGGGCGGCATGCTCACCGAGACGTTCAACTACACCGCCTCCGACGGCTCATTCACCAGCTCCTCGATGCTGACGGTGACCATCCACGGGGCCGATGACCCGGCGACGCCGGACGACGACGCCTTCGACTTCATCGGCAACACGCAGCTCGAGGTGGATCGTGACACGGCGAGCACTCCTGAGGTCATCGAAAACACCGGCGGTCCGCCCGAGTTGGGCGTGCTCGAAGGTGATACGGATCCCGACGGCGGCGGTGGAATCACCATCTCCGGCATCGTGGGTTGCGCAGACCTCACCGCACCGTTCGATTGCGTCCTGGCGGGCCAAGGCACGGTGTCCTTGCAGGCCGACGGCAGCTTCAGCTTCATCCCCGAGCCGGGTGATACGGACCCGACCGCCAGCTTCCAGTACACGCTGATCGGCAATCCGACCCCCGGCACCGTGACGTTCACCCGGTTCGAGCGTGTCTGGTTCGTCGATCCGAACGCGGGCGGTGGCGGCAACGGCACGTCGGCCTTGCCGTTCAACACGCTCGACTCGCTCGACGGCGCGGGTGGCGCGGGAGATTCGGACGTCGCCGGCGACTACATCTTCGTCCACGACGGCACGCTCGCGCTGAGCGGACCGGTGCCAATGGAGAACAACCAGCACTTGATTGGTGAGGGCGTCGGCCTGTCGATCCCGGTCAACCTCAACGGCAATGGCTCGCCCACCAATCTCGTTCCGGCGGGCACCAAGCCGCAGGTCACCAACGCCACCGGCGATGCGGTGACCATGACGACGCAGATCCCGATCGAGATCGTCGGACTCAGCTTGGCCAGCACCACCAGCAATGCGATCGACTTGACCTCCGCCGCGGCCCTTACCGGCTCGACGACTCTGGCGATCGGCAGCAACGAGTTCCGCGCCGCCGGAGCGGAGGGAATCGACTTCAACCTCAACGCCGGCACCACCGGGACGCTCAACCTCAACATCACCAACAACAGTTGGAATACCGGCGGCACCCATACCGGCAACGCGGTGGACATCAACCGCGCGGCGGGCACGCTGCGGATCGACTTCAGCAACAACACGAACATCGTTTCGTCGCTGACGGCTGTGAACATCGCCGGCGGAGCGGCCGCCTCGACGACCATTACCGGCTTCGCCAACAACACGGTGCACCAGAACACCGGCGGCACCGGCATCGTCGTCACCAACGCCACGTTCGACGCTACGCCCGGCGGGGCCTATCAGCAGGTTTCCGGTGGAACCACGACGATCGGCGTATCGGGGAATGGTGTTGGCGGAGCGGGTATGGCGTTGGTCCCCATCGCGGGTGACCTCATCTTTACCGATCTCGACATCTTCGCGGATGGCGGCTCAGGTTTGACCGTCGGCGGGACCGGAGTGGTGAACACCGGCGCCGGCACTGGCACTCGCGTGACGGTCGGTGCCGGAGTGGGAATCGTCGAAGCCACGGGCGGCGCGGCGGTGGACCTCAGCAACATGACCACCGACCTCCAGCTCACGAGTCTCAAGAGCACCAACAGCACCGGCGCCGGCGTGTTGCTCCTCAACGTCGGCGACGGCACGACGGCCTCCACCTTCTCCGCCGGCTCGGGGAGCTCGATCACCAACGCCACCGGCACCGACTTCAGCATCGATGGCGGCAACGCCACCGTGACTTACAACGGCACCATTACCGATGACGTCGGACAGCTCGTGTTGGTGACGAATACCACCGCCGATACCAAGAGCTTCACCGGCGCTATCACTGACAATGACGACGGCGACGGTAGCGGTATCTCGCTGACGAACAACACCGGCGCGACGATCACCTTCTCCGGCGGAGTCGTTCTCAGTACCGGTGCGAATGCCGCCTTCACCGCCACGGGTGGCGGCACGGTCGCCGTCTGCGATGAGAACCCCTGCAATCCGGGGGCGACGGGAGCCAACGTCAACAAGATCACGACGACGACGGCCACGGCGCTCAACGTTGCGAACACGAACATCGGAGCCAACAACCTCGAGTTCCGCAGCATCTCGGCCGGCACGGGGGCGAGCGGTCCGACGAACGGCATCGTGGTGAACAACACCGGCGCGGCGGGCGGCTTAAAGGTGAAGGGTACCGGCGCGGCGGGCAGCGGCGGAACGATCCAGGACACCACCGGTCACGGCATCAGCCTGACATCGACCCTGAGTCCCTTCTTCGATCGAATGAACATCGACGACACGGGCGGCAGCGGTATCAAGGGTGCCGACGTGACGAATGTGACCATCACAAATTGTGTCATCAGCGACTCCGCCACGGCCCTCGGCACGGACGAATCGAACATCGCCTTCAACACGCAGTCTGCAGGAACGGAGAACAACCTGGACGGCGTAGTGACCATCACCGGCAATTCGCTGACCAACGCCTACTATCATGGCGTTGATATCTTCAACTTCAACGGCACGATCTCTGACGCCACCATCTCGAACAACACCATCACCAGCACGACCTCGACCGCTACCTCGAAGGGTTCGGGTATCCGCCTGGTGGCGTTCGGCAGTGCCTCTACGGTAGGGAATGTCACCAAGGCGACGATCGACAACAACATCATCAGCAACTTCCCGAGCGGCGCCGGCATCGTCGCCCAGGGTGGCAATGCTACCGGCGCGGCCGGCACGTTCGGAGTGGCCGGCAACGCAGGCAACATCATCGCCATCACCAACAACCGGATCGCCGGCAACAGCCCGGCCAACCGGATGGCCATCAACGCCATTCAGGCGGTCGTGAACGGCACCGGACAAGGCAACTTCAACGTTTCTGGCAACGGCACAGTGGCCAATCCGCTGACCAACATCACCGGTAACGTGATCGTGAACTCGGCCATCGGCGACGTCACCGTCACCTCGACCATCTCGAACAACGTCATCGTCGCCAACCACACCGCAGGCGTCGGCGGCGCGCTCGGTATCAGCATCGGCGCCGACAGCGTGCTGCCGGCCTGTTCCGGCGCGACGTGCGATACCCCCGATTTCACCATCACCGTCAACGGCAACACCATCAGCCAGACGGATGCCCAGGGCATTCTCGCCCGGTCGGTTAACAATGTAGGCTCGATGGATATCGCGGTCACGAACAACACCGTCGCAGCTCCGTTATCGGGCTTCCGCGAAGGCATTCAAGTTCACTCCGGTTCCAGTGCCGCCACCGGTGATACCTCGGTCTGCATGAAGATGACCGGCAATACCTCAGCGGGGTCGGGCGGCGCGGACGGTATCGGTCTAAGGAAGCAGGGCACGAGCTCGACGGTGCATGCGTTCGCGGTCGATGGTATGGTGGCGACCAGCTCGCCGGGAGTCGAGACCTACGTTCATGGCCTGAATTCGTCGGCAGACGGAACTACCGACGCCGACGCCTTAGGCGTTACGCTGATTTCAGCGACGAGCGGCTTTACGAACTGCACCTTTGTCCCTTGATCGGGAGGGACCAGTGGACTAGTCGGTATGGCGAGGCGCGAGAACTAAAAGGGAGGGAACCTATGGCAGAACCTTTCTTATCTGAAGTGCGCATCATGTCGTTCGTGTTCGCCCCCAAGGGATGGGCGCTCTGCAATGGGCAGCTTCTACCCATCAACCAGAACCAGGCGCTGTTTTCCCTTCTGGGCACGACTTTCGGCGGTGATGGCCGCGTGAACTTCGCGCTGCCTGATCTGCGAGGGCGAACACCGATCCACGTCGGCAGCGGCCACACGCTAGGAGAGCGTGGCGGTGAGCAGGCGCACACCCTCTCCATCGCGGAACTGCCTGAGCATACTCACGTGCTGAACGCCAAGGGGGCGCAGGCCACTGCCAGCAACCCGACCAACACGTTGATGCTGGCCGAATCGCAAGGGCAGTTTCTCTACGGTCCGGCGTCGAACCTGCAGGCCATGGCTGCCAATGCGGTGGGGAATGTCGGCGGTTCTCAAGCGCACCTGAACATGCAGCCCTTCCTGACGCTGAGTTTCTGCATCGCCCTGCAGGGCATTTTCCCGAGCCCGACCTAGAGGAGAGCGACGATGGCGCAACCTTATGTTGGCGAGATCCGAATGTTCGCCGGGAACTTCGCCCCGGCCGGCTGGATGTTCTGTGAAGGGCAGTTGCTGCCGATCTCGGAGAACGAGACTCTGTTTCAACTGATCGGCACCACTTACGGTGGTGACGGAGAGAGCACTTTCGCCCTGCCGGACCTGCGCGGCAGAATTCCGCTCCACCAAGGGAACGGGTTTATCCTGGCCGAAACCGGCGGGGCCGAGGAGATCACCCTGACGGTGAACCAGATCCCGGCGCACTCCCATCCGCTGCTCTGTTCGATCAACACGGCAACGACCTCATCTCCATCGCAGGCTGTCCTCGCCTCCTCGCCGGATGTCAATACTCTCCCATTCGGTACCGATAACCCAACCACGCCACTCAGCCCGCAGTCGATCGGCCCAGTAGGTGGCAGTCAGCCGCATACGAACTTTCAACCCTATCTTTGCGTTGATTTCATTATTTCACTGTTCGGGATCTTCCCGAGCCCGACTTAGGAGGAGACATGGCAGATCCTTTCGTGGCGGAGATCCGGATCTTTCCGTTTAACTTCGCGCCCAAGGGTTGGGCATGGTGTGATGGTCAGCTCATGCCGCTTTCCCAGAACACGGCGCTCTTCTCCCTTCTGGGCACCACCTATGGGGGCAACGGTAAGTCGAACTTCGCATTACCGGACTTGCAGGGCCGAGCACCGATGCATCCCGGCCAAGGCCCCGGCCTCTCTTTGCATGACTTGGGCGAAACGGGCGGCAGTGAAACAGTGACTCTTTTAGAGTCGGAAATCCCGTCACACAGCCATGCTCTCAACGCGTCCGTTCGTGACGGTCTGGAGCGATCGCCGGTGGGCCAGCTTCTGGCGGCGGGAATTGGCGGTATCGTCGCTTATGGAGCCGCAACCGTCGGGAACAACACCTCGATGAACGCCAATGCACTGGCACCTGCCGGCGGCGATCAGCCGCACAACAACCTGCAGCCCTACCTGACCTTCTACTTCTGCATCGCCCTGCAGGGCGTCTTCCCGCCCAGGACTTAGAGTAGACTCGCGGCGCGTCTCGGTTCCCCAACCGAGCGCGCCCGCTTTGTTGCGTTGTTTTGAATATTTCTTGGAAGGTATGAATTATGAATTGCGCGGATGGGTATTGGTCTCCTTCCGACAAACCACTCCTTCGGCGGCGCGACTTTCTGGCGCTGGGCTCGGCCGGCCTCCTAGCCCCTTTTCTTGGTGATCTCGCCTGGGCGCAAGGGAGCGAGGCTGCGGTCCGGCCTCTGTCAGCCGGCTACATCGAGGAGAGCGAAGTCTTCCGCGACCTGCACCGGCTGCCTCGCAGAATCCGACGGCCCTTATCCGTCACGACGGAAAGCGGGATGGCCGAAGCGTCTCCGGTCGTGGTGCCGGCTGCCAGCCTGTTCCAGGGGGACACGTCGCTGCCGGGCCGGCCGTTGCGCATCCGCATCGACGGGCTCTATCCACCGCAAGCCCTGGAGCCGAAGCTCTGGGAGAAGCTTCCTCTCGCGATGGATCTCGAGGTGCTGTTCCCCTCTCCCGATCCGGCCTTTCCGCAGCCCCTGCGCTTTTTCGTCTGGAGTTTTCGCCGTCGGCCGGGATGGAACCCGAGCCCGCCGGTCGAGTTCCGGTTCCCGCTCGATTGGCAGGCGCTGCCGCAGTTCGTCCTGAAGGTGCGCACGGCGGCGGGGGAGCCGCTCGTCCTGCGGACGAAGTTCACCGTCGACGCCGAGTCGGGCCGGCCGCGGCTGCGCCGAGGGATTTATCTTCTCGGTGCCGCTCCGGGAGTATGGGACCGGCCGTTGAGCCTCGCCGATCTCGCCAAGTGGGCTCCCGCCGAGCTGGCGTCGGTGCTCATCTCCATGGATCCCATGGAGGAAGAGACGTAGGCGTGGCGGATCCTCGGCTCTCATTTCGCCCGATCGCTCCGGACGACCTGGACTTCCTCCTGCGCGTCTACCGCAGCACCCGCGAGGAGGAGCTGGCGATGATCGTGGACTGGACGGAGGAGATGAAGGACGCCTTCGTTCGGCAGCAGTTCACGGCGCAGCACGCCTGGTATCAGGAGCACTACGTCGGCGCGGAGTTCCAAGTCATTCTGGTGGACGGCCTTCGCGCCGGCCGGCTCTATTTACACCGCCGGCCGGCGGAGATCCGACTGGTGGACATCACGTTCCTCCCCGAGTTCCGCAGCGGCGGGCTGGGGAGTTCGATCCTGCGCGACCTGCTGGCGGAGAGCGAGGCCGCGGGCAAGCCGCTGACCATTCACGTGGAGATCTACAACCCCGCGATGCAGCTCTACGAGCGTTTGGGGTTTCGGCCCATCGAGGAGCGCGGACCGTACCGGCTGATGGAATGGCGGCCGGCGAGCCTCAGTTGAAGACGGCCTCGTAGCACATGCCTTTCCCATCCGGCCCGACGGGGACGAGGAAGATATCGAGCCTTCCCAATTTTTCGTGCTCCATCGGGTAGATCTGCTGCGGCAGAACCGGCGGGTAGGGGCCGCGAAAAAAGACGGAGAAAGGCTGGCTTCGGGGACCCGGATGGGCCTCGTGAGGCTTCACCTCGCAGAGCACCACTTCCAGCGGGCTCTCGCCTCCGAAGTGGATGCGGAAGGGGGTGCCGAGGTGGGCCTCGAACGAGGCGGGCGTCAGGTCCTGCAGCATGATTCAAGCCTCCGCGTCGGGGGAACGGCGGCTACTGTAGAAGATCCGCGGGCAAAAATCGACCCCGGGAGGCTCGCAAAAAAGAAAACCCGTGGGCGCTGGAGGAGAAAGATTTACCTGGCCGGCGTGGGCTTTTGCCCTGCAGGCCTATGGAGCAGTCCCCGAGGATGAAGATCTCTTCTGAGCGGTCTACCAGCGGTCGCCGCCGTTGCCGCCGCCATAGCTCTGACTGCGGGAGCTGCCCGCCGGGCGATTCTCGCGCGGGCGCGCCTCATTGACGTTGATCTTCCGTCCCATCAGGTCGCGGCCGTTCAGACTGCTGATAGCCGCCTCTGCTTCCGAGCGCTCCGGCATTTCCAGGAACCCGAACCCCTTCGACTGGCCGGTGACCTTGTCCTTGATAATGGTGCAGGACGAGACGCTTCCGAATTCCTCGAAAGCCGCCCGCAATTGATCTTCCGTGAGCCGATAGGGCAGGTTCCCCACGTACAGATTCATCTCATTCTCCTTTGGCATGGTTCGCAGCCCTTGCTGTAAGCAAAACCTTTGCCTACGGCGGACGTTCTGGTTGTAAGGAGTCGATTCGGTAAGGCGGACGGATGGGGACGGCCTACGGCCGTCCCCGCGGGGAGCTCTCAGCCCAGTGACGGATAGAGCTGGCGGTAGCTGTCGGCCAGCACCAGGATGCGCTTGACGTAGTTGCGGGACTCTTCGAGGTCGAGGGTTTCCACGAAGTCGTCGAGCTGCGCGTGCGGTCCCGACTCCCGCCAGAGGCGCCGGATGCGGTTCGGGCCGCCGTTGTAGCTGGCCACGGCCAGCTCCACGTTGCCGTCGAATCGGTCGAGCAGCTCCTTGAGGTAGACGGCGCCGAGACGGACGCTGAAGTCCGGATCGTAGAGGCGGTCCGACCGGTAGGCGAGACCGACCTTGTCCGAAACCTCGCGGGCGGTCTTCGGCATGAGCTGCATCAGGCCGCGCGCGCCCACCGGACTGGTGGCGCGCGGGTCGAAGGCGCTCTCCTGGCGGATGATGCCGGCGATCAGGTGTGCCGGCAGGCCGGTCGCGCGTGCCGAGGCCCGGATCTGGTCGCCGTACTCGAGAGGGTAGTAGGCGAGGAGGATCTCGGCCGGTACGCTCGCCTGGTAGGGTCCGCCCAGCGCCGGGAACGCCTCGCGCAGCAGTACGAGACCGGTGCGCTGCTCTCCCTGGCGGCAGAGGATGAGCCCTTTGAGCGCCAGCAGGTCGCGCCGGTTCGCCCGGCCGGCCATCAGCTCGGTCTCCCGGCCTGCCAGATCGTCCAGCCCCAGGTCTGTCAAAAGCTTGGCGCGCTGCAGTACCGGCTCCGCGGGCCAGGTTGCAGCCGGCGCCTGGGCCAGCGCCGTTCCTTCGGGCAACGGAATCTCGCCCAGACGGGCGAGGGCTTGCCGGGAGTAGAAGTCGCTGGTGTCCGAACCGGCTACCAGATCGCGATAGACCTCCCGGGCGTGCTCGGGCTGGCCGAGGTCTTCCAAGGCGCGCGCCTTCCAATACCGCCCGCGTTGGGCGTCGCCGTTCTCAGGATAAAGCTCGCAGAGCTCCGTCCAGTAGCCTACGGCTCTCGTGGCGTTGCCGTGCTGGTATTGCCGCCAGCCGCGCTCCCAGAGATCGGTCGCGCCGGTCTTGTCCGTGGGATCGACGCGGCGCAGCAGGCGCAGGGTGTCCAGGGCCGGAGCGAAGAGGTCGGCTTCCAGGAAATCGCCGTAGAGACGTCGAAGGGCGTCCTTGGGAAGCTGTGGCAGGGTGTGCGAGCGCAGGAGACTGGCCAGGTAGATGGCCGCGTCGTCCGCGTCGCCCGCTTCGGCCGTGGCCAGCACCCGCTCCCACTCGAGAACGGCCCGCTCGGCGGAGCTGGAGGGCAGCAATGAGCCGAGCACGGCCAGCGCCTCCCGCCCCGCGCCTGCCTGGACCAGGGCTCTCGCCTGCGTCAGGTGCCACTCGAAGCCGCGCTCCTCCGGGGAGATCTCCTTCAGCGTGCTGATCGCCGCCCGGGCGCTGTCGCCGGCGAGGAAGGACTGGGCGCGGAGCAGGATCTCCTGCGGCGTGAGAATGCGGCTCCAGTCGAGGTCGCCGTCGAGGGCGCGGAAGCGGCGAACCACCTCGACGGCCTCGGCGGAGAGGGGGTCGGTGATGAGGACGCGGCGTCCGGCCTCGCGCTGGACCTCCGCGTCCTCGAGCTTGTCGCCGATCTGCCAGGCGAGGCTGTCCAGGTCTTCGGCGACCTGGCCGCCGACGCCGGCCTCGCGGGCCTGTGCGACGAGGTCGAGGGCGAGCTGGAGCTCACCTTGCTTGGCGGCCAGCTCGGCCGACTCGAGGTAGGCGAGCGGGCGCAGCGGCGATGCCGGGAAATCGGCGATCAGATTGGCATAGGTGGCATGGGCCAGAGGGGCTTCGTCCTGTCCGGCGGCGCTGCGGGCCAGCAGATAGAGCCGCCAATCCTCCAACCGCCCGCCGGGATCGGCAGCGGCCGAGAGGAGCTCCTCGGCGAGTTTTTCCTCGCCTGCATGGTGGGCGTAGAGGCCGGCCACGATCCGCGCCTGAGCTGCCTGCTCGGGGTGCTGGCCCGCGACTTCGTCGAGTTGCTGGCGTGCGCTTTGCAAATCTCCGTGCCGCAGGGCCTCGGCGGCCTTGGCATAAAGGTTCCGGGGAAGCGTGGGGTGGTGCTGCCGCCAGGCCCTTTCCGGCTTCACCTCCAGTGAAGCGGAGGTTTCGGGAGAGCTGACCAGCATCGAAACCGTGATCAGAGAGGAGAGGATCAGAAAAAGAACGACGAGACGGAAGCCGAATGCCTTCATGGGCTTGAACTACACCTCCGGACCGACTAAGGGTTGCGCCGCACAGTTGTAAATCCATCCCAGGGCCGCCCTAAGCCCGGGGCCTTATTTGTGTCGTGTCGGGTTTTCCCCCAACTTCTCTTGCTAACCCCTAGTATGCGGGTTACATTCCAGGTCGTCTACCCCTTTTGCGCAAATCTTCAATCTTCGCGGCTGATTTCCGCCTCAAAGCCCCCCTTCCTTGTAAGATCTACCTGAGCCGCGTGCTAGGATCCCCGCCCATGTCGATCCTGGAGTTGTTGGGCTTCCGCCGTGGAGATCTCCGGACCGAGGCCGGCGAGACGGAGACCGTGCGCAAGATCGTCGGCGAGCTGGAATCTTTACCGGTTGAGCAGGCCCGCTACGTCGCCGCTTTCGCTTTCATTCTCGCCCGCGTCGCTAACGCGGACCTCGACATCAGCGCCGAGGAGACCCGCCGGATGGAGCAGATCCTCCGGGATCTCGGGCACCTCTCGGCCGAGGAGGCCCGGCTGGCCGTGAGTCTCGCCAAGGCCCAGCATCAGGTCGCAGGCGGCACCGAAAGCTTCCTCGTCACCCGGGAGTTCCGGCAGATCGCGACGCGGGAGCAATGCCGCGAGCTGCTCGACTGCCTGTTCGCCGTCTCGGCGGCGGATGACTCCATCTCCGGCGTCGAGGAAGGGCAGGTCCGGCAGGTCGCCAGCGAGCTGGGGTTCAGCCCGGCTGAGCTCTCGGCCATCCGCGCTGCCTGGGCTGACAAGCGAGAGATCCTGAAGGGCTTCGATAAAAAGGTATGATGCCCGCCCCAAACTGAACCACTGCTAGGAGAGGTTGTCCATGGTGCGTCGTCGGAGTCGGGAGGGTCGGGCAGTCGCGGGGTGCTTTCTGCGGGTGCTGATGGTGCTGGCGGGGATCGTCATTGTCATCGGAGCGTTCGCCGCGTTCTATGCCGGCACGGCACCCAGGGTGACAGTCAAGGCGGAGCGGCCGGGGATCGGCCGCAGGACGCCGATCCGCATTCGTGTCGAGGATCCGCAGCGGCTCGAGAAGGTGCGGGTCGAGGTGGTCCAGAACGCGGACGTCAAGCCGGTGCTGGAAAAGGCCTTCGAGCCACAGCCTTCTTGGAAGATGTGGGGCGGACCGCCGCCGGTCGAGATGACAGCCGAGGTCGGAACCGAGACGGTCAAGGGCCTGCGGACGGGGGAGGCCACGATCAGGGTCACCGCCGAGCGGGCGGGATCGCTCTTCCGGCATCCAGGCCCGGTGGTGCAGGAGGTGAAGCTGCCGGTGCGTCTGGCGCCGCCGACGATCCAGATCGTCTCGAACTTCCACTACGTCAACCAGGGCGGCTGCGAGCTCGTGGTCTACCGGGTGGGCGAGGGGGCGGTCCGCGACGGCGTGCGGTCCTTCGGCTGGTGGTTCCCGAGCTTCGCCGTGCCGGGGCCCGACAAGCAGCTCCGCTTCGCTTTCTTCGCCGTGCCCTATGACAAGACGGACGCCTCGGACGTGCGGCTGATCGCCGAGGACGAGGTGGGCAATCGCGCCGAGGCTTCCTTCATCGACAAGTTCACGCCGCGGCCCATGTCCACGGACACCATCGAGGTCACCGACGCCTTCATGAACAAGGCCGTGCCGGAGATCCTCTCGCAGTCGCCGGAGATCTCCGATCAGGGGAACCTGCTCGGCAACTACATCGAGATCAACCGCGAGCTGCGCAAGAAGAACGCCCAGACGCTGAAGGAGATGGGCCAGAAATCAGAGCCGAAGTTCCTTTGGAACCAGCCGTTCCTGCCGATGCCGAACGCCAAGATCACGGCCGCGTTCGCGCAGCGGCGCACCTATATGTACAACGGTAAGCCCATCGACCAGGAAGATCACCTGGGGTTCGACATGGCCTCGGTCGAGCGCGACGCCATTCCGGCCTCGAACAGCGGCAAGGTCGTGCTGGCGCGGTTCTTCGGGATCTACGGCAACGCCGTGGTCGTCGATCATGGCTACGGTCTCCAGAGCCTCTACGGCCATCTGTCGTCGATCGCCGTCCGCGAGGGGCAGATGGTGCAGCGCGGCCAGGAGCTGGGACGCTCCGGCCAGACCGGCCTCGCCGGCGGCGACCACCTCCACTTCACGATGCTCCTGCAGGGGCTGCCGGTGTCGCCGGTCGAGTGGTGGGATCCGCACTGGATCCAGGACCGCGTGGCGAGGAAGCTGGGGCCGGCGCTGCCGTATCAGGAGTGAGTGGCCCGCCGGGCGATCTCGCTCTCGATCTCCGAGAGCAGCACCGGGTTGGACGCGATCAGCCGGGAGAGCTTCGGCCGCTCGCGGTTGAAGCGGAGCTCCTCCGGCGAGCCGGCGACGACGGCGCCGCCGGCGGCGAGCACCAGGGCGACGCCCGCCGCCACGTCCCATTCGTGCTTGGGGGTGAGCGTCCAGGTGGCGTCCACGAGACCGGCGGCCACCAGGGCCAGCTTGTAGGCGACGGAGCCCGTGGAGCGGATCTCGAAGAGCTCTTCACGATAGCCCTGCCATTCGCCCCGCCGGACCTCGCTGCGGCTCGCCACCACGCGCGCTCCCGCCAGGGTCCGCCTCTCGCCGATCCGTACCGGCTTGCCGTTGAGAGTGATCCCCAGCCCGCGAGCCCCGGTGATCGTCTCGCCCGTCGCCGGGTTGCAGATGCCGCCCGCCACCGGCTCGCCGTCCACCACCAGGCCGATCGAGACGCACCATTCGGGAATGCCGGTCACGAACTCGCGGGTGCCGTCGAGCGGATCGACCACCCAGACCCGCCGGCGGGCGAGACGCGAGAGGTCGTCCTCGGTCTCCTCGGAGAGCCAGCCCTCGCCGTCCCGCGGCAGCAGCTCGCGCAGCAGGGTGTCGACCGTGGTGTCCGCCTCGGTGACGGGGTCGTCGCCGAGCTTGCGCCGGGCCTCGACCTCGCCGGGGGTGAAGCGCCGGAGCGCGGCGTTGGCCCGCTCCAGCGCTTCCCCGATGCGATCGAGATCCGCGGCGTACGCAGCCGCCGTCAACGCGCCTCCAGTCCGCCGCCGACGTAACCCTCCCGCTCCAGGTGGAGCAGGATCTCCTGCGCCGATTCCTCGGGGGACATCGCCGTGGTGTCGATCACCAGGTCGGCGTCGGCCGGTTCCTCGTAGGGATCGGAGATGCCGGTGAACTCCTTGATCAGGCCGGCGCGGGCCTTGGCGTAAAGACCCTTGCGGTCGCGGTCCTCGCAGACCTCGATCGGCGTCGCCACGTGCACCAGCACGAAGCCGCCGCCCGGTTCGACGATCGAACGCACCTCCTTGCGCACGCTGTCGTAGGGCGCGATGGGGGCGCAGATCGCAATGCCGCCGTTCTTGGTGATCTCGGCGGCGACGAAGCCGATGCGGCGGATGTTGATGTCGCGGTGCTCCTTGGAGAAGTTCAGCTCCGAGGAGAGATTCTTGCGCACGATGTCGCCGTCGAGCAGGGTGACCGGCCGGCCGCCCATCTCCATGAACTTCACCAGCAACGCGGAGGCGATGGTGGACTTGCCGGCGCCCGAGAGACCGGTGAGGAATACCGTGAACCCTTGGCGGTGGCGCGGCGGATGGGTGCGCCGCAGCTCGTCGGCGACCTCGGGGAAGGTGAACCAGCCGGGCAGCTCGCGGCCCTCCTGGAGGCGGCGGCGCAGCTCGGTGCCGGAGATATCGAGGGTGCGAGCGCCTGGCGGGATCTCGTCCTGCGGGAGGTAAGTGTCCAGCTCCTCGACGTAGGAGACCATCTGGAACGGCACCATCTCGACTCCCAGCTCCTCCCGGTATTGATGCAGCAGCTCTTGGGCGTCATAGGGCCCGTAGAAGGGGCGACCGTCGCGGTCCTTGCCCGGACCGGCGTGATCGCGGCCGACGATGAAGTGAGTGCAACCGTAGTTCTTGCGGATGAGGGCGTGGAGCAGGGCTTCGCGCGGCCCCGCCATGCGCATGGCGAGCGGCAGGAGGGCGAGCTTCACCGTGTGCTGCGGGAATCGCGGCAGCACCGCCTGATAGCACCGGACGCGCGTGTAGTGGTCGAGGTCCCCCGGCTTGGTCATGCCGACCGTGGGGTGGATCAGCAGGTTGGCCCGCGAGTCCTTAGCGGCCCGCAGGGTCAGCTCGCAGTGGGCACGGTGCATCGGATTGCGGGTCTGGAAGGCGACGACGCGGCGCCAGCCCTCGCGGGCGAACTCAGCCCGCAGCTCGGCCGGCGTCAGCCGCAAGTGCCGGAAGTCGTAGTGCGCCGGGAGCTGCACTCCCTCCAGCCGGCCGCCCACGGCGACGCTGTTGCTCTTGTGGAGCAGGTGCGCGGCTCCGGGATGATCGAGGCTGGTGGTACCGAACGTCGCCTGGGCGCTCGCCTCGCGGTCCGGCTCCCAGATCTCCTCGACGTGGAGGGCGGCGAGCATCACTCCCTCGGGATCGCGCAGCGCCAGCCTGCCGCCGATACGCAGCTTCTCAGCCGTCTGCGGCGTGACGTCGAGCAGAACTGGGATCGGCCACAGGGTGCCATCGGCCAGGCGCATGCGCTCGCAAACGGAGTCGTGGTCGGCCTGCTTCATAAAGCCTTTTAGCGGCGAGAAGCCGCCGTTCAGCAGCAGCTCAAGGTCGCAGTACTGGCGCGGGGTGAGGTCCCAGGAGACCCAATCGCGGGATGCGGCTTTGAGCTCTGCGGACCGATCGGAATCGACCAGGAGGTCGATCAGCTCGCCGCCGTGGGGCTCGATGAGATGGCTGGCAGGACCCTCGGCGGCGCGGTCGCGCTCGGGCGCGGGAACAGGAAACACAGAGACGTTGGTCATCGAATTCCTCGTACGATCCGTCAGGTTCAGGGGAAGTTTGAACCGGGAGAGGCCGCTGGAGTCGAGAAGAGGTGGGCCGCCCGCGGGGCGGCTACGGCGCCGCACGCTGTCAAAGGTGCGGCGCCCGATGGCAAGCGGGACAGACGGGGTCCTACGGCCGTGCGGGGGAAGGTTCCGGGTTGTTGCCGGGACCTTCGATGATGATGCCGGTGCCGATGAGGGCGGCGGCACCCGAGACGAGCACAGGCTTCCGCTGCCACCAGGCGATCACGCAGCCCCGGCAGACCTCGTCCGAGCGGCGAACCCCCTGGTAGTTGACGCGGGTGACGACGCCATAGCACTCGAAAGCCATCACCTTCTTGCCCTGCTGCTTGGCCGAGGTCTCGCCGACCGTCAGGTTGCCGGCGACGCCCAGCTCCTTCTCGTTGAGCTGCAGCTTGCAGTTGTCGGAGACCCTGACCACCTGGCTCTCGGAACGGGCGATGACCTTGCCGGACGGGTCGACCAGGGCGGCATACATCTCCACCTGGTCATTGCGCTTCTCCGGCCGGGGCGGTGTGGCCCAGAAGCGGCCGTTCGGTTCTGCCTCCATGGCGACCCAGTAGAAGTCCTCGTGGTCCTTCCAGCGGAAATAGAGGCGGAGGGCCTGCCCGGCGCTCACGCCTGAGGCGGTGGCCCGGACCAGGCCGTTGTCCTCGCTCGGCATGCAGCTCGGCTTCTCCACCGAAACCGACTGCGCGTGGGCAGCCACCGTACCAGCGAAGATCAATCCGGCGGCGAAGAGTGTGCACGCTCTCATCTCGATTCCTCCCAACGGGATAGCAACGATTCTACCCCAAAGCAGGGCAAGGGAGTTGAATTCATCCCTATTGCCCCAGGATCTTCTTCGCGTAGCTGTCGACGTAGGGCGTGCGCTGCAGGTTGGGCAGCGAGCGCTTGAGGGCCGCCGCGGCGGCGGTCGTGTCTCCGGACTCGAAGAAGGCGACGGCCATGTAGAACAGCCGCTCGGGCTCGTCGTCCCCCGGGTCGCCGCCGCGGCGGAAGTAGGTGGCGGCGTCGCTCCAGCGGGAAATGCGGTAGGCCCCCTCGGCGGCCAGGTGCTGCGCCTCCTTCAAGTCGGGATGGGTGTCGGCCACCTCGCGGGCGAGCTGGTAGGCCTCCCGCAGCTCGCGGGCCGTGCGCCGCTCGGCGAGGAGCCGCCGGGCCTGGTCCAGCTTGGCTCGCTCGGCTTCAGTCAGGGGCCTGGGTGCAGAAGGATCGGCCGGCGCCGGTTTCGCGGCTGCAAGGGGCGGTTGCTGCGGACCCGGCGAGGTCGCGGCTGCGGGAGCCGCCTTGGAATTCACCGGCGCCGCGGCGCCGGAGGCGGGCGGCGTGGCCTCCGGCGAGGAACCGCGGGTTTCGGGCTTCTCGCCCCCCTTCCGGCGCGGCGGGGCCGCTTTCCCGGCTCCTGCCGGATCTGGCTTGGCCGCCGTGGTCGAGCGGAAGGCCGGTGCCGTGGCGAGAGTGGCGGCGGGAATTCGCGCCGCCAGGCGCTGCTCCAGCGCGGCCCGCAGCTCCGGCGCCACGCCGCCCTGGCTGTAGGCCTTGAAGCGCTCTTCGACGTCCACGAGCCGCTGGAAAGTCTCGCGGAACTCGTCGACGTCGTTGAGACGGTCCTGCGCCAGGGCCAGCCGCACCAGACAGTCGGCGAGCTGACGGGGCTCGTCGAGCATGCCGAAGCAGGCGAGGCGGAGGTCGCGCTTGGCGGCCGTGTAGTCCTTGCGGTCGTAGGCGTGCTGGCCGTCCCGCAGCAGGCTCAGATAGAAGGGATCGATCGCGGCCGCCGCGGGGACGGCCGCGAGCAGGAAGAGCAGGGGCGCAGCATGCTGCGCCCCCAGAAGGCGCACGAGGCGACGGAAAGAGGTCAGGTGACGCAGGTGTTTCATGCAGCTTCCGGCAGCGGGCGGTCTTCGAGGACCGCCCGCGGGTTGTCAGCGAGGAGACGGCGCGCCGTCTCCTCGCCCCAGCGGCCCGCGATCGCGCGGTAAGCCCGGCGCAGCCCGGGAGGGCGGCGGTGGACGCCGTGCGAGTCGCTGGCCACGAAGTGGACGAGCCCGGCTTCGACGAGGGTGGCGGTGTCATTCTGCGGCCGGCGGCCGAAGTCACCGGTCAGGCTCATCGCCGTCACCTGGGTGAGCGCGCCGCGCGCCACCAGGAGAGCGACCAGATCCGGATCGGGCGCCAGCCAGGGGATGAACTCGGGATGGGCGATCACCGGCCGCCAGCCGGCGACCACCAGCTCGTGGATGAGATGGACGCTCTCCGCAGGCGTGCCGCGGACGCCGAACTCGATCAGCAGGTAGCGCGAGCCGGCGAGAGGGAGGATGCCGTCCTCCCTCTCCACGTCGGCGAGAAGCTCGGAATCGACGTGGACTTCGCCGCCCAGCAGCACGCGCAACCCGGGACCCACCGCGGTCTGGAGCTCCTCGGCGAGGGCGGACAGACGCTCGCGGTCGGTGTTCCACCAATCGCCCCGGCGCTGGTGCGGGGTGGCCACCATGGCCTCGCAGCCGTCCTCGGCGGCCAGACGGCACATTCCGACGGCTTCCTCGAGGCTCTGCGGGCCGTCGTCGACGCCCGGCAGGATGTGGCAATGCAGGTCGATCATCAGGCGGCGGAGCCGGCTTTCGGCTGACTCTCCTCGGCGCCATAGGACTCGTAGTAGCGGTAGCGCTTGCCGAGGCCCGCCTGCAGGGAGCGATGACGATTGAGCACCGCGCCCAGGATCTTGATGCCGGTCTGGCGCAGGCGGTCGCGGCACAGCCGGGCCTCCTCGCGGGTGACCTTGCCGCTGCGCAGCGTCAACACCACGCCGTCCACGAGCATGCCGACGATGGTGGCGTCGGTGACGGCGAGGGCGGGGGGTGTGTCGATGACGATGAACTCGAACCGCGACCGCACCGCCTTCAGCCAGTCGCGCATGCGGTCCGAGGCCAGCAGCTCGGACGGGTTCGGCGGGATCGGTCCCGACGGCGTGACCCAGAGGTTCGGCACCTGGGTCGGCAGGAACACTTCCGCTTCCGAGGTGCCGGTGAGCTGGTTGACCAGGCCCTGGCGGTTGGAGACCTTGAAGACCTGGTGCTGGCGTGGCTTGCGCAGATCGCAGTCGACGATCAGCACCTGGCGTCCGAGCTGGGCGAGGACCACGGCCAGGTTCGCCGCCGTCGCCGTCTTCCCTTCGCCGGCCACGGCCGAGGTCACGGCCACCACCTTGAGCTCGCGGGCCGAGGAGAGCAGCAGCGCCGTGCGCAGCGACCGGTACGACTCGGAGATGAGCGTGCGCGGGCGCTCGTGGGGCACCAGCTCGATCTGGTTCGACGGCACGGCGGCGCCCTTCTTCTTCTCCAGCCAGCCGGCGGGAGCCGTCCGGCTCGGGCGCACCCGCGGCTTGTCGCCGGCGGGCTCGGCGCCGTAGCCATAACCGTAGGCAGAGTAGCCGTAGGTCTTGCCGCTTTCGGAGAGGTCCTGGATGACCGCCAGCGTCGCCAGCCCCAGCCGGCGCTCGATCTCCTCCGGCACCTTGACGGTGCGGTCGAGGAACTCGATGAGCACCGCGCAGCCGACGCCGAACAGCAGCCCCAACAGCAGGCCGTAGGTAAGGTCCTTGCGCAGCGACGGCCGGAAGGGCCCGCCCGGCACCAGCGCCTTGTCGATGATGCGGACGTTGGACTCGCGGGTGTCCTGAAGGCGGACGGCGACCTCGGTCTCCGACTGCTTGCGCAGCAGCTCGTCGAGCAGGTCGCGCCGGGTCTGGATCTCCACCTTGAGATTGGTGTACTCGACGGCGGCCGAGTTCTGGTCGATGGCCTCGCTCTTGAGCCGGTTGAGCTCGGCCTGCAGGCCCTGCTCCTGGCGCAGCGTCGTCTGATAGGCGGCGAAGGCGTTGCCGCGTACCTTGTCCATCTGCTCCTGGATGACTTCCCGCAGGTGCTGCCGCGCCTTTTCGATCTCCGCCTTGAGGGAGACCATGTCCGGGAAATCGGGTTTGTAGGTTTTGAGCTTGCTCTCGTAGTCCCGCTCCAGCTTGAGGAGCTCGGCCCGCTGGTCGCTCACCACGCCGCCGGAAAGGCTGTCGGCGATCGACTCTTTGGGGCCGGTCATCGACTCGTGGTACTCCGCCTCCTTCTCGATGCGCTCCTTCTTCGCCTCGATGTACTGCGAGTTCAGCGCCTCGAGCCGCTGCAGCACGACGTTCGACTGCGGATCGAGAGCTACGATGTCGCTGCGCCGGCTGAAAGCCTGAAGCTGGGTCTCCTTGTCCTGGATCTCCTGCTTGAGCGTCTCGATCTGCGAGGAGATGAAGGTCGAGGCCTTGCCGGCGGAGGCGAAACGATCCTCGACGCCCATGTCGATGAACGCCTCGGCGAAGCCGTTGGCGGCCTTGGCCGCGAAATCGGGCGAGGAAGCGCGGAACGAGATCTGGACGAGTTGGGTGTTGCGCACCGGCTCCACCGCGAGGCCGCCGCGGAGCTGGTTGGCGAGACTCCCCAGCACCGCCTCGTCGTCCTCGGCCGTGGGGCCGCCGGCGCCGTCGCGCCGGCCCGGGTTGAAGCTCGAATCCTCCATCAGATCGAGGCTCTTGACCACCCGCTCGGCCAGCCCGCGGCTCTGCAGCAGCTCGTACTGGGTGGGATAGAACTCCAGGTTCCAGTAGTTCTCATACCAGGCGCTCTGGTTGTTGCCGACCGGCGTCAGGTTGCGGCGCTCGATCTGCAGGGTCGCGGTCGCCTCGTACTCCTTGGGCGTGATGGCGAAGTGGATGACGGAGCCGGCGAGGCCGAGCGCACAGCAGACCGCCGCCAGCTTCCAGTGGCGGCGCACCATGCCGAGGTACTCCCCGAGATTGAACTCGGGCTCGTGAGCGCCGGGGGTCGGCTCCGGCTCTTCCTCGAAGGGAACGGGCGTGAGATGGCTCAAAAGAAGGACTCCTTGACGACGATCACGTCGCCGTGGCGGAGCTCGACGTCAGGCTCCTTGCCGGCGAGGATCTTCTTGAAATCGACGGTGATCTCCGGCGGGCCGCTGGCCCCGGCCGCCCGTTTGATCAGGATACGGTTCGAGGCGCGGTCGGTCAGGCCGCCGGCGTGCGCGATGGCGGTTAGGATGGTGATGCGCTCGTTGCTCTTGAAGGGGAGGGCCCCCGGATTCACCACCTCGCCGAGGCAGTAGACGGTCACCTCGACGGTGCCGGGAACGTTGATGTAGTCGTTGGCGTAGATCGGCAGGTTGAACCGCGGGTCGGCCCGCAGCAGCAGGTCGTCGAGGTCGATCGTCACCTGGTCCGACAGGCCGTTGTCGGCGCGGCGCAGGATGTGGACGACGTTGCCGTGGTTCTCGGCGAGACCGCCGGCGGCGGTCAGCGCCTCCAGCAGCGTCCAGCGACCGGAGAAGCCCAGATTGCCCGGCTGCTTGACGGCGCCCATGACCACGATCGGACGCGAGCGGAACTCGAGCACCTGCACGTCCACCGAGGCCCGCTGCATGTACTTGTCCTCGAGGAGCTTCTTCAGGATCTGAGCGATCTCGATCGTCGTCTTGCCCGCGACGGCGACGTCGCCGAGCAGGGGGAGATTGATCACCCCGTCCTCCGAGACCCGCCGCTGGCCGTTGAGCTTGTCGTCCTCGTAGACCCGGATGTCGACGAGATCCCGCGGACCCACGCGGTAGGAGGGATCCCGGCCTTGCGCCATCGCCGCGGCGGCGCAGACCAGCGAGACGGCCCATACATATACAGCTATCTTCTTCATGAGATACACTTTACCGATCCTCTATGGTACTTCAACAACGGGGTGCCGGTCCAGTCCCTCAACGACCTCCCAGGAGGTTGATGGTGGTACCCACGGCCGTGTAGGAGCGGTCGCCGCCCGGCAGGTCGGAGTCGAACTTCGAGCGCAGCGCCTGCAAGCCCACGGAGAGGTTCCGCCGCAGAATGAAGGTCACGGACCCGCCGTAGGAGGACACGTCATCCTGGCGCCGGGGCGTGCCGGCCTCGAAGGCGGTGTAGGTGTTGGTGCCGTTCTCAGCGAAGAGACGGGCCTGGGAGCGCCGGCCGAAGCCCAGCGTCAGGGCCACGCCCAGACGCTCGTCGTCGAGATAGGCATAGGAGGAGGAGAGCGAGTAGACGAGACTGCGGTTGGCATAGAGCGTCGCGCTCAGCCGGTCACTTCCCAGGGTAAAACCGGCGTCGCCCGTGAGCTTGTCGTAGGGCACGAACGCGGCACCGCTCCGGGCCTCCAGCGAGCGGTCAGCGACATTGGCGTGGAAGCGCAGACGCCGGCTTGTGAAGCGGACCTCGGCCATCGGCGAGGTGCCGGAGTTGGAACGGTCCACAGTGCCGCGGTCGAACTCCACCTGCGAGCGCTCGGCGCCGAGAGCGACCGACCACTCCTTGCGCGGACGCCAGCGCAGCCCCGCCCGCGTCACCCGCTCCTCGCGATCGAGCAGGTCCAGGTCCCCGGTGCGCGGATCCACTAGCTCTTCGACCAGATTGTCCTGCTGATTGATGGAAGCGGCGGCGAAGGCGAAGAGGGCGCGGCTCAGCTCCACCTCGGTGAGGATCTCGCCGCCGTCGGTCCGCGAGCTGACGGGCACCGGTACTTCGGGAGTGATGATCTGCTGCTGCTGTTCGCGCCCGGCCTTCACCTCCAGCGTCAGGCGGTTGAAATAGCCGTAGAAGCCGAGCAGGTAGCGTCCATTCAACTGCCGCCTGTCCGACTGGTCTTGCCACCAGACGTACTCCGGCAGCACCTGGAAGGTCCAGGTGGCCTTGGGGCCGTTGCGGAGGTAGGAGCGAAACCCGGCTCCGACGGTGGCGGTCAGGTCGTTGGGCAGCTCCGGTCCGCTCGAGAAAACATTGCGTACATACGCGATGTCGCGCAGCGTGGCCCACGGGGCGACGCGCACCGGCCCCAGATGGAAACGGGCCTCCTCCACTTCGCGCTCGATTGCCTCTTTCCGCGATTCCGGCACCTCTTCGGGGCCTCCGGGCGGCGTATACTTGAGGAACTGGGCTCCAGCATTTCCAGCCAGCAGGCAGAGGATCAAAGTCATCGAGGCTCGGATCTTGAGGCGCATGGTCTCCCCCCGGCGGGCATGCCCGTTGTCGTGCAGGGCTCCGCTGTCGCAGGCGCTCGGGTCCGCGCCATGATACGTCAATCGGGCCGCCTCCTCACCCTCCTGCTCGCTCTCCTCCTGCTCGGCGCGCCTCTTCCTTTCGGCGGTGTGACGCCCTGGGCGGAAGCGCTGCTGCGCGGCGCCTGTTTCGCTGCTCTGCTGGTCGCGGCGGCAGCGGTGGAACGGCTCGATGAGCTGCGGCCCGCGGCGCTGCCGGCGGCCGCGCTGGCCGGCATGGCCCTGCTCGCCCTGCTCCAGGCCGCGCCGCTGCCGGCCGGGCTCGTCGGGGCGCTCTCGCCGGAACACGCGAGCCTTGAACGGCAGGCGGCGCAACTGACCGCGGTGGAGAACGATTCCGTCGGTCCCGAGCCGGCGACTGACGGCCCTCCCGCCACGCGCGCCGAGGAGCCGGCGCGATTGACGCTCTCCGCCACCGCCAGCCGCTCGGCGGCCGTGGGCTGGGCCGCCGCCGGCGCTCTTCTGCTGGCGGCGGGCGCGGCGGGAAGTCGGCGCGTGCAGCGCCGCTGGCTGGCCGCCGCGCTGCTGGCCGGCGGCCTGTTCCAGGTCTTCTTCGGCGCCCGCGACTGGTTCGCACGCTCGCAAACCCTCTGGGGGGTCGAGCTGCCGGCAACGGCCGTCCGCCTGCGTGGCACGTTCGTCAATCCCAACCATGTAGCGGTCTACCTGGAGATGGTGCTGCCCGTGGCGTTCGCCTGGGGCTGTTGGGCAGCCCGGCGGGCCAGGGACGAGCCCCAGCTCGAGCGCCGGCTGCTGCTGGTCGCGCCGCCGGTCATGCTCTGGCTGACCCTGTTCGCCGGCCTCTCCTTCAGCGGCTCGCGCGCCGGTCTGCTGGCGGCCGTTGCCGCCGTCACGCTGCAGGGATTCCTCGCAGCGCAGGTGCGCCGGCGCTGGTGGCTGGCCCCGCTGGGAGCGCTCGCGGCGCTGGCCGGGCTCGCCGTCATCGCCTCCATAGGATTCCGCGAAGGGCT
Organism: Thermoanaerobaculia bacterium; assembly: GCA_036002325.1. Taxonomy (GTDB): domain Bacteria; phylum Acidobacteriota; class Thermoanaerobaculia; order Multivoradales; family UBA5704; genus DATARR01. The sequence continues at coordinate 6,279 of DASYTJ010000158.1, read as the reverse complement.
CGGCCGCTGGTTGACCACCTCGGCGGCGGATGTGAGCCTGGGCGCCCGGCTGCGGGAGTATGGCGCGGTGCTGGAGCTGTGGGGGCGTTTTCCCGTCCTCGGCTCCGGGATCGGCACGTTCCGCGACGCCTTCCCCCTGGTTCAGCCGCGGGAGCTGCAGGGCACCTGGTGGCACCCGCACAGCGACCTGTTGGAAGTTCTGGCCACCGCGGGATTGGCGGGCGCCGTTCTCCTGGCCGCCGGCGTCGCCGTCCTCGTCCGCCGGCTTGCCCGGGTGCTCGTCGAGGGCAGCCGGTCCGAAGACCGGGCGGCGGCCCTCGCCGCCTTCGGCGCCCTCGCCTCGCTCTGCGTCCACGAAGCTGTGGACTTCGGCCTCACCATGCCGGGCAACGCGGTGACGCTGGTCGTATTGCTGGGATCGGCGACGGCGGCGCGGCTGCGGCAGCCTTCAACGCAGCTCGACGGCGCCGGGGAGGACCTGGCCGCCATTCAGGCTCTCGAGCTCCAGGACATGGAGCCCGCGCCCGAGCGGCGCTCCCACCCGAAGCGCCAGCGCCGCTCCCCCAGGCGGCCGCACCGGAAAGGCGCCCACGGCGGCGCCGTCGAGCCGTAGCTCGACGAGCGCCCCGTTCTCGGGCACCGAGTCCAAGGTCAAAGCGAGCCCGCCCGCCGGCGCGCCGGCCACCATCTCCAGCCGTGCCGTGCCGCGATGGAAAGTCCACTCGGTCGCCGGCCAGGCGCCGCGGGCCGCCGCCGCCAGACGGGCCTGCGCGTCGGCCACGCCGCGCGGATCGGCCGCCGCCCGCGCCACCTCGGCCCGCGCCTGCCAGTAGAGGGGCCGCCGCTGCCAGTCGAGGTCGACGAGCCCCAGCGCCTCGCGGGCCTCGTCCACCCGGCCGCGCGCCGCGAGGTATCGCGCCTTCGCGATCAGATAGGGCGCCCACGCCTCGCCGCCGAGCCCTTGGGCTCGCCGCTCGGCGAGCTCGGCCCGCGGCAGGTCGTCCGCGAACAGGGCCGCCATCGCCGCCACTGGCGGCGCCAGATCGGGCACGAACCGGGAAAGTCGTTTGAGAGCGTTGGGACTCATCTCGCAGCGGGCGAGCAGGCAGCGGTCCAGGGCCCGCGCCAGGTGAGGAGCGAGCTGCTGGGCCCTCCGGCTGTCCACCGGCCCGGGGGGGCAGCGCTCCAACGCACGCTCCAGCAGTCCGAGGTAGTGCGCCTCCGGCCGCGACCGCTCGGCCACCGAGAGATAGAGCGCCCGGGCTTCGTCCAGGCGGCCCTCGCCGCGCAGGCGGTCCGCCGTCAACAGGTCGCGGCGGAGCGCGGCGAGCAGCGCCTCCTCTCCCCGCCCGCGCGCCGCCGCGAACCCCTGCAGGTCGCTGCGCCGGGCGTAGGCGTCGGCCAGCCGCTTCCAGGCCGCGGGGTCGTCCGGCGGCAGCACGGAGAAGGCCTCGCGCCGGTCGGCGGCCGTGTCGAGCCACGCATCGAGCAGGAGGGCGAGATCGTCCGGATCGTGGAACACCTCGGCGAGGAGATCGCGCGCGATCTGCCGTTTGCGCGGCGAGAGCGCCGGCCAGACCTCCAGATAGGCGGCGGCGAGGAAGCGGGCCGGCTCGCGCTTGGACGGCGCCAGGCGGAGGGCCGTCTCCAGCGGCGCCTCCCATTCCCGATAGGCGGTGAACAGCCGCGGATCGCGCGACTGCGCCCAGCCGAGATAGGTGGCCGCCCCTTGCACCAGCGCCGCCTCCCAGGAGGCGGGACGCCGGGCGAAGACCTCGCGGCCGGCCTCTCTGGCCTGGGCCATCCGCTCGGCGCTCTCGCGCGCCGCCCGCGCCGCGGGGATCCCCTGGCGCCGGTTCGGTTCGAGCTCCGCGGCCAGCATGGCGCGGGCCGCGGCGAGCCGAACGCGCTCGGTGTCCGGCTCGCGGCCGAGGGCCGCCGCGTCGAGGGTGACACCGCCGTCTGCCAGCCAGGCGAACGCCTCCTCCCGCGACGCCCGCAAAGCGCGGTGCTCGGAAGCCACGGCGAAGACGAGCGCAAGGGCCGTCGCGGCGAGCCCCGCGCGCGCGGCGGCTCCAGCCAGGGGGAGACCGGCAAATGGAGAATTCATGTAAAAGAGATCGTACCAGGGATTCGCAAGGTTGGCGGGCGTCCAGAGCCTCGCCCGGCGCTTCCGCACCGGGCTATACCGGCACACTTCTTGCCCTCTATTTGGGGTGGCGCGCGCCGAGCGTCCCCATTCGAGGACTCTCCCCGCCGCGGAACCCGGAAATGCCGCGAGGTGATGTATGAAAACCCTACGTATTGCACTTTTGACCCTTCTGCTCCTCCTTGGCGCGGCCGCCGGAGCGGGCTTCGCCTCGATCTCCACCGCGTTGGGGATCTCCGTCGGTCCCTCGGGCCGCAGCACGGTCAACCTGGGATTCTTCTACGACGATCTTGCTCCCTACGGAAACTGGGTGCAGAGCCCACGCTACGGCTGGGTCTGGACGCCGCTCGGCGTGGCGGAGACCTGGCAGCCGTATGCGGACGGCCACTGGGTGTGGACCGACCAGGGATGGACCTGGATCACCGACGAGCCCTTTGGCTGGGCCACCTACCACTACGGCCGCTGGTATGACGATCCCGCGCTCGGCTGGGCCTGGGTCCCCGGTTACGAGTGGGGGCCTTCCTGGGTCTCTTTCGTCGAGGCACCGAGCTACGTCGGTTGGGCGCCGCTGCCGCCCTCGGTCGCTCTGGTAAGCGGCTTCAACGGCAGCCGCATCGCGCTCGCGCCGGCGTCCTACGTCTTCGTCCCCGACCGTTACTTCCTGGCGCCGCGGATCGTCGACTATGTCGTGCCGGCGCCGCGCGTCCTGCCTCTCTTCCGCACCGCCCGCAACGTGACCGCGTATCGGTTCGCCGGGGACCGCGTCTTCGTCGAAGGCCTGCCCGTGACGCGGTTCGCGCGTTTTCGCCGGGTACCGCGCTACCGGGTGGCCGAGCTCGCGCCGGACCTGCGGCTGCGCGCCCCGCGTATCCAGGGAGACCGGATCGCCTTCTTCCGGCCGGCGGTGAGGAGGACCCTGGTGGCGCCGCCGTCCTGGCGTTCGGCCGCCCGGCGCTCGGTGGTGCCCTTCAACGACTTCAGGAAGGTCCGCGGCCAGTCCGCCTTGGCGCGGAGCCGTACGGGGGTTCCGCCGGGCCTGACGAGAGCGCCGGGACAGATCCGCCGTACCCAGGCGCCGGCCTGGGGCCGTAAGGGGCTCGCGCCCGCTCAGGTCCGCCGCAACACCGTGGCGCCGCCGCGCACAGCGGTCCGCCAGCACGGCCCGCCCGACCGCGTCCGCGCCGTCCGCCCGTCCCGCTCAGCGCAGATGAAGGCGCTTCCGAAGCAGCACGGCCGTCCAGCGGTGAAAATGCAGCACGCCCGGCCGCCGACCCGGGTAAAGTCGACCCGCGTGAGACCCACGCACTCGGCGCCGACTCTGCGGCATACGCGGTCGAGCCCGAGAACACACGTCCGTCCTGCTCAGAGGGTGCATTCCCAGCCGGGACCCGCGATCAAGCACGCCCGTCCGGGACCCTCGGTGAGGCAGCACGTCCGTTCGGCGCCGCAGCGGATGCGTGCCGCTCCGGGTCCGCGGCAGCATCAGCAGGCCCGGCCCGGACAGCATCGGCCGCCGCGGTAGCCTCCTCTCACCACGAATCAAGCCCCTCTCCTTCAGGAGAGGGGTTGGGGTGAGGCCGCCCGGACAAGACGGTGAACCACCACCGCTCACCGTGATGGAGAAGCGCCCTGCACCGCGCGGATCGCGACTTCCTCCGTCAGGAGATCAACTTCTCCAGGAATCTCCAAAAAGGGTCGCACGTCCGCGGCGGCTCGCTGCCAGTCAATCCCCTGGAGTTTTCCTACCACCACCGTTTTCCAGTTCTCTTCGGTCAGCAGTGGACCACTCCAGCCTGTCTGTTGGAGGGCGTTGTTGAGCAGCACCAGGTTGGGCGACGGCCAGGCAGGATCGCTTGCGTACCAGATCAGGTCATAGAGATCCCTTCCTTTGGGATAGGACCGCTGCAGGATGGCGTGGAGCTTCCCGGCGAAGAGGGAGGCCGGATCGTGGTGCTGCAGGTTCAAGGTGACCTGGCGGCGGACGACGGTCGTCGCGAGGACCGCTCCGACAGGAGGCTTGGTATCCACCTCGACCTTGATGGAGAAGACCTCGTTGGCATGGGACGACATACCCAGGTCGAAAAGCAGTCCGGGAAAGCGGACGAAGGCGTTATGGACTGTTCTCCGGTCGCTGACCTTGGTTTCCACGCCGTAGCCTTCCTGCCTCAGATCCGCCTGGATGGCTTCGAGAAAAGACCGGAAATCGTAGCCGCGTTCGGGGCGCTCCAGAGCGAAGTCGAGATCCTCGGAGTATCGCCGGATCGAGTAGAGAAACCGTAGCGCGGTGCCTCCCTGGAAGGCCAATGGAATCATCGCTCCGGCCCGCTGCAGCGAGGCGAGGATCCTCGCCTGCAAGGACTCTCGGACCCGGTTCTTCGCCTCCCCGGGGCCAGACCCCTGAATCCGAATCCGGAGCTCCTCCTTCATAGCGGCTGGTACTCGCGGGCCTCGACCTCGGCCAGGTAAACGATGCGCTCGGCGGCGCGGCGCAGCTTCGGCTTACCCAAGGCCGCGGCAAGACGGCGGAGCTCGGTCGGGTCGACGCCGTCCAGGTTCTGCAGGCGAAGCTCCGCGAGATACTCGGGAGAGTCGCCGTCCGGCTCCAAATAGGCAAGATCCAGCAGCGCTTTCTCGGGCGTCGCCAGGAGAGCCTCCTGCTTGCCGGCGAGGGCCGTCCTGCGAAAGCCGGTGAGGAGCTCGCTACGGATGTGCCGAAAGTCGAAGGTCCCCAGCGGCGTGTTCCACCCTCCGGGCCGGCCGACGGTGACGCTCGTCGTCACCGGGACGGACTCGGGGATGAGGGCGTAGTGAGCCAGCGCCGATTGGAGGCTCACGTAGGAACCGGGGACCAGCCGGTTTGCCACCAGATACGGGTGCGGGAAGATCTTCTGGAACGGCGGGGCCAGAGTGTAGAGGCCGCGTCTGATCTGGTGCAGGCGGCCACCTCGCACCCAGCGGGAAAGCTGCCGGCGTACATCGCCAGGATCGACATTGCCTGCCAGCAGAAGCCCTGTCTCGAAGACAGGCTCGTCGCCAACGATCTCGAGGAGTTCTTCGAATCTCACCCCCTCAAACTACCAAGGATGGCAAGTTGTCGCAATGGAACGGCCATGTTTGGGCGCCGACAGGAAGGCTGGCCCAGCGGCTGCCCTTATATGTCCCGGGGTCGCCAGACTCGGGTAGGTGGCGGAGAAATACCCCGACGTCTACGATGTATACTGATCGGTGCAAGCCGCCACTAAGCGCTAAATTGGTCCAGAAGTTCGGGCGAGTTGCTTGAGAGAATTGGCCCGCGAGCAGATTCCTTATGGACGAAGCCACGGCGAGGGCCCTCTTAGAGGGGATTCATTGCAGGGAGCCAGTTGCCGGGTTGACGCACGATTTCTACCGGTACCCTGCACGATTCTCTCCCCTATTCGCTCGTGCGGCGATACGAGCGTTCACCGAGCATGGTGATGTCGTCATGGACCCATTCGTGGGTGGCGGAACGACCCTCGTAGAGGCCCGGGCATTAGGTCGTGTTGGGGTAGGTGTGGACATCAACCCCCTTTCGATGTTCCTGGTACGAGCGAAGACCACCATCCTCACAGGCAGTGATATCAAGAAGTTGCGGGCGTGGGGCGAGTTCGCGCAGGACGCGCTGAACCTGCGACAGCCGGCAAAGCGTGCGAAAGAGTGGATCGACCTTGGATACCAGACGAACCTGACTGGGAAGACAACATGGCCGACTCGTAAGCTCCTCGAACTCGGCCTCGAGTCGATAGCGGTCCTCGCGAACCAGAAGCAGGAGCGTATTGCCCGTAGCGTGCTCCTAAAAACCGCACAGTGGGCACTCGATTGCCGAACGGAAATTCCGAGCGCCTGGGAGTTTCGACAGCAACTGCTAGCGCACCTGGACGAGGTCATCACGGGCGCGCTCGAATTCCGCGCCGCAGCACTCGCCACGGATCTGAAGCGTCCACGCAAGGACGTGCGACATACGCTCGTTCTGAACCGGACGGTCGAGGGATTAGAGGACGAACCGAAGCTAGCGCCCTACCTGCCACCCCGGCTCGTGCTTACATCACCTCCCTATCCTGGCGTGCATGTCCTGTATCACCGATGGCAGATCAAGGGCAGACGAGAAACGC
>DASYTJ010000157.1:0-34217 GCA_036002325.1 Thermoanaerobaculia bacterium | reverse complement strand
TTCTCATTGACTTGGGCTAATCACGACGACCTTCTCACAGGCGAGAAGAATATCCGAGGGCATATTGGCTTTACCATCGACCTATCCAAGCTTGCAAAGCCAGCGGCTGGTAAATAGGTGCCCCTAGCAGGAGACACTTCTGAAGACCGCTCAGCCGTCCGTAGTGACTCAAAGCTCCGGACGGCGAGTCGAACCATCAGAGGATTTCCCGGTTGGCAAATTCCTTCGCCGATGGAACTCCGCCTACCGGCTCCTAAGGCTACTGAACACGGTTACCCCCTACGAGGAGAATCACCGGCAGCAGGGCCAACCCGAAGCCGAGCCACACGATCCGCCGGCGGGCACGGCGCCAGCCGGCTGGCATTGAAAGCGAAAGGCAGGAGGAGCAGGGCCGCCCGCGCTCGAGAATCCGCAGCGCGCGGAGTTCCGGGCGGAATCGTCGAATCATGATCACGGAGGAGAGGACGAGCACCAAGAGGGCAGGAAGGTCCTCGACGAGATGCAAGGGCGGCCGATCGGGCCACAATTGAGACCAGAGCCCGGACAGGAGGCAGCAGAGCGCGAGGCCGTCCGCCAAGCCATGGACGACGATCTCAAAGTTGGTCAGTTGCGGGAGGCTTCCCCGCTTCGTTATTGCCCCGAATCAGCAGCCGGTCGGGCACACGGTGCAGCACATGAACATCGAGTCGTAGAGGTAGCAATTGGCTCCCGGCTGGTTGCGGCAGAGGAGGCCGTCGAGGCATCCGAGGGTGCAGGAGGGCGGTAGCGATTGGGTGGCCAGACGGAAGGAGCCGCCCTGGATGGTCGTCGCTCCCCAGCCGGCGTTGATGATGGCCACCACCGGCGCCTGCGCGTCGAGGGTGCCCGAGACTTTGCCCGTGAGCACCATGGGCGCCGCGAAGGCGACGCGCGAGTAGCCCTCGCCGAGGCTCTTTGGCGGCGGGCTGAAGCTGAGGGCCCCTTCCTGGAGGCGCAGCCCCGGCAGGATGTCGGTCCGGCTGCCGGCGGCCAGCTTCGGCTCTCCTACGAACCGGCCGCCCTGAAATTGAATGGTGAGGTGCGACGCCGGCGTGACGTTGAGGAGCTCGAAGGTGACCCAGACGGTCTCCGGAGAAGCCTTCGTTTCTGCGGGCTCCCCGGACGGCATGGTGCCCGCCTCCAGAGCACGGATCACGAACAGCAGCGACAAGAGAGTCAGGGCGATTTTTCGGCGCATGTCTCCTCCGGAATGGGAAAGAAATTCTTCTGTGGGTGGGAGTGTAGCGGAGTCGGCGAGTCGGCGAGTCGGCCGGTCAGGCCTGCCCCTGCGAGGCAATCCCTGGAACCTTCAGACCCCAATGGGCGTCTAAGGGGAGATATGAAAACTCTCCTTCTCACCCTTGCCATTCTAAGCCTGGCGGTCGCCGCGTCACCGCCCGCCGGTGCCACCGCCTGCTTCAATTCGGAGCTGATCAAGCCTTGCGCGACGTTCTGGAAGTCGGCCGCCGTGTTTGCCGGAAAGGCGCTCGCGGTTCAGAAGGTCTCCGGCTCATTTGAGCTCAAGACCCGCTTCGAGGTGCTGGAGGCGTTCGTCGGGGTTTCCGGGCCCGAGGTCGAGGTGCAGAGCGGCTCGGCGGAGCAGGCGTTCGGGTACGAGTTCGAGGTCGGCGAGAGCTACATGATCTACGCCTCCCGCACCGAGAGCGGGGCGCTGGCGACGTCGATCTGCCGGGGCTCCGGTCCCCTCGCCCGTGCGGCGGAGGATCTGGCCTATGCGCGGGCGGCGGTGAAGGAGGCGCCGCGCACTTCAGTCATCGGCCGGGTGGCCCGCGAAGAGCGGCCGGCGATCGACCTGGCGATGACCATCACGCCGCTCGCGGGGATCCCGGTCGCGGTGGAGGCCTCTGACGGCCGGAGGTTCTCGGCGGTGACGGACACGGCCGGCGAGTTCGCCGTCACGGGTCCGGACGCGGGCTCTTGGACGGTGCGGGCCGAGATGCCGGCCGGCCAGCCTCCCGCCGCGCCGGTCGAGGTGCAGGTGCCGTCGGGACGCTGCGCCTACGCCGAGCTCGCGTCGACCACGATGGGCACCGTCCGCGGCCGGCTGCTCGACGAACGGGGACGGCCGGCCCCGAACCGATGGGTCTATCTCGCGCCCGCGAGCGAGCTGCCGGCGGGCCATTTCCCGGTGTCTTCGGAGGCGGTGGAGACGGACGGCCAGGGGCGCTGGATGATCCCGCAGGTGCCGGCGGGCGAGTACGTCCTGTTGGCGGCCAAGGCCCAGGACGAGACGGATCCGCTGGTCCCCCTGGTGTTCTTCCCCGGCACGCGCGAGCGGGAGAAGGCAGGCCGCGTACAGGTGAAAGCCTCGACTCCCCGGGAGCTGCCGGATTTCCGTCTGCCACCGCGGCTCACTCCCCGCCGCATCGCCGGCGTGGTCCGCTGGCCCGACGGCCGGCCGGTGGACGGCGTCCGGGTGAGCCTGGGCGAGAGGGGGCTCGAGACGAACATCATGACCGACACGGACGGCAGCTTCGAGCTGAGCAGCTTCGCGGAGCGGAGCTACGAGCTGCTCGCGGCCTGTAAACGCGAAGACGGCGGCGTGCTGGAGACGAAACGGCGCAAGGTGAGTGCGGGCGGCGGCGAGGTCCGCGTGGAGCTGGTGCTCGACCGCCCGGCGCCGTACGGGGAGGGGTACTGGATCGAGCAATGCCCAGAGGGGGCTCCTTGAAGCGTGCCGGCATGCCCTTGACCCCGCTCAGTCATACCCCAGCGCCAGCAGCCTCCGGCTTCCCTACACAGCTTGTCGCCGGAGGAATTCGTCCCGGGTGACGTAGCCGTCGTGGTTGCGGTCCAGACGGTCGAAGTTGGCGCCGTCCCACTCGGCGCGGGCGATGCGGCCGTCGCGGTTCTTGTCGAGCCGGCGGAAGAGGCCTTCGAGGCGTCCCTTGCCGCGGTCGAGGTTGAGGTACTCGTCGCGGCTCACCTTGCCGTCCTGATTGTGATCGAGGCGGTCGAAGTCGTCCGCGGGACCGGTCCACTCCTCCCGCGCCAGGCTGCCGTCGTGGTTGCGGTCGAGGCGAGCGAAGGCGGCCGCCGGGGCCTCGGGTTGGACGGCCGGCGCCAGCTCGGCGCCGGAGAGGACGCCGTCGCCGTTGGCGTCGTACATGGCGAAGCTGATGTCGTTGCCCTTCCACTCAGCGCGGGTGACCGTGCCGTCGTGATCGGCGTCCATGGCCGCGAAGGGCGAGCCGGTGGCCGGCTTTGACGCCGCCTGGCCATGAAGGGCCGGAGCCGCCGGGGCCAGCGAGAGAACGAGAAGGGGAATGAGAGCGTGGTGTCGCATGGGAGGCTCCTCCTGGATGAATCGCCACAGCCGGTGTCGACGAGGCGTCCTTCCTTCTACGCCGGCGGCGGGAGGAGCGTCTATTCGTAGCGCAGCGCTTCGATGGGATCGAGCCGCGATGGCCATCAATCCTATTTTGGCGATGTTCAACAGGCGCGGCGCGCGATGGGGCGATGGCCGGGGCGCCGCTACAGGCCCACGGCTTCGCCCAGGATGGGGATGACCGAGCTTCGCGGCTCGCGCTCGGGCGGGGTCTCCTCGTCCGGGGCAAATCGCGCCGGCGCGTCGCCCTCGCCCATCGCCCAGCGCAGGGTGGCGTGGACCTCCTCGGCGCTCACCGGCTTGCGCAGGAAGGCCTTCACTCCGAAGTTGGCGACGGCACGGGGCAGGGCGGGATCGGCGGACGCCGTCACCACCACCACCGGCGTCGACGCCGTGAGGGTGCACAGGCGTCGCAGGGTGAGCAGCTCTTCGCTGATCGGCACCCGGACCTCCAGGACGATGGCGTCCGGGCTGTGGCGCAGAACGGCCTTGAGGGTCTGGACGGCGTCGAAAGCGGTCTCCGCCTGCAGGCCTTTGGCCCGCAGGCGGCTCGCCAGCAACTCGGCGAAGGAGTGGTCGTTGTCCGCGATGAGGATCCTCTTCATGGCGCTTCTCCCAAGGTTCGATACGAACCCTTCCAGCAAGGAACGCGCCTGGAGCGAAGTGGCTGAATCCAAAAGGAAAAGAGCCCAGTCGCGAGCACCGCCGGCCGGATTCAGGACGCGACGGCCAGAATCGGGACGGCGCGGAACCGCCGGCGCGGCCGCGGTTTCCGGGAGATCCGGGACCGGAGCCGATCTTCTCCTAAAGATTTAGTTGACACCGCCGGCAGGCCGGAGTATCATCCTAAGAAATTAGGAGGACGGGCATGGCCAGGAAGACCGCCGAGTCGTTGACACCCCTGGAGCTGGAGATCATGAAGGTGCTCTGGGAGGCCGGCCCCGTCTCCGTGCAGGCGGTTCAGGAGCGTCTGGCCCCCGAGCGCAAGCTGGCCTACAACACGGTGCAGACCATGCTCAACGTGCTGCTCCGCAAGGGCAAGGTGCGCCGCGAGATCCAGGGCCGCGCCTACCTCTACGAGCCGGTGGTGAGCCGCGTGCAGGCTTCGCGGCTGGCGGTGAGCGATCTGGTGCACCGAATGTTCGACGGGTCGGCGGAGAGCCTCGTGATGAGCCTCGTCGAGACGCGCCAGCTCACGCCGGAGAAGCTGGCGGAGCTCACGGCGCTGCTCGAATCCTCGGCGGAGGACGGCCATGGCGACGATTGACGGACTGGTCCTCACCTTGGTGCTCAACGCCCTATGGCAGATTCCCGCCGCCGTGCTCGCAGGATTCGCCGGAGACCGCCTGCTGGCGCAAGCTCCCGCACGGTTGCGCCATGCGCTGTGGCTCGCCATCCTGGCGGCGTGCGTGCTGCTGCCGGCGGCCAGCCTGCTCCGGCGGGATTCATCGGCCACTCCGGCGCCGCAGGATCTCGAAGCAGCGGCCGGCCGGACCGCTTCGCCAGCGAGTTGGTTGGCGGGAATCGGTCGGGCGCCAAGCCTTCCGGCGCCTGTTTCGTCGCGCGCCGCCGCGGTCGCCGTGTACCTGTACGGCCTCTCCCTGCTGCTTCACGGGCTCCGGCTGGGCCGCGCGCTGCGGGAGGCGCGGTCGCTTCGTCGCGAGGCGCTGCCCCTAGAGATCCCGGACGCCGTCGCCGCGACCGTGGCGAGGTGCCGCGCGGCGCTCCATGCCGAAGCGGCCCCGCTCCTCGCTTCGCCGACGGCTCGCGGTCCCGCCACCGTCGGCGCGTTGCGTCCCGCGATCCTTCTCCCTGAGAGTTTTTTTGCCAGCGCCTCGCCGGACGAAGCCGTTGCGGCGCTCGGTCACGAGATGGCCCACGTACGGCGCCGCGACTGCGCCGTCCATCACCTTTGCGAGGTGCTGCTCCTCCCCGTCGCGTTCCATCCGGCGGTACGCCTGCTGCGTCGCCGGCTCGCGGAAACCCGGGAGATGGCCTGCGACGAGGCGGTCCTGGAGACTCTGATCGGGCGCCGCGCCTATGCCCGATCGCTGCTTGCCCTGGCCGCCTCCGCCGCCGGGCTCCCCCGGCCCTCGATCACCCTGGGCGTCGCCGACGCCCGAAACCTGGAGGTGCGTATGAGAAGGATTCTGGATGTCGGTCCACGCCTGGGCGTGCGCCGCGCGCGCGCCCGACTCGGAGCGGCCCTGCTGCTCCTGGGCGGCATCGCCGCGGCGGCCTCGGTCCTCTCGGTCCAAGCGATTGCCGGCGAGCCGGCCGCCGCGGGCCTCGAGCCTTTCGTCGGCACCTGGAGCGGCGACTGGCCGCTCCAGCGGCCGGGAGAGACGAAACCGAGGCGGGCCTTCGACCTGGAGATCCTGCCGACCGGCGAGATCGTGCAGCTCTGGTACCGGTACGAGCAGGCGCCGGACGGTTCGGTAAAGATGGTCGACAAGGCGAGACAACCCGTGCTGAGCTTCAAGATCTCGGGCCGGACCCTCACCTTTACGACCCGGGTGGAGGATTTCAAGTTCCGGGACGAGCCGCCGGCTCCCGCCGAGATCGAGGGCTCGATCGAGTTACGCGGCCGGGACGAAGCCGTCTTCCGGGTGCTCTCCCACTCCGGCTTTGCGGCCGCCGAGAAGCGCGGCGAGTCGGTGCCGCCGCCGCCGCCGCCGTTCCCGATGAAGCGAATCTCCTGATCCGATCTACGACCGGATTTTCGAGCGGGAACCGGCTTCCCGCATGGAGGAGGTGTCAGTAGCGGACGTCAAGGCCGCCTTGCATCGGCGGCCCTTTTCTTTTTGGGATGGAGCGGGAGACGGGATTCGAACCCGCGACCAACAGCTTGGAAGGCTGTGACTCTACCCCTGAGTTACTCCCGCATATCGAGAAAGGAATGGTGGAGGCGGATGGATTCGAACCACCGTAGGGCGTTGCCCAGCAGATTTACAGTCTGCCCCCTTTGGCCACTCGGGTACGCCTCCAAAGAACACCGTCTCGCCGGACCAGGATGGAGCCGGCACCCGGATTTGAACCGGGGACCTACGGTTTACAAGACCGTAGCTCTACCCCTGAGCTATGCCGGCGGGCCGCAACCCAGGCTGAAAAACCCTGCCCGGCCGCTCCGAATTCCTGGAGCCGGGAGAGTTTAGCGTTGCGGCCCCTGGCTGGCAAGCTCACCTCCTGGCCCCCTCTCGGTCCAGAGCGCCGTGGCGAACGAATCCGCGTCCCCTCACTTCGTGGAGAGGGGGCCAGGGGGTGAGGTCTCGAAGGGTAGACCGCTGCAGCGAGCAACGGCAGCCTGAAGCCTTAGCCTCTCTGCCGCACGGCTTCGTAGAGCACCGCCGCCGCCGAGGTGGCGATGTTGAGCGAGCCGACCCGGCCGCGCATGGGGAGGCCGATCATGCGGTCGCAGATCTGGCGGGTGCGGGCGCGCAGGCCTTTCTCCTCGCCGCCGAAAAGCAAGGCCACCTTGCCCTTGAGGTCGATTTCCCAGGGCGGCTCCCCCTCGGGATCGGTGCCGTAGACCCAGAACCCCGCCGCCTTGAGGCGCTCGATCTCGGCCGCGGAGTTGGTGATGCGCTCGATGGCGAGCCACTCGCTGGCGCCGGCCGAGGTCTTGGCCACGGTGGGCGTCACCGGCGCCGACCCGCGGTCGCGGATCAGCACCCGGCCGACGCCGGCGCCCTCGCAGACCCGCAGCAAGGCCCCGAGGTTGCGGGGATCCTGAACGTCTTCGAGCAGCACGACGAAGTCGGGATCTCCCGCCGCCTGCCCCTCCGCCCTGGTTTCCCGCACCTCGGCGGCCATGCCGTTGTGGGCCGGTCCGGCGATCTGGGAGAGGGCCTTCTCCGGCACTACCTCGAAGGCCACCCGATGCCGGCGGCAGGCCTCCTCGATCTCCTCGCGGCGGCGGCCGGCGCGCGACGCGCTCACCAGGACGCGGACGATCTCCTGCGGCCGGTGGCGCAGCGCCTCGCGCACGGGGTGATAGCCGTAGAGGAACATCGCGGGGCCAAGACTATTCCAACCTCGTTCCGAGACGATGCATGGTTTCGATGGGAGTGAAGCCGAGCTAGGAGCTCGCCCGGGAGGGCGACCCGGGGATGAAGCCATGATGCGTAAAGCAGATTAGAGAATTACCGGCGGGAGATCAAGCTGAATGCAAAATGGCGAATCGCGAATGGCGAATGAAGGAAACGCCTGTCTCTCATTCCTCATTCAAGATTCGCCATTCGTCATTCCTCCTCAGATCTCCAGGATCTGCTGCTCTTTCTTCTGCAGGGCGGTGTTGACCTCGCCGATGTAGCGGTCGTGGAGCTTCTGGACCTCATCCAGGCCGCGGCGCTCGTCGTCCTGGCTGATCTCCTTGTCCTTCTCCTTCTTCTTCAGCTTCTCGTTGCCCTCGCGGCGGGCCTGGCGCACGGCGTTCCTGGCGTGCTCGGCGAGGTCGTGGGCCTTCTTGACGATCTCGCGCCGCCGTTCCTCCGTCAGCGAAGGGACGGGAATGCGGATGACCTTGCCGTCGGAAGAGGGGTTGAGCCCCAGGTCGGACTTCATGATCGCCCGCTCGATGGCGGAGCTCTGGCTGGGATCGTAGGGCTGGGCCACGATCATCGTCGCATCGGCCACCGAGAGGTTGGCGACCTGGTTCAGCGGCACCGGGCTGCCGTAGTAGTCGACGGTAAGGCCGTCGAGCAGCGCCAGCGAGGCGCGCCCGGTCCGCAGGTGCTTGAGCTCGTTGTGGAAATGATCCAAGGCGTGCTTCATGTGCGACTCGACGTCCCTGAAAGTTTCTTTCATCGTCCCCTCCTCGTCGCGGGTCCGGCAGAAAAATCTTCCCCCGGCCGGCCGGGAGGTGTCAATCCAGGGGTCAGGCGCGCACGATGGAGCCGACCCGCTCGCCGCAGACGACCCGGCGGATGTTGCCGGGTGGCGCCAGATCGAAGATGGCGATCGGGATGCCGTTGTCGCGGCAGAGGCTGATGGCCGCCGTGTCCATCACCTTGAGGTCCTTCTCCAGCACCTCCTGATAGGTCACCTCGGGCAGCATCACCGCCTGCGGGTCCTTCTCCGGGTCGGCGCTGTAGAGGCCGTCCACCTTGGTCGCCTTGAGCAGAATATCGGCGTGGATCTCGTTGGCACGCAGAGCGGCGGCACTGTCGGTGGTGAAGTAGGGATTGCCGGTGCCGGCGGCGAAGATCACGGCGCGCCGCTTCTCCAGGTGGCGGATCGCCCGCCGGCGGATGAAGGGCTCGGCGACCTCGCGGATGTCGATGGCCGTCTGCACGCGGGTGGGCACGCCCCGCTTCTCCAGGGCGTCCTGGAGAGCGAGGGCGTTGATCACCGTGGCGAGCATGCCCATGTAGTCGCCCGTCACCCGATCGATGCCGCGGTGGCTGGCGGCGAGGCCGCGGATGATGTTGCCGCCGCCCACGACGATGGCCACCTCGACGCCCAGCGCATGGACGCTCTGGACCTCGTCGGCGATGGCGGCCACCACCGCCTCGTCGATGCCGAACGGCTGCTCCCCCATCAGGGCCTCGCCGGAGACCTTGAGGAGGATCCGGCGGTAGGCCGGTTTGCCTGCCGCCATCAGCGGCCCGCCTGGGCCATGACTTCGGCGGCGAAGTCGTCCGCGCGCTTCTCGATCCCCTCGCCCAGCTTGTAGCGGGCGAAGCGCCGCACCTGGATGTTCTCGCCGATCTTGCCCACCTTCTCGGCGATGAGCTGCGCGACGGTGAGGTCCGGGTTCTTGACGAACGGCTGCTCGAGCAGGACGAACTCGGAGTAGTACTTCTCCATCTTGCCCTCGACGATCCGCTCGACCACGTTGGCCGGCTTGCCCGAAGCGAGAGCCTGCTCGCGGAAGATGGCCCGCTCGCGCTCCAGGGCGTCGGGCGTGACCTCCTCGCGGCGCACGAAACGGGGATCGGAGGCGGCGATGTGCATGGCGATGTCGCGCACCAGCTCCTGGAACTGGTCGGTGCGGGCCACGAAGTCGGTCTCGCAGTTGACCTCGACCAGCACGCCGATCTTGCCGCCGGCGTGGATATAGGAGCCGACCGCGCCTTCGGCCGTGACCCGGCCGGCCTTCTTGGCGGCCGCGGCGAGGCCCTTCTTGCGCAGCGCGTCGACGGCGGCATCTATGTCGCCCTTCGTCTCGCCGAGGGCGTTCTTGCAGTCCATCATTCCGGCGCCGGTGCGCTCCCGGAGCTCCTTGACCATCTGAGCGGTGATTTCAGCCATGACAGCGTTCTCCTTGCGAACCGCGATGAGAGCGGACGAATGCGTTGGAACAAAGGAAAGGGCCAGATCGACGCGGGTTCGACTGGCCCTGGTCTTCGATGCCCGGTGGCCGGGCAGTCAGTCGCTAGGCCGGGGCGGCGCTCGCGGCCGCGTCCTTGTCGAAGACGGGTGCGTCCTTGGAGCGGATCATCGCCTCCTGCTCCAGCTTGCCGGAACCGGCGAGGTAGGCGTCCGCGAGGCGCGAGGCGAACAACCGGATGGCCCGGATGGCGTCGTCGTTGCCCGGGATCGGGTAGTGGATCAGCTCCGGGTCGCAGTTGGTGTCGACGATCGCGATGACCGGAATGCCCAGCTTGTTGGCCTCGGAGACGGCGATGTACTCCTTCTTCGGGTCGACCACGAAGAGCGCGTCGGGCAGCTCCTCCATGTCGCGGATGCCCTCGAGGTTCTTCGCCATCTTCTCCCGCTCGCGCTCCAGCCGCAGCCGCTCCTTCTTGGTGAGCGAGCTGTTCTCGTCGGCCATGCGGGCTTCGATCTCCTTCAGGCGCTCGATCGAGGCCCGCAGGGTGACGAAGTTGGTCAGCGTGCCGCCCAGCCAGCGGCTGGTGACAAAGAACTCGCCGCAGCGCTGCGCCTCCTCGGCGATGGCCTCCTGGGCCTGCCGCTTGGTGCCGACGAACAGGATGCGCTTGCCTTCGACGGCGAGCTCCTGCACGAACTGCGCGACCTGATTGAACATCCGCAGGGTCTTCTGCAGATCGATGATGTAGATCCCGTTGCGCTTGCCGAAGATGTAGGGCTTCATCTTCGGGTTCCAGCGCCGGGTCTGGTGCCCGAAGTGGACGCCAGCCTCCAGCAGTTCCTTCATCGTGACTTCTACCAAGATCTCTCCCTTCTGGGCCTTCCTAGCGCTTGCTGAACTGGAACCGGGCGCGCGCGCCCCGCTGGCCGTACTTCTTGCGCTCCTTCTTGCGTGGATCGCGGGTCAGCAGGCCGGCCGACTTCAACCGGTCGCGCAGCTCGCCGTTGTACTCGAGCAGGGCGCGCGAGATGCCATGGCGGATCGCTCCGGCCTGGCCCGCGCTGCCTCCCCCCACCACCGTGACGTAGATGTCGAACTTCTCGGCCGTCTCCGTCAACAGCAGAGGCTGCTTGATGATCATCTTCAGGACTTCGTTCGGGAAGTAGCTGTCGAACCCGCGGCCGTTGATCTTCATCTCGCCGGCGCCGGGCCGCAGATACACCCGGGCCGCGGCCGTTTTGCGGCGCCCGGTGCCGTAGTATTGGACTTGGCTCACTGCGATCTCTCCTTGATCCCGCGATTCACTAGAGGGCGGCGGCGACGTCGAAGGTCTCCGGCTGCTGCGCCTGATGCGGATGCTCAGGGCCGGCGTAGACCTTCAGCTTCTTGAGCTGCTTGCGGCCCAGCTTGCTCTTCGGGAGCATCCCCCATACGGCCTCCTCGACCAGCTTGGCCGGCCGGCGCTGCCGCCGTTTGCCCGCCGTCTCGGACTTCAAGCCGCCCGGATACCCCGTGTGGTGGTGGTAGATCTTCTGCTCTTCCTTGCGCCCGGTGAGCACCGTCTTCTCGGCGTTGACGACGATCACGAAGTCGCCCGTGTCGAGGTGCGGCGCCCAGGTGGGCTTGTGCTTGCCCGTCAGCAGGCGGGCCGCCAACGAAGACAACCGGCCCAGGGGGATTCCCGCGGCGTCCAGTACGTACCACCGATGCTCGATCTCGGCGAGCTTCGGGCTGTAAGTCTTCTTCAGCATCTCCAACTCTCCAGTCTGGCTGGGGAAAAGATCGCCTCGGCACGGCATACGAGCCCCGCCTTCGCGACGCAAAGGACCCATATGGTAGGGCCCGGGGAGGAGATTGTCAAGGACGATGTGCTGGCAGTTCAATTGCACCACCGCGAACGCGCGATGAAGAAGCTCCGCCCGCCGCTCGCCGCCTCGCCCGCCTTTACCTTCGTGTTGACGATGGGCATCGTCAACCTGTTCGGCGACATGACTTACGAAGGCGGCGCGAGCATCAACGGCCCGTTCCTCGGGACGCTCGGGGCCAGCGCCGCCGCGGTCAGCATCATCGCTGGCGCCGGCGAATTCCTCGGCTACAGCTTGCGCTCGGTCTCCGGCTACGTCGCGGACAGGACGGGGAAGCACTGGCCGGTCACGTTCGTTGGCTACACCATCAACCTGCTGGCCGTTCCCACGATGGCGCTGGCCGGGTCCTGGCAGATCGCCGCCGCCCTGATCCTCGCCGAGCGCGTCGGCCGGGCGATCCGCAAGCCCACGGTCGAAGCGATGCTCTCGTATTCGACAGCTAAGCACGGAAGAGGATGGGTGTACGCCGTGAACACCGCTCTGGACGAAACCGGAGCGACCCTAGGGCCGCTCCTGATCGCGCTGGTCCTGTTCCTGCGCGGGAGCTTCCGGACCGGATATGCCTGGCTCCTGATCTCCTCGCTGCTGGCGCTGGCTTCGCTCATCGCCGCCCGGCTCCGCTTTCCGCTCCCCTCCCGGCTGGAGGAAGGCGGGGAGAGCACGGCGCGGGAGGAGGGGTTCACCCCGAGCTACTGGCTCTATATGGCTGCGGGCGCGTGCTTCGCGGCGGGCCTGATGAGCTTCGAGCTGATCTCCTATCACCTCTCCAAGACCGGAACGGTCACTCAGCATTGGATACCAGTCTTCCTCGCGCTCTCCACCGCGACGGGCGTGCTGGCCAGCCTGGTCCTGGGCAAGCTGTACGACCGGATCGGCATCTGGACCGTCGTCGCCGGCGTTTGCCTGACGGCGATGTTCCCTCCGTTGGTTTTCCTTGGCGGCTTTTGGGTGGCGCTCGCCGGTCTGCTCCTGTGGGGCATCGGCTACGCCACCCAAGACACGCTGTTCAAGGCCTTGATCGCGAGTGTCTTGCCGGAGGGCCGGCGGAGCCAGGCCTTCGGATACTTTTACCTGGGCTACGGCGGTGGTTGGCTGGCCGGGAGCGTGACCACCGGCCTGCTCTACGAACGCTCGCGGACGGCGCTGATCGCGTTCGCCGTGGCGGTGCTGCTCGCCTCGATGCCGTTCTTCGTAGCGGGAGCGCGGATGATGCGTAGACGAGGAGGTGCACCTTAGCGCGGCCAGAGATGCCGGCGCTCCCGGAGGAAGGTAACGGGGTACACTCTCGTTATGGCCGAGACGTCGACGGTGCCCCTCGACAAGTCGGGGACCGCCATCCGCGACATGTTCGCGGGGGTGGCGCCGCGGTACGACCTGCTCAACCACCTGCTGTCGGCGAGCCTCGACGTGGTCTGGCGGCGGCGGGTGGCGGCGGTGCTGAACCTGCCCCGGGACGCTCCTGCGCTCGATCTCTGCTGCGGCACCGGCGATCAGGCTGCCGCCCTGCGGCAGCGGGGAGCGCGGGTGGCGGCGGCGGACTTCTGCGTGCCGATGCTGGCGATCGCCCGGCGCAAGTTCCAAAAGATCGTGAAGTCACGCCCCGCACCCCTGGCGGCCGACGCCCTGGCGCTCCCCTTCGCGTCCCGGTCCTTTCAGGGAGCGACCGTCTCCTTCGGCTTGCGCAACGTGGCGGACCTCGACGCCTCGCTGCGCCAGCTCGCTGCCGTGCTGCGGCCGGGGGGCAAGCTGGTGGTGCTGGAGTGCGCCATCCCGGAATGGCAGCCGCTGCGGGGGCTCTACCTCTTCTACTTCCTGCGCCTGCTGCCGTGGATCGGCCGGCTGATCTCACCGCGCGGCTCGGCCTATACCTACCTGCCGAACTCGGTGCTCGGCTTCCCCCAGCGGCAGGATTTTCTCGATCGCATGACCGCGGCGGGGTTCGCCGACGTCGCCTGGGAAGACCTCTCCGGAGGCACCGTCTGCATCTATCAAGGGAGGATCCTCGGGTGATCCGCCTGCTCGACGGCAAGGTGGCCGCGGCCGAGATCCGCGCCGAAGTGGCGGCGGGCGTCCGCGAGCTGGCCGGGGCCGGCGCCCGCCTGCCGCAGCTCGTGGCCGTGCTGGTGGGAGAGAATCCGGCCTCGCAGGTCTACGTGGCGAGCAAGGTGCGGAGCTGCGCCGAGGTCGGCATGCTGAGCCGCACCGTCCGGCTCGCCGCCGACGCCTCCGAGGCGGAGCTGCTGGCCAGGGTCGACGAGCTCAACGGCGACGACGCCGTGGACGGCATTCTGGTGCAGCTCCCGCTGCCGCCCCAGGTTACCGAGAAGCGGGTGCTCGATCGCATCTCCCCGGAGAAGGACGTCGACGGCTTCCACCCGGTCAACGTCGGCCGCCTGTGGCTGGACGAAGAGGGCTTCACCCCGGCGACGCCGACCGGCATCGTCGCCCTGCTCAAGCGCAACGGCATCGCCCTTGCGGGCCGGCGCGCGGTCATCGTCGGCCGCAGCGCCATCGTCGGCAAGCCGATGGCCGGCCTGCTGCTGCGGGAGCACTGCACGGTCACGGTCTGCCACTCCCGCACCGCCGATCTCGCCGCCGTCACCCGCGAGGCGGACCTGCTGGTGGCCGCCATCGGCCGTCCGGGACTCCTAGGGCCGGACCACGTACGCGAGGGCGCGGTGGTGGTGGACGTGGGTATGAACCGCCTCGCCGACGCCGCCGAGACCGAGCGCCTGTTCCCCGGCGACGAGGCCCGGCGCCAGCAGATGGCAGAGAGAGGCTACACGCTCGTCGGAGACGTGGACTTCACCCGCGTCGCGCCCAAGGCCGCCGCCATCACACCCGTGCCCGGCGGCGTCGGTCCCCTGACGGTGGCCATGGTCCTCGCCAATACCTTAAAGGCCGCTCGGCGGCGTCAGGGACTCGCATGAATCGCGCGCTCCGCATCGGCCTCACCGGCGGCCTCGCCAGCGGCAAGTCGACCGTGGCCCGCTGGCTGCGCGAAACAGGATTCGAGGTGGTCGACGCCGACCGGGTGGTGGCGGAGCTCTATCACCCGGGAGGTGAGGGAGCGGCGGCGGTGCGGTCCCTCTTCGGCCCCGAGATGTTGGACGAGCGGGGCGGCGTGGATCACGCCAAGGTCGCGGCCCGCGTCTTCTCCGACCCGAAGGCGCGCGCCGCCCTGGAAGCGGCGGTCCATCCGCTGGTGCGGAAGCGCTTCATGGACATGGCGGCCAAGGCGAAGGACGTGATCGTCCTCGAGGCGACGCTCCTCTTCGAAGCCGGCTACGCGCCGGATTTCGATTTCCTCGTCACCGTCGAAGCTCCCTGCGAGCTGCGCTACCAGCGCGCGGTGACCAAGGGTATGGATCCCCAGTCTGTCCATGCCCGGCTCCTCGCCCAGGGCGACGGCGAGGAACGGCGTGAGGCGGCCCACCGGTTGATCGACAACTCCGGCGACCTCGCACACCTCCGTCACCAGACCGACGAGCTGATCGAGGAGCTGCGGCGGTTGGCCGCCGGGCAGTGACCCGTTTCGTTCTCGCCACCGGGAACCCCGGCAAGGTCGCCGAGGCCCGGCTCGCCCTGGGGACAGATCTCGAGACGGTCGAGGTGGACCTCCCGGAAATCCAGTCGCTCGACTACCGCGAGGTGCTCCAGGCCAAGGCGGAGGAAGCCTGGCGCCGGATCGGCCGGCCCCTGGTCGTCGAGGAAGCCGGCCTCGACCTCGCCGCGCTGAACGGCTTCCCCGGCCCCCTCGTCAAGTGGATGCTCGGGGCCGTGGGTGCCGAGGGAATCGCCCGCACGGCCGCCGCCCTGGGCGACGTGCGGGCCGCCGCACGTTGTTTCCTTCTCTACAAGGATGGAGCTCGCGAGGTCGTGGCCGAGGGAAGGACGGAGGGCTCGCTCGTCCTCCCCGGCCGCGGCACCCACGGTTTCGGTTGGGATCCGGTCTTCCTTCCACACGGCTCGAAACGGACCTTCGCCGAGCTGACCGGCGCCCGGAAGGACGCCGTCAGCCATCGGGGAAAGGCTTGGCGGAATATAGCCGCCACTCTGAGAACCGTTTTGTAAGGTCCCGCCCACAAAATTCTGGTAAAATTCGAAGAAACCGTTCCCGAGCGGGTGCGCTCTGGAGGAATGCCCTTGCGACTCGGAATCTCTGCCATTCTGATGCAAACTCTCGCCGCCGCTGCGCTCGGCCAGAGCGCTCCTAGCTTCCTGCCGTATCAGCTCTATCCGGTGAGCTCCCAGACCGAGGCAGTCGCCATCGGCGACGTCAACGGCGACGGACGTAATGACGTGTTAATGACGACCACTTATGCGGGCGCTCCGCAGGATCAATATCGACTGTTCGTGTTCCTCCAGACAGCCAATGGAAAGCTGGCGAATCCGGTGACCTATCCCCATTTGGATGGGAGCTCGATTGCGGTCGGTGATGTCACCGGCGATGGTCGTAACGATGTGGTAGTCGCCAGCGGGAATTCGATCAGGGTATTCCGGCAGACGGTGAATGGCACCTTGCAGGCGACGAAGGACCGTCTCGTCAATCATTCAAGTCTGCTGGTCGGTATCGCTGATTTCAACGCCGACAAGAGACTGGATGTCGTTTCTATTCCCTGGGGGAGCAACTCCGATGACGTCGATCTGTTCCTCCAGCGAAGGAATGGCACGCTTGGCCCGGACCATGTCTATGAGCTACGCCATTCTGGTTACGACGATCTCTCTATCGGTGATGTAACCGGCGACGGACGCGCCGATCTGGTCGTTACCAGTGGCCAAGGCTCCCTGCGGCAGAATATCGGCGTACTGCCCCAGAGCACCACCGGAACGTTCGATTCGCCGCGCTTCTATGACACCGGTAGCGAGAGTCTTAACAGAGCCAACGCAATTGGCGACCTCGATGGCGACGGCAGGCTCGATATCGTGGTAGGTACCGAGCCATGGCATGGCTCCAGCTTTCTCGGTCTCTTCAAGATGAAGGCGGGTGGCTTCCAGATGTCCCGCATCGAGGGCGTTATAGTCGTCGGCGCCCTCGAGATCGGGGATCTCAATGGCGACCACCGCAACGATATCGTCGTCCTTCATGATCACAGTTACAGGGTCGGATATTTACTCCAAGGAAGAAACGGACGGTTCCGACCCGAAGTGAACCTGGAGCTTCCGTATGGCAATTATCCCAACCCCCATGGACTGGCCATCGGTGACGTGAATTCGGACGGCCTGATCGACATCGTCATCGCGAACGACAACGAAGGATTACTCGTCCTTCGCCAGCGACGGTGATCTTCGACTAGGGGATCGTCACGGTCCGCGACTTCGGGTCCCAACTCCCTTTGAGCTTCAGGGCCGTCACCAGCTCGCGCAGCCCGAAGTAGATCTCCCCGTCGCGCTCCAGGGCCGGCACGGTGTTGTCCTGGCCGTCCGCCCGCAGCACGATGTCGTCCTCCACCTGGCTCACCACGGTCCAGCCGAAGGCCTTCCCTACGCTGCCGGTGCTGAGGAAGGCGTTCTCGTTGGCGATGAAGGCATCGGTGAATTCCTTGCCGTGGAGCAGGATGGTGACCGATGCGGGGGTTTCCTCGGCCACTTCATCGCCCTGATCGAGGAAGTTCTGAACCAGAGAGCGAAAGAAGCTTCCCACCTGCATCTTGCTCATGCCGGATTCCCACGGCAGGACCATGGGGTCCCATTTGCCCTTCTGCGTGATGCCGAGATTCGCCTGCACCTCGCCATGGCCCAGCACGGTGCGCGGGGTCACCGGGATCTGATAGGCGCGGCACAGCTCCGCCACCACCTGGGCCATCGTTCTCCACTGCAGCTCCAGCAGCGGAGTGGGGCCGGGAGAGAAGGGCGTCTCGACGGCACCGGCCATGGCGCAGCACGACACGCCGATCGAGCCCGTGTTGGCGCCCAACGTGTGCGCGGCGTAGACACCGTCGCCGGTCGAAACGTTGTCGGCGATCGAGTGCGTGCCGCGCACCAGCCTGCCGTCTTTCTCGACCAGGATGTGGTAGTGCGCTTTGTCGAGTTGGCTCGCGCGGTGACTCCCTGCCGTCCAGTGGCAGATGATCCGCTTCATCGAACAGCTCGGCAGCCACTCCTTCTTGACCAATGCCATGGCTCGCTCCTCCTGGCCGGAGATCTCTCTCTCAAGCTATCATAAACTTCCCAAATCCACCTCCGCCATCAGCCACAGCATGACCGCCTTCTGCACGTGCAGGCGGTTCTCCGCCTCGTCGAAGATGCGGCTCTGGGAACCGTCGGCGACCTCGGCGGCCACCTCCTCGCCGCGGTGAGCCGGCAGGCAGTGGAGGAAGACCGCGTCCTGCCGCGCCCGCGCCATCAGAGCGCTGTCCACCATGAAGCCGCGGAAGGCCTTCAACCGTTCCTGGGCCTCCGCCTCCTGCCCCATCGATGCCCAGACGTCCGTCTCGACACAGGAGGCGCCTTCGACGGCCTCCGCCGGATCGTTCGTCAGGATGATCTTCGTGCCGGCCTCTCCGGCATCCTGGCGGGCGAGAGCCGCGTACTGCGGCTTGACCTCGTAGCCCTTGGGGGAGGCGATCGCGATGTCCATGCCGACCTTGGCAGCGCCGAACATCAGCGAGTGCGCCATGTTGTTGCCGTCGCCGATGTAGGCCAGCTTGCGGCCGCGCAGAGCCTCCAGGCCGCCGAACACCTCGGCGAGGGTGAAGTAATCGGCCAGCACCTGGCAGGGATGGAGATCGTCGGTCAGGCCGTTGATGACCGGGACCGAGCCGTACCGCGCCAGGTCCAGCACCGTCTGATGGGCGAAGGTGCGGGCCATGATGCCGTCCACGTAGCGCGAGAGCACCTGCGCGGTGTCGGAGATCGGCTCGCCGCGGCCGAGCTGGATGTCGCGGCTGGAGAGGAAGAGGGCGTGCCCGCCCATCTGCGCCATGCCGACCTCGAAGCTCACGCGGGTGCGGGTGGATGACTTCTCGAAGATCATGCCGAGGGTCTTGCGGTGCAGGTGGTCGGCGTACTTGCCGGGATGGGCCTTGACGTCGGCGGCGAGCCGGTAGAGGCCGGCCACCTCCGCCGCGGTCAGGTCGTGGATCGAGATCAGATGACGAGGCATGAAACCTCCTGATGTTGGAAATGTAGGGGCGCCCCTGCGTGGGCGCCCTGCCGCCCAGGGCGGCCACACAGGGCCGCCCCTACGGAATTCTCCCGTGCAATCACAATGGGTCCCGCTCGAGCGGCATCGTCATGCAGCGGGGGCCGCCGCGAGCCCGGGAAAGCTCGTTGCAGTACAGGGCGATCGCCGTGGGACCGCCGCCCACGAGGTCGTGGCGGCCGGAGAGCGCCTCCTCCTCAAAGAGGATCCGCCAGCCCCGGCGCGCCAGCTCCTCCAGGGTCTTGCGGTTCCGCCGGTAGAGGAGGATGAGCCCGGGCGCGATGGCGAAGGCGTTGGCGCCGTCCGTCCACTGCTCCCGCTCCTGGTCGATGGCCTCATGGGCGCCGCCGCAGGGCACGATGTCCAGCTCCAGCCCCAGCTCTCCCAGGACCTTGA
Source organism: Thermoanaerobaculia bacterium (assembly GCA_036002325.1). Classification (GTDB taxonomy): domain Bacteria; phylum Acidobacteriota; class Thermoanaerobaculia; order Multivoradales; family UBA5704; genus DATARR01. Next base: position 15,171 of record DASYTJ010000157.1, on the reverse strand, counting down.
CGAGCGAGCTGCGCAGCGTAAAGGTGAGGTCCTTGGCGTGCAGGTCGACGGTATAGACGTGCGCCGCTTCGGGACCGCCCGGCACGATCACCGGCACATGGGCCAGACAGAGGTGCCGGTCGATCAAGGTAAAGACGGTGTCGAGATGCATGTAGGAGCGCTTGCGCGGCAGCTCGACCATGATCAGGTGGCGGAACGAGGTGTGGACCCGCCGCAGGTAGCCCGCCAGGACTTCGATGCCCCGCCGGTTGGTGCGCTCGGAGAGGCCGACCAGCAGGATCTCGGGGCTGACCACGAGGACGTCCCCTCCCTCCAGGCTGGGATAAGGGAAGTAGGGGTTGTGCTGCGGCGCGCCGCTGGGCGGCACGTCGATCTCGTACAGGGCCTCGTGGCCTGCAAGCGCCGGATGATGCTCGAAGATGGTGCGCGCGAGGAGAGGCTCGCGCTCCCGCGCCGGCGTGGCCATGGACGAAATGACGACGCGGCTGCCCATCACCACCTGCGGGTCGCGCATGAAGAAGAAGTTGGACACCGGATAGAGGTCGAAGAAGACCTTGCTCCCGGCGTCCGCGAGCTCGGCCGGGGCGCGGATCCCCCCGACGAGCGCGTTGGCTAGGTCAGGAGGCGCCAGATCGTAGAGACGGCGCACCAGGTTGAAGGGCGCGCCGTACTCCGCTTCCAGCTCGTCGAGGAGCCGCTTGCGGGCCGCCTCCTCGGCCAGGACCTCGGCCAGCAGATCCTGCGCGTCCAGGACCTCCACGCCGGCCTGGGCCAGGACCCGGCGGAAGACGTCGTGCTCTTCCCGCCCCTCGTCCCCGTCCAGGATGTCGTCGAACAGCAGGCTCTCCATCATCGACGGGACCATCCAGTCGATCTCCTGCCCCGGCCGGTGGACCAGGACGCGCCGCAGGCGTCCAATCTCGGAATCGACTCGTATCGGCATGGAGATCCCAACGCGGGAGGCGCCCGGGGAGAGCGCGGCGGCGGATTGTAGCAGAGCCCTCAGGCCCGGTTTTTGAAACCCCTGGCGGAGTCGACGGGTTCCACGCCGAAGGGACCCCTCGGAGATCTCGATGCGATACCAGGTTCTGGCCACGGATTACGACGGCACCCTCGCCACGCACGGCCTCGTCGACGACGCCTCGGTCGCCGCGCTGGAACGATTGCTGGCCACGGGCCGGCGCCTGGTCATGGTCACCGGACGGGAGCTGCCGGACCTGCTGCAGATCTTCCCACGGACCGATCTGTTCGAATGGATCGTCGCCGAGAACGGCGGCCTGCTCTACCGGCCGGCCACCCGGGAGGAGAAACCGCTGGCCGAGCCCCCCTCGGCGCCGTTCGTGCAGCGGCTGCGCGAGCGCGGCGTCAGTCCGCTCTCCGCGGGCCGGGTGATCGTGGCGACCTGGGAACCGCACCAGACGACCGTGCTGGAAACCATTCACGACCTGGGTCTCGAGCTGCAGGTGATCTTCAACAAGGGCGCCGTCATGATCCTGCCGGCCGGTGTGAACAAGGCGGCCGGCCTGAAAGCGGCGTTGAAAGAGATGGGCATCTCGCCGCACAACGTGGTCGGCGTGGGGGACGCCGAGAACGATCACGCGTTCCTGAGATTCTGCGGGTTCTCGGCCGCTGTACGCAACGCCCTGCCCACCGTCAAAGAGACGGCCGACATGGTGACGCCGAGCGATCATGGCCGCGGCGTCGCCGAGCTGATCGACGCCCTGGTGAGCTCCGACCTGGCGCCGTTCGAGGGCCGGGAGAGGAGGGCTGGGGAGGTGAAGACCCTGCGATAGAATCCCGCCCGCATGCTGCCGGACACGCCGCAGAATCCCCTCTACGAACGCTACGCCTCTCCCGAGATGGCGCGGATCTTCTCGTCCCGCCACCGCTTCCGCACCTGGCGGCGGCTGTGGATCACCCTCGCCCAGTGCGAGCGGGAGCTGGGCCTGCCGATCACCGGCGAGCAGATCGCGGCGCTCGAGCGGACGGCCGACGACGTCGACCTCGAGCGGGTTGCCGAGCTCGAGCGGCGCACCCGGCACGACGTGGTAGCCCACCTCCGGCACTACGCCGAGCAGGCGGACCGCGTGCACCAGGGAGCCGGGGGCATCCTCCACCTCGGCGCCACCAGCGCCTTCGTTACCGATAACGCCGACGTCCTGCTGATGCGCGAGGCCCTGGAGCTGCTCGCCGGACGCCTGGCCGCCGCCGTCCGCGAGCTCGCGGCTTTCGCACGGCGCCACCGGGCCCTCCCCTGCCTCGCCTACACCCATTTCCAGCCGGCGCAGCTCACCACCGTGGGCAAGCGGGCCTGCCTGTGGATCCAGGACTTCCTCATGGATCAGGCCGAGATCCGCCACCGGCTCGCGGCGCTGCGCTGCCGGGGAGTCAAAGGGACGACCGGAACGCAGGCGAGCTTCCTCACCCTGTTCCACGGCGACGGCGCCAAAGTCCGCGAGCTGGACCGCCTCGTCGCGCGGCGGCTCGGCCTGCCGAGCTTCCCCGTCACCGGTCAAACCTACCCCCGCAAGCAGGACAGCCAGGCGCTCGCCACGCTCGCCGGCATCGCCGAAACCTGCCACAAGCTCGGCACGGACCTGCGCCTCCTCCAGGGGGTGGGCGAGCTCTCGGAGCCGTTCGATGCCGAGCAGGTGGGCTCCTCCGCCATGGCCTACAAGCGCAATCCGGTGCGCTCCGAACGGATGTGCAGCCTCGCCCGACGGTTGATCACCGACAGCTTGAACGGGCCGCTCAACGCCGCCACCCAGTGGCTGGAGCGGAGCCTCGACGACTCGGCCAACCGGCGCCTGGTGATCGCCGACACCTTTCTTGGCGCCGACGCCGTCCTGGGTCTCGCGGCCCACATCTCCGCCGGGCTCGTGGTGCGAGAGGGGACCATCGCCACCCGCGTCAACCGCGAGCTCCCCTTCATGGCCACCGAGACCCTGCTGATGGAAGCCGTGCTCCGCGGCGGCGACCGCCAGGAGCTCCATGAGCGCCTGCGCGGCTACAGCCTGAGCGCCCAAGGCACCTTGGAGGATGGGGGGGAAAACCCCCTGATCGACCTCGTCGTGAGCGATCCCGAGTTCCGGCTCACGCGGCAGGAGGTCGAGCCCTGGCTCGATCCGATCGCCTTCACCGGCCGGTCGGCCGAGCAGGTAGATGAATTTCTCGAGGAGGTCGTGGCGCCCGCCCTGGAAGGCACCGAGGCCGCCGCAATCGCCGCTCCCCGCGTGTAAACCGCGTCCCTCCCGGGGGCGTAGATCCAGCGAAAGTTGTCGATATGCTAAGATGGCTCGGCTCAAGCGCAAGCCGTTCCCGCGCTGCTGGACCCAGAGCTCTCACGAAGATGGCTCCACAACCCACCTTACGGAGAACGCAAGCCCATGCGCCAAAGGACAGGATCCCGGCTCGCCCAAGCTCCGTCCCTCACCGTCCTCGCCGCTCTTCTCCTTTGCCAGCTCCTGGCGGTTGCCTGCTCGAACAACCGCAAGCCGTCCACGGGGTCGTCCTCGTTCGGGGTGCCGTTTGAACGGGGGATAGCCTCCTGGTATGGGCCCAGCTTTCAAGGCCGCCGTACCGCCAGCGGCGAGCGCTACAACATGAACGCCTTGACCGCCGCCCACCCCTCGCTCCCCTTCGGCACCCTGGTCGGCGTGCGCAACACCCGTACCGGACGCGAGGTGATGGTGCGGATCAACGATCGCGGCCCCTTCGCCCGCAACCGCGTGATCGACCTCTCCTACGCCGCCGCCCGCGAGGTCGGCGTCGTTGAGCCGGGCACCGCCAGCGTCGAGCTCTACCTGGTGCCGGAGACGGGCACTCCCCCTCGCTACACGGTCCAGGTGGGAGCCTTCAGCGACGGCGATCGAGCCCTGGAGCTGCAGCGCGAGATGGTCCGCATCTACCCGGAGGCCGTCGTGGACTCGGACGGCACCTGGAGCCGCGTCCAGATCGGCGCCTTCCACGACCGCGAGCAGGCTGAGACGCTGCGCCGCGAGCTGGCCGTGATGGGCGTCTCCGCGATCGTCGTCACCGCCCGATAACGCCCCCTGGAAGGTCTTTCCGTAGGGGTGGCCCTAGGTGGCCGCCCTTCTACGAAAGTCATCGTTGACAAGTACGATGCTCTTCGTATATCGTCTCTCCATGAGCCCCCCACCCCGTCCCACCGACGCCGAGCTGGCCATCCTCCGCGTGCTCTGGCGGCGTGGGCCGAGCACCGTCAAAGACGTCCACGACGAGCTGCAACGCCGCGCGCCGGCCGCCTATACCACCACGCTGAAGCAGCTCCAGATCATGACGGAGAAGGGGCTGGTCACCCGGGACGAGTCACTGCGGGCCCATCTCTACTCGGCCCGCCTGGCGGAGGAGCAGACCCAGAGCCAGCTCGTGGGCGACCTCCTCGACCGGGCGTTCGAGGGCTCGGCCAGCCGCCTGGTGCAGCGGGCCCTTTCCTCGCGGCCGGCGTCGGCCGAAGAGCTGGCGGAGATCCGTGAACTGCTGGATCAGCTCGAAGGAGAGTCGAAATGAGCGGCATCGCGAGCGCCACCGCCTGGTCCCTGGTGCATTTCCTCTGGCAGGGAACGCTGGTGGGTCTGGTCACCGGCGGCCTCCTCTCCCTTCTGGAGCGAAGAAGGGCTTCGACCCGCTACGCGCTGGCGGCCGGCGCGCTCCTCGTGATGGCGGCGCTGCCGGTCCTCACCGCCCTGCAACTCGCGCCCCTCCAGGTTGAGACGCTTCCCGCAGCCCCCGCGGCCGTCCAGCAGAACGCCGGCATCCAGCCGGCATCTGGGAACGCCGGCATCGTGCCGGCAGCTTCGCCACCCCAGACCTTCGGCGGCTCTCTCCTGCCGTGGGTCCTCGGTCTCTGGCTGGCCGGCGTTGCCGCGCTTTCGATCTATCACCTGGGCGGTTGGCGCTTCGCCCGCCGGCTCTCCGGCCGGGGCCGGCCCGCGGGAGACGCCGTGGCAGCCCTGGCGCGGGAGCTCTGCCGCCGCCTCGGAATCCGCCGGGCGGTGACGTTCCTCGAATCCTCCTCCATCTCCGTTCCCATGGTGGTGGGCTGGCTGCGTCCGGTGGTGCTGGTTCCGGCGAGCGCCTTCACCGGCCTTTCGCCGGCGCAGCTCGAGGCGATCCTCGCGCACGAGCTGGCCCACGTGCGGCGGCACGACTACCTGGTCAACCTCCTTCAGACCGCGGTGGAAACCCTGCTCTTCTATCACCCGGCGGTCTGGTGGGTCTCGGCCCAGATCCGGCGTGAACGGGAGAACTGCTGCGACGACCTGGCGGTGGCCGTCTGCGGCGACCGGCTCGGCTACGCCCGCGCCCTGGTGGACCTCGAAGGGCTGCGCAGCACCCCTCGGCTCGCCCTGGCGGCCTCCGGCGGCTCGCTCGCCGATCGTGTCCGCCGCCTGGTCGGCGCCGCTCCCGGCCGGCCTTCGCGCCGCTTCTTTGCCGCCGGCCTCCTCGCCCTGGCGCTCCTGCAGGCCGGCGCGGCGGTCCAGCTTGCGTGCGCCCACGACTCTGCGAAAGACACCTCCAGCGCTGAGCTGAAGGCGCCGCGCGATCCCGCCACGCGGCACGGCCGATGGAAGGCGACGAGCGACGGCAGGGCCGTCCGTCTCGAGATGACCTACCGCAAGGCCGGCTGGGGGAGCTGGACCTCGATCGACGACTACCCCATCCGGGAGCTCCCGGGTTTCAGCGCCGGCTCCGACGTACGGTACGAGCTCCGCCGCGACGCCGGAACGTTCCGCTTCCGCGGCGGCTTCGATGGCAAGCGGGGCCGCGGCACCGTCGCTTTCACGGCCAATCCGGCGTACGCGAAGATCATGGACCTGCCTGTCTCGAGCGACCGCCTGATGGAGCTCGCGATCCAGGACGTCTCCTTCGATTTCACCCGCGAGATGAAAGAGCTCGGGCTCGCCGACCCGGCGCCGGCGAAGCAGGCCGGGAACGGCTCGCCGTTCGCCTTCCTCCGCGACCTCGTGGATTCCCGGCGCAGCGACTCGCTCGCGGACCGGCTGGTGCAGCTCCGGGTCCACAGGATCACCCCGGAGTACGTGCGCGGCATGAGGGAGTCCGGCTACCTCCGCCTGGAGGCCTGGCAGCTGGTGGAGCTGCGCATCCACGGCATCGAACCGGAGTACGTCAAGGGCCTGGCGGCCACCGGCTACCGGCAACTGTTCCCCTACCGGATCGTCGAGTTTCACACTCACGGCATCATCCCTGAATGGCTGCGCGGCATCGTCGAGGCCGGGTACGCGAACGCCACCCCGGACCAGATCATTTCGCTGCATGTCCACGCCATCGACGGCGACTTCATCCGCAAGGCCCAGGCGCAAGGTTATCGGGGCCTGCGGCCGGAGCAACTGATCGATCTTCGCGTCCAGGGCAAGGTCAGGGCCTAGGAGCTTTCATCTGATCCTCCTCCCGCCGGCGTAGTATCGGCGGGAGGTAGTCCATGGCCGAATACGCCTTCGTCACCCGCTGGAGCTTCCAGGCTCCCATCGCGTCCGTCTGGGAGCTGATCTCCAAAGCCGAGGGATGGCCCGCCTGGTGGCCTGGCGTTGAAAAAGTGGAGCTGCTGGAGAAAGGGATCGACGGCGGCGAGGTCGGCAGCCTCCGCCGCCTCACCTGGAAGAGCCGTTTGCCCTACAAGCTCCGCTTCGAGATGCGCACCACCCGCATCGAGCGGCCCTGCGTCCTCGAAGGCCGGGCGGTCGGCGAGCTCGACGGCACCGGCCGCTGGGAGCTGCGTCAGGACGGGGACTGGACCCACGTCCACTACGACTGGCGGGTCGCCACCACCAGGCCGTGGATGAACCTCCTAGCACCGGTTGCGCGTCCCCTCTTCGCCTGGAACCACGACGTGGTGATGGGCTGGGGCGGCGAGGGGCTGGCTCTCGAGCTCGGTTGCGCCTGGAGGAACGGCGGGAGCTCCTGAAGCCCTCCCCTTCCTGACGGCTTTCGGGAGAGAATCCCTCCCATGAAAGCCGTCGGCCTCTACAAATACCTGCCGATCGAGAACCCCGAGAGCCTGATCGACGTCGAAGTCCCTACGCCCCAGCCCCACGGACACGACCTCCTGGTCCGGGTGAAGGCCGTGTCGGTGAACCCGGTGGATGCCAAGGTGCGGGCTCCCAAGGACAAGGTGGAGAGCGAGCCCAAGATCCTCGGCTGGGACGCCGCGGGCGGCGTCGAGGCCGCCGGCGAGCAGGCGTCGCTCTTCTCGCCCGGCGACGAGGTGTATTACGCGGGGAGCCTCAGCCGTCAGGGGTGCGACAGCGAGTATCACCTCGTGGACGAGCGGATCGTCGGCCGGAAGCCGCGCAACCTGTCGTTCGAGGAGGCTGCGGCCATGCCCCTCACCATCCTCACCGCCTGGGAAGCGCTGTTCGACAGGATGGGAGCGCCGCGCTCGGGCAGCTCCCGCGAAGCCAGTTTCCTCGTCATCGCAGGCGCCGGCGGCGTCGGCTCGATCGCCATCCAGATCGCCAAGCAGGTGGCCGGCCTGCGCGTCATCGCCTCCGCGTCGAGAAGCGAGACGGAGGCCTGGTGCTACGAGATGGGAGCGGACGCGGTGATCAATCACCGCCAGCCCCTCAAGGGCGAGCTGCAGCGGATCGGGGCGGGCGAGGCCGATTACATCCTGTGCGCCGCGGGCACCGAGGCGTACTTCCCCAGGCTGCCGGACGTGCTCGCGCCGCAGGGCAAGGTCTGCTTCATCGTCGGCACCAAGGACCCGGTCAACCTCAACGTCTTTCAGGGCAAGAGCGCGACGATCTGCCTGGAGCTCATGTTCACCCGGGCCATGTTCCACACGGCGGACATGCAAGCTCAGCACGATATCCTGGAAGAGGCCGCCCGCTTACTGGAGGACAGTACCCTGCGCCACACGATGCAGGAACACTACGGACCGCTCAACGCCGAGAATCTGCGGCGGGCCCACGCCACCATCGAATCAGGCCGGATGATCGGCAAGCTGGTGCTGAGCGGAATCGGCTGACTCGCTCCCGCTCATAGCGGTTACTGAGAATTGAGCGCGCTACGAACCGCAGGCGATCGCTCATGGAAGGGTAAGTATATTCGAGCGCCGCGCCGCCATGGCTCCCGGCGCGCTCCGGGGGCTTCCGGAGCGCGCCGAATGCCAAATCAATTCCAGCAGTTCGCCGACGTATCGTTGATGTAGACCCAGAAGCGCTGGTCGCCGCGGATGTTGCCAAAAGCCCACCAGCCCCAGCCACCCAGATTGTGGTGGAACTCGGCGATTTCATAACCGGGGCCAAAGTGGTACGCGCAGATGGCGTTGGCATCGGCGAGACTCGTCAGGTCCGAGCCCCGGACGGGAAGGGTGAGAGCGATATGGCCGTACTTCCAGCCGTCATAGAAGCTGGGAGTCAGGCCGGAGGGCACCGCCGAGCCATCGTACTTGTAGCAGAGGATGGGCAGATTCGTGGTGCAATCGGTATCTCCGCTATAGGCATCACACCCATTGCAGTTGACCCGGTCCGCACCGTTGCTGGAATTGTGGCTCAGCTTGCCCCACGTCATGCCAAACCCGCCCGAGGCGCTGACCGGAAGCGATGCGAGGATGAGAATCGCGCTGACACAAAGAGTACGGGCCCATCGAGGATTCATTCCTGCCTCCGTGTTGCTAAGTCGCCCATCATTGGGCGGACAAGATTATGCTTAAGTAATTGCCGAAGATCAAGGCCGGGGCGCGGGCGGCCCGATTTTTGCTGGAAAGCCGCTTCATGATCCAGCCAGCGAAATCGACCGCCAAGCTCCTGCAACGCTGCGCGCTCGCCGCGGCCGCTCTGGTCATCGCGGGGTGCGCCTCGGCGGCGCGGCTCCCCGTCTCCGCCGGCACCGGGCCCCGCCCCACGCTGCCGCCGCCGGCCGGGCGCTGATCCCGCTGGTGAAGATCGCCAAGGCCACGGGCTGGCCCGCAGGGGCGAAACCCACGGCGGCCGGGGAAGAGCCTAGAAAGGAGCCCTTACGGCCAGCTTACGCCGCCGGCTCAGCCTTCTTTCGCCATCCAGACCGGTTCGCCGGCGTCCTCGACGTCGCCGCGATAGCAGACGAGAAGGTGAGCGCACCGCTTGATGGTGAAGCGCCTGAACCCGCGCCTCACGCGGACGACGTCGGGATCGGCGGCGGTCCCGGAGCCGCCGAGATAGCGGCAGCTCGAGCCCCAGAGCAGCCCGGTGTCGGTCAGCAGCAGGCTCTCTCCGCTCTCGCCGCCATCGCCGACGAAGGAGAGGATGTCGTCCGGCGTCACGCCGCACCCCGGAGCGCAGCGAGTCACCATCCAGAAGTGGAGCGGTTGCGTGAAGTCCTGCCAAGCCATGCCGGTGATGTCCGACTCTCCATGCGTTTTTCTCGTGGAGAATCCGTCATCGCCCTGTCCTCTGCCAACAGGTCGCCGTGCACTCCACGTTCGACACGCGCCGTAGAACACACAGTGGTGGAAATACCGTAAGGATAGACTCGCCCGACGGGGGACGAAGATCACGCCCTTCCGCGAGGGACGCCTGCTCTTCGACAGCCCGGTCAGGGACAGCGACGGCCACTACATCGGCGTGCCGCACTGACCTGAAACGGGATCAGCTTGAATCAGCCGCCGCCTCTCCTTAGAGGCGGCGGCTTTTTTATGGGCCGTCCTTCTTCAGCCCGCGCTATACTTAACGCTTCAGCGCTACAAAGAAGGAGGATCGCCATGCGAATGCGCCGAGAGCGTCGGGATCTGTTCGGACAGGACTGCCTTGCGGCCGCGCTGCTGTTGATCGCCGTCGCCGTGCTCGGAGGCTGCGGCCGGGAGAAGGCGTACCAGGCGGACACTTCGTCCCCGGTGCTCCCGGGGAGCTGCGCGGTCACCGACCAGGCGATCCGCCAATGGATCGAGAATCCGTCGATGCCGCTCGAGCCTGCAGGCTCCGCGGATGCCTGCTTCTACAACTTTGCCTGGCAGGAGCTGTTCGCCCTCACGCAGTCCGAAGGTGGTACTCCGAGATTTGCAACCTGGCCCAGCGACCAGGAGCTGTTCCCGGCCAGCGGCGATCCCAAGCCCTGGCACACCGGAGCCCGCCTGATGCTGGGGCGGCAGATCCGCAAAGGCCGCGGCATGCCGGACGCGCACGGAGTCATTGCCGACCAGTTCAAACAAGCGGCGGCCTTGACGCCGCTCACAGACCAGCATGGACGCTGGGTGCACTACTCGGTGGTGGTCAACCAGCCGGAGTATGACTACATCCGCTGCTGCGAGCTCTACCGGGGCAACTGTTTCAACAGCACGGGTTGCAACATCGACCTGCCCGACGGTTCCGTAGAGATCAAGCTGGCCTGGCGGGTGCTCGAGACGTGCGATCTGCCTGACTCGAAGTCCCCCTGCACGAAAGAGGATGCGAGCCGTTATCTCACCGTGAAGGGGGAAGTCGAGATTTTTCCGATAGATGATCCCTCCCAGCCGGCCAAAACCTTCCCCGCCACCCTGGGGCTGGTCGGCATGCACATCGTGCACTGGACAAAGCAATATCCCGACGCCGTGTGGGCGACCTTCGAGCACGTCGACAACGCTCCGGACTGCCCGCCGCCGCCAGTACCGCCGCCAGCCGGCGTACCGCCTACACCGCCGCCGGCCGGCGGGCCGAAGCCACCGCCAGGCTTCTCAGACTGGGCTTTCTATAACGCCAACTGCAATCCGCCGGAGGGTCCCTACTGCCAGACGAACCAGTATTGTCCGGCCTGCCCGGTCAAGGTTCCGCCGGACGTGGCGAAGGCGTTCAACGAGCAACACGCGGGCGGCTGGCAGATCCCTGCCGACAACGTCATTACCTGCACGCCGTCGCCCAACGACTTCAACCAGCCGGTCAAGCTGCAGAACGGCGACGAGGTCTGGATCTACCTGTTCGATCCGAAAGAGTGCCAAAAGCCTCCCATTCCCACGCAGACCTGCCGCGCGACTCCGATCAGCGCGGACGTCAACGGGCTGAACGATCAGGTCCGGGCAGTCTTGGCCGGGCTCAAGAAGCTCCCCGGGCTCCCAACCGTCCTGGCCAACTACCAGCTCGTGGCCGCCGAGTGGTTCGACAATCGCCAGCTCCAACCCCAGCCTCAGGTGCAGGTGGCCAACACGACCATGGAGACGTACCTCCAGACGCTGCCCACCGGCTGCGTCCTGTGCCATTCCAATCAAGGCACGGTCGGCGGGGTCAATCCCATACCCAGCGCGCCGCCGATGCAGTTCAACTCGGGCCTCGCCGACCGCAGCATGGTGTTCCAGCAGATCCGCCAATTCGGCACCAACTCCGCCTGCACGACGCTGCAGGCCAGCAAATGCAAGGCCTGGAAAGAGGGGTGCCCGGCGGAAATGTGATGGCTCTGTTTGCCTGTGGAGGATCCCGAGTGGCCCTCTCCCCCACCGCAAAATTGGTCATTGAGCCCTCCGGCGCCTGGCGGGAGAATCATCCCGAGGCAGACCGTGGTCCGGACATCGACCGCTATCTCACCCACCAGCTCAACACCGACATCTGACCATCTCCTCAGAACGCCCCGAGGTCGGCCACGCTGGCGAGCTGGCCTCGGGCATTTTTGTAGGTGTTGATCTTTCCCGTCTGCGTGTCGGTGACCGTCACCGTGTACTCCACGTTCGACAGGGCGCCGTAGAAGACCCAGTGTTTGTTGTTCACCGGCCTGCCGTCCAGCACCTTGAGCACCACCTCGACGTTCTCCTGATTGAAGAACCAGAACCAGCCGGTATCGCTGGTCAGCTCGACGGCCTGCCCCACGCCGGTCTTCCCGTTGAAGTCCTTCCAGGCGATCTCGACGGCGAAGCGGCCGTCCCGCAGGCAGAGCCGGGTCGAGCTGGGCGCGCAGGCACCCGCCTTGGCAGCAACGGCCCGCCGCTCCACGATAGGCAGTGGCGAAGGCGAGGAGACCGAGGTGACGACCACCGCCTTGGTGCTGGCGCCGAGAGGGCCGAACGCATTGGTGTCAGCGACGCTCGCGAGCTGGCCCGAAGGGTTGAGATAGCGGCGCGCGAGACCGGTTTGAGTGTCGGTCACCGTCAGCATGTACTCCACGTTGGAGAGGGCGCCATAGAATACCCAGACGTGGCCGTTCACACCGCGGCCGTCGAGCACTTTGAGCACCGTCTCCACGTTGGCCGGGTTGAAGAACCAGAAGTAGCCCGTGTCCGCGGTCAGCGATACGGCCTGGCCGACGCCCTGGTGGCCCTCGAAATCGCGCCACACGGCCTCCACCGCATAGCGGCCGCCGCTCAGGCAGAGGCGGGTCGACGAAGGCCGGCAGGCACCGGAGCCGGCGAGCGGCAGCACCCAGACCTCCCGCCCCGTGATGCCGTCGTCCGCCGTGAAATAGAGGTTGTTGCCGGCCACCGTGAGCTGTTCGGGGCTGGACGAGGCGGCCTGCGGCGCGATGTCCTGCACCAACCGGGTGCCCTCGGCGGTGCCGTCGCTCTGCCACAGCTCGATGCCATGCAGATCGTCGCCGGCCGTGAAGAAGAACCGGTCTCCGGCCACGGTGAGCTGGGTCGGTGCCGAGGAGCGCTTTCCGGGATAAAGGTCCCGCACCAGGCCCGTGCCGGCCGGCGTGCCGTCGGTGGCCCACAGCTCGATGCCGTGCACGCCGTCGTCGACGTTGAAGTAGAGCTTGCCCCCGAACGGCGTCAGCTTCACGGGAAAGTAGTAGGTGTCCTGGCCTGGAAACCGGGCGAGCACCACCGACGACGTTCCATCCGCGCGCCGGAGCTGGAGACCGTGTTCCGAGGATTGGCCCGCAGTAAAAAAGTACAGAGCTCCCTGGTACGCGAAGAGCTTCGTCGCGAATCCATAGGGAGGCAGGTCCTCGAGAGGGATCTGCGTCGTGCCCGCCGGCGTTCCGTCCGTCCGCCAGAGACCGTCCCAGGAGAAGTAGACGTGGGAACCGACCGTCGTGAACTCGGGATCCGCGCCTGTAAAGCCGTCCCCCTCGAAATTCGTGAACTGGTGTGTGCCCGCGGTCGTGCCGTCCGTGAACCAGAACTCCGTCCCGGAAGGCGTCGCCCCTTTGAGATAGATGCCGTTCGGGCCGGGCACAGCGATCCCGACGCCTTCCAACTCCGGCGGGAATTCGCCTGTCTTGACCGTTCCCGCGACGGTCCCATTGGTCTTCCAGATCCAGCCGCTGTCGAAAAAGTACAGCGATCCCTGGTACGGGACCATGGCCGCCGAGTCCTCCTGCAAATGGGCCACGACGAAGGTGCCCTGAGGAGTGCCGTCGGTTCGCCAGAGATCGCTCGGCCAGTAACCCTCTCCGACCTGGAAAAAAACCAAGCCGGCCGCCTGCACCAGCTCAGAATACTCCTCAGATGAGTAGAGGGTCGGCTGATGAAGACGGACCGTCGTCTCCGGCGTGCCCGCGCTCGACCATAACTCGGGGGGCGAAAAGGTGGGGCCCCCGCCTCCGTCACCCCAGGCGGTGAACAACAGACCGTTGTTGAAAGCCATCAGCCTGCGGGGCTCGGAGCCCGGCGCCGGGGCCCTGAAGGTGAAGACTGGCCGGGTCTTCCCGGCGGCATCCCGGACCCAAAGACCCCCGAAATCCTCCCCGTCGGCGACAAAGAAGGTGTCGCCGCCGACCGCCACCACTTCGAAATACTCGTCGTAGGGTAGCGACGCCCCGACAAGCCGGGTGAAGGGTTTGGTTCCCGCGGGAGTGCCATCGCTGAACCAGATCTGATCGTTGTCGTTCCCCTTGATGGAAAACAGGACTCCGCCCTGCCATGGCCGCAGATGACCCATCTCGCAGGAATAGCTGGAACATAGATCGCGGGCCTTGCGGGTTCCGGTGGCCGTGCCGTCGGTCGCCCAGAGCTCCCGCCGGTCGTCGGTCGTCGCCAGAAAGAACACTTTGCCGCTGGATTCAATCAAAGGGCCATAGTGGAAGTCGTCGCAGCTCCCACAGGGGAGCGCCAGGGGAGCCGTCGACCGGAGGGTGCCCCGGGTGGTCCAGAGCGTAGATCTCGAATCGCCGTCTGTGGTCTGGAAGATGACGAGACCCCCCGCCTGCGCCAGGAACGTCGGCTCGTCGTCGGGAAACGGGTCGTCCTCCTCGAGATCGGTCACCCTGGCGCTGCCGGAGGCCGTGCCGTCCGCGCGCCAGAGCTCCTGCCCATGGACTCCGTCGTCCGCCACGAAATAAACCTGGGAACCCGAGGGCTTCAACCAGTCCCTGTATCCGAACGGCCGCGCGGACGCGAAGTCCGTCACGGGCCGCGTCCCGGCTGGGGAACCGTCGCTCGTCCATACCTCTTCGCCGTCTCCGGCGATGAAGAAGAGACGGCCGCCGGCCGAGGTCGGCACCCGTGGGTGGGAAAAATACGGCCCCTCGAATCGGTGCAGCCGGACCGTCCCCGCCTGCGTGCCGTCTGTGACCCAAAGGTCCGCGCCCTGGTTGTCCTTCTCCAGGTAATACAGCTTCGTGCCAGCGGCATACAGCCACGAAAAGGACTGCGGCCCGCCATGGAAGATCTGGGTTCCAGCGGCGGTACCATCGGTCCGCCAAAGATCGCAGTTGGGACCGGCGCAGCCGACGAAATAGAAAAAGCGGCGATAAAAGGCATGCAGCACATGCGGTTCCGAAGCCGTTTCAACCCCGATCCCTGGCTCCGTCAAGACAAAGGTACCCGGGCGGGTCCCGTCCGAGCGCCACAGCTCGCCACCGGACAGAAAAATCATCAGCTTGCCAAGCTCGCCCAGGAAGCGTCCACCGCTATAGCAAGGACCGAGGAGGCAGAGGTCGCGCAAGATCTGAGTGCCCGTAGAGGTACCATCGCTCACCCACAGCTCTTGGCCGGCCCCCCTGAAGTAGAGCTTCCCTCCGGCCTCGCGCAAATCGAAGAAACCCTGCAGCGGATCGTAGTCGTCGTCAGGAGTCGTATTGAGATCGGTGAGCAGCGACGCTGGCTGTGCCGCGGCCAGCGCCGGAAGGAGAATTGCGACAAGCCCCACCCAAAGCGGGATACCGAGCGAACGACGCTTCACCATCTGAGGAATCTCCCTGGATTGGAATTACGCCTATCCTATCCCACCGTCCTCCTAACAGTGGCGAAGATCGGCGTTCCGTTTCGCAAGGGTCTACCCTTTCGCCCGGCGCTCCCGCACCGGGCTA
>DASYTJ010000156.1:0-2742 GCA_036002325.1 Thermoanaerobaculia bacterium | reverse complement strand
CTAACCCCACGATCGACCGGACCCGCTCCGGCGGGCTTCGCCCGCCTACGCGGGCCGGTCATCGTGAACGTTAGGCCGAGCTCTCAGACGATGACGTCGCCATCTTATCCGAACAGCTTATGTCGCGCCCTGTGGTGCGGGACACAGCGCCCCGCCCTGCCTGCCTTGTCTCATCGCTGGCGCCTGGAGGGGAGACGGATACGCTGGCCCGTCGTGTTCACGCTCGCGCTTGTTTTCGGCGCGATGGTGCAAGCTGCGCAGGCGCAACCCGTGGGGAACGTTCCCGTGGTCGCCTTTGTCGTCAGTACCACTCCGGTTGCTGAAATGAGCGGACCCGATCCAATCGCCCCTGCGGCACGCGCATTCCTGCACGGGCTGCGGGATCTCGGCTGGATCGACGGACGAAACGTCATTGTCGAGCGGCATTCGGCGGAGGGCCGGGTGGAACGGGGGCCGGCCCTCTTCGCAGCAATCGCGGCCCGGCGCCTCGACGTGATCGTCAGCAACACGGGTAGCTTGGTACGGGCGGCTCACGACGCGACTCGCACGATCCCGATCGTCATGATTGGGCCCGACCCCACCTACGCCATCAAAGCCGGCCTCATCGCGAGCGCCAACAAGCCCGGCGGCAACGTGACAGGCGTCGCCTGGAGCCCAGGTTACGAGCTGAGTGGCAAGCGATTGCAGCTCCTGAGGGAGATCGCCCCGCGGATCACCCGAATCGCGTTCCTCGGATCGAAGCGGAGGTTGTCAATGACTTTGAGACACCGACCTGGCGCATTTAGTGTGGCGCCTCGGGGAGCGCCGCCGGCGCCGGTGGGTTGATCCACGCGGCCGTAGGCGGCGCGAGCGGTTCGGGCGGCTTCCGCACGAACCGCTCGGGGTGGGCGGCGTACGCCGCCGCCAGAACGGTCCGCCGCTGCTGGAGGATGCCGTCGACGTGCCCGTAGTGAACCGCCGCGGGCGTGAACAGACCGAGGGCGTCATGGCGATGCTCGGTGTTGTACCAAGGGAAGAAGCCCTGGCAGAAGGACCGGGCATCCTGGACCGAGCCGAAGCGCTCGGGAAACGTCGGGTGATACTTCAACGTCTTGAACTGGGCCTCGGAGTAGGGGTTGTCGTCCGAGACGTGGGGGCGGGAGTGAGTGCGGGTGACGCCCAGGTCCGCCAGCAGCAGCGCCACCGACTTCGCTGTCATCGCCGCCCCGCGGTCCGCGTGGATGGTCAACTGGCCGGTCGGGATCGCCTGCTTCTCACAGGTCGCCGCGATCAAGCGCTCGGCGAGCGTTGCGTTCTCCTGCGGCGCCACCATCCAACCCACGACGTAGCGGCTGAAGATGTCGAGGATCACGTAGAGATAGTAGTAGCTCCACGTGACCGGACCGCGGAGCTTGGTGATGTCCCAGGACCATACCTGGTTCGGCTGGGTCGCGAGCAGCTCCGGCTTCGCATAGGCCGGATGGCGCAACTGTCGACGGCGCTCTCGCACTTCCTGCGCACTCGCGAGCACGCGATACATCGTGCGCCACGAGCAGTGATACACCCCGTCATCGAGCAGCGTGGCGTACACGGCCTTGGGAGCCACGTCCACGAAGCGCTCGCTGTGCAGCACGGCAAGCACGGCCTCTCGTTCGGGGCCTGTCAGCGCCCGCGGCGGAGCCGGGCGCGGCGTCGACGGCCGAGCCGGTGCCGGCTGCCGCGCCCGGTACAGACTCGCTCGGGGTACGTCGAAGGCCTCGGCCGCGCGGGTCATCCCGACGGCCCCGGCCAGGTCGAGGGCGGCGGTCATGACGTGCTCTCGGGCGTCGCCGGCGCCCGCCCCAAGATCTCGGCCAACTTTTTTTGGGCGGTGATGATCGCCTCCGCTTGCCGCAGGCGCTCCTGGAGGCGGGTCTTCTCGGCCGTGAGCTCCGCGATCTGCTGGCGCAGCCCCTGGGTGGGGTCGGGCTTCCGGCCCCGGCGTCGCGCCCGCAGCGCAGCGAGCGCCCCGCGCTCCCGCTCGCGCCGCCACGCGCTCAGATGCGTCGAGTACAGGCCCTCGCGGCGCAGCAGGGCGCCGATCGCGCCGGGCTCCCTCTGGCTCTCGGCCTCTCGGAGGATCCGCAGCTTGTACTCGGCGGTGAACCGACGCCGCGTCGGTTTCGCCGCCACCTCTGGATTCGGGACCGCGGTCAGCGGGCGCGCCTCATCCGTCGAGCCCTCACCGCGCCGCTCGCCTTCAGCCACTACCATCTCCGCTCCCGTCGTCATCCTTCGTCCCTTGCTCATGCCTCCTCTTCTCTCCTCGCCCTCCTACACTAATTTCCGAGGAGTCGGTGTCTCATCGATCATAGACAAAGAGGGAGGCGGCGAGATCGAAGTCGCCCTGGGCGAGCCCGTGCAGGTACAGCTCCGGCAGCAGCCGGCCGACTTCTTCGGTGCGCCGCTTGAACGCCGGCAGCAGCCGGCTCTCGAAGCGCTCGCTCAGCCCGCGCACCCGCGGCCGCTGAAGCGTGATCGTCCCGCTGCTCAAGCTCAGCCGGCGCGGCTTGCCGAGGCCGTTGCGGTAGCCGGCGCCGGCATCCACGGCAGCGCGTCGTTCATACCGGCCACGCCCCAAGAGGCTGTCGACCTCTTCCTCCAACATCCGCTGCAGGAAGTGCTGCATGCTCTGTCGGGCGAAGGCCTCCAACGTCTCCCACGTCGGGCTTGACGTGGCCACCGACTCGGTGCTCTTCTCTCTCACGGGCGGTGTCTCCTTCT
>DASYTJ010000155.1:0-2439 GCA_036002325.1 Thermoanaerobaculia bacterium | reverse complement strand
AGGCAGCGCCACGCATCGACTGTATCTAGGATTCGCGGGTGGACTTCGGCATCGAGGGCAAGGTCGCGCTCGTCACCGCCGCCACCCGCGGGATCGGCCTCGCCATCGCACAGTCGCTCGCGAAGGAAGGCGCGCGCGTGGGGGTGGTGGCGCGGACTGAATCCGACCTGCGACGCGTGGCCCAAGAGCTGGGCGGGGTTGGCGTGGCGGCCGATGTCGCCACCGAGGAAGGCTGCGTGCGAGCAGTTGCGCAGACGCAGCAAAACCTCGGCCCCGTCGACATCCTCGTCAACAACTTCGGCGCGCGGGCCGGGAGCACGTGGCAGGACACCGGACTGCAGCAGTTCGAGGACGCGTTCCGAGGCAACGTCATCGTGAGCGCGCGCATGTCTCAGCTCGTCCTGCCCGGGATGACCGAGCGCGGCTGGGGCCGCATCGTCGTCATCGCGTCCGTCTGGGGACGCGAGTCGGGGGGCGCGCCTGCCTACAACGCCGCCAAGGCCGCGGAGATCAGCTTCGCGAAATCCCTGGCGCTTGAGGTCGCATCGACGGGCGTGACCGTCAACTCCGTCGCCCCGGGCTCGATCCTGTGGGAGGGCGGCGGCTGGCACCGCCGCCAGCAGGCCGACCCTGACGGCATCGCCGACTTCGTACACCGCGAGATGCCGCTCGGCCGGTTCGGAACGGCGGACGAAGTCGCGAGCGTGGTCGCGTTCCTGTGCTCGCGGCAGGCGAGCCTTGTCACGGGCGCGTGTATCGCAGTCGATGGTGGTCAGGGACGGTCCAACATCTAGGCGGGTGCGCCACCTAGCACTGGTAGTTCTGCTGGTCCTGACCGTGGGCTGCCAGCCATCGCAACCCGCGCCGCAGCAGGCGTATCCGACGCCAGGGAATCGCACCGGCGTCATCGGCGCCGCGCCCTATGAGATCGAGGTCCCGCCGCAGTGGAACGGGACTCTCTTCCTCTACAGCCACGGTTACGTGGCTCCCACCGGCGCCCCCAACCCGGCCCAATCCGCCCCGCTGCCCGCCTTGCGCGCGTGGCTCCTGGATCACCATTTCGCTGCGGCCGGGTCCGCTTACTCGTCGACCGGTTGGGCGGTCGAGGATGCGCTGAAAGACCAGATGGCCCTGCTGGACCTGTTCACTCAACAGATCGGCGCCCCAAAACGGGTCATCGCCTGGGGCGCGTCCTTGGGTGGGCTCGTGACGGCGGGCCTGGTCCAGCTCCATCCCGACCGCTTCACTGCCGCGATGCCGCAGTGCGGAGTCCTGGCGGGAGGCGTGGCGACGTGGAATGCGGAGCTCGACGCGGCGTACGCGTTCAAGACCCTGCTGGCCCCGAATTCAGACCTGCAGCTGGTGCACATCGTCGACTCGGAAGCCAACCGGCTGCTTGCCCAGCAGATCTACGTCGAGGCGCAGACGACGGCAAAGGGTGAGGCTCGGCTGGCCCTGGTCGCCGCACTGGTCGACCTTCCTGGCTGGTTCAATCCCCTGGAGCCGGAACCCGCGCCGACCGACTACGTCGCAAGGGCTCGCGCCCAGGCAGCCTGGGAGTCACGGGTGGACTTCGCGTTCGCCTTCGGCTTTCGGCTCGAGCTGGAGCAGCGCGCCGGCGGCAACCCGTCCTGGAATGTGGGCGTCGACTATGGCCGCCTCCTGGCCCAGTCCCCCAGCCTGGACGAGGTCAAGGCGCTGTATGCGGCGGCGGGCCTGGACCTGCAGGCGGACGTGACGCGTCTCAATGCCGGGAAGCGGATCAAGGCCGATCCAGGCGCGGCCGCCTATCTCGATCGCAACATCAGCTTCGACGGCCTCCTTCAGGTTCCGGTCGTTTCCATGCACACCACGGATGACGGCCTGGTCATCCCGGGCAACGAAGGCGCATACGCTCAGGCGGTGGCGGCGCAGGGGAAGAGCGAGATGCTGCGCCAGCTGTTCGTGCATCGGGCCGGGCACTGCGCGTTCACGCCTGCCGAGACAATCGCCGCGATCCAGGTGCTGCTGAAGCGCCTCGACTCCGGCTCGTGGGATGAAGGCGCGCTGCAACCATCCGCCTTGAACGCCAACGCCACCAGACAGGGAGCGAGCGCCAGCCAGGTCTTCGGCGTCACGCTTCAGCCTTCCTTCGCCGACTTCACGCCGCCGCCGTATCCGCGACCGCACCCCAAGGGCGCACCGATCCCCGCCTAGAATCGGACGGTGGATTCGCGCCGCGCCGACTTCGTCATCGTGGGCGGAGGATCGGCGGGTTGCGTGCTCGCTGCACGCTTGAGCGAGGAGCCCGGCGTCGAGGTCGTGGTCGTGGAGGCGGGCGGTCCCGGCGAGAGCGACGATATCCGCATTCCCGGCCTCGCGCGCAACCTCTTCCTGAGCGATTACGACTGGGCCTTCTTCAGCGAGCCCGAGCCGATGCTCGAGGGACGCCGCGTCTAC
>DASYTJ010000154.1:0-25348 GCA_036002325.1 Thermoanaerobaculia bacterium | reverse complement strand
TACCGTTTCGTCTCGAACAGGCTCGAGGTCTTGAAGGGGTGCGCTGACATAGATACCTCCTGCCGAATCCCTGGGCTCGCACGGATGGACCGATCTCCCCTAGAAGCTTCCGACGGTCCAACCCGCACGCTTGCCAGTAAGTGAGCCCGCAGAGACATTCATTTCAGAGCGAGCCCTGTAGAAGAGGCGACGGAGGGGTGCTTTCCGTTTCGCGTCCGAAACGGCGGATGCTGTGGTAACATATCGGCGTTGTCGATTCTGATCGGAGGAGGTTCCGATGAGGATCTCGCTGGTTCTCAGTAGCATCTTGGGCATGGTCGTTCTGACGATGGTCCTCGCCGGGTGTGAGGGCTCACCGACAGAGCCTGAGCACGGCTCGCCTACTGAGCTGCATGTCTCCTGCCTGCCGCTCGGCGTTCGCGTTTCCTGCACGGCGACCCTCATCAATGCTCCGGGTGTCGGCTCGGCGGACGTCACGCCGGCAGCCACCTGGATCTCCTTCGACGCGGCGACGGGGAGAGGTAGAGATCTCGGCGCGCTATCAATCCTGGACGGCTGTGGTGACGTCGGTGTTCCTGGTAGATCCCCTGCAGCCCGCGCAGCGCTTGTATTTTCTCTCCGGCCTCGTGCGGGACGACGTCAGCAACGCGTTGCTCCCGGGCGTGATGATCGAGATCCTCGACGGCTACGCAGGCGGCGCGCAGAGCGTCACCAACGAGAACGGCCATTATCGGATCGACAGAATCCTGACGGGAGAAACGATCACGGTGAGGGCGTCAAAGGACGGCTACGAACCTTCGACTCTCACTTATCGGGTAGGTTCCCCCGTCGGCCCCGCCGGGTCGAATCCGCCGTTCCTGGATTTCAAGCTGCGCCGGTCTGACTAGATCCCAAAGTTGCAAAGATCGTCCACCCGCACCGCTTCGTGGCCGGTGCTGAAGCGGCCTTCGGCGGACATGGTGATGCTCACCCAGCCTTGCGCGTGGGTGGAGTCCTTGTGCCAGAGATCGATCATCAGGAAACCGAAGGGCTCGGGGACGGCCAAGGCGGCGCTGCCGACGTGCACCTTCTGGGTGGCCAGGGGAAAGGAGTTCCCTCCCACGATCTCCTTGGGGTTCTCCTCCTCGTCGAAGATCACGAGTTGCATCTCGCCGAGCGGCGCCCAACTCGGTTTGGCGCCGCAGGAGCCCAGAACGGTGGAGGCGGTGCGGTTGTCGCGCCAGACGACGAGGTCGGTGCCGCCGGAGAAGGGCCCGCCGTCCATGTAGCGGGCGTAGTAGAGGCTGGAGAGGGGAGCCCGGTCATCGCGGCCGTCGAAGCTCACGTAACGGCCGTAGAACGTGTAGTCGCCGCCGGCGAAGATGTCGGGATCGGCGACGATCGAGACGGCGGTCTGGCTGTCCGCCCTCATCTTGTGGGCGTCGACGTAATGGTAGTCGCCCCACAGCACGTTGGCGTCGCTGGCGATCCCCGAGCCGCCCTTGGCGAAGTAGCCCGCCCCGGCCGGAGTGTTGTCCGCCGTGCCGACGCTGCGCGAGGTGCAGCGGTTCACCGCGTCGACGGTGATGTAGCCGGTGGCGAGGTTCGTTCCCGCGGCGCCGCTGCCGGCGCACTGCTCGGTGGGGCTCGCCGCCACCGGCCGGCCGGCGTGGGCCGCCTGCAGCCAGGTGATCTGTGCGGCTTCGAGCGGCGCCGCCACACCTGCCGTGCCGGTGTTGCCGCAGCCGCTGAAGATGACGCTGTTGCTCGACAGCGAACCGACGTTGCTGGCCTCCGGCCCCGAGGCCGGCAAGCGGCCTTGCAGGAGGTCGCGCACGTTGAAGGTCTGAACGTCGTAGCCGGTCAGATAGACGTCGAACGCCAGCGTCGGCACGCCCCAGTCGGTCCACAGCACCACTCGCGCCAGAGCCGGCTTGACCGAAGCGTTGTTGACCGAGAACAACGTCGTCTGGCCGCTCGGATCGGCGAGGTCGACCTCGAAGTAGGGGATGAGCAGCGTGGCGGCCGGCTGATCCGCGACGCGGCAGTTGCCCTCCAGGACGCCGGCTTCCAGGGGAACGGCCGCGAGCAACAGGCCGCACAGGATCAGGATCGGGAACGGTCGCGAGGCCATGGCTGTTCTCTCCTGGGAGTGTTCGCAGCCGGACCGGTATTTCACCTGCACGCTATCCGGCTCGCCTCTGGCCGCCCGTTCCCTGCGACTTCTATGCCATACACCCATGCCTCAGCTCCCCGAGCCTGTTCCATTGGATGGGGTCATAGGGGCGCCCCTGTGTGGGCGCCCTCTATCTTCAGGGCGCTCACACAGGGGCGCCCTACAGCGGAATCTTCCGGCCGAGCTCCCGCTTGCGGTTAGACTAGGAGCCCTATGAGCGAGACTCTAGTCCAGATCGGCCGCGAGACGAAAAGCCCGGCTCCCCGCGAGGGACGGCCGGAGTGGCTGCGCATCCGCCTCGCGACGCCGTCTTCGTATCACCGGGTCCGCTCTCTGGTGGAGCGGCTGAATCTCCATACCGTCTGCCAGGAGGCCCGCTGCCCGAACATCTATGAATGCTGGGGCGAGCACGGCACCGCCACGTTCATGATCCTCGGCGACATCTGTACCAGGCGTTGCGGCTTCTGCGCCGTTACATCCGGACGCCCTCAGGCCGGGGTCGACGCCGGCGAGCCCCAGCACGTCGCCGAAGCCGTGGCCGCGATGGGGCTCCGCCACGCCGTCATCACCTCGGTGGACCGCGACGACCTGCCGGACGGCGGAGCGCGGCACTGGGCGCGGGTCGTCGAGGCGGTGCACGAGCGCAACCCGGGCTGCGCGGTCGAGGTCCTGACCCCCGACTTCCGCGGCGTGCCCGACGCCCTCGACGTCGTGCTCGCCTCGGCGCCGGAGGTCTTTTCCCACAACATGGAGACGGTGCCGCGCCTCTACCGCCAGGCACGGCCCGGAAGCCGGTACGACCGCAGCCTCGCCTTGCTCGCCGAAGCCGCCCGACGCCGCGACACAGGGGAGTACAGGGGGCGGATCAAGACCGGCATCATGCTCGGCCTCGGCGAGGCTCCCGACGAGGTCCGCTCGACCATCACCGACATCCGCGGCGCCGGCGTCGAGATCCTCACCCTCGGCCAGTATCTCCAACCGACGCCGAAGCACTTGCCGGTCGACCGCTGGGTCCACCCGGACGAGTTCGCCGTCCATCGCCGCTTCGCTCTCGCGCTCGGCTTCGACCACTGCCAGGCGGGTCCGCTCGTGCGCAGCAGCTACCATGCGCACGAGGCGCTGGTTCCGTGATTCTCGGTCCGGTGAAGGCTTCGAAGGGCAGGTCGCCGCGATTTCGCTTGGATCTTGAAAAAAGAGGATCCTTGCGATGTTAAAATGACATAGGGGTTTCCCCATGTCCTTGATTCGACCCTTGCGCCGCGCGCTACGGCAGGTTTCGAGGTGGATCCGGATCCGTTTCCACCCCTCGCGCGAAGCGCTGCAGCTTTTCGTCCTGGGCGACCTTTCTCCCGCTGGGACGTCACGGGTCTTCGAGCATCTGCTCCTGGGATGCGAGCGCTGCCGCGCGTTCACCGGGTCGCTGTGGACCATCGGCGAGTCCGCCGAGGGCTGCCCCATCGAGTACGAGTCCGGACTCGAGCGGGTGTTTTCTGCGGCCCGCTACGCCCTCGAAGAGCTGGAGGAGGGTCGGGGAGCGGCGGAGCGGCTGGCGGCGGAGTTGGAGGAGCTGCCTGCGGAACGGCGATGCTCGGCCGCGCGCGACGCGCCGCGGTTCCGCAGTCCGGCCCTCTGCGAGCTGCTGCTGCGGCGGAGCCGGGAGAGCCTGGAAGATCCCCGGCGGGCGGAGCTGTCCGGCGAGCTGGCCGTGGCGGTCGCGGAAGGGATCGCCGGGGCGAGCGGCCGGCCGTCGCTGGCGAACGAGGACCTGCAGGCCGCGGCCTGGGCGACCCTCGCCGGCGCGCGCCGCCGCCTGCCGGACCGCGCGGGCTTCGAAGAGGCCCTCGCCGCCGCCCGGCTGCATCTGGCGAAAGGCACGGACGACCGGCTGGAGAAGGCGTGGCTGCTCGATCTCGAAGCGTCGCTGCGCGAAGACCAGGGCCGCGCCGAGGAGGCCTTGCGATTGCGGGGCCGGGCCCAGGCCCTCTATCGCCGGGTGGGTGAGGAGGGGCGCGCGGTCACCCTCCAGAGCCCCGCCACGATCAGCACGAACCCCAGCCCTTCCACCCAGCCGAACCGTTCGCCGAGGAAGGCCGCCGCCAGCACCGCCGCCACGAACGGCTGCAAGGTGCTGTAGGCCGCCACCAAAGCGGAGGAGGAGCGGCGCACCGCCCAGGTGCTGGCCGCGTAGGCGAACACCGTCGGGAACAGGATGATGTAGACGACGCCCAGCCAGGTCGCGACAGGCACCGTCGCCGGCCGCAGCGCAGCGAGGTCCGGGCCCGCCGCGAGCAGTACGCCGGCGGCGCCGAAGAGGAACGACCACGCGATCACCGTCCGCCACGGGATGCGGGCGAGGACGCGGCGCTGCAATACCAGGAAGAGCGCGTAGCAGAAGCAGTTGACGAGGATGAGGGCGTCGCCGAGCGCCGCCCCGCGGTCGGTGGAGAAGCGCAGCGGATTGACCAGCACCAGGGCTCCGGCGACGGAGAGAGCGATCCCAACCAGCCGGTGTGCGCTGAGCTTCTCGACGCTCAGGGCGGCGGCCGCGGCTACCGTGAACACCGGCACTGACGTCATCAGGATGGACGCGTTGGTGGCGGTGGTGAGCTTGAGGCCGGTGATGAACAGGACCTGATTGGCGAGCACCCCGAGCCCGCCGAGCAGGGCCAGCATGGGCAGATCGGCGCGGGAAGGAAGGTAGCGGTCACGGCGCCAGGCGAGGGCCAGCAGGATCGGCGTCGCCACTCCGACGCGGATGGCCGCCAGCGCCAGCGGCGCCAGGTTCGCGAGCGCCGCCTTGGCTACCACGTGGAACCCGCCGAACGAGGCCTGAACGAGCAGCAGCGTGAGGTGAACGCGGCTGGCGGGAGCGGGTGCCGGGGGCGGAGAAGCTGGCGCGGGAGCGGGTGCCGGGGGCGGAGAAGCTGGCGCGGGAGCGGGCTCGAGAGGGGCGGGGTCGACCATGGTGGGGGAAGGATAGCGGTGTTCAGAGGTTCTCGGTGGAGGTGGCGGCGTCCCCTCCGAAACCTCACCCCCTGGCCCCCTCTCCAGCGGAGCTGGAGAGGGGGAACGAGCCAGGAAAGCGCATTTTCCCCCTCTCCACTGTGTGGAGAGGGGGCCAGGGGGTGAGGTTTCGAAGGGGACGCCGCCTCGGTTTGCGCAGGCTCCCTTGAACCGACTACAATCCCGCTTGTGACGGAGCGCACAAGGTGCGCTTTTCCCTATGCCAGAGACGACCGAAACCGCCGCGGAGATCCGCATCCGTCCGCTCGACGAGCTGGACATCAGCGACATCGTCGCCATCGACGAGAAGATCGGCGGCCGCTACCGGCCGGAAGTTTGGGAGCGCCAGATCGGTTATTACCTACGCCGGGCCCCTGAGGCTTCGGTGGTGGCCGAGGTGAACGGCAAAGTGGCCGGTTTCATGCTCGGCGAGGTCCGGTCCGGGGAGTTCGGCCTTGAGGAGGCGACCGGCTGGATCGAGGTCCTGGGAGTCGATCCCGCCTATCGCAGCAAGGCCCTCGGCCGGCGCATGGCCGAGGCGATGCTGCAGCATTTCCGGTCGCAGGGCGCCCACAGCGTCCGCACACTGGTGGACGAGGAGCGGGAGGACATCCTCCACTTCTTCAGCTCCCTGGGGTTCGAGCCGTCGACGATGAGGCCTTTCGTCAAGAGGTTGTCGTAGGGGGCGCGGCGTGCCGCGTCTCAGGAGACCAGGATGAACGTCAAGAGCACCACCCTGCCGAAGCGGTACCACGAAGCCGTCCTGCGCTGGAAGGACGTGTACCTTTCGGACTACGACTTCCTGATCGAGAACTGGGACAAGCACTTCCCCAACGATACGCCGTTCCAGCTCTGCGCCTACCGCGAGATGGGGATGTGCACCGAGATCGAGTGCGGCGACATGAAGGGCAAGCCCAAGTTCACCCGGGCCGCCGACATGCTCCCCGAGCAGGCGCACCACATGTTCGGCGCCATCCGCGCCCAGGCCTCGACCGAGTTCGGCTCCATCCAGCAGCACCGGCTGACGCTCGCCCGCGCGCAGGAGGAGGAGGAGCAGTTCTGGGTGCTCCGTATGATGGCCGAGGAGCTGCGCCACGGCTACCAGATGCTCCATCTGCTGGTCGACGACGACTGGAGCTCCGTCTCCAAGGAGTCCCACTCCGACCTGATCGAGGGCATCCTGTCCATGAACACCGGCTCCCACCTCCTGGGCGCCTTCAACATCGATTTCGACAGCTTCGTCGACAACGTCGTCTTCTGCGCCCTGATCGACCGGGTGGGCAAGTACCAGCTCGCGATGCAGAAGATCTCGGCCTATCAGCCGATGGCCGAGAGCATGCCGCAGATGCTCCGCGAGGAGGCTTTCCACCTCGCGGCCGGCGTCGTGCCCATGCGCCGCTGGGCCACCGCCGCTGCCCGCGGCGAGGCTTACGTCACCATGGACGTGCTGCAGAAGGCGATCAACAAGTGGCTGCCGCGCGGTCTCGAGATGTTCGGCGACGAGCGGGGAGGGGGCACCAACGTCCGGTTCGGTCTGAAGCCGATGAAGAATGCCGAGGCGCAGCGCCAGTACTACGACGAGGTCGGGAAGCTGGTGCGCGACCTCAACCTCCGCTATCTGCGCGCCCGTATCGCGGACCTGACGCACGCGGACTCCGACGCCGTGCTCGACCGCATCCTGGCCGGCGAGACCGTCGAAGGGGTCTGCCGCGAAGACCTCCTGTACCTGCCCCATCCGGACTTCTTCCGCCGCCGGGGCGTCCCCTCGTTCCGCATGATCGGCTTCGCGGGGGAGACCTACGCGACGGTGCAGGATTACTTGCAGCACCTGATCCGCAGCCTGCCGGAGTCGTACCGTGCCAGCCGCGACTTCAAGGACTACGTCGAGGCGCTCACCCAGGTGCAGGAAGGCACGCTGACGGCCGAGCAGGCCGCCGGACGCATGCCGGCCCTGCGCCGCGTCGCCGGCGCCTGCCCGTGCTCGAAGTCGGTGCGCTGGGTGATCGACGATCCGGCCCCGGCCGAGATGACGGCCGGGCAGCCCGCAGCCTGATCTGAGATAGCATTCCCCCGGACCTGAGGAGGGGCTGAGCTGAGATGAGTGCGTTCAACCGCGTTCTGGTGACCGGCCTGCCTCTCGTGCCGAAGCCCATCGTCGGCAAAGTGGCCTCGCGCTACGTCGCGGGCGCCACCCTCGACGACGCCGTCCGCGCCGTGCGCTCGCTGAACAAGCAGGGAGCCATGGCCACCATGGACGTCCTCGGCGAGGAGGTTCACGAACGCGAGAAGGCCACCGCCGCCGTCGACGAGTACCTGCGCGTCTTCGATGCCATCGACCGCGAGCGGATCGACTCCAACGTCTCCATCAAGCTCACCCTTCTCGGCCTCAAGATCGACGAGGGCTTCTGCCGCGACAACGTGGCGCGCATCGCCGACACCGCCAGGCGGTACGGCAACTTCGTCCGTATCGACATGGAGGACAGCACCTGCACCGACGCTACGCTACGGATCTACCGCGAGCTGCAGGACCGCTACGGCAATCTGGGCGTCGTGCTCCAGGCCTACATGCGCCGTACCCTTGCCGACATCGACGGGCTGCCGGCGGAGGGCGCCAACGTCCGCCTCTGCAAGGGGATTTACGTCGAGCCTCGCCGCATTGCCTGGAAAGGCTACGAGACGGTGCGGGCGAACTTCGTCCACGCCCTGGAGAAGCTGATCGAGCGCGGCATCTATATGGGTATCGCCACGCATGACGAGTACCTCGCCTGCATGGCCACCGCCCTTATCGACAAGCACGGACTGAAACCGGAGCGGTACGAGTTCCAGATGCTTCTGGGAGTCGACGAGGAGCTGCGCCGGATCCTCATCGGAGCCGGCCACCGGCTGCGGGTTTACGTCCCCTATGGCCGCGATTGGTATCCCTACTCGATGCGCCGCCTGCGGGAGAACCCGGAGGTGGCTCGTCACGTGCTAAAGTCACTGCTAAAGAAGAGGTGAGGGCCGGTTTGACGCCCCCACCCCCAGGTGATAGTCTTTTCAGCCACTTGTGGCAATAACCGTGCGGGACCAAGCCGAATCATGAGTCACAGGGATCGCTCGGATTCCCGCGAGCTTCTCCAGTCCCGCGGCGATTCCGACACCGACGACATCGATCTGACGCCGCTCCACGAGAGCGGTCTGACGCAGACCTTCGAGGGGGCCTCCCGCGATCGGGGAGATCTCGCGCGGCTGCAGGTCGAGACGGAAGCCGACGTCATCCTCATCGCTCATCCCGAGAACCAGCGCCTGGGCTCGCGCTACCGCCTCTCGCCGGGGACCACCCTGGAGATCGGGCGCTCCGGCGCGGTCGGCATCAGCCTGCCGGAGGTCATGTCGATCTCCCGCAAGCACGCCCGGCTGCGCTATCTGGGATCGGCGGTGACCATCGAGGACCTCGGCAGCACCAATGGCACGTACGTCAACGGTCAGGCCATCCACGGCCGCACCGTGCTGCGCAGCGGCGACCGCTTCCAGACCGCCGCCGTCCACTTCAAGTTCCTCCACGAGCAGGACGTGGAGAGCGCCTATCACCTGGCCATTTACGAGCTGGTGGCGAAGGACGGCCTGACGGAGATCTTCAACAAGCGTAAGTTCGACGAAGAGCTGCAGCGCGAGTTCGCCCGCGCCGTGCGCCACCAGCGGCCGCTGTCGCTGATCATCTTCGATCTCGACGAGTTCAAGACCATCAACGACAACTACGGCCACCTCTGCGGCGACTTCATCCTGAAGCAGGTGGCCTCGCTGGCCCGCGACCTCATTCGCCCCGAGCAGGTGCTGGCCCGCGTCGGCGGCGACGAGTTCGTGATCATCGCACCGGAGACCGGCGCCGAGGGAGCCGAGACCCTAGCCTCCAAGCTGCGCGACCGCGTCGGGGAATACGAGCACCGCTACGGCGAGATCAAGATCGCCGTGAGCTGCTCGTTCGGCGTCGCCGAGCTGACGCGGGAGATGGCGATCCCCCAGGATCTCTATCAGGCCGCCGACGACGCCCTCCTGCTCTCCAAGCGCAGCGGCAGGAACCGGGTCGCGGTGCATACGGCGTAACCCTTCACCCCTGTCCCCTCTCCCGTCGCCCTCCCGTCCACCGGGAGAGGGGAACGCCTGCAATGGGGCGTGGCCGAGCGTGCCTTTTTCGTTCAACATCGGGGGCAGGGGTGAGGGGTTATTCCAGCAGATATCTCCGCATGAACTCGAGCAGCACGGCCCGCTGGTAGTCCGTGTTGTTCTTCTTCGCGAAGCCGTGACCTTCGTCCTTGCCGACGAGGTACCAGACCGGTACACCATTGCTCTTGACGGCGGCGACGATCTGGTTCGACTCGGAGACCGGCACTCGCGGGTCGTTCGCCCCCGCCGATACGAGCAGCGGCTTGGCGATACGTTGGGCTCGCTTCGCCGGCGCGATCCCTTCGAGAAAGGCCCGCATCTGCGGATCCCGCTCGTCGCCGTACTCGACGCGGCGCAAGTCGCGGCGATACTCCTCCGTGTGCTCGAGGAAGCTCACGAAGTTGCTGATCCCCACCGAGTCCCAGGCGCAGCACAGCCGGTCGCTGTAGAAGGTCATGGTGGCGAGGGTCATGTAGCCGCCGTAGGAGCCGCCGCCAACCATCACCTTCGATGAATCGAGGTCCGGCTGGGCGGCGATCCAGTCGATCAGCGCGCCGATGTCCTTCACCGAATCCTCACGCAGCCGCCCATTGTCGAGCTTCAGGTAGGTCTTGCCGTAGCCGGATGAGCCGCGCACGTTGGGGACGATGAGGGCCACTCCCAGCTCGTCGAGAAAATAGTTGCTGCTCCCCTTGAAGTTCGGCCGGGACTGCCCCTCGGGCCCGCCGTGAATATCGATGTACACGGGCCGGCGGCCCTTGAAGCGGTCGGCCGGCGGGCGGTAGACGAACGCCGGGATCATGCGCCGCGAGCCCTCCTTCACCGTGTCGAACGTGGGGTAGTGGATCAGCTCGGGGACGGCGAATCTCTCGGCGTTGAGGCCTCCCGTCTCGCTCTCCGTCCAGCGTTCGAGCCGCTTGGCGGCCGGGTCGTAGCTGTAGATGTCCTGCGGCGAGCGGGCCCAGCTCAGCGAGAAGGCGACCTCGTGCGCGCTGGGCCGGAAGGCGAGGTTTGCGGCGACGCCGGCCGGCAGCTCCGGGCCCGCGAAGATCGTGTCGTTCTGCGTGTTGAGGAAGCGCAGCCTGGAGACGCCGTCCTCGTTGACGAAGAAGGCGAGCAGGCGGCCGTCGTCCGAGAGATCGAGGCTCTCGACGTTCCACGGGATGTCGCCGGAGAGCACGGTCGGGCGTCCGGTCGCGACGTCGATGCGTGCCAGGCGGAGGAACTCGCTGTCGCGATCGGTCGCCGTGTAGACCGATCCGCCGTCGGCCGACCAGCGGCCGGTCGAGTAGGCCACGGTCGGGTCTTCCTGGCGCGGATTGCGCGGCGTGATCGTGTGCAACTCGCCGCTCGCCACGTCGACCCAATGGAGGTAGCTCTCGTTGGCCGAGATGCCCTCCTGGAGCAGCAGCCGGCCGTCGTCGGCGCTCCAGTCGACGGGATCCCAATCACCCTGCACCTCGAGCACCCGCCGCTCGCTCCCCGGCGCCGAGGGATCGACGATGTAGATGTCCATGTCGCGGCCGTTGCGCGTGTTGCTGGCGTAGGCGAGCCACTTGCCGTTGTGCGACCAGAGAGGTGAGACGTATCGGTGACGGCCGTCGGTGAAGCGCTTGGCGCGGCCCGTCCGGCGGTCGAGCAGGAAGAATTGATAGTTCTCGGCGCCGCCCTCGTCGAGCGAGTAGACCAACTGATCGGGATCGCTCGGCCGGTAGCGGCCGGCGTTGACCACATCGCGGTAGAACGTGAGCTGCGTGCGCGCGCCCATCGGCATCGCCACTTCGTGGAGCTGCAGGCTCTCGGCGAAGCGGGTCCTGATGAGCATGCGCCGTTCCTTGGGATGCCAGTCGGCGACCATGGCGCTGCGGAAATTCTCGTACGGCAGCAGGTCCGCCACGCGCTGGCGCTCGATGGGAGGCACGCCTTGAGCCTCGATGGACTCCGGCACCGGCAGCATCGCCGCGGGTGCGTCGGCCGGCTGAGCGGCGGGAGCGCTGAAGAGTACTACGACGACGGCGGCGATGAGAACGACGAAAGACTTGGCGTTCATCTCAATCTCCGAAGTAGACATTCCCCGCGAAACGGTTACACTGCGAGAGGGGATGATGTCATGAGCTGCTTTTTCAATTGCGACCGTTGCCCGTCGTACTGCTGCTCCTACTCGCGGATCCCGATCGAGGAGTCCGACGTGCGCCGGCTGGCGCGGTTCCTCGGCCTGACTCCGGAGACGGTGGCCCGCAAGTTTACCAAGAAGGGCGAAGAGCCCGGCGAGGTCATTCTCCGCCACAAGCCGGACAAGATCTACGGCACGGTATGCCAGTTCCTCGATACCGAGACGCGCCGCTGCACGGTCTATGAAGGACGGCCGAAGATCTGCCGTAACTTCCCCGGCACCGCCCGCTGCGGCTATTACGACTTCCTCTGCTTCGAACGCCGCGCGCAAGAGGATCCCGATTTCATCCCTTCGACTTACAACACGCCGGAGGAGTAGGGGATCCCCCAGCGGAATGGATCGCGTTCGTCCAGGTTCAGAATCGTCTCGCCGGTGATGTAGGCGGACCCGGTGATCCGCGGCACGAGCAGGGCGCCCACTCCGACGCCGCTGAACCGCGGCTCGTTGATGACCGCCGAACGGAAGGGATCGTGATCGGCGCGGAGGCGCGCCAGGCGTGCGGCGAGGCTGCCCGCCCCGATGTCCGGGCCGCCGTCGAGAATCACTCGCGTCGGCTCGCCCCCGGTGTGGGAGTCCAGGATGCGGATCTTCACCAGCCGATCCCGTAGTCCTCGCCGTAATCGCTGGAGCCGCCCCACATCGTGCCGTGTTCATGGTCGAGCAGGATGGCGTTGATCGGTCCCGAGGTCCGTTCCTCGGGCTCGACCTTGTAGCCCATCCGCTGCAGCTCCTGCCGCACC
The DNA here is from genome assembly GCA_036002325.1 of Thermoanaerobaculia bacterium. Lineage (GTDB taxonomy): Bacteria > Acidobacteriota > Thermoanaerobaculia > Multivoradales > UBA5704 > DATARR01. The sequence goes on along the minus strand of DASYTJ010000154.1, from coordinate 13,134 downwards.
CAGGGCGGCGTGCTGGCGTGGACGGTGATCCGCCCCGGCCGCGAGGCGTGGTCGCCGAAGGAGCTGTGCATCTGGTAGCTGTTGACGTTCGGCCCTTCCGCCGCTTCCTGCACGGTCATCCCGAACTCCGCGACGTCGAGGAAGAACTGGAGAAGGTTCTGGTCCTGGGTGTCGCCACCCTGCACCGCGAAGGCGAGCCACGGCTTGCCGTCCTTCACGGCCAGGCTCGGCGTGAGGGTGACCCGCGGCCGCTTGCCGGGCGCCAGCACGTTGAACGGGTTCTCCGCCTCGTCGAGCACGAAGCTCTGCATGCGTTGCGAAAGCCCGATCCCCGTGCGGCCGGCGATGAACGAAGGCACCCAGCCGCCGCTCGGCGTGACCGACACCAGCCAGCCCTCTTCGTCCGCGGCGATGATCGAGGTGGTGCCGGCGCGGAAGCTCTCGTCGAAGGTCATCGATGAGTTCTGCGGTTGCGTCCATTTCTTCTTGTCCGCCGGTGCTCCCCATTTCTCCAACAGGCCGAGATAGGGATTCTTCTTCCCCTCGGCGGCGTAGGGATCGCCCGGCTTGACCGCCGGATTGTTGTGCTGCCAATCGATCTCCTTTCGCCGGGCGTCGGCGTACTTCTTCGAGAGCAGCGCCTGCAGGGGCTCTTCCGGCGGGAAGTAGGGGTCGCCGTAGTAAAAGTCGCGGTCCGCGAAAGCGAGGTTCATCGCCTGATAGACGGCGTGGATGTAGCGCGCGCTGTTGAAGCCCATGGCCCGCAGATCCATGGGCTCGAGGATGTTCAGCGCTTGCAGCATGGCGGGCCCTTGCGTCCAGGCGGTGAGCTTGTAGACGTCGATGCCCTTGTAGGTGGTCTTGGCGGGCTCCTCGATGCGCACCTGCCAGCGCGCCAGGTCCTCCTTGGTGATCAGGCCGCCCTGCTCCTGCGTGCCCCGCGCCAGCTCTTGGGCGATGTCGCCCTTGTAGAACCGGTCGTAGGCGGCGAGGATGGCCTCCTGGCGATTCTTGCCGGCGGCGAGGGCCGTCTTCTCCGCCTCCACCAGCTTGCGCAGCGTGGCGGCGAGATCGGCCTGGCGGAAGACCTCGCCGGCGTACGGCGCCTCGCGCGCTTCGCCGAGATGGGGAAGGAAGACGGTGCGCGAGGACGGCCACTCCTTGATCTGCTTCTTCTGCCGCTCGATGGTATCGGCGAGCTGCGCCTCGATGGGGTAGCCGTCGGCCATCTGGATCGCCGGCGCCAGGACCTCGGCGAGGCTCAGCTTGCCGTACTCGGCGAGCATCACCAGCAGCCCGCCCGGCGTACCCGGAGTCACCGCCGCCAGCGGCCCATACTCCGGCGGATAGGCCAAGTTTTTGCCGTGGTAGTACTCGGGCGTGGCGCCGGTAGGGGCGACGCCGAGGGCGTCGATGGCGATCACCTTCCCCGTCTTGGGGTTCCAGATCAGCGCCTGCGTCTCGCCGCCCCAGGCGAGGGTGTCCCACATCGTGCAGACCGCGGCCAGCATGGCGCAGGTGGCGTCCACGGCGTTGCCGCCCTTCTGGAACATCATGGCGCCGGCCGTGGCCGCGAGCGGCTTGCCGGTGACGGCCATCCAGTGGCGGGCGTGGAGCGGCGGTTTGGCGGTGCGCGCCGGAGCCGGCCGGACGCCGAGGGCCGCGGCCAGCAGCGCGGCGACCACGGCGAGCGTCGCCAGACGGCGAAGGCCAGGATGAGATTGCATGGTTCCTCCTCCTCGGCTGCGCAGTCTATCTCCGCCGCCCGCCTTTGCGACATGATCCACACCCGTGCCCCGCCACCCTCTGCTGCTCATGGTCGTCTCCGCGATCTTCTTTGCCGTCATGGCTCTGGCGGCCAAGCTCGCCGCGGCCGGCCTTCCCGGCAGCGAAGTGGCGTTCTTCCGCTTCGCCTTCATGCTGCTGCCGGTGCTCGCCGTGCCGTCGCTGGCGCGCAAGGCCCTGACGTTCCAGCGCATGGACATCCTGCTCTATCGGGGCCTTTTCGGCGGCATCGCCGTGCTCCTCTACTTCCTGGCCATTGAGCACGTGCCGGTAGGGATCGCCACCCTGCTCAACTACTCCTCGCCTATCTTCAGCGTCTTCTTTGCCTCCCTCTTCCTCGGCGAGCGCGCCGACCGGCGGCTGCTCGCGCCGCTCATCGCCGCGCTCTCCGGCATGGTGCTCGCGGCCGGCGGCGGCGGCGCGGGCGGCACGCTGCGCTTCGGCCTCTGGGAAGCTGTGGGGCTCGGCTCCTCGGTGCTCTCCGGCGCCGCGGTCACCGCCATCCGCGCCGCCCGCCGCACCGAAGGCTCGTGGTCGATCTACGGCAGCCTCACCGTCTTCGGCCTGCTCGCCACGGCTCCCCTCGGCATCGCCGGTTTTCGCCCGCCGACGCCGCGGCAGTGGCTGCTGCTCGCGGCGGTCGGCGCCTGCTCGGTGGCGGCCCAGCTCCTGATGACCCACGCCTACCGCTGGGTGACCAACCTGCAGACCGGGGTGATCATGCAGCTCACGGTCGTCGTCAGCCTTGTGCTGGGCGCCGTCTTCCTCGACGAAAGGCTGACGGCGCTCCAGCTCGCCGGCTGCCTGCTCGCCCTCGCCGGCGTGGTCGGCGTGATCTGGCTGCAATCGCCGCCGCGGGCAGTCGAGTGAAACTAGGCCGGCTCAGGGCTCGCCCACTTCGCGATCACCAGGCCGAGCAGGAAGCCGCCGACGGTCAGGTCGGCCAGCATGACCAGGGTGTAATCGGTGGCGAAGCGAAACCAGATCCAAGGCGGAAGGAAGCAGACGACGCCGGCCGTGAACGCCGCGAAGGTGACGAAGGCCACCCGGCCCCAATAGGTGAGGTTCTTCGCCCGGTAGAGCAGCGCCGTCACCAGGCCGGCGATGATCACTTGCAACAGGAAGGAGAGGATCAGCGGCCGCGTCATCGAGGCGTCGCCGGTGGTGCTGTAAGCAAGGAAGATCGTCGGTCCTCCCACGGGCTGCTCCGAGTTGGAGTCCTCCTCGGTCGGATAGACGTAGACGCCGGAGCGGGGAGCGTTTTCCCTCAGCGCGGCCGTCACCTGAGTGTCGTCGGTGAAACGGTGCATGGTGGCGTTGTGCCAGGGGATCGCGGTCCACGAGATAAAGTTCCACAGGAACAGCACGATGCCGCCCAGGAGGGCGCCCTTGATGAGGGTTTTCGCCATACGAGACCTCCTCCTTGTGAAAAGAAGCCGGGTTCGTCGGGATGTGCTGCGCTGGATCCGGTCGAGAAGAGCCTACGCCGCTTCGGAGGAGCGGTCAACGGTCGCGGAGTGACGATCCATGAGCATTGAGGAGGCCCGGAATCTGGCGGCCTGGTCGCGGGCGGTGCGCGAGTCCTCCCTCAAGCGGCTGCATCGTGTACCGGAAGGCCGCGAGAGCTGGCGGCCCATAGCGGAGGCCATGAGCTTCGCCGATCTCGCCCGGCATCTGATCGACGCCGACGAATGGCTGATCACGAAGCTCGAGATCCGCGCGCTCGAGCCCATGGTGGGCTGCGCCGGGATCGCCGGCGAGGTCACCCGCGCCGGTTACCTCGCCCTGCTCAGCCGGCTGGAGGAGACGGGCCGGCAGCGCGCGGAGCTGATCGAAGAGCTCTCGTCGGAGCAGCTCGCAGAGCCGATCTTCGACCGGCGGTTCGGCGGCGAGGTCACGCTGTGGTGGGTTATCGTACGGGGCAACCTCGATCACGAGGTGCACCATCGCGGGCAGCTCGCCACGTATCTGCGGCTGGCGGGCATCGCGGGATAGGCTGCTATGAACGAAAACCTTGTCATCCGCCGCGCGGCGGAGGCCGACTTCGACGGCATCTGGGAGATCTTTCACCCGGTCGTCGCGAAGGGCGACACCTACGCCTATGATCCCGCCACCACGAAGGAGCAGGCCCGGGCCATCTGGCTGGCGCCGGGCCTCTCCACCTTCGTCGCGCTCCGCGGCGGCGAGATCGTCGGCACCTACATTCTCAAGGCCAACCAGCCGGGCCTCGGCTCGCACGTCGCCAACGCCGGCTATATGGTGCGGCCCGATCAAGCCGGACGCGGCATCGGCCGGGCGCTCTGCGAGCACTCCCTCGACGAGGCGCGCCGCGCCGGCTTCCTCGCCATGCAGTTCAACGCCGTGGTGAGCACCAACGAGCCCGCGGTCGCGCTGTGGAAGAAGATGGGCTTCGCCGTCGTCGGCACGATTCCCAAGGCCTTTCGCCACCGCGAGCACGGCTTGGTGGACCTGTTCGTGATGCACCGGTTTCTTTGAGCGGGTGAGGAGGGAGCCATGACCGAGCCGTTCTCGAAAACCTTTCACGCCCGCTGGGGCGATATGGACTTCAACGCCCACATGGGCAATACGGCGTACCTCGACGCCTGCGTCGACGTGCGCCTGATGTTCTTCCAGGAGCACGGCTTCCCGGTGCGCGAGCTCGAGCGGCTGCGCATCGGGCCGGTCGTCCTGCGCGATGAGCTGGACTACTTCCGCGAGCTCCGGCTGCTCGATCCCGTGAAGATCACGCTCCGACTGGCCGGCCTGAGCGCGGACGCTTCGCGATTCCGCCTGCGCAACGAGTTCTTCCGCGAGGACGGCGCCCTCGCCGCGAGAGTCTCGACCCTGGGCGGCTGGCTCGATCTGACGAAGCGCAAGCTGACGGTGCCCCCGGAAGAATTGGCCGCGGCGCTGCGGCTCCTCCAGAGGACGGAGGATTTTCAGGAGCTGCCGGCGAGCGCTCCGCCCGGCGATAAATCGCCGGGCTAGGAACAGCGTCCCCTGAAGGGGGACTTCAAAGCCGGGTTCACCCGGCGCTGTTCCGTAGCCCGGGCATTGATGCCGGGCGGAGCGGCGCGGCCGTCGGCATTCATGAAAGAAGACGCGGTTTGACGCAACCGCGGTGACGCTATACTGTCACCCGGGTTCCGTCTTTCCGCGCCGTGCTCTTCTACGCCGACCTCCACGTTCACTCGAAGTACTCCCGCGCCACCAGCCGGGACTCCGACCTCGAGCACCTGGCGCTCTGGGCGCGGCGCAAGGGCATCACCGTCGTCGGCACCGGCGACTTCACCCATCCGGCCTGGTGGGAGGAAATCCGCAGCAAGCTGGTGCCGGCCGAGCCGGGCCTCTTCCGCCTCCGCCCCGAGATCGAGCGCGACGTCGAGCAGCGGCTCCCTCCCTCCTGCCACGGCCCGGTGCGGTTCCTGCTCGAAGTCGAGATCTCCACCATCTACAAGAAGGGCGACCGCACCCGCAAGATCCACCATCTGATCTATGCCGCGAACCTCGATACCGCGTCGCGCTTCCGCGAGCGGCTGGGATCGATCGGCAACATCTCCTCGGACGGCCGGCCCATCCTCGGTCTCGACTCGCGGCACCTGCTGGAGATCGCGCTGCAGAGCGGACCGGACGCCTACCTCGTTCCCGCTCACGTCTGGACCCCCTGGTTCGCCGTGCTCGGCTCGAAGTCCGGCTTCGATTCGGTGGAGGAGTGCTACGGCGATCTCGCGCCTCACATCTTCGCCGTCGAGACGGGCCTTTCCTCAGACCCGCCGATGAACTGGCGCGTCTCGCGGCTCGACCGCTTCACTCTGGTCAGCAATTCGGACGCCCATTCGCCCCCGATCCTGGGCCGCGAAGCCTGCGGGTTCGAGACGGAGCTCGACTACTTCGCGATCCGGCGGGCGCTGGAGACGGGAGAAGGCTACCGCGGCACCGTGGAGTTCTTTCCCGAGGAAGGCAAGTACCATCTCGACGGCCACCGCGCCTGCGGCGTGCGGTTGGAGCCTGAGGAGACCCGCCGCGCCGAGGGCCGCTGCCCGCAATGCGGCAAGCCGCTGACCGTGGGCGTGATGCACCGCGTCGAGGAGCTCGCCGATCAGCCCGAGGAGGCGCGCCGCGGGCGCACCGATCCCTATCGTTGCCTCGTACCATTGCCGGAGGTGCTGGGCGAGATCCACGGAGTGGGACCGAAGTCCCGCACCGTCGAGCAGGCCGCGTCGAATCTCGTCGCCAGGCTAGGCCCGGAGATCGACATCCTGGAGCGCCTGCCTCTGGAAGACGTGGCGCGTGCGGGAGATCCTCTGCTCCTCGAAGCCCTCTCCCGACTTCGCGCCGGCAAGGTCCGCCGCGAAGCCGGCTACGACGGCGAGTACGGAGTCATCCGCCTCTTCGAGCCCGACGAGATCCGGGGACGCAAGGTGGTCAGGACGCTTTTCGGGGACGAGGGTAGATCGAGCGTCCTGCCCTTCGAAACCTCACCCCCTGACCCCCTCTCCAGCGAAGCTGGAGAGGGGGAACGAAGTCGAAGCCGTGTTGCCGATGAGGTATCGATCCCAGCTACAACGGTTGTGAATCGTCCCCCCTCTCCAGCGAAGCTGGAGAGGGGGTCAGGGGGTGAGGTTTCGAAGGGTATACCGCTCTATCCTTCACCAGAGCGTTTGGAGCTCCTCGACCGCCTCGATCCCGAGCAGCGCGCCGCTGCCGAGATCGTGGACGGACCGCTGCTCATCGTCGCCGGCCCCGGCACCGGCAAGACCCGCACGCTGACGCACCGTCTGGCCTATCTGGTCGCCGAACGCGGCGCGTCTCCTGAAAGCTGCCTCGCCGTCACCTTCAGCCGCCGGGCCGCGGCCGAGATGGAGGAGCGCCTCACGGCTCTCATCCCTGATGCCGCGGACCGTCTTTTCGTGACGACGTTTCATGGCCTGGGGCTCACCCTGCTGCGCCAGCACGCCGGCGTCGCCGGGCTCGCCGGCGGCTTCCGCGTCGCCACTCCCGAGGCGCGGACGGAGATCGCGCGCGAGATCTTCGACCTCTCGCCGGCCAAGGCCGAGCGCATTCTCGAAGAGATCGGACGCGCCCGCCGCACAGGCGGCTCCCTGGCACCGGAGCTGACCGAGCGGATCGGGCTTTACGAAGAGGCCATGACACGCCGCGATCTCCTCGATTTCGACGACCTGCTGCTGAAGCCGCTGGCGCTGCTGCGCAAATGGCCGGACCTCGCGGAGCTCTATCGGGAGCGCTTCCGCTGGATCTCGATCGACGAGTATCAGGATATCGACGCTCTTCAGTACGCCCTCGTCCGGCTCCTCGCGCCGCCGACGGGAAACCTATGCGTCATCGGCGATCCGGACCAGTCGATCTACGGCTTCCGCGGCGCGGACGTCGGATTCTTCCTCCGCTTTCGCGAGGATTACCCCGGCGCCCGCGTCGTCCACCTGAGCCGCAACTACCGCTCCACCTCGACGCTCGTCGAGGCGGCGTGCCAGGCGATCCGTCCCGGCAGCCTGGTGCCGGACCGCCGTCTCGTCGCCGTCCATGAGGGCGCCGCGGAACGGGTGGTCATCCAGGGCGCGGCGAGTGAGAAGGCCGAGGCCGAGCTGGTCGTGCACACCCTGGAAAACCTCCTCGGCGGCACTGCCTGGTTCTCGTTCGACAGCGGCCGCGTGGAGTCCGCGGAAGCTTCCGGGCTATCCTTCGATGACGTGGCGATCCTCTATCGCACGGAGGCCCAGGTGCCGCCGCTCATCGAAGCCCTCGGCCGCGCGGGAATCCCTTTCCAAAAGCATTCCCATCGGCCGATTGCTGAGCAGTCGGGCGCGCGGGCTTTGATCGCCGCCATGAAAACCGCGACGGCGGATTCAGCGCGAAGCGTGGAGTCCCTGCTGGAGCGGACTGTCCTCGAATCGATCGAATCCGCCGCCGATCGCACCGCTCTTCTCGCTGCCGCCGAGCTGCTGCGTCCGCTCGCCCTCCGCTCCGGTCAGGACCTCGACGCGTTTCTCGCCGATGCAGCGACGGGCGGCGAGGTGGACGCCTGGGATCCGCGGGCCGAGCGAATCTCGCTGCTCACGCTGCACGCCGCGAAAGGATTGGAGTTCCCGGTCGTGTTCCTCGTCGGCTGCGAGGACGGCCTGCTGCCGCTGACCTGGCCGGGAGCGGAGGAGAGCGACCTCGCCGAAGAGCGGCGCCTCTTCTTCGTGGGCATCACCCGCGCCTGCTCGCGCCTCTTCCTCTTCCACAGCCGCAAGCGCACGGCGCGGGGCGAGGCACGCGAGACCCGCCCCTCGCCCTTCCTGGCCGACCTCGAAGACGCGCTCCTCGATCGCCGGCAGGCGCCGGAGACGGGACCGCGGCGGCCCGAGCAGTTGCGGCTGCTGTAGAGGCCGATCCCGATGATTCGTCATCTCGGATCGCCGTCCGCGCCGTCGGGCCCCTCACTCCCCCTTCCCCCTCTCTCCCGCCTCACATCCACCCCACCGGGGGCCTGGCGGCGCGGACAACGCAGGCGCTACAGAATTCTGGGGATCGGAGAAGACTCCCGCGATATCCTCCCCTCCATGCCTCCCGCCGATTCCCCCCGCCCCGTCCAGCCTCTCCTGGTCGCGGACCGCTTCGCCCCGCTCGGCGCGGCCCTGATCAATCTCCTGCGCTCGCTGCGGGAAGAACAGTGGCGGCTGCCGACCGTCTGCGCCCACTGGTCGGTTCACGACATCGCCGCTCACCTGCTCGATACGGCCTGCCGCCGCGTCTCGGCCGGCCGCGACGGCTGGAGACTCCCGCCTCCAGCTACATCCATCGCCGGCTACGGAGAGCTGGTGAGTTTCCTCAACGATCTCAACGCCCAGTGGGTGACGGCGGCCCGGCGGCTCAGCCCGCGGCTGCTGACGGATTTCCTCGAGCTCGTCGAACCTCAGCTTGCCGAGACTCTACAGGCGCTCGACCCCTGGTCTGGGGGCATTCCGGTGTCGTGGGCGGGGCAATCCGAATCGCAAAGCTGGTTCGACGTCGCCCGCGAGCTCACCGAGCGCTGGCATCACCAGCAGCAGATCCGCCTCGCCGTAGGCGCACCGCCGCTCGATGATCCCAATCTCTCCGGACCCGTTTTAGAAACCTTTTTGCGCGCCCTGCCGCATCGTTATCGCGACGTTCAGGCCGCCGAAGGTGCCAGCCTCGTCGCGCGAATCGAAGGCCGCGTCCCCTATGCCTACACGCTGCGCCGCGAAGGCTCCGGCTGGGCGCTGCTCGCCGGCGAAGCCGCGGAACCAGACGCGCGCATCGTCATTCCCGAAGAACCGGCCTGGCTCCTCCTGACGAAAGGTATGACAGGAGACGCCGCGCGAAACCGAGCCAGGATCGAAGGGGATTCGCGGCTCAGCGATCCGTTCTTCGGCGTCGTGGCGGTGATGGCGTAGCCCTCTTCTTCCTGGCTCGCCCCGGAGCCGCCCCATCCGGATCCCACCGGTACCGCTCGAGATCGATCCGTCCGTGCTTGTCGAAGCGGACGCCCTCCTCTTCCAGAAGATGCCGCTGATAACCCTCCTCCATGCCGAGGCCCCCGCGCGAGCTGATCGTGCCGCCCGCATTGATGACGCGCTGCCACGGCAACGACAGATCCGTCGGCGTATTGCGGAGCGCCGCGCCGACCAGCCGCGCCCGCCGCGGCAGACCGGCCAGCGCCGCGACCTGCCCGTAGGTGGCTACCTTCCCCTCGGGAATGCGCTGGATGACGGCGTAGATCTTCGCCAGGGCCTCGGAGGAGGGGCGGAGAGGTGAAGGCTTCTTCGCTGGCACTGTTCAGATTGGTTCTTGAAAATCTCCGCCCGGCACCATCACCTTCCGGTCCGGCTTCTTTTCGCCCTGCTTCTGCTCCTGCACCTGGCGCATCTCGGACACGACTTCCTGGCCGGCGTAGAACAAGGCGCCGAGCTCGCTCCTGGGATTCGATAGCGCCTGCCGGTTCGTCTCGGTGGTGAAGACGCCCTGCGGAGTCAGGACGTAGAACCGCACCTTCTCTATCCCGGGCAGAGGATAGTCGGCGGTCTTGGTCATCTTCGTCATCTTGGGGAGCGCTCGGGCAGCCAGCGCCACGAACGCCTTGGCGGCCTTGCGGACGCTCTCGTGGGAGCTGCCGCCGACCATACCGCCGCCGTTCTTGTAGTAGACGTTGGCGTCACCGTCGGCGAAGCTGACCAGCGTCATCGCCGAGATGTGGATCGCCATCTCCATCAGCAGGCCGTAGGGCTCGGTGCCCTTGGGCTCGCGGCCGAGGTTCTGGGGCGTGGTCGCCAGCGCCTCGCGCCGCATGTCCATGTAGATCTCTTCGGCGGTCCGCGCCCGGTTCGGCCTGGCCCCGGCGCTCGGCTTGCCGCCTTGCTTCTGCTTCCGCCGCAGGTAGAAGAAGATCACGACGAGCACGATGACGGCGATGGGTTCGAGAGGATGGATGTGTGGCATAGACTTCGCTTCGAGCTCCTACGACTGTGGGGTTCTTCCTGGGGTCATCCTACAGGAGATGAAGCCCAGCCGGTAGGGGCGGCTTGCCAGGATCCAGCCGCGGACGGCGTCTCCCGAGGGACGCGATGCCGGGATGGCCCCGTTCCCTCCTGAATGAGGCAGCTTGCAAGCCTCTGAAAGCACAGAGTTTGTCTCTGACGCTTCACGAGACGGAGGGAGAGCCGTTTTCCCCGTCTCTGGAGCCTCGGTTGAACGAGGGAGAACGATTCTCCCTCCTTAACGGTTCGCGAGGGAAGAAGGGAACGCCTCTCTTCCACCCTTCATCGTGCCGCCAGAAGGAGGGAAAGCCGCCGTCCCTCCCTACCGTAAGCCGTCGTAATGAGGGACGACGACTTTCCCCGCCTTCACCTTCTCGCTGCAAGGAGGGATGACGATCATCCCGCTGTACAACGTCTCGCTGTAAGCGGGGACGGCGACCATCCCCCCATTCAATGCCTCGTTGTAAGGAGGGACGTCGACTGTCCCCCCTTTCAACGTCTCGCTGTAAGGAGGGATGATGACTGTCCCCCCTTACGACGGCTCGGCGTAACGAGGGATGACGACCGTCCCCTCTTTCAATGCCGCGCTGCAAAGAGGGATGACGACCATCCCTCCTTACGATGGCTCGGCGTAAGGAGGGACAATGCCTTTCCCTCCGTTCATCGCCTTGCCGTAGAGGGGGATGCTCGCCGTCCCTGCTTACACCGGGATGTGAAACGGAGGGATGACGGCCATCCCTCCTTCGTCGACCGTCCAATGCGTGGGGAAAGCGGAGCTCCCTCGGTGGCTCGAGGCGCCGGAGGGAGGGACCGGCGATCATCCCTGTTTCGTTGTCTTCTTCGAACGTTTCCTGCCGCGGAAGGGTTTCATCCCGAACTTGACCAGCTCCTCGCTGTCGCTGCCGTAGGAGAGCCGGAGGCCGCTGCGCAGATACGTCGCCAGCCTGCGAGCCTTTCCGATGCGGTCCCGGATTTTGCGCGTCGCTTCCTGCTTACGGGCCTCATAGGCGGCGCGCCGAATGATGAGCTTGCGGATCTCCTCCATGTGGCGTTGCAGCTCCACGTGCTTCTGGGCGAGATAAGGCGCTTGCTCCGTGACCTCGGGAGTAAACGACTGAGAAAGCGACTCCAACTCAGTGAGAGCGTCCGCGATAGGGATCCTGGGCATGGCCTGACTTCTCCGGGTTGTATCGGCGAATCGTACACCACGGAAGGTGGTGTGGGGGAGGGCTACACGCTCCTTTGCTAGGATTCGGATCGCAATGACCAGCAAGCCCGCCCGGCGGCTCTTGATGAAAGCGCTTTTCATCGCTGCCATCGCAGCAGCCATCGAGCTGCTGTCGCGCGGGGGCTTGTCGGTTCTCGAACGGCGCGGCGTCCACTATCAACCGATTCTCGGCGACCGGGTGAGCACTAAACATCGCCAGGCGATCGAGGATCTGCTGCGGGGACGGCCCTCGTGTTTCCAGCTCGACGCCGTACTGGGGTGGAGCCTGCGCCCCGGGTTCCGCTCGCCTGAATGCACGGTCGACGCCGAGGGCCGGCGCCGGGCCCCGGACCGACCGCAGCCGGCAACCAACGCGGTGCGGCTCGCGGCCTTCGGCGATTCTTTCACCTTCGGCGGCGACGTGGTCGATCGCGACGCCTACCCCGAGGCTCTCGCGCGCCTCGACGAGCGGCTCGACATCGCCAACTACGGCGTCCCGGCCTATGGGCTCGACCAGGCGTTCCTGCGCTACTTGAAGGAGCGCAGAGCGGCACGTTCCCAAGTGGTGATCATCGGCTACATGTCCGAGAACATCTGCCGCCACGTCAGCGTCTTTCGACCCTTCTACAACCCGACCACGGTCTTCCCCCTCGCGAAGCCGCGCTACCTGCCCGGCGAGCGCGGCCTGAGCCTCTTCCCCAACCCACTACCGACCCCGGAGGCGTATCGGCGGCTTCTGGCGCACCCGGCCGAGACGCTTGCCGAGCTGGGGCGGCACGATGTCTATTACCACGCGCGCCCCCACGCCGGCCCACTGGACCGCAGCGCGACCGTGCGGCTCGTGAAGCTTGCCGCCGCGCAGCTCGAACCCACGACTCGGGACGACTGTTACGCCGACGGCGAAGCCTTCCAGGTGACCAGTCGGCTATTCAGCGACTTCTACGAGACCGCGCTCCGGGACGGCACGCAGCCCGTCATCCTGATCTTCCCCCAGCGCGCCGACCTCGCCGGCTGGCGTAGCGACCGCAGGAAGAGCTACACACCGCTGTTGCGCTCCCTCGCCGGCAAGGGCTACCGGGTGGTCGACGCGATGGCCGCGTTCGATGAAGCCGGCCGCGAGCGCTCGATCGACGAGCTCGTCCCGGGGCATCTGAGCCCGCTCGCCAACATGCTAGTGGCCGAGCACCTGCGGCGGCGTTTGCAGAGCTTCGGATTAATCCGCTGAACGCCACTCGAGGGGCCTAAAGTCCTTCGTCAGGAGGCGCTCGCTGCCGCCATTCTGGTTCGGAGACGGCGGCCTTATCAGGTAAGATAGCGTCATAAGCACTCCAACCTACCGCCATATCTCCGGCCCTCCCGGCATTGACGCAAGCGCGCCGGTGGCCTACCATGATTCAAGTGCTTGCGGGAGAGCAGGATAGACGGTTGGCCATTTTCAACTTCCCCTTTGGGAAGAGAACGCCAACCATGTCAGATGCACACGGCGGAGAAGATCAACTGTAGGGTTGAACAAAACCGCTCCGCGGTAGCGCGCGCCGTAAAATCTTTCACTCTCTTCGACATTCGCTGGTGGTAACTCACGGCGGTAGCCTTCGGGATTGAACTTCCCGAAAGGAGGCCGTTATGGGAGAGATGCGTCGTCGG
>DASYTJ010000153.1:0-1667 GCA_036002325.1 Thermoanaerobaculia bacterium | reverse complement strand
ATGGGCCAGACGCTGGTGATGATTATCGCGGCGGTGGGCGCGCTGATTGCATCGAAGAAGGTCTCGGAACTCAAGGAGACAACGCGGCGCCAATCGGAGCGCCACGATGAGAAGCTGGATCGGATCGAGACCGCGGCTAATGGCGTGCAAACGGACCTCCGAAGCCAGGTCGCGACGCTGGAGGGCAAGATCGAGAGGCTGTATGCCGTGGTCGCGGCCGTGGCACCGAACCCGCGGGCGCTGGAGCAGGCGACCGCGGCGGCCGGCAAGCTTGCCGAGCACGTCGGGCCGCCCCCGGCGCCGGCTCCGCACGAACCCGAGACACCCAGGGAGGGATGAGAGATGCCAGAGTTCGAGAGTGTGACCACGAAGGCCGAGTTGGAGATCGCCAACCAGATCACGCAGTTTAGAGCCTCGAAGGGCTTGGCCGCGATCCACCTCTCCTCCTCGCTCTCCAGCGCCTGCCGCTACAAGGCGGCGCGGATGCAGGCTGGCGAGGGAAGCGAGATCAAGAGCGACAACCGGCCACCGCTCACGCGGGCGCAGATCGTCGGCGGCTACACCGGGGAGGACGTGAAGGAGTGGATCGCCTGCGGCACGGTCCATGCCACGGAGCTGGCGACGAAGATCACGGGGGGCGCCTCGTTCTTACTCTACAGCCGCGAGGAGCGGTTCAACGAGATCGGCATCGGCGTGGCCGGCTCGGCGTTCGGCCTATTCTGCGTTGTGAATCTGGGGGCCCGGGTGGGCGCCCCTATTCCCATCGAGCTGGAGCCCCCGCCGTTCCCGGAGCAGATTCCTGCGGACCTGATGCTCTATGGGCCGGCGCTGTGGTTGGCGCCGCAGCATTAGGAGGAGCGATGGCGAACTTTCAGCTTCCGCCGTGGAGTATCGGCTCGATCATCGCCGTGATTATCCTGATTCTGGTGATCCTCCTGGCGATCCTCGGGCGGATGCCGGCGCTGGAGGCCGGGCTGCTTGGCGGGTTGGCCTTAGCAAGGCTCGTGTGAGGCGCTCTCGATGCTAATACGCCGCGGAGACGAAGCCTGGTGGCGGTCGCTCGCACCGCCTGACGTAGCCTGGCCCGGTCTCGGGATGGAGACGCTGCGGGCCGATCCGCGCGACTACCGGATGGAGGATCTCCCCGACGTGCGCGCCGTCCTCCAGGTGGGCGCGCCCGAGAGCTACGAGATCGCCTTCACGCCGGGTCAAGTCATCAATCAGGGATCGCGCGGCGCATGCGTCGCTTGCACGGACAGTCACATCGCCAGCATCTATAACCTGTTTGACGAGGGCCGTTGGATTGACCACGACTGGCTGAAGCTGTATACCGAGATGGGTGGGACGGGGCCGAACGGCGTCGATGTCCGCGGCACGCTGCAGAAGTGCGTCGATCTGGGCTGTCCGCGGTTGGGCGCCGGCGAGCGGGACAAGTTCGCGCGCTACGCCTTCGCGCCATTGCTTCTCGGGCAGTTCGAGGAGACGCTGAAGGCGGCGATCGCGGTCAACCGGCCGTGCCAGCTCTGGCTGCTGCTGCCGTCGCTGTTCGGGTGGGAGAGCGGGGGCTCGATCACGAGCGGCTATCATAGTATCACGGCGGTCGGCTATCGGCCGGATGCGGTGAAGATCCTGAATTCCTGGTCGGCGCAGTGGGGCCGCGGCGGCTT
>DASYTJ010000152.1:0-3060 GCA_036002325.1 Thermoanaerobaculia bacterium | reverse complement strand
GGGGGAGTGGGATCCGAACAACGTGTTTCGGCATGGGCAGTCGATTGAGGTGCCGCGATGAGCACGATCTTACGTGCCGTCTTTGGATCTCGTAACCCAAGGCAATCGCGAAGTGATCGTCAGCATTCATTCCTCATCGCGATTCTTCCGTTTGCAAGGGGACAGAATTGAAGAGCTTACACCTGAGAGTTGCCCAAGCAAACGTGCGTGCTTGGCCTTGAGTGATTTGAAAGTATCTAGGACCTCGATCCCGAACTCCTCCGGCCAGTTGATCTTTGATCGCCAAGAGTACTCAATGCCCTGGTCCTTCCAGCGCCGGTGGTTTATAGCCCACGAATTGCAGTGGTCTAAGAATCGCACATAACTTTCTGGGAACTCAGGTCCCTCAATCAAATGGGTTTTCGATTTAAGGAGATCCTTGATCTTCTCATTCCTCGGCAAGAACTCGTTCTCTGCCCAGTACAGCCAAGTATGGAGTTCCTCTTTAGGGAGCGGTTTGCCAACGATAAAGACGTAATTCCTTCCTAAACTTTGAAGGAGATCAGCGAAAGTTCTTCGGCCTTCGTGTAGCAGGGAAACGAGAGGTCCATAGAGTTCCTCAATTTGACGCTCTACGAACCTAAGTTGGGCCTCTGTCCTCCGGCGTTGTTCTTCTCGATGCGTAGTTAGCCAGTGGTTCGCCAGCCAGCCGAATGAAGTGGCTATTGCGGCGACGAGGGCAGCGGCGACCGGAGCTTCCATGCGGTTGCGCGATCTCTCAGCGGATGAACTGGCTACCGAACCGCTCCATCCGCTGCCGGATTTCGTCCACGATCCGCCGCAGCGAGGCGTTCCGGACGACCTTGCCGATGTGAACGGGCTCGCGAATCGCCGCAGCTTTCATGGGACTACCTTTCAGGAGTCATTCTATCAGTCTCCACCGCACCTGAGACACCGCGGAGAGGACCTGCTAGGGCGCTCACGGGCAATACGGACCGCGACCGTCCAACGGGGTAGGGGATCTTCCACTCTTGCGGGTGGGTCGGAGTACGATGTTTCTCCGGCGCCCTCGCGCTGATCGCCGTCCTGCTTATCGTGCAGATGTGGCTCCTGACCGCCACGCTCGAAGCCTTCCTCGCCGGCCACCGCGAGGGCGTCCTGCCGGCGGCGATCCTCTCCGGCGTCCTGCTCCTCGCCTGCTTCGGGTTGTACCTGTTCGTGCGCGGTGTGGATCGGGAGGTGCGGAGAAGATAGCCGCCTATAGTAGAATCCGCTCCTCGCCGGAGCCCTCATGTCGTTCAAGCCCCTGACCGTCTTTTCCGTCCTTGTCGTCCTCCTCCTGACCGCCTGCCGCAACGAAAAGGAGAAGGCGCCAGTCGCCGAGCAGGCCGGCCTTCGCCCGCCCCGCCGAGTCTTCCTGATCACCGTCGACACCCTGCGGGCGGACCACATGAGCCTGTACGGCTATCCGCGGGCGACGACGCCGAATCTCCGGCGGTTGGCGGCAACCGGAGTGACCTTCGACCATGCCATCTGCCAGTGGCCGAAGACCGGCAGCTCGTTCGCCTCGATGTTCACCGGCCTGTATCCTCACACGACCGGGCTCACCCACAAGGCGGCGCTGCGCATTCCGGAGCCCTACCTGACGCTGCCCGAGCTGTTCAAGGAGAGCGGTTACGAGACCTTCGGCGTCATCTCGAACGCCGTGCTCGCCGCGCAGTTCGGCTGGAACACCGGCTTCGACGACTTCGCGGAAACCTGGGGCGGCGGCGACTTCCCGGACGATCCCAAGGCGTTCCGTCCCCTCGCCAGCGCTCCGAAGGTGAACGAGCTCGCCGTGCCGCTGCTCCGCAAGCACGCCGGGGCGGACCGTCTCTTCGCCTGGATCCACTACTCCGATCCGCACGCGCCGTACATCCTCCCCGACAACGCGCAGAATCCCTTCGTCGGCGACGCCGTCTTCCGCGGCCCCGGAGACCGTCCGCTGCCGGCGCGGATCAGCAGGGGCTACGCCCTCGAAGGCCATACCGATCTCAAGTACTACGTCGCGCAGTACGACGCCAACGTCCTGGTAGCCGACCAGCACATCCAGAAGCTGCTCGACGAGATGCGCTCCCTCGGTCTGCTGGAGGACAGCCTCATCATCTTCGCCGCCGATCACGGCGAGAGCCTCGGCGAGCACAACTCCTGGTTCGAGCACGGGCCGCTGCCCTACAACACCACGGCCCACGTGCCGCTCCTCTTCGTGATGGCCGGCCTGCCGGCGGGTCGCAGAGTCGACCGGCCGGTGGAGCTGGTGGATCTCTATCCGACGCTGCGCGACCTGATCGCACCGGGCCGGGAGATTCCGGGGCTCGAAGGGCACAGCCTGCTGCCCCTGCTGCGGAACGGCGATGGGGGAGGCGCCGGCGCCTTCCGCCAGGCCTTCTCCGGCGCCGGCCGGCGGCCGAATCTCTACAACAGCGTCCAGGAGTCCACCTGGAAGCTGGTGCTCAACTCGGGCGGCAGGCGCCCCCGCGCCGCGACCTCGGCCACCGGCGGCTTCGAGCTCTACGACCTCACGGCCGATCCTCTCGAAACCCGCAACCTCGCCGCCGCCAACTCCGAGCAGGTGCGCCGACTGCGGCGAGATCTCGTGGCCTGGATGCGGCAGGCGCGAGCGCTGGGAGATGAGGAAGAGGGAGACGCCGAGACCGAGCGGGCTCTGCGGGCGTTGGGGTATGTGAATTGAATTAACCTGACGTCGACCGCCCGAAGTTCGAAGCCAGCACCGCCAGGTCCGAGCCGTCGATTTTGGCGTCGTTGTTGAAATCGGCGTTGTCGTTCCAGTTGCGGTCGCCGGGAAACGAGCCGAAGGCCCGGCCGAAGAGGATCAGGTCCGTGCCGTCCACGCGGCCGTCGCCGCTCAAATCACCCTGAATCTGATTGGTGCCGCGGATGGTGAAGCGGGCGATTTCGCGGTCGACCGCATTGGCCGGCACGGCGAGGTCGCGCGAACGCAATCCCACGCGGACGGTGCCGCTGAGCGGCGCCGGCGGCTGATAGGCGAACTGCGCGAGGCGCGTGTTCCCGGTCGGCACC
>DASYTJ010000151.1:0-8168 GCA_036002325.1 Thermoanaerobaculia bacterium | reverse complement strand
ACGCGCACGCGCCGACCGTCCACCACGACGTCGGCCGCCACCGCGCAGCGGAGCAGGTGCCGGAACCGGCCCGGGTGGGGGAGCAGCAGCTTGTGGTCGCTCTCGATCGTGCCCTTGACGAGGATCGCGTTGCCGAAATCGCCGGAGGCCTGGGGGTGGAACGCGGAGGGGTAGTAGACGTAGCTCATGCCCAGGGCCCGGGCGATCCGGTCGACCCCTGCGTTGTTCATCTCCTGCAGGGCGATGATGTCCGGGTTCTGCAGGTCGTGGTTCTTCTGGAACAGCTCGATGGCGCGGTCGATCTCCCGCGAGAACTTGATGTTGAAGGTGACGATGCGCAGGTTGGGATCGGCGTCGACGCCGGCGAAGCGGCCCGCGTATCGCGGGCCGGACGGGTCCGCGTAGTTCAGGGCCTTGCTACAGCCGGCGGCCGTGAGGAGCGCGAAAGCTAGAGCGAGGGTTCGGCGGGTAGAACCATCCACTTTAACATCGTGCCATGAATCAGTCTAAAGTGCGCGGATGCTCGCGAGCCCGCTGACGCTGCTGGGCCGGCTCCCGCCGACGGTGCGCGTGCTGATCGCGGGCGCCCTCGTCAACCGGCTCGGAGGCTTCATCGGCCCCTACCTCGCCATCGTCCTCCGGCGGGAGTTCCACCTGTCGCCCTCCCAGCTCGGCCTCCTCCTGACGTGCTATGGCGCGGGCTCGCTCGTGTCCGTCCTGGTCGGCGGGGTGGTGGCCGACCGGCTCGGCCGGCGCCTGGCCCTCATGGTCAGCCTCTTCGGCGGCGGCGCCCTCGCCTGTGCGATGGGCTTCGCCCCGTCGATCGGCGTCTTCATCCCCCTGCTGGTGCTCTTTGGCTTCGTGGCCGACCTCTACCGCCCCGCGGCGTCGTCCGTCATCGGCGACCTGCTCCCTCCCGGCCAGCGTGCGGTGGGCTTCGCCGGCCTGCGCACGGCCATCAACCTCGGCTTCGCGGTGGGGATGGGCGTGGGCGGCGTCCTCGCCGACTGGAGCTGGCGGGCGATGTTCGTCGCGGACGGCGTCACGACCATCCTCTACGGCCTCATCGTGTACTTCTTCGTGCCCGAGACGCGGCCGGCGGCAACCGCCGACGCCGCGCGCCCCGAGACGGGCCCCAGCCCCTGGCGCGACGCGGTCTGCCTGCAGCTCGCCCTCGCTTCCTTCGCATTCGCCTTTGCCTTCCACACAAACGTGACCGCGCTGCCCCTGACCATCACTGTCACCGCGGGGTACCCGGCCCCGGTCTACGGTTGCCTGGTGGGCCTCAACGGCCTGCTGATCGTGCTGTTCGAGATCTCGGCCACCGACGCGCTGCGGCGCTTCCGGCGCCTGCGGGTCGCCGCCCTCGGCATGCTCCTCGTCGGCGTCGGGTACGGCATCACCGGCTTCGTCATGCACTGGGCCTGGTTCCTGCTGACGGTCGTCTTGTGGACGGCAGGGGAGATCCTCTCGGCCCCGCAGAAGCTGGCGTTCATCGCCGACTGGGCGCCCGCCGCCTCCCGCGGCCGGTACCTGAGCCTGATCCAGGCCACCTGGAGCCTGGCCACCGCGGTGAACCCGATCCTGCTCCTGCCGCTCTACGCCCGGCTCGGCGAGCGGGCGTTCTGGCCGCTGGTGGCGCTCGTCGCCCTGCCGGGCTGCCTGCTGCTCCTGCACCTCGACCGCGCCGCCGATCGCCCACCCGAGAAGCGCTCCGTACGTGAGGTCGGCGCATCCTTTAATCCCTCTCCCCGCAGGGGAGAGGGTCTGGGTGAGGGGTGACTGGCCTCCTAAGATTTTAGTTGACAAATCGCCTCCGCGGGCCTATTGTCCTAATAGATTAGGAGAGCATGGCCCCCCGGAGCCCCGAAGGACTGACCCCGCTCGAGCTGGAGATCATGAAGGTGCTGTGGACGGCGGGGCCCGCCGGCGTCCAGCCCGTACGCGAAGCCCTCGCCCCCCGGCGCAAGCTGGCCTATACCACCGTCCAGACGATGCTGAACGTGCTGTGGAGGAAGGGACGCGTCCGCCGCACGCTCAAGGACCGTGCCTACGTCTACTATCCCGTGCTGACCCGCCGGCGCGCGCTGCGGCACGCGGTGGGGGACATGGTGGAGCGCCTCTTCGGCGGCTCGGCGGAGAGCCTCGTCGTGAGCCTGGTCGAGAGCCGCCACATCACGCCGGAGGCGCTGGCCCGGCTGACCCGCGCCCTCGAGCGCGCCGAGAAGGACGACGATGGAGACCGCTAGCGCTTCGCGGTCGCCTTCGTCGTGAACGCCGCGTGGCAGGTGCCGCTGGTGACGCTGGCGGCCGCGCTCGGGACGAGGCTCCTGCGCTCGGCCGCCGCCCGCCATCGCCTGTTGCTTGCCGCTCTCGGTTGCAGCCTCGTCCTTCCCTTCGCGGGGAGCCTCGGCTTCGGCGCATCGCGTCCCTCGATGGCTGTCCCGCCGGCCGCGTCGGCGGGCATTTCGGGCGGCGCCGCCGCGTGGACGAGCCTCGGGCAGGCGCCGGCCGCGTCCCTGGCCCCATCGCCGCATGTGGCCATTGCTGTAGCCGTCGTTTATCTTGCGAGCGTCCTCCTGACGGCCGTGCGCCGGGCAAGGTCCTGGCGCCGCGCCCTCGCATTGCGCCGCTCGGCGCTCCCGGGTCCGCTGCCGGAGGCGGTCCGGATCGAAGCGGAGCGCTGCCGCCGTCGGCTCGGCCTCGGCGACATCGTCGTGCGGCTGTCGCGCGCGGTGGATTCTCCGGTGACGCTCGGCACCCGGCGGCCCGTCATCCTGCTTCCCGCCGGCCTCGTGGGGTCCTGGAAGCACGACCAGCTCGAGGCCGCCCTCGGCCACGAGCTGGCGCACGTGCGGCGGCACGATTTCGCCTGGAACGCGGCCGCCGAGTTGGCGGCGCTCCCGATCGTGTTCCATCCCGCGACCGCCTGGCTGCGGCGCCGGATCCGCCAGTCCCGGGAACTGGCCTGCGACGCGCTGGTGGCCGAGCGCGTTCTCGAAGCGCGGACCTACGCCCGCGCTCTGGCGGCGCTGGCCCGGTCGCTGGCGCCCGCACCCGCCTACACCCTCGGCGTCGCCGACGCCGGAATCCTGGAGGAGCGTGTCATGAGCCTCGTCACCGGCCGTTCCCGCCACAAGGCGGGTGTGCTTTCCTCCGTGACCGCCGCGCTGCTGCTCGCGGCGGCGTCGCTTGTCGCCGCGTCCTACGCGGTGGCCGTCAAGCCCGGGCCCGGTGCTGACGCGATCGTCGGCTCATGGATAGGCCGGGTGGCGCAGTGGGGCGACCTGCCCTCGGTGGACCTGAAGATCGCGGAGAAGGACGGCAAGCTCTCCGGCCGGGCCACCTTCTACCTGATCCACGTGACGGCCGAGGGGCGGCGCGAGGTGGGCGGCAAGGACGAGATCGACATGATGGAGCCGAGCTTCGACGGCCGCCGCCTGGCCTTCAAGCTCAAGAGCCCCGACGGCAAGACGCACGCGATCGAGCTGCGCCTCACGGGCGAAGGGCTGGCCGACTACGTGGAAGTGGGCGGCGGCGCCGAAGTGGGCGCCGAGGGCCACGACCTCGTCGTCAAGATGAAGCGGTCGAAGTAGCGGCGCCCTTCGCGAGCACTCTTGCTCAGCCGCATCTCTAAGGGGCAAACATCTCGCGCAGCACAGCGAGAGCATGCGAAAGCACCCCCGGCGAGAGAGCGCCCAGGCGCTTGATCAACCTTTCCCGATCCACGGTCCGAACCTGGTCGAGGACAACATGGCCAGCCTTGCCGCCGAACCTGCACGCCACGCGGAAAGGATAGGAGTGGCTGCCCGTAGTAAGAGGCGCGACAATGAAAGTACGCAAGTAAGCGTTCAACTCGTTGGGCGACACCACAACGCAGGGCCTCGTCTTGCGGATCTCCCCTCCCTGAGTGGGACTGAGCGTGACGAGGAAGACGTCTCCGCGAGCGATTCGGCCTACCGCCAACGCCACTCCTGGTCATCGAACTGCGTGCCGGTTGGCGCGTCGAGCAGGCGATCATCCCCTCGCTCGCGCATCTGCCGAGCGGCTTCTGCCCACCCGGCCCGCGGGCGGCTAGGCGAGGTGATGACGAGCGCGTTCCCGCGGATCTGGACCTCGACTTCCTCCTGCAGGCCCGCCTCCTCGATCAGCGGCTTGGGCAGTCGGACACCACGGGAGTTTCCGATGCGAATGAGTCGCGATTTCATTCATCACCACCGTGAGCACATTGTACTCACGTGAGCCTGTCGCGTCAAACGGGCCTCCCGCCACCTGCTACAGCGAGACCTTCAGGAAGAGACGCTCACCATTGCCGAGCGTCCATGGAATTCCATCTGCATGGACGATCCTTCCGATCGGCTTCACCTGGGCGGTACACGAGGCCGCATAGACAGCGGGGTTCTTGCTGGAAGAGACGATCTCCACCTCGAGAAGATGCTCGCCAGCCACGTACGGACGGACAACCTCCACGCGATGGCTCCGCTGCGTCGAGCCGGTTTCGATGTAGACCGGCTCGCCGTTGATGAACACGCGTGCCCCGAAAGGGGCGTCCGACTGTGTCCCGACATCGATGCGCCAGGAGATGGACGTGGCGTCGGGCCTGGCCGGTGTATCGCCGGCGGCTCCGCAACCACCGAGCAGCACGGTGCCGAGAACGACAGCGCCAATCGAGCAAGTGGGTGCAGGCATCCTGGCTCCTATCCGTGCCGCCTCATCGCCTTCGCTTTGTCCGCCGAGCACCGCGATCAGCGGCGAGTGGCGTCCCGCTCGCCGCGCCGCTCCTCCGCTGCATCTGGTCGCTTGGCCGCGTCTACCCGTGTCGCTACCTCAGCGACCGGCACCAGCTGCATCGTGAGTGCGTACTCCCGAAATCCAAGATGAGCCCAAAAAGCTCGTCCCGCGTCATTGTCTATGAGCACATCGATCGTAATTCGGATCCCCACCGGCCAAATCTCTCGCGTCAGAATCGCGAAGGCTGTACTGCCTATATCCTTTCGTCGGGACTCACGCTCAACGAAAAACTGACGGAGATGAATGGAATCGCCGTCCCGCCGAAAGAGGGCATAGGCTGCGGACGGGGGCCCGCCAAAGAGAACGGCTTCGTACTCCCCGGTCATGAGCCATTTCCGCATCCGCTCCTCGAGCTCTGGGAGCGTCAGCGGATTTCGATGACCCTCGTCCCGAATGAGGCGCGAGTTCATTGCCGCAAGGAGCGGCACGTCATCGACCGCTGCTCTAGCCCATCTCACCGCGTACCCTCGTCTGCCCAACACCGCGCTAAGCTGCGGCGCTCCGAATAGCGAGGCGCCCTCAGCTTCAGCGCCTTGTTCACGGGCGTCACCCTATTTTGCCGAGCTCGCACGAAGCGTCCATTGCTGTCCCAATTGCGGAATGACGCGATCCTGGAAGTTCGGAACTGGGTCTGTGGGTCTGTGGTGGTAGGAAATGACTGTACGGGCATCGATGTGGCCGCCCACCTTCTTCACCGCGATCAACAGTCCAGGCCTAACGAAGGCTGCGTCGATGCTTCGTGCTGCCAGAAGCGCCTCAGGTGACTCAGCGTCGCCAGTGAAGTACAGGCGTACACCGTGCCAGTCCAAGAGGTAGCAATAGTGCTCAGTCTCGTGAGGCGATGCGATGGCACTGATCGTGAGCCCTTTCCAACGCACTGTCGGGCGGAGCGGCACTAACTCGACGCCAGCCTCCGCCACGGCCGCTCGCGGTCCGAGAACTCTGTCACAAAATCGCCGCGCTATCTCGGGGACGAAGTGGTCGCGGTGACCATGAGTGATCAGGCACAAGGCTTTGGGCCTGCTCGGGACGGCGTCAGCAGACCAGGGCATGAATTGAGTCCCCGGGTCGTACGGAAAGTCAACGAGGACCGCAGCTTGTCCATCGGTGATATGAACCGCCGCGTGAGCGATGAAAGTGACGGTGAGGTCCTTGGCTGTCGCGGGCATCGTCCCAAGGGAAAGCAGAGCCGCTGTCACGACGAGTCTCGGCATTGGTCCTCCTCGCCTTCTGGGCGCTCATGTCCGAATAACACCCCGGGATCACCTGCGGAGCCTTCGGCTGGCCATGGCTTCAGGTGCATCCCGTTGTTTGTTGGGCGGCTCGTCTCATGCACCCTATTCCCTCACGCGATTCAGCCCAGCACAGCGGGACCCCAGGCGTTATCGATCACGAGCTTCCAACTGCCGTCCCCCCGCCGGCGGAAAATCGATGATGCATCGCCGATCCGACTCACGATCGATCCATCAACCGAAGTCCCGGAGATGCTCCACCGGGAAGTGAACAAGGCGATGTCGCCGGCCTCGATGACATGCGTCTTGAGTTGCTTGATGCTGGGCGGCTCCCTGAACGAAGCGAGAATTCCTTCGAACGCGCGGCGCAGCGCCACCTTTCCCTCGGCAGTCGTCCCTGGTTGAACGACCATTGCAGCGCCGTCCTCGTAGAAGCCGAGAATGCCATCAACGTCTCCCCGGCTGAATGCGGCGTCTAATGCCCGGACGGTCTCAAGCGGGCCGCTGGCCATTATCGGCCTCCCCCTCGTCCCTCGAATTGTCCGCCCAACAAATTAAGTAGGCCGACCCGCTTATCGCGGCGCTCTGGTCGGCCTCTCGCGATCTTACACCTGCAATCCGCGCGGCAACTCGTTGGCCAACTGCGGTCTCGCGGCGACACGCACAGGCGAGGGGCGGGGCGCCGAACCCTGTTCCCGCCGCGCGGTTCAGGACGTGGGTGTAGTTTGAGGAAGAGGAATTAGAGGTGATGCGCCGCTCCGCGACGGAGCGCGAGCACCCCTCACCCAGGCCCTCTCCCCTGCGGGGAGAGGGATTAAATGATGCGCCGCTCCGCGACGGAGCGCGTCTCCACGTGGGTGAGCCACTTCTCGTAGCGGAGGTTTTCACCCCGCGCCGCGGCGTGGAATGCCTGCTGGAGGCTCCGGGTGACGGGCCCCATCCGGCCGGAGCCGATCTTGCGTCCGTCGATCTCCCGCAGCGCCACGACCTCGGCCGCGGTGCCGCAGACGAAGACCTCGTCGGCCAGGTAGAGCTGGTCGCGGCTCACCGGCTGCTCGCGCACCTCGTGGCCGAGGTCGCGGGCCAGGGTGAGCAGGCTGTCGCGGGTGATGCCCTCGAGGATCGCGGCCGTGGGCGTCGTGACGATGGCCGCCCCGCGGACCAGGAAGAGGTTCTCGCCCGTGCACTCGGCCACGAAGCCCGACGGGTCCAGCATGATGGCCTCGTCGAAGCCGAGCCTCACCGATTCGGTCTTGGCGAGCGCGCTGTTGGCGTAGTTTCCGGCGATCTTGGCCTTCGTCATCATCACGTTGGGATGGTGGCGGGTGAACGAGGACACGTTGGCGCGCACGCCCATCTCGCGCGCCTCCGCTCCCAGGTAGGGACCCCACTCCCACACCGCGATGCCGAGGCTGGACTTGCCGTTGCCGACGTCGAGGTTCCAGGCGCCTTCGGAGAGGTAGATGAGCGGCCGCACGTAGCAGTCTTCGAAGCCGTTGGCGGCCACCACCTCGCGCACCGCCTCCACGATCTCCGCCTCCGACCATGGGATGGCCGGCATCGCGAGCACCTGCGCCGAGTGCATGAGCCTCTCGATGTGCTCGCGCAGCCGGAAGACGGCCGGCCCCCGCGCCGTGCGATAGGCGCGGATGCCCTCGAAGACCGCGAGGCCGTAGTGGAGGCCGGTGTTGAGGAAGGGAACGGTGGCTTCCTCCGCGGGCACCAGGCCGCCGTTCATCCAGATGTGTTTCGAGCGCATCACACGCCCCATTCGTAGGACGCTTCGTCCTCCGGAGAAGCATGCGACCAGCGCATCCAATCCAGGTTGCGCCGCACCGCGGCCGTGAAGTCGGCGGTGGTGGCGCGCCCGCCCAGGTCGGTCGTGCGCACTTCGCGCAGCGTGGCCATGACCGCCGCTTCCACCGAGCGGGCCAGCTCCACGCGTCCGAACGACAGCTCGAGCATCATCGCCGCGGACAGGATGGCGCCGACCGGGTTGGCGGTGCCGTGGCCGGCGAGGTCGGGGGCCGAGCCGTGGACGGGCTCGTAGAGCGAGGGGCCTTCGCCGAGCGAAGCCGAGGGCAGCAGGCCGATGGAGCCCACGACCACGCCCACCTCGTCGCTCAGGATGTCGCCGAAGAGGTT
>DASYTJ010000150.1:0-6895 GCA_036002325.1 Thermoanaerobaculia bacterium | reverse complement strand
AAAAGCTTCACCGCAATCTTGAAGGCGAGAGGCAGGCGTATGAGTACGAGACTGTCGATCGAGGAGATGCTGGCCCAATTGGAAAAGCGCGAGGCGCATCACAGCGAGCGGGAGACTTTCCACGCCGAGCAGGACATCTTCCACGGCCAGCAGCAGATCCATCATCGCGAGCAGCGGGCGTTTCACGCGGCGGAGCTGGAAAAGGTCCGGCAGAACCTCGCCACTTTCCGTGCGGCGGCCGCGTCGGCGGTGGATCTCGTAGGACCGGTCGAGCCGCCCAAGCCGCAGCCGGCCGCGCCGAAGCTGCCGCCGCCGGGGAAGAAATTCGTCAGCGGCCTATTGCGACTGACGATAGAGAGCCCGGAGCTGCAAGAACCTTTTGGTCCCGCGGCCGTGGCGGCGGAGACCAACCGGCGCTTCCGTTCCCATCTGCGCGAGCTCGTCGATACCCGGACCGCCTCGGACGTCCTGCGCCGCCTGGCCAGGGAAGGTGAGATCGTACTCGTTCAAAAGGGGAAGGCCCGACACGAGGCGCTCTACAGAAGGAGACGGAAGGGGGCGTGAAGGATCTCTGAGGCCGAATCGTTGTATCACCTGGACCGCGCCCTCAAAGGGTAGCCAGCGAAATGGCGCCGTCGCCGGTCACGAAGCGACGCAGGTAGTCGATCTGCCCAAGGTGATAATTGAAGTGTCCCAGCAGGTGGAGCAGAAACTGCCGGGTCGACAGTGCGGTGCCGTTGTAGAGCTCCGGATAGTCCGCGTCGAGGATCTCCGGCGTCAGCGCGCGGATCACCGGTGGGATCGTTTTGCGCACCGCTTCGATTCGCCGGATGAGCTCCTCTTGGGGAAGTCCACGCGCGCTGAACTCCAGCGGCCGATCCCGCTTGTAGTCGATCTCGCCGAGCTGCCGGCCGATGTACTCCCGCAGATTGCCTTCCAGGTGTAGCACCAGCGTCCCGGCGGCGTTGGTCACGCCGGGGGCCGTCCGCCACAGCGCGGGCGTGCTCGGAAACGCTTGAAGCTCCTGCACCAGCCGGGTGAGATCGCGAGCGAAGAGGGACGCAAGCTCGGTCGAGAGCATGCCGCGGTCAGACCTCTGCCTTTCCTTCCATATAGAAAACGCACGCGCCTTCCAGCTCCACGCGCTCACCCTTGACGCGGCAGACCATCTCGCCTCCCCGCGCCGAGGCCTGATAGGCGCGGATCTGCTGCAATCCCAGCCGCGGCGACCAGTAGGGAGCGAGCGCGCAATGGACGCTGCCGGCGACGGCATCTTCGTCGATTCCCAGCGCCGGAGCGAAATAGCGGCTGACGCAGTCGTATCCCCGATCGCCGCGCGCCGTCACGATGACGCCGGCCGCGTCGAGCCGGCCGATGGCTGCCAGATCCGGCGCCAGACCGCGCACGGTGGCGGCGGAGTCGAGCACGGCGACAAGGTTGAGTCCGTCGTGAAGCACCTCGACCGGAGATGCGCCCAGCGCCGCCTCAAGGCCCACGGGTGCGGCGATGGGTCTTGGCGGACGGGCGGGAAAGTCCATCACGAACTTTTCTCCTGCCCTCTGCACGGTGAGAGGCCCGCTCGTGGTGCGAAACACCACCCGCCCGCAGCCAGGGTCGAGCCGCTCGGTCACGGCCCAGGCGCTGGCGAGGGTGGCATGGCCGCAGAGCGTCAACTCGGTCGTGGGAGTGAACCAGCGCAGGCGCCAATCCCGACCGTCCCGGACCAGGAAGGCGGTCACCGGCAGGTGATTCTCCGACGCGATCGCTTGCAGGATCGCGTCGGCGGGGAAGGTTTGAAGCGGCATCACCGCCGCGGCGTTGCCGCCGAACCTGCGATCGGTGAAGGCATCGACGTGGTAGATCGGGATCTGCATGATTCAAGAGCCGGCTCTGACGTGGATCGAGCCAGAGAATAGCCGATCCCCGGGACGGGCGGTAGACGACGGCAGCGGCGGACCGCGTGACCGGCGGTCAGAAAGAGTCATCCGGCGGCGAATTCCTCATCAGCGCTCGCGGATCCCCGGTCCGTCGCGCCATCGCTGACGCGGTTCCGGAGCGCAGTGTAACTCCCAGGCTGCATCAAGCGCCTAATTTGAGCAGAAAAAAGGAGACGGAGATGCCAAGAATCCATGGGAAAGGGCGGTTGGCTTGCTTCGCGCTGGGAATGTCCTGTCTTTTGTCGGCATGCTTCTTACATGGTGGAGACCGCTATGGCGGGCCGGGTTCAGGCAAGGGTTCACGCGGCCTGACGCTGGACGCGCCTGGTGTGGCCGTGGAGCAGCCTGATACGTTGCTGGTGGCGGCACGGCTCAGAAACGCCGATCCCAAAAACGCCATCACGGTGACCGTGGAGTCGATCGGCCTCGATTCCGCGCGTCTGCGGACTTCAACCCCGGTAGCCGTGGGAAAGATCGAAGCCGGCCAGAGCGCGATCCTCCAGGCCAGCTTCAATGACCCGTTGACGCCGGGAAAGTCCTATCAACTGGTGGTCGCAGGCAGCTACGAGCCGGCGCAATACGGGGGCAGACGCCTGCCGTTCAAGGTGGTCGGACGGATCACCCTGCCTCCCGCCGCGCCCGATTCCGCCAAGGTGAGTACGGTGACGGTGCCGCCCCATAAAGTGAGAGGCGCGCCGTACCCGCCGCAGAAGCCCCGCTTCGGCGACGAGGTGAACGGGTCGCGCTGGACCGTGCCGACCGGAAGGTTCGTTCCCGGGACCCCGACGCCCACGAGCACCTCGACGGAAAAGGTGGTCATCGGCGATCCTCCTGCGATCGTTTTCAACGTCAACAACGGCGTCGGTATCAGCGGCAGCTCCATCGCCGAGCCGAGCGGCGGCGCCACGGGCGGCAACGTGGTCTTCCTCTCGGCCAACTGGTTTGCGGCTTTTTCCAACAACGGCGGCGGCAGCTTCACGCAGTTGAATCCGACGACGATCTTTCCCAACGACGCGATCGGCTATTGCTGTGACCAGATCGTTCAGTATGTACCCAGCATCGACCGCTTCATCTGGCTCCTCCAGGGCAATAATGGATTTCGGCTGGCTGCGGCGAGCTCGGCGGACGTGATCAACAGCAACGGCACGGCCTGGACCTATTGGAATCTGCCTTCGGACCTGTTCGGCCAGCCCAACGGCACCGGCGTCGATTATCCGGACCTGTCGGTGGGGAACAATTCTCTCTATATGAGCTGGGACGTCGGCTGGCCTTCCTGCCCGGCCAACTGTCGTTGGGGATTCCAGGTCTCGAGGATCTCTCTGGCCGGGATTCAGGCCGGCGGCACCATCACGATCGACTACACCAATCCGCCCGATGCGACCATGTGCTGGGGCGGCCATTTGATGCAAAACACCCTGGACGAGATCTTCTGGGCCGGTCACAACAGCAACAGCCAGATGCGCGTCTTCTCGCTGCAGGAGGGCTCGAACACCTACTTCTGGCGCGACGTCGGAGTTTTTACCTGGGCGAACAACGCTCTCTCCTCGACGACTCCGGACGGCCAGAACTGGCTGGCCGGCAGCGGCGGCTTCCCCGGCAACGCCGTCATCGGCTCGACGCGGGTGGGCAATCAGCTCTGGTTCGCCTGGAACGCGGGAACGGACCGGAACTTCCAGCAGCCGCACGTCGAGATGGTGACGCTCGATCGCAACAACAATTTCAACCGGCTCCAGCAGGTGCAGATCTGGAACAACGATTACGCGTTCGCCTATCCGTCTCTGGCGACCAACGCCTGCACCGGCGAGGTCGGGCTTTCCTTCGAGTACGGCGGCAACGGCAACTACGAGAACCACGTGGTCGGATTCTGGGGAGATTTCGTGGCCTATATCACGACCGGAAGCGACGTCGGGACGACGCGTTTCGGAGACTACGTGACGATCCGGCAGACGCCGCGGACCCGTGAGGATCCCGGGAACCTCTTCAATGCCTATGGCTACGGCCTCAATCGAGTCGCGCCGCCGGGGGCCGGTACGCGGACCGATGTCCACTACGTCGTGTTCGGACGGCCGGCCGCGCAGTGCAGAGGAAACGGCTAGCAAGGGATCCGCGGGAGCGGGTCTCAGTCGCAGAGATCCGGAGAGGCCGGTGCTCCGGTGAATGGACCGGCCTCTGGTCGTTCTTCTAGGACTCGACCGCGGTCGATGAGGTCGCGGACAGCGGTGGACAGGTCCTCTTTCTCCGCTTCGCCGTGGCCTTCATGCCTCGGAGCGCAGCGTGGGCTCAGGAGGTCTGATCTCCTCTCGTCGCCGGCGAGGCGGTTACCGGCTCGAGGTTTTTCTCGTAAAAGAAATAATATGTATTTTCCCCGTCCGGTGTACTGATCTGCCCCGATACAACCGAAACCACAACCCCGGGGTTGCTCTCCATGAAAGTCGCGCAGGCAGCGTTCACGGCGGTCGAGCCCGGATTCGATGCCATCCGTCCCTCTGCGAGGAGCTCTCCAGAGGAAGAATCGGGCCATAGGCTCGTGTCAAGGTAGGTGACGAGATTTCCTTGTGTGTACGGCACGATCGTCACATAGCTTGTGACAGTGTAATCGTTAAAGTAGGCATACCAGCCCACGATCGTTACGAGCTTGGTATCCCCCGAGATGACCGAGGGTTTCAGGCCTTCACGGTCTTGCCTGCGCAGCTTCAAGCGCCGGCGCTTCTCCCGCAGCTTCTTGGTTCTATTTACCGGATGGACCATTGTAACCGCCCTTTGGTGATCCTTGTAAGCAGCCGGACTCAGCCAGGCTGATGTTGCCGTTTCTATCCTTGTCCATGTCGTCGAACACTTCCTTCAGAGACGCCTTGCCGAGTCCTCCGCTCACGGACTCTGGAGGCTGCTTGATGGCCCACGCCTTCAGCTCCTCGAAAGAAACCTGGCCGTTGCCATCGGCGTCCGCAGCCGAAAACTTTTTCAACGAGAGTTTGGCGGCGGCGTCCGAGCAGAGACAGGAAGGGGTCCGCTCGCAAGGCTCGCAGTTGCACGAAAAGATATTGCAATACATGCATGGTGAGTCGGGGTGCAAAATGGTGCACCTCCAACAGCTACAATCACTAGTTAAACAGGAATAGCAGTCAGGGTCGGTTCCGATACAACATGCAGCAGCCAGGCGCGGCAACAGTGTTGATAAGCAGGCGAACGCCACAGCCAGCAGGACTCTGTTCATAAGGGACATTGCTTGCTCCTTATGCGCCGCGATGACCGGCGGCGAGGCCGTCTGAGGTAAGATCGAGAACATCCTCCCTATTTTAGGAGAGTATACACATGACGAGCCTGGAAAACAACGGCGAGCATGTGTAAAGCTCCTGCCGCCGCCTCCTTGACTCCCCGCCACTCGCTGACGGTCAAGCCGAGTTCGCGCGGCCGGTAACGAGCGTCGCGATTGACCCTGCGCGTGCGAGAGCTGTCGTGGCTCGATCGCGTCTCCGAACCGTAGACGGACGCCCTATCGTCGTGGCCGCCGGCCGCCAGCTTCAGACGTTCCCCGGGCTTTCCCGCTTAGTCGTGCGTCACCGGCATTCGGTGCCCGTGCAGCCGGTGATCTCCACGTTATCCTCCTTGCCCGTGGGAGTCACCTTGCATTCCTTCTTCTCCGCGTCCCACTCCAGCTTGTACTGGTGGAGCGTGACCAGGGTCTTGGCGAGTCCCCCCAGGCACCACGCCTCCTTCTGTTGCCGGCACTCTCCCGGGTACGCCCGGCTCCAGCGAGTCCCGAAGCAGCGGAGCTGCGGGATCGTGGACGAGGGTGGCGCACCTTCGAAAGCCGCGAAACAGCATTGGTCCTTCTCGATCTTCGAGTCCTGCGCGATCCTGGCCGCGCTCTGCAAATCCACGCCGAGCAGCTCTGCAAGCTCACGGGTGATATCGGGCGATACGGCCCTCTCTGTTTTGCCCTGCTGTGGGGATCTGGGCTGAGATGACACGGAGGGCGGTCGCATGACGACCAGGGCAATGGCTCCTCCGACGGCCAGGAGGACCGCCACCCACCGCATCGATCGGCGATCGGTCTTGTCCATAGGCTTCACCTCCTTTCCTCACGGAATGCTCCCGGGGAACGTCTGGAAAGCTGTAAGAACAGGCGTCTGGAGGCGCACGATTGTTTCAGGGCTCCGCCAAGCGATTCTCATGGCTATATTTATCTTTCTCTTGCGGCGCTTCTCCGCCTCGCTGAGTTGGTTCGCGATATAATGATGATAGTTACTCTCAAAGATTTTCCCCCAATCTGCGCGCTCAGAGAGACCTTCGATGCTCATGGCCTCGAACCCCACCCGGCCTCGATTCCTTTTATTGGCGGGTCTGTTCTGCGTCCTCGCCGCCCGACCCGCCGCGAGTGGGGCCGCGACGTTCGAGGGGCTCCTCGGCGCACCCTGGGGCTGCGACTTCACTGAAACGTTCGTCCCTCCCGGCACGACGGCGCCGATCTTTATCGGTCCCTATCTGGGTTTGTATTCCTTGGTGCCCTTCACGTGGGACCGCGCGTGCGTAACCGTTCGTTATCCCTATGCGGCTGCATCGGGGCGCGCGCACGGGGAGCTCGATGACTTTCGCCTCATGCACTCGGGCGACTTCTCAGCCACCCTGGAGAGCAACGCATGGTTCCTTTACCTCCCATCAGCGTATTCCTTGACACGGATGCAGGACTCCCTCACCGTCACCGGCGGGACGGGCCAGGGCCTGCTCCGCCTGCGCCTCTCCTACACCGCCACCGCCAGCAGCTCCTCCGCACAAGAGCCTTTCACCGTTCTCTCGGTGTATGTTGCCGGCAGAGCGCCAGCCCCGTTCGCGTATCTGAACACGCCTGGCACGCTCGAGATCGATATTCCGTTCACCTTTGGCACGCCGGTCATGGTGACGGTGCAAATTGAGACGGAGCTTGACTTCCCGGAGCTCATCGGCGTGCTTGGCGCCAG
>DASYTJ010000149.1:0-6390 GCA_036002325.1 Thermoanaerobaculia bacterium | reverse complement strand
ACGAACTTCCTGGCCGGCCGCCCGAACGTCGTCAGCCGCCTCGAGGTGCAGAAGGCCATTCAACAGATCGATGACTGCCCGGGTGGCTGCCACTGCGCCGACGACTGCGGGATCCACTGCCCTGTGACCGTATATCCGTATTGACCCTTACAGAGCCGGGACCGGCGGTTTCACCGCCGGCCCGGTGGTTTTCAGTAGGCGGTCAGCCCCCGGTGAGATTGGCCCAGATTCCGGTGAGTTTGGCCCCAATTCGGGTGAGATTGACCCCAACCCCCGGTGAGTTTGGCCCCACATCGTGGGAGTTTAGCCCCACACCCGGTGAGTTTGGCCCCACATCGTGGGAATTTGGCCCCACGCCGGGTGAAATTGACCCCCCAACCCGGTGAGTTTGGCCCAGATTCCGTTAAGATTGGCCCAGGATTGGGTGAGTTTGGCCCCGGATCAGGTGAGTTTGGCCCCAGGTCATGGAAATCTGGCCTCACAACCGAGGCGGTCTGCCGGGAGTTGCCGGAGCCAGGCGAGGTGCCAGGCGATTCGGATTGGCGATTCGGATTCGCGTGGCACCCTCTTGGGAACCTCGTTCGGCCGGTGATCCACTGCAGCCGCTATTCGGCCGGCAGCGCGCTGATGGCCCCGACCCCGGTCTGGCGTACCAGCACGGAGGCCCGGAAGTCCGTTTTCTTGCCGGCGACCACGAACTTGCAGTACCGCGGCAGCAGATCGGCGCCAGCCCGTGCCACGTCCTCTTCGCCGGGCTCGAGCGTCGTCTTCACGGTCTCGATGACGTCGCCTTCGCGGCTGAAGATCTGGATCCTGACCTCGCGCGCCTGGTTGCTGACGTTGACGAGGTAACAGTCGAGGACGTTGTTGCCTTCCGCCACCAGCGGCGGTGAAAACAGCGTCACGGCGGAGACGCTGCCGGCGAAGAGCAGGCTCAGGAGGCAGGCTGACATCAGGGGCTTGGGCGGGGTCATGGTTTTCCTTTCTCTTGGTAGCGGTTGGTTGCGAAATGTTTGGCGTCATGACGCCGTGCCGGGGGCTCGACGGCGCCGCAGCATCACCGCCCCGGAGCCCAGGAGCAGAACGGCGAGAAGCACGAGGCCCAGGCCGTCCAGGGTCGGGACCGTCGTCGCGATCCTCGGGCCGCCGAGATAGCGGGCGAGGGCCATGCTGTTCTGGTCGCTGAACGTGGACCCCGCGGCGACGATCTTGCCGTCGGCCTGCAGCGCGAGGGCCGCCGCGCCGTCCTGCGAGCTGTTGCTCGGAAAGTCGGTGAGCACCCGTCCCGCCGTGCCGAAGGAGGCGTCGAGGGTGCCGTCCGGCAGGAAGCGGGCGAGCAGAAGGTCCTCTTCGTCGCCGCCGAAGCCTTCGCCGCCGGCCACGATCCTGCCGTCGGGGAGCAGCACCACGTCGGCCGCCGCGCCCTCCACGCCGTCGAGCAGGGCCAGCCCGTCGCCGGAGAACGTCGGATCGAGCGATCCGTCGGCGTTGTAGCGGGCGACCGCCAGATGCCCGACGCCGTCCACCACGACGGTGCCCGCGACCACCAGGCGGCCGTCCGGCTGCAGCGCTCCGGCGGCGGCGGTGGCGGGGTTGCCCAGGGGGGCGGTGGAGGTCCCGCCGGCGCCGAACCCCGGATCGGGAGTGCCGTCGGCGTTGAAGCGCATCAGCAGGAAGGCCGAGAATGGCGGGTCGCCGAACTCACCTCCCGGGACCGCGACGACGGCGACGATCTTGCCGTCGGGCTGCAGGACGAGATCCTCCACCCGCACGCCGTCCTGCGCGATCTCGGTGAAGACCATGCCGCCGGTGCCGAACCCCGGATCCAGCACCCCTTCCGAGGTATACCGGAGGATCAGGGCACCGCCGGCCCCGGCGGTGGTCGAGCCGCCGACGACGATCTTGCCGTCCGCCTGAACGGCGATGGCGAAGGCCTGATCGCCGGTCGAGCCGTCCCCCAGGAAGTCGGTGAGCACCGATCCGTCGCCGGCTCCGTCGGCCTCCACTCGCGCGACGAGGACGTCGAGGGAGGCGGTGTCGTCGAGGCGCCCAGACCCGACGTAGAGGATGCGTCCATCGGGCAGCAGGGCGAGATCGGTCAAAGAGTCTACCCCGAGGGGCTCGAAGTTGAACGTCGGGTCGACGGTGCCGTCGGAGTTGTAGCGGCCCAGGACGGCGGGGTCCTGCCCTCCGGTCTCGCCGCCGACCAGGATCTTGCCGTCGGGCTGAATCGCGAGGCAGGTGATCCGCGAGAAGAACTCGAAGCTGGTGACGACGAGCCCGCCGGAGCCGAACGCGGGGTCGAGGTCGCCGTCGGCCGCGAACGCGGGCGCGCTCGCCAACAGCAGAATCATCAGCGGAATCGCACGCCAAGAGCGATGGACGAGCCGTAGACTGGACATGGTTTTCCTCCCAGAGAGGCAGCCCGGCCAGTCTAGGCATCTCGACGCGATGCCGCACGGGAGGAAAGTAAGGGTTCAGACCTAACTTTGGTTGGGTTGGGGAGCGTTCGCGATGAACCTGATCGCTTCGCGGCAAAATGAGCTGCTTCGCGACAAAATGAGCCGTGGACACCGACCGGCCCCGGCGTACTTCAGAGCGCGGCGACCATCGGCAGGAAGTGATCGCGATAGGTGATGATCTGGTTGATCTCGCCGCGGTCCCGGAGCAGGCGGGCCCGCCACTCGTAGCGCAGGACGTGGTGCCGGCCCGGCGTCGGGAGCTCCTCCAGGGCTGGCGCGAAGACCTCTAGGCCCACCTGATCGCGATCGAGCGCCGTGAGCACGTCTCCCAGCTGGCGGCGCAGACACCCGTACTGATGGTCGCGCGCCCTCAGCTTGGCCGCGAGCTCGGCGGCGGTCAAGCGGAGGGTGGCCCCTGCGCGCGCTTCCGGCAGCCGCTGGACGCGGTAGCGCTCGTGCTGTCCCGGCTCCTGGGCGATGAGCGGGAACTCGAGGATCTCGATGCCGTCGAGTCCCCGCGCGGCCGCCCGCACGATGGGGAGCGTGACGTCATGGAGCGGGTTGTACAGCTCGATGCTTTCGCAGAGGATCTGCCGCGGCGCCCAGGCCTCGATCTCCGACCGGACCTGT
Source organism: Thermoanaerobaculia bacterium (assembly GCA_036002325.1). Lineage (GTDB taxonomy): Bacteria > Acidobacteriota > Thermoanaerobaculia > Multivoradales > UBA5704 > DATARR01. Next base: position 3,298 of record DASYTJ010000149.1, on the reverse strand, counting down.
GCGACAACCTGCGCGAAGACCGTCGCGTTCCGTTCCAGCAGCGCCCGGTAGAGGCTCTCCTCGCTCCAGCCGAGGAAGCGGGCGCGGTCGAGCAGGCCCAGCGAAGCGAGAGCGGCCCGCGATTCGGACACCCGCTCTTCGCCGCCGCCGTCGGTCAGGAACAGCAGCCGGGGGCGGAGGCGCTGGACGAATCCGAAGATGGCGAGCTCGTGGTTGGGATGACCGGTGACGATCAGCCGCGAGACCGCGGGATCCGTGAGCGCAGATTCCATCAAGAGCCCTCCCTGGCGGCGAGCCCGATCAGGCTGTGCCCCCACCATGAAAACAGGTCGCTGAAGATTTCGAGCCGCCACCCCGCAACCGATCGCGCGAGCACGCCGGTGCGAGGCGGGATGCGGCGCCGGCAGTGGTCGGCCCAGATGCCGCGGAGCTGCCGCCGCAGCTCCCCGCGAAACAGATGGCGGTGCTTCCAGTAGATGCCGGCGTGGCAGCGCCGCACGGTCCGGATCTCGAGGTCGAAGCTCGAAATCCCTTCGATGCCGGTGAACTTGCGCGATTCGCCGGAGACGACGGGGAGGCCGATTACCTTTCCGGCCTGTGCGGCGCGGAGAATGAAGTCCCAGTCCTCGAAGACCGCGAAGCGCTCGTCATAGCCGCCGATTCGCGTCCAGATCGCCTTGCGGTAGGCAGAGCCCGTGGCATAGATGTAGTTGCTGAAGACGAGATGTTCGAATCGGAAGGGCACGGCGACGCTGCGACAGCCGAGCCGCCGCCCGTCGCGGCTGAAGGTGGCATGCCGCACGCCGGTATAGACGTAATCGGCTCCGGTCGCTTCGAGGCCGGACACCAGCCGTTCGAGGTGCTCGGGATCGTAGAGATTGTCCTCGTCGAGGATGCCGATCCGCGGCGCTTCGGCGGCAGCGATTCCGACGTTGAGGGCCACGGGACGAGAGAGCGGCCGGATCTGGACAAGACGGCGAAGCTTCGGCAGGCGGTGCGTGGCCCGGTCGAGCACCTCTGCGCTCCGGCCTTGGCTCATGTCGACCACCACTGCCTCGAAGTCGCGCCGCGTCTGATTCGCAAGGCTGTCGAGGGCTTCCGCCAGACGCGCCGATTGGCCGCACGTCCGCACGATGACCGAGATCGAGGGTGGCTCGCTCACAGGGTTCGATCGCTTCAAACAGGGTGCGCGTGCAATCTATCACGGTCGGCGCCCGCGATGGGCTTGCAGTGGTTCAGGGGCGCCCCGGACCGGACGCGCATGATCCACCTCCTCCGCGCCTAGCTGGCCTTCGGTTGCGCTCTACGCGCACCCAGCACGAAGAACGGCACCGATGCGAGCAGCGCCGGGAGAAGTGACAGCCTCTTAGAGAAGACCTCTCGCCTGGAAGGCGCTCCCTCCAGCGCCTTGGCCCCTCAAGTCTCCCTTCTGAGCGATGGTGCCCTGTCCGAAGGCCTTCGTAGAGGCTGAAGCGGGCTCAGTCTGAACTCAAATTCCGGAATCCCGAGGAGTTCTGCGGCCGATAAGACGCACTTCTCCTCTCCTCCTGCTTCGAGGGACGCAACTCATCGAGCTTCGGCAATTCGTCTACAGCCGGGCGAGCCACTACCCAGGCACGAACGGCAGAGCCGGTGGGAAGCTCCCAGGCGGAAAGACGACATCGCGAGCCCCCGCTCGTAGCTTCTCCGCGGCGTCCCGGAACCTGCCAACGAACTCGGCGTAGAGCCCCCAGAGGAACTGCCGCATCTCGACGGTGGCGGTATGAAACAGCGGGGCGGGTCCCTTCTTCAGCTTTTCGGGACGCTTATAAGGATGATGCGCGAGGATGGCGGCGGGTCCGGCGGCTGACGCACCGGATCTCTCACGAGCTGCGTCGCCTTCCTCTTCGATCTCCTTGACCAGACCGGCGATTCGCTCTCGGTATTTCTCTGGGTCGAGGTGCTTCCAGCAGGGGAGCTGCTCGAGGACTAAGATCTCGGGCGTCGCATACTTGTCGTGGTCGAACTTCTCTCCCCGACGGCGGGCGGCGTACTCCTGCGTCCGGTCGAACCACTGGCCCTCCAGCGCCTCCCCATTGAGAAGGGCTTGCGCGGAGTGCACACCGGGCCAGTCCGTGACGCGTTCGCAAAGGCCCTCTTTGACCCCGTGGCTGAGGATGTACTTCAGTCTCGCGATCTGAGCGGCGTCCTCCCGGCTGACGACGATCGCCCGATAGCGGCGCGACCAGATCTTGTCGTGCCAGCCGGTGAGCCGGCCGATCTCCCTCGCCAGTTTCGAGTTGAAGGCGTTCATCATGCGGGCGAGTTGGAGCGCGCTGTCGACTTCGAGCAGGAGGTGATAGTGCGACGAGAGGAAGGCGAATCCAACGCAACGCACTCCGTAGCGCTTCACGAGGCGCGCCAGGACCCCGATGATGATGAGGTTGAGCAGCGGACTCGGACGGAGGAGATACCGGCCGTGGACGGTCCGGGTGGTCACCTCAACGAGGGTCCGCTCCTCTGGGATGAAGCGCAAGCGGCGGCTCACATCCTACTGAAGACGGAAAAACGGCCTCTTTCCTTGCAAACATCTTTGGACCGGTGCTGGTGCTCACCCGCCCCTCCCTCATCCGCTTGCTTCATACGGTTACGGTCACCGCGATCACGTCCACCCTCCGCGACTCGCCGACTGAGGTCGAGCTCGGGCCCGCCGAAGGACTCAAACAGGTCTCCTGCGTCAATCTGTGCAACCTCTTCACGGTTCGCCAACAGGACCTGACGATGTTCGTGGGCACCGTCAGCGCGGAGAAGATGGCGGAAGTCTGCCGCGCGCTCGCCGTGGCGAGCGGCTGCGACTGAGCGGTGAGCGGTGCCGTGTTGCGACACAATGAGCTCAGGCCCGATGAGCTCGTCGGCTGAGCCGATGAGCCGATGTTGCGACCCGATCTCCCCACTTCGCGACAAATGAGGCGATGGGCTCACTCGATGAGCTCACTTCGCGACAATCGCCCGAGCGGGACAGGCACAGGCGGTCGCCCGGAGGGCGATCGCTCCGGAGGAGCAACGTTTCGTTAGGCCGGTGCGGAAGCGCGGGCCAGGGGGCGAGGCTGCGGAACGCAAACTGAACCACTACCGAAGGCGCGGTCGGCCGCTCTTCGCGCACCTTCTTAGAGAGGATATCTACGCTCTAAGCGATCTCGGCGAGCCTTGAGCCGCCAGCCTTCCCCCTCCGCGCCACCCCTGCACGGGGCCCGCGCTCCTCCCGGGAGCGAGGAGACGGTATCGTCTTCCGCAGCCCTCCTAAACGAACCTTTCGCAG
>DASYTJ010000148.1:0-63309 GCA_036002325.1 Thermoanaerobaculia bacterium | reverse complement strand
CTCGAATCGACCAGGTCCGCCAAGATGGTCGAGGTATCTCCGGAGTCGTCGACCTGGGCCCATGTCTTCACAATGGTCATCGCCAGGACCTGGTCCGGCAACAGCATGGCCGTCGAGTTATCCGATGTGTTGACTTTGGTGTTGCGGAGCTCGACGATCCAGTCGCAGGCACCTGAAACCGCAGGATTCGAATTTGGATTACAAGGAGGCCTGGATAGTGTGATTCTTCCTGTTCCATCAGCGCAAGCCGTTTTTGGGATATCGATTGCGTTTCCAACTCTCGGATCGATCCATTGCCGCGTCCAGATGGTTGAGGTACAGCTCAGCCCTGAGAATAAGGAAGTATCAATCTGGATGCTGATATTGTTCGGCAGATATCCGATTGCCAATGCATTATCTCCGGTGCCCGCAAGGACCATCCGTTGTTCCTCCGGAAGGCCTTGGTTGTTCTTGATCCTTTCGTGCATCGGCTTCATTTCATACCAGCGGCGGCCCCGAAATCGGGCGGCGAGGATGGTCATATCCCTTGCCGAGAGCGAGTTCAAATTCGTCATCGGATCTTCCCAATGCACGATCTTGTCGACGCCCAAGGTAAAGCCGAAGGAGCCCGAGAGAACGCTGTAGTAGCCCGTGTGCCGTACGCCGTAGCGGTTGTCCGGCGGGACGGCATTCGGATTCGTGGGATACTCGTAACCGCCCTCGCCATTGACCGCAGGCTTGGGGTGGATCCCATCGACAAAGTTCAGGGAGAGCTCCCGAGCTCGCTTGACCGCGCACTGCTGCCGCGTCAGGCTCAACCCGGGGCATGCCGCCGCGAGATTCAGCGCGTGACCGCTCTGATACAGATTGAACTTCACCCATGTCTTGAACAGATCGTAATCCGCGACCGACGAACTGCCGGCGAGATGATTCGTCAAGAGATGCCGCGGCACCACCCGCTGGAGCTCGCTCAATACCGCGTTCATCGATTGCTGCACGGTGCTCACCTGATCGCCCAGACGGGCGTCCTTCCTATCGTCAAAGCCGGGAGAGAAGATCACGAAGTTGCCGGAGAGGCGCGCCGCAAGGTTGCGAGCAAAGGTGACCGCCTCGCTGGAGAGAGGATAGGTCCCGGTGTCGTATTTTCCCCGGTCTACCGGGTCCACGAGACCCACGACCACAACGACGAGACCGGCCTGGTTGGCGGCCTGGACCAGCGTGTCGAACTTTTGCCAGTAGGCGGTGTTCCATCGGGAGCATGGGTTCGGCACCGGATATGAAGACGAGCAGTTTTGGATCTGATCGAAAGAGACGATCGTGCCCGAATATTGGGGCGCAGAGCCCACCAAGACGGTCGTGAATTTCTTGTTCTTTCGGTCGGCCAGATAAGTATTCCAGTTGGTCGGATTCGCGTCGACGGGGGCTTCCCAGGCGGTATCGGCGGACCAGAAGAATTTCGTGCCGTCGTCGTAGACGAGGTAGCGGGCCGGCTGGTTACTAGTGGACCGGGGAGTCTTGAGGAAGCCCCGCAGATAGATCGCGGGCACGCCCGTGCTGGGTTTGTTCAGGCAGGTCGCGTCCTTGTACGCGCAGACCTGAAACGAGCCGGTTTTCCAGAGCCCCGAGTCGTTGGCGAAGTTCCCCGCCTGATTGCAGTACTTGCTGGCAGTCACACCGTAGCATTTCGTGGACCAGTCCCATATGCCCGGCGGCAGAGCCGTGCGGACCCTGAAATCCGTTCCGCCGTTCCAGAAGCCATATCCCACAACTTTCTTGAGTGTGACACGCTGCGTGAAAGTCGCCTCGATCGTCAGATCTCGATAAGGATTACCGCTGCTGTAGTCCCTCTGGCTAGTGAGCGGAATCTCGATGCGATTCCATTGAAGATGCTGCGGCATCTGCGCCATTGACACAGATCCCATGGAGGCGGCGAAGATAACGAACAGCACGGCTCCGCGTCTCATACAATCTCCTGTGAAGTCATGACCGGACTAGATGATCCGATCAGGGATAACTGCTGCCATCCATGATATGTGTCCGCCTTGCCGATTTTGTTTCGCAGGTGAATTCAGAGTTGCAGTTCTTAGGGTTCTACAGCCCGTCAAGATTACCGATCAGGGGGAGGTCACCGGCTCCGGCCTCTACCCTTAGATCCAGCTCCGCCGCTCCGCCGTCGTGGGCGAGATCGCAGAGAAAATGGCCCTCGCGCAGCACGCAAGGATCGTCCCGCCCATCGCCATCCAGATCACCGAGAGTCGGCAAATCACCAGCCTCTCCAAAGACGATGGCCACCTCGGCCGCGCCGCCGTCATGAGCTGTATCGCAGAGGAAGATGCCGTTTCTGTAGAGGCACGGGTCGTCCTTGCCGTCGCCGTCCAAGTCGCCGATCAGAGGCATGTCGGAAACCAGACCGAGGATGATCGCTGTCTCCGCCCGGCCGCCGTCATGCGCCGAGTCGCAGAGAAACCGGCGCTTGCGGCGCACGCAGGGCTCGGCCTTGCCATCGCCGTTGAGATCGCCCATCAGGGCGATGTCCCCCGGCAAGCCGAACTTCACGACCGCCTCGGCCGGTGCCCCTCGGTGGTCGAGGTCGCAGCGGAATCGGCTACCGAGGCGGGCGCAGGGATCCTCGCGGCCGTCGCCGTCGAAGTCGCCCATCAGGCTTGTCTCGCCGGGCCGGCCTCCAAAGACGGTCTCGATCTCCGCCTCCTCTCCCGTACGCCCGGTGTCGCAGAGAATCCGACCGCCTCGGACGACGCAAGGCTCGTCTCCCGGCGAGGCGGAGAAGCGCTGCGCAAAGACGCCCTCGCTGAGGTTGTCATCGTCGCTCTGCCAGATGACTGTGAAGATGCCGTTGGGGCCGAAGGCCACGCGAGGATCGGTCTGCGCAACGTTTGTTGTCGCGTTGACAGTGAATTCTTTTCCGACAGGAGTACCGTCGCGCCTGAAGAGCTGCCCTTCGATATCCCAATCGCGGCTGCCGGTTGAATCGAAGCTCTGCCATACGACAATGAAATTGCCGAAGCGGTCCATCGCAACCTTGGGGTATCGCTGAGCAGAGAGCGTCTGAGTGTTGACGCGAAACTCCGTACCGACTTTTTCGCTTCCTGTGGAGAAACGCTGTCCGAAAATATCCTCAGGATCATCCTGACCGTCACCGCTCCAAACCACGACGAAGTTGCCCGCCGGAGTCGAGGCGATGCCGGGATCGCCTTGCATGCCTGGGAGGGTCGTATTGACCCGGAATGCAGGTCCCAACCTCTCCCCGTTGCTCGAATAGCGCCGGGCCATGACGTCGGTGTCCGAGCCATCACCAGCCGGATTGCTCCACCAAGTCACGACGACGTTGCCAAAACCATCGGCCGCCAATCCCCAGGGAACTTGCGCGCCGGCCGTATCGTCATTGATTCGGAAGATGTCGGTCGTTTGATGACCATTAGCATCGATAATTCGTCCAAAGGCGCCGTAGTCGCAACGGACACAGCCCTCATCGAGAGGTTGGTCTTCGCCGATCCAAGTCGCAAATAATCCGTCTCCAGGCAGTGTGACAGCTCCTTCTCCAAAGGCTGAGAAATCCGGTGAGACAATTTCGAATTCGTTAGAAATCGGCAGACCCGATGTCCAGGAAAAACGCCGGTCGGACAAGCCATCTACGAGACTCGGCCCACCCAACAGGATGTGGAAACCTTCTGCGCCATGGGCAGCCACGAAAGGACGCGTAGCGCCAGTCTTAATAAGGTCTTCTCCAAGAACCTGGCCAGTGGCGGAGTATCGCTTGGCATAAACCTCGAGGATTCCGTCCAGTCCATCTTCATCGAACGCATGGAAGCTCTCCCAGGCGATCACCAGCCGGCCGGTCTCGTCATAGGCAAGGGAGGCCTCTCCCTGGAAGCGATCTGTGATGCTGTTCACCCGAAACTCCGGGCCGATCGGGCTCTGTGCACCTGACTGGGAGGCCCACAAAGCGAGCAGAAAAAAATTCAGGGGCGTTCTAAGGAAGCGGATTTTCACGAAGTCCTCCTACAGCCCGTCGAGATTACCCATCAAGGGCAGGTCACCGGCCCCGGCCTCTACCCTGAGATCCAGCTCCGCCGCTCCACCGTCGTGGGCTAGATCGCAGAGAAAGTGGCCTGCGCGCAACACGCAAGGATCGTCCCGCCCATCGCCATCCAGATCACCGAGAGTCGGCAAATCGCCGGCCTCTCCGAAGGCGATGGCCACCTCGGCCGCACTGCCGTCATGAGCTGTGTCGCAGAGGAAGATGCCGTTCCTATAGAGGCACGGGTCGTCCTTGCCGTCGCCGTCCAGGTCGCCGATCAGAGGCATGTCGGAAATCAGACCGAGGACGATCGCTGTCTCCGCCCGGCCGCCGTCGTGCGCCGAGTCGCAGAGAAACCGGCGCTTGCGGCGCACGCAGGGCTCGGCCTTGCCATCGCCGTCGAGATCGCCCATCAAGGCGATGTCCCCCGACAAGCCGAACTTCACGACCGCCTCCGCGGGCGCACCCCGGTGGTCGAGGTCGCAGCGGAATCGGCTACCGAAGCGGGCACAGAGATCCTCGCGGCCGTCGCCGTCGAAGTCGCCCATCAGGCTTGTCTCGCCAGGCCGGCCTCCGAAGACGGTCTCGATCTCCGCCTCCCCTCCCGTGCGCCCGGTGTCGCAGAGAATCCGGCCGCCTCGGACAAGGCAAGGCTCGTCTCCCGGCGAGGCGGAAAAGCGCTGCGCAAAGACTCCCTCGCTCAAGTGGTTATCGTCGCTCTCATCGTCGCTCTGCCAAGTGACCGTGAAGATGCCGTTCGGCCCGAAAGCCACGTGGGGATCGGTTTGCCCATAGCTGGTTGTCGTATTGACGGTGAATTCCTTTCCAACAGATGTGCCATCGTGCCGGAAGAGCTGTCCTTCTATATCCCAGGAACGGAGACCGTCCAGTATGTTACTTTGCCAGACGACGATGAAATTGCCGAAGCGGTCCATCGCCACTCGAGAAAAAAACTGGTCCGAGATCGTAACGGTATTGACTCGAAATTCCGAGCCTACCTTCTCGCCATTGGCCTGAAGGCGTTGACCATAGATGTCACAAGAACCAAGATATTCACCGTCACCATCCCATGTAACAACGAAGTTCCCTGCAGGGTCCGAAGCCACGCTGGGCCAAGCCTGTTCTCCTGCCGTGATTGTATTGACTCGAAAAGCCGGTCCCAGTCTCTCCCCACTGGGTGAATAACGGCGAGCCATCACGTCGGCATCCGATCCATCTCCGGCAGGGTTGCTCCACCAAGTCACCACGATATTGCCCGCCGCGTCGGAGGCTGCTCCCCAGGGGACTTGAGTACCAGCCGCATCATCATTGATCTGGAAGATGTCCGTCATCGGATTACCGGTGGCGTCAATGATTCCTCCGAAGGCACCGTACTCACACCCAACGCAGGCGGGATCGAAAGGGCGGTCCTGTCCAATCCAGATAGCGAACAACCCACCCGCAGGCAAGCCGGTAGCCCCTGTTCCACGGGACTGGGTAGACCAGGGCTGGATCTCGAATTCACCGCCCACAGGGCTGCCTGAGACCCAGGAAAAGCGGTGGCCCCAGAAGCCGCTGAGAAGGCTGAAAGGATCGTCCGGCCCCCATGTGACCGTGAAATTCTCGCTGCTGCGGGCCACCACGAAGGGACGCATAGCGCCGCTCTTTATGAGATCTTCTCCAAGGACCTCACCCGAGGCGGAGTATCGTTTGGCATAGATCTCCGATGTCTCTAGGAAGTCGTCCTCCTCGAAAGGCCGGAAACTCTCCCAGGCGATCACCAGTCGGCCGGTCTCGTCGTAGGCGAGCGAAGCCTCTCCTTGGAAGCGAGAGGTGGTGCTGTTCACCCGGAACTCGGGGCCGATCGGGCTCTGTGCGCCTGAGGGGAAAGCCCACAGAGCGAGCAGAAAAAGATTCAGGGTCGTTCTAAGGAAGCGGATTTTCACGAGTCCTCCTGCAGCCCGTCGAGATTACCCATCAAGGGGAGGTCACCGGCTCCGGCCTCTACCCTGAGATCCAGGTCCGCCACTCCGCCGTCGTGAGCGAGACGGATTCGAGATTGCTCGATGGAACGGAGACCATCATAGAGCTAAAACACTGCCGGGACCAGCTCTCGAAAAAGGAGGAGGGGCCGCGGAGCAAGCATGCGACCCCTCCTTGCAGGCCGGCTCTCCCCAGCCTGGAAACACCCCAAGCTCTCTCCCTCCCCTCACGCTCAATGCCTCTCCTCCTTCGTGTCCATCAGCTCCGCCAATAGGTCCAGCTCCCTGGCGAGCAGCGCGTGCGCCCGGGCCAGATGAGAGACAGCGTCGGCGAGACCCACGGAGGGGTGCAGCTTCGCGGTCTCGGCGGCGCTCTGCAGGAGGATGGCCGTGTCCATGCGATGAACGTCCAGCCGCTGTTGAATAGCCTCCATTAGCCGTTCTCTCCCTTGGGCCGGTAGGCAGCCGCCGCGGCGAGGTCCCGGATGACCGGCTCGATGTGGTCGGTCAGGAGACACTCGATGACCGAGCGCGCCTCGGTGGCCACGTCCATTTCCTGCTCGCCCAGGAGCATCGCCGTCTCCTCAGGCGATACGGGCAACCGGTCGTGAAGGTCCGCGAGACGGGAGCGGAGCGCCTCCAGCTCCACGACCATCGCGCGCATCTCCGACTGAGCGGCGGCTTCGGCTTCAGTCATCGGCCGGCCTCTCTTCCGAGGTCCCATATCAGCCGGGCCTCCTCGATGCAGAGCGGACAGCCGGCGATGAGATGCCGGACGATGGCGGACACTTCGCCTCGGGGAAGACCGCCGCCGCTCATGAAGAGCTCCAGCTTGACGGGATCCGGATGAGCTCCGGCCTCCGAGTCGGGCCAGGAAGAGGGGGAAGGGTCCCCCGAGTTGGGGAACGACCGCCCCGAGCAGGGAGCGGGCCGTCCCCAGTCGGGGCGCATCTCCCCCAACTCGGGGCCGTCCTTCCCCAACCCGGGGGAGGCCTCCCCCAACTCGGGGCGGCCGTTCCCCCATTCGGGAGAGGGCTCCCCCAACTCGGGGCGGCCGTTCCCCCGTTCGGGAGAGGGCTCCCCCAACTCGGGGCGACGCTCCACCCGTTCGGGAGCGCTCTCCCCCCTCTCGGTTTCCCGGCGGAGAGAACCAACCCTGCTCTCGCCCTCTTGAAGTTCCTTGTTCACGGACCAGAATTCCTCGCCTGACACTACTTGTACATGATTTATTCCCTGAGAGTCAATATGATCCTGTCAAAGCAGCATTGCGGGCGTAAGGAGAGAAGTGTAGACTTGGCGCCATGAATCCAGACAAGACAGAGGTGCTGCGTCTCCTCGACGTCCTCCGCACCCTCATGCGGATGCTCGCCATCTCCAACCGCGAGGCCGAGCGCCGGCTCGGGCTGACGCACAACGCCGTCACCCGCGTGTTCGGCGGACAGATCGAGGCCAAGCTCGAGCTGATTCTCGGCATCGTGCGGGTGATCGGGCTGGAGTACGACGAGTTCTTCGACTTCGCCTATCCGGAACGGCGGGCCGCCGGCACCCGGAGCGCGGCGGCGCAGCGGCTCGATTCGCTGCTCGAAGATCTCCGCCCTTCCGGGTTCCGGTCAGCTCCGGCAGCCGAAGAGCGCCCGGCGCCTCGCCGGCAGGCTCCTGCCATGGCGCCCGTCGACCGCGACGAGCTGCTGAAGGACCTCCGGAAAGTCGTTCGCGAGGTCCTCGGCGAGATGGAGGCGGGGAGCGGAGCGACTTCGAAGCCGGAGAATGGGGACTAAGCGGGGCCGGCCGGCCACGGCCCACCGGTGGACCGCCAACTCCGAGCGGGTGCCCCTGGGCTTCGCCCTCGCCGCCCTGCGCCGCGAGGCTGGCGTGGCCCAGGAAGAGGTGGCACGGCGGCTGGGCGTCTCACGGGTTGCCGTCAGTTACTATGAGGCGGGGACGACCGTTCCCTCCTACGTGCGCCTTCGCCGATTCCTCGATTGTCTCGGGAACGACCTGCGCGATCTCCAGGACACCCTGGACGAGATCGAGCACCGCACTCCGCCGCCGCGCCGCGCCGGTCGCGCCCGCGCCTGGCGGGAAGAGGCGCTGCTGGCCGAAGCCGAGGCGCTCTTCCGGAGCTGGCAGGGAAAGCTGCCGGCGCGCCAGCGGCCCCTGCTGGAGCGCACCGAGACCGAGGTCATGGGCGCCCTGCGCCGGCTGCTCGTCGAGTTGGGAGCGCGGGAGGTGCAGGAGTGAAGACGCGGCAGGAAGATCCGCGGGCGCGTGAGGTTCAGCAAGCGCTCGGCCGCGCCTTGGGGATTCTCCGCCGCCGACGAGGAATCGCGCTGCGCGAGACCGCTGCCCGCACCGGCGTCTCGCTGAGCACCTTCCATCTCTGGGAGCGGGGCGAGGTGGAGCCTTCCAGCGAGCACCTGCGCGATGCTCTCGCGTCTCTGGGCTACGACTTCTACGACTTGCAGGACGTCCTGGAGTCGGTGGAGATCGTGTCCGAGCCGCTTCAGCCGGAGATGCCGGAAGAGGAACGTCTCGTCCGCGAGATTGTGGAGGACTTCGCCTTGCTGCTGAAACTGCGGGAACGTAAGGAGGCGCGGATTCTCGACGAGTTGTAGAAGCGTCCGGCTACCACACGCCCAACTCCATCCCTTTCCAATACAGGTAGCGCGCCGTGTTCTCCAGGAGCATCAGGCTGCACCGCCGCGCCCGGAACTCCTCTTCCAAGAAGATGATGGCTCCCAACAGCTCGTGGTGGACGTTCAGCGCCTCGAACATAGCCGCCCCCTGAAGGGCCTCCTCCGTCGCCTCCTCCACACGATCTTGGCGCATCAGGACCATCGCCACGTTCAGACATTCAATTGCGCAATGAAAGCCCATTCCGGCTTCTTCGAATCCCGCTTTGGCTTCTCGGAAGGCGGCCTCTGCGCTCTCATACTGCCGCATGCCATAGGCAATGCGCCCCTCGATGTTGCGTGCGTTGAGCCACGCCACGCGGCCAAGGGAATTGAGTCGCGCCCGGTTCTTGAAAAGGATCTTCTTTGCCTCCCGGTAATAGCCGCAATCCACGAGAAAGAGGATCTGGTTATGGGCCGCAACCATCGCCAGTGAAGGATCTCTCTCCCCGTCAATTAAGCTGAGAGCCTTAGAGACGATGCGGAGGGCTTCGTCGGGTTTTCCGCTGTAAAACGTATAGATAGCCTTCGAGATCAGGGTGCGACCGGCTTGGTGCGGGTCGCCTGCCTCAAGATGGAGCTCGGTCAGGGCCGTCAGCCTCGGCAGAGCGAGCCCGAATTCGCGTCGGCTGCCCAGCAAGGAGGCCTCGAGGTCCAGGAGCCGCATCCGCAAACAGGGATCCCCGGACCCCTGCCGTGAAAGGCTGAAAGCTTTGCCGAAGGTCTGGCCGGCCTCGAGCAGCCGGTCCGCCACCCGGTACGCGTTGGCCAGCTCGCCCCAGGCTCGCGCCTGCAGATCGATCACTGTAGCCGGACCGCCGTGCGACTCCGGGTCCAAGCGCTCGGCCACTTCCACCGCGGCGCGGGCCAAGTGGCACATCTCGCGGGGATTGTCGTAGCGAACGGCCCAGCTCCGGGTGAGGAGAGCCTCGTAGACGCCTAGTCCTTCGATATCCAGGTCACCGTCTTCCGCCAGTGCTATCACGCCCCGGCCCGACTGGAGCAGAGCCAGAGCCTGCCGGAACCGCTCAAGCTCGCCAGACGGAAGGGAAGCAGCTCGCCGGGCGAACTCCTCGACCCGGTCCAGGGCGGCGTCATAAGCGGCGCTCAGCTCAGGGAACAGTCCTTTCTTCGTGCGGCGATCTTTCCAGGTTCCAGACTTGGCGTGGAGCAGCCGGCGGACAACTTTCTTTTGCTCCCCTTTCGAGAGCCGCGCTTCCAGCTCGTCCAACTCCTTCCGATGCTCGTCCAAGAGCCCGCCTCCCGTCTGCAGACCAGCACTTTAGGACAGACCGCTATTATAGTTCCCGAAACGCTGTGAGGGAAGGCCGAGGGCGGCCGCACGGGGCCGCCCTGTCCGTTCAGCTAGCTGTTGGGATCGGAGATGTGGCCCGCATCTCCACTGGCGCTGGCTGGGGGAGTCGTTGAGCCAGGTGATCCGTTCGGGTCCAAGGCCCCCCCTCCCTTCCGCAGATCGCCGGAGTTCTGAGGCCTGGGCTGATCACTCCAGACCCAGAAAAAGGAAACTCCCTTCCATATTTTCTGGAGATCCTGCATCCACTGCCAAACGTTGGGGGCGGGGCCGAGATCCCGGGCCTGCACTGGAGCGGCAACCAGGAAAAGGCTACCTGCCAGGACGGCCACGGCGGCGAAGCGTTGAGCTTTGCGCAGGGTCATTGTTTGTTCCCTCCTCCGTGGAAGGGGGCCGCACCTCCATGGTCCGGCCCTCCGCGGGCTGGGCACCATCGGGTGCCACTCCTCCAGTGTGGCAGGGATGCGAGAATTTTCCCGCACCGGACGTAGCAGCATTCTCGCACGGAGAGCAGAGGAAGTTACGCGCTTCTTACGGCGTGGCACACCTTTGCGGAACCCGGCACGCCTCTCCGCTCCCGAAGTAACGGCTGCCGGGGAGATGTCATCCTTTCCGGACACTTCCAGGCTGTGCTTGCTGTAGTACGATAACGGGCCTTGACAGAAAAAGTGCGAATTTTCACCTTTTTGCTTTTTCCGCCGTTTCCCTGTTGACTTCCTTCCCGGGCTCAGGATTACAATCATGAAGTCAATGGAGCTGCTACAGGACCATTGATCCTGAATCAGGTCTTCGGTGCATGAAGCGCTGAAGCTTACGTAAGGAGGTGTCTATGAGAAGGAAGCGAGTAGAAGCAAGCCGAAGGCGGAGCCAGCGCATGGCTCAGGTCCTCGGCCCACTGATGAGGAACGAGGCGGATCGAGCCTCAGTTCAGTGGCAGGTGATCCGCGGCGGCGCAGCGCTGCACCGGCAGTACCAGTTTCCCAACGCGACGGTGGCGGCGAGCTTTGCGCAGTTCGCCGTCGCCCTCGCGGCGTGCACCCGGCTCCCGCTCTTCGTGCGCCAGGCCGACTCGCAGGTGTTCCTGGCGCTGCGGACCGAGGGGAGCCGGCGGCTCGCGCCGCTCACCCGCGAGATGTTCGACAGCATCGCCTCGCTCCAATGAAGGGGCGGGCCCTGAAGAAAGGAGAATCAACGTCATGCCCAACACATCGTTTGCCGACGTGATCACCGGCTTTGACAAGCTGCTGGTCACCACCGAAAACAACAAGGAGGAGCTGCCTTATGTGACCGAGCTCCGGAGCCGGCTAGCCGAAGTAACGGCTGGGGCGAAGGAGGCGAAGATCCGACAGGACGCCTTGCGGGCGCAGCTCCAGCAGGCGACGCGAGACTTGGAAGGTTTCCTCACCGAGGGGACCGACATAGCCACCCGCCTGCGCAACGGCGTGCGGATGCAGTACGGGCTGAAGGGGGAGAAGCTGACGGAGTTTGGGATGCAGCCGCGGCGGAAGCCCCAGAAAGCGAAACCGGAGTCGACTGGCGGGTCGACCCCGGCTTCTGAGAACACGAACGGACTTGCGTCCAAATCGTAGTATAGCCTGACCGCCGGGGGGCGCAAGCCTCCCGGCGTTTTTCCTTCAAGCCTTGCCTCTGAAACCACCGTAGTCACGGGCCGGAACCACCGTAGTCGAGTTGACCGCGGGTTCGGACCCGGATAGAATTTATACATTCCATAGAATGAACGACATACGTCGGATAGGACGTTCCATGCGGAAAGCCGTCGTCGGACTCGTTCTCCTCCTCTTCGTGGATGCCGCCGTCCTCGCACAGCAAGGGCCGTGGTGTGCTACGCCCTCGCCTGCTCCGAAAACGCGCGACTGGTTCGCCGGTTTCACCCGCAGGCCGGAGATCACCTTACCGTACAAGACGCGGGTGCCGATCCCCATCGTCCTGCACGTCCTCACGGACGGCAAGAACGGCAAGCTCACGCCGCAGCAGATCTCAATGCTGATCCAAAACCTCAACTGGGCCTACCGCGACGCTCCCTTCAGCTTTCGCCTCTATCAAACGGAGACGATCAAGAACGCTTCCTGGTTCAGGAGCTGCGTCTTCAACACCACCAACCAGCAGAAGATCAGGAAGCGGCTGGCGAAGGACACCCGGTACTACATCAACGTTTACAGTTGCAGGCTCGGCTCGTCAAGCGCGTCCGGCATCTCGACCTTCCCGCCCGGCTACCCTATACCCGGAAACCCCGGGGCGACCTACATGCAAGGCATCGCTATCGATCCCATCACCGTGGGAGGCCACGAGCTCTTTCAGCGCGGGCTGGTCCTGGCGCATGAAGTGGGACACTACCTGGGTCTCTTCCACACCTTCGAGAGGTATTTCAATCCCGATCTGCTGGCGTGCTTCGACCCTGGCGACTTCGTCGACGATACTCCGACTCAAGCCACTCCTACTTTCGGCTCCTGCCCGGTAGGCCAGGATTCCTGTCCTACCTTGCCCGGCGCCGACGACATCCCCAACTTCATGAATTACGCCACGGACACGTGCTGGGACCATTTCACTCCCGGCCAGATCGAGCGCATGGCCGCCGCCCTCGCGGAGTTCCGGCCGGCGCTAGGTTTCCGATAAGCGGTCCCTAACGGACTTGCGATCAATACGCGACGTTCACGCCGTCGTGCGGCGGCGCGAGGTAGGGGAAGCTGGCGAGGAACGGCTCGTCGTTCTTGACCACCGTGTCGCCGAGCTCGTTGTTGGGGGAGACGTTGAATTTGGGATCGAGCACGCCGGCGACGACGCGGAGCGCGATGTCGACGACGTCGTCCCCCAGGCGCCGGCCGTTCGGAAAGCCGTCGTTCTGCCCCGCGAGCAGGCCCAGACGGTTCGGCTTGGCGCTCGGCGGCACCGCCATGTTGAGCCGCAGGTACTCGCACGGTACGCCCTTCTCGGTGAGCTTCGGCACGCCTTTCAGGAAGACCTGCACCAGATCGTTGCGCGGGTTGGCGGGCACCTTCACTTTGAACAGAGCATTGAGAATCCCGGCCAGCTCGGAGGTCTGCACGAACGGCAGGAATCGGGCGTCGTCCTTGGGCTCGCCGGCGTTGAACAGGTCCTTGTCGCTGCGCGGAATCACCACCTCGTTGACCAGCGGCATGCCGAGCCGCGACACCTGCACCCACTCGCCCGCCACGTCGCGGCCGCCGGTCTTCAGCACCGTCGACTTGGCGCGGCTCGCCGTCGTCCAGACGCCGATCGTCGCACTCGGATCTTCGACCGGCACCGGCCAGCCGGCGGTCTTCGCCGTCGACGGTCCCATGAGGAGCGGGATGGGGATCTGCAGCGCGATCGAGTGCACGTTGTAGTTGCGGAGGTGGTCGGGCGCCTTGCCGGCGTCCTGATCGCGGCCGCCCGGCAGCACCGGATCGACGTTCAACAGATCGAAGGTGCGGCCGAGGTTGACGAAGAACGGATCGTCGCGCGGCCCGACGAAGACCTTGACGCCTTCCCTCACGTCGCGCACCGCGGCATTGGCCAGACTGTCGTAATCCTTGATCGACTTGGGGCCGACGTTGTTCGGCGCCACCGGCAGATACTCGCCCAGGAGCTCGGCATTTTTCTGATCGGCGCGGCGCGGACCTTTGACCAGATAGACCCGGTAGTACTGGTAGGCATTGAGCCCGGCGTACGGGTTCTTCGCTTTGGCGTCGACGGTGATCGGCCCGGTGTTGTAAAGGAAGGTCTTGGCGTTCGCCGTCTCGGTCCGGAACTGGAAGAGGAACGTCAGATCCTCGACCGCGTCGCCGTTGTTGTCGACGTGGATCTCGTACTGCGCGGCGGGCCAATCAGCGAAGCCGAAGAAGTTCGGACCGCCGTAGGGCGCCTCCAGCGGGATGTAGTTGGCGATGAGCGTGACCGTGTCCGTCCTGTCCGGGCTCACGAACGCATAGAGATCGGTCGCATCGATGGCCGGATCGCCGGCGATGGCCGGCGCTTCACGGTGGCTCGAGGCGCCGGCCGGCAAGGCGGCGGCAAGAGCGATGAGCAGCAGCAAAGGTACACGACGCATCTGCAATCCTCCTTTGGGATCGGCTTTCGAAACCTGAATGACGCTTGTGGCGCGGCGGTCCCCAGCGGGCTGGCTCGGGTCAGGGGACCGTCGCTGGTGGATACGCGGAGAGAAAGAGAACGGATGACTGACGGCCGGCTTCCCGCTCTGCTACTAGCGGTCGACGAGACGCTCGCCTCCCGTACCCTGCGATTGAAGGTGCGGATGTCCTGGCGGTAACTCCTCGAAAACAAAGCAGTCGTGCAGGCGTATGAAGGCGTGGCCGGATTCACTCGGCGAAGGGAGCGAGCATGTTCCGAGTCGAAGGGCTGGTCAAGCGCTACGGCGAGCTGCGGGCGGTGGACGGCATCTCCTTCGAGGTGCGCAAGGGCGAGCTCTACGGCCTTCTCGGTCCCAACGGCGCCGGCAAGACGACCACCATGTCGATGCTCTCGGGCCTGCTCAAGCCCGATGAGGGCCGAATCTTCTTCGACGGCGTCGAGCTGGGATCCGACCCGATCCGCATCAAGGCGCAGCTCGGCGTCGTGCCGCAGGAGACAGCGCTCTACGACTCTCTCTCGGCGCGCGAGAACCTCCGCTTCTGGGCGGGTCTCTACGGTCTCGCCGGAGACGCGCTCGAGAAGGCCGTGGAGCGGGTGCTCGAGCAGGTCGGGCTGACCGGCCGGGCCAAGGACGCCGTCAAGACCTTCTCCGGTGGCATGAAACGGCGCCTGAACCTCGCGCTCGGCCTCGTCCACGGGCCCCGCGCCGTGCTCATGGACGAGCCGACCGTGGGCATCGATCCGCAAGCGCGAGCCAACATCCTGGACGCCGTGCGCGCCGTGGCGGCCGCGGGCACCACGGTGATCTATACGACGCACTACCTCGAAGAAGCCGAGACGCTGTGCGACCGGGTGGCCATCGTCGATCACGGCAAGATCCTGGCCGAGGGCTCGGTCGACGAGCTGAAACGCCGGGTGAGTGAGAAGGAGATCCTCACCGCCTCCGGCAGCTTCGACGCCGAGCAGGCCCGCGCCCGCCTGGCGGCCCTGCCCGGCGTGCAGATCATCGCCGCGGCGCCGGGCAAGATCATCCTCGCGGTTTCCGGTTCCGGCAAGGCGGCCCTCGAGACGCTCTCGGCCGTGCTCGCTTCGGGGCTCGACCTCGACGGGGTCGCCATCCAGCCGCCGAGCCTCAACAGCGTCTTCCTCGAGCTCACGGGACGGGAGCTACGCGACTGATGCGCGTGCTGACCCTGCTCGTCGCCAAGGACCTCAGACGGCGGTTCCGCGCGCCGCTCGGGCTGCTCATCGTGCTGAGCTTCCCCGTGGTCTTCGCGCTCCTCATCGCGCTCTCCTTCGGGTCGCGGGGAGAGCGGGTGCCGAAGATCCGCCTGCTGGTGGAAAACCAAGACGAAGGCATGGCGGCCAACGTGATCATGTCGGCCCTGACCTCGAAGCAGATGGCCGCGTACGTCGACGTCGAGGTGGTGGGGGCCGAAGGCAGAGGGCGCATCGAGAAAGGCGAGGCCTCAGCGCTCCTCCGCATCCCGCAGGGGTTCACGCAAAACGTGCTCGACGGCAAGCCGGCGTCGCTCGCGCTCGTCCGCAACCCGGCCGAGGGCATCCTGCCGGAGATCGCCGAGCAGCTCACGCGCGTGCTCGTGGACGTCCTCGACGCGGGCTCGCACGTGCTGCGGGAGCCGCTGCAGGAGATCCGCTCCACCAGGCAATCTCAAACCGGCGCGGTCACGGACGAGGCGGTGATCCGGATCTCGCTGGGCGTGAAACGTTCGCTCGAGAGCGGCTTCCGCTATCTGTCGCCGCCGGTCATCGCCGTCGATACCGCGTCGCTCTCGCCGCAGCCCGCAGACGAAAAATCCAGGAAGTCCGGCTCCGGCACCTCGCTGATCTTCCTCGTCGTCCTGCCCGGCGTCTCGGTCTACGCACTGTTCCTCGTCGGCGATCAGGCCATGCGGGACATCATCACCGAGGCGACGGCGGGCACGCTGCGGCGGCAGCTCGCGGGACCGATCGGCACCGGCACGCTCGTCCTCGGCAAAGCCCTCTATACGATCGTGCTGGCGCTTCTCGCCCTCCTCGTGCTGTCGGCCGTGGGTGCCGCGGTGCTGCGGCGAGGCGTGGATCCGGCGGGCTTCCTGCTGCTCTCTTTCGCGCTCGTCCTTGCCGTGACCGGAACCGCGGCCACGATCTACGGGCTGGCGCGGGACGAGCGCCGCGGCGCCACCATCGGCTCCATCGTCTATCTGATCCTGGGCTTCGCGGGCGGCAGCTTCGTCAATCTCGAAGGGCTGCCGCGGGCGGTGCGCGCGGCGGCACCGGCGTCGCCGTTCTACTGGGGGACGGCCGGCTATCGCAAGCTCATCGAATCCTCAGGCGGCCTCGGCGACGTCCTGCCCAACATCGCGATTCTCGCGGGTCTCGGCGTCTTCCTCCTGGCGCTGGGCGCCCTCCTGCTGCATCGCACCCTGCGGCGCGGAGGTCTGGCGTGAAGAAGGTCCTGCTCCTGGCGCGCAACGATCTCCGCCTCACCCTGCGGGACAAGGCATCGTTCGTCTGGATGCTCGGCCTGCCGATCGCGCTGATGTGGTTCTTCGGCCAGATGGGCGGCGGACCGTCGGGACCGCCGAAGGTCACCCTCACGGTGGTGGACCGCGACGGCGGCTGGCTGGCCCGCGCGCTGGTCCAGCAGCTCGCCGCCGAGAACATGAACCTCCGCGAGATCACTCCCTCTGAGCTCGCGACCACGAAGGACAAGGTCCGCACTCTCACCATTCCCAAAGGATTCACCGCCAACGTGCTCGCCGGTCGACAGCAGAAGCTGCGGATCGAAAAGGAGGAGCAGGCCGACCGCGACTTCTCGCG
Source organism: Thermoanaerobaculia bacterium (assembly GCA_036002325.1). Classification (GTDB taxonomy): domain Bacteria; phylum Acidobacteriota; class Thermoanaerobaculia; order Multivoradales; family UBA5704; genus DATARR01. The sequence goes on along the minus strand of DASYTJ010000148.1, from coordinate 46,413 downwards.
CGCCGCCGACGTGCACCTGCTGCGCGTGGTCGTGCGGACGCTCGGGCTCCTGGTCGAGATGAATGCCGCGGGCAAGCTGCCGCCCAAGACCGACGCCACCACGGCCGCGGCGGAGCTCGCTCGCCTGACGGCACGGCCGCGGCAGGTTTCGCTCGCGGTGTCCACGGCGGGGCGCGGCCGGCCGGTTCCCGCAGGCACCGCGCAGAGCGTCCCCGGAGCGCTCACCATGACCGTCCTCATGATGACTCTCATCTATGGCGGCGTGTTCCTCACGGTCGAGCGGCGCGAAGGGATGCTGCGCCGGCAAGTGACCCTGCCGCTCTCACGGCGCGAGCTCATCCTGGGCAAGCTCGCCGGCAGGTGGCTCATCGCGGCCATCCAGGTCGCGGTGCTCCTCGCCGTCGGCCGCTTCGTCTTTGCGGTGGACTTCGGACGCTCGGCCGCCGGGCTCGCGCTTCTTCTCGCGGCGTACATTTCCTGCGTCGCGGGGATCGCCACCTTCTTCGGCGCGGTCCTGCGGACGCCCGAGCAAGCCGGCTCCGTCGGCTGGATCGCGAGCATGGTGATGGCCGCCCTGGGCGGCTGTTGGTGGCCCAGCGAGATCATGCCGCGCTGGCTGTGGAGAGCCGCCCACGTCTTCCCCACCGCCTGGGCGATGGATGCCTTTCACGCCCTCATCAGCTTCGGCCGCGGCCTCGACGCGGTGCTGCTCCCCGCCGCGGTGCTCCTCGCCTTCGGCACGGTCTTCAGCATTTTGGGCGCACGGTATCTCAAGCCTGAGTAGTGGTTCAGCCTAATTGTGGTTCCCCACTGCGCGGGGCACCAGAATGACATGAGCGCCGCTCCGTCCGTAGTGCCGCGCGTGCTCGTTGAACATCGGTGCAGTGACCGCTCACGAGGCACAGGATCGCGACACGGAACCACGGGGTCTCGGCGTGGAACCACCGGGGTCTTGGCACGAAACCACTGGGGAACCGCCTCGACAACACTGGGGGATCGGCTCGACAACACTGGGGGACCGGTCCGACAACACTGGGGGACCGGCTCGACAACACTGGGGGACCGGCCCGGCGACACTGGGGGACGCATGCGAAGCACCAGGGTGGTTTCGCCCGGTTTACACCCCGTCGGTCCAAAGGCGACTGGGCCTGCGGAACGGCCTCACCCCTGACCCCATGCGCGTTAACCTGACGCCGAGAGTCATCGCCGACTGAGGCCCCTCCGCCGCCTCGGGCCCCTCACTCCCCCAGCCCCTCTCTCCCGCCTCACACCCGCCTACCGGGAGAGAGGGGCGACTGAAAGAAAAGACAACAAGATCTGCTTTTTAATCTCCCTCCTCTCCCGGTGGGCGGGTGTGAGGTGGGAGAGGAGGGCCAGGGAGGCGAGGGGCCTGAGGCGGGACTCGGCGACTGGGTAGTGGTTCAGTTCGCCTGTGAGGTTTGACTTGCATGACTCCACTCGCAGAGACTTTCTGGGCACGGCCTTCTGCGCGCTCGCGCTCAGGCCCATCAAGGCCATGACTCAGGCACCCGATTCCGAGCTCATCCGCACTCTCCTCTGGCAGCGCCGGAAGGGCACCGGGCTGGAGCGGTTCGAGCTGCTCCGCCAAAGGGACGAGTGGGTGCTGCGGGGCACCATCCTCGCGCTCGAAGAGAAGGGTCCCGCACAGGCCGACTACGAGATCGTCTGCGATGCCGCCTGGCGCACCCGGCGCGCCGGTGTTTCGCTGCGCGACGGCGTCCACCTCCGCTCCCTCACGCTCACCGTCGAGGACGGCCGCTGGATCGAGAACGGGACCGAGCGGCAGGCCGTCCGCGGCTGCATCGACATCGATCTGGGCTGGAGCCCTTCGACGAATACCCTGCCCATCCGTCGCCTCGACCTCGCCGTCGGCCAGAAGAGCGGCACCATCACCGCGGCGTGGGTTCGCTTCCCCGAGCTGACGCTCGAGATCCTGCCGCAGGAATACCACCGTCTGGCCGAGCGGCGATATCTCTACTCCAGCCGCGGCGGCGCCTTCAAAGCCGAGTTGGAGATCGACGAGAACGGCGTGGTCCTCGACTACCAAGGAATCTGGAAACAGGTGAGCGGATAGTTCGCCCGGCACAGAAAGAGCCCGGAGGTCCGGGCTCTGATCGTGCCCAAAAATGAGCGCAGGCCAGCTCAGAACAGCAGATTGCCCTCACCCATGGTGAAGGTAAGCCCGGTGCCGAACTTCGCCTTGGCGGCGTTGAGGTCGTTGAGGGCGCCCTGGATCAGCGACTTGCGGATGTTCGATGAGGTCTCGTTGATCGCCTGACTGTTCTTGGAGATGGCGCTGTTGAGGAGCGTCACGGCGTCCGCATGGATGCCTTTCGCTTGCAGGACTTCGATGGCGTCCGCAGCCTCGGAGTTGGACAGCGCGAGCTCCATGTTGACGGTGTCTCGCTTGCCTTGGACGTCTTCGGGCGGACCCTCGGTGCACTTCGCGGAGATCTCCCCGAAACCGCAAACGCCGCCGCTGCTGTTCTCGAGGGTCAGACCGGCGTTGTTGCGCTGGATCGAGATGCTGACGTTGAACGCCGCGTTGAGGACGCGCAGGAACTTGCCGATGTTGGCGATGTCCGTCGCCGTCAGCGGAATGGGATTGCCGCCGCCGGCGGGCGACTGGGCGAACGCCTGCGTGGTGAAGAAGGTCACCGCATCCTCGATGGTGGCGGCGTTGTTGTTGTGGAAGAACGGCTCGGTGTCGGCCGCCTCGATCAGCGGCGGCGTATTGAAGCTGCCGTCGCCGAAGCAGTCGAGCGTGCCGTTGCCGTCACAGTCGAAGTTGGGCACGACGGCCGCGCCGAAGCCGCCGTCGCGCGGGTGAGGCTCGGTCGTCTGGCTGGGGTCGGGAGCTCTCTCGACGCCGGTGTTGAAGTTGTTGTTGGTGCCGGAGGCGACGTTGGAGCTGGCATTGTTGTGGCAGCCGTTGCAGCGGGCGTCCGCGGCCACGAATCGGAGCTTGCCCGCCTGGGCGTTGGCGTTGGTCAGGGTCACGTTGGTGAGGTTGAGCTGGTTGAGGCGGCCGCTGGCCAGCATGAAGGCCTCCATCTGGTCGAGCTGGGCATCCGTCGGCAGGACGAAGTCCGTGCCCTGGATCCGATTGAGGCTCTTGGTGAAGTGCTGCCTCACGGCGCCGATCGGGAAGAAGCGGAGCGCGCCCGTGTTGGGAGCGCCGTCGCCGCCCCAGCCGGTGCGCTGAACGGACGCTCTGCCGTCCCCAGGCGCCAGAATCGAGGTGGCCAGGGAGAGCGTGTGCGGCACGCCGCGCATGACGAACTTGCCGGTGGGGTTTTCGAAGCCGTCGACGTTCTCGAGGATCTGGGCGTGGCCGCGCATCAGCTTCGGCCGCTCGAGGCCGGGAACCCCTCCTGCCTGCTCGGCGACGAAGAGCTTGTCGGTAGCGGGCAGCGTCGCGATGAAGTTGAGGTCGAGCCCCTGGTTGTTCGTCACCCGGTGGCAGGTGGCGCAGGTGCGGCCGTTGCCGGCGAAAAGGCCGCGGAAGAAGAGATCCGCGCCGTTGCCGACCGCCTGGCCGACCAGGCCATGGGCGATGAGGATCTGGGTCGAGGAGTCCGCCTCTGCGGCGCGCGGCGCGAGCAGGGACAGCAGCGAGGCGGGGCTCAGCAGGCTGGGAAGCCGGGCCGCCGCTCTCGCCCGGGCCGCCGCCACGCGGGTGGTGGTGTACAGCCGTTCGAAATACGGCCGGCCACCCACGAGGAGGCTGCTTTCAACCGGCGTCTTGCCGGCGCGGGAGACCACCACCAGGTCGAGCTCGAAATCGGTGAAGAGCTCCCGGCCGAGCACGGCCGCGATCTTGCCGGCAGGGCCGCCCTGCAGCCGGCCGATGCGAACCATGCGGTCGCCCGGCTCCGGCTGCACGGTCCGGCCGGGCCCCTCCTGATTGTCGACCAGCCACAGATCGGCCGGCCGATTCAGGCCCCGCACCTCGGCGCGCAACGCGCCGTCGATCATGTCGAGATGCACCCGCCCGCGGGCGGCGCTGGGCTCGGTGGAGAGCCCCCCCGTCCAGCCCAGGCTGACGACGACGTTGCGGTCGCCTCCGGCCGCGAGATAGCCCCGCTGCCAATCGCGATAGAACAACTCCAGGGTCGACTGCTGAGCGATCAGCGCGCGCAGTGGACTGGCAGGTTTCGCGATCGGGACAGCGGCCTCCGGGGAGCGGTCGGCGGTCAGCAGCAGGACCGGCGGCACTCCCAGGAAGAGAACGATACCGAGAAACAGAGAGAACAGCTTGATCTTGGTTCTCATGAAAACAACCTCCGTAGGTAGGACAGACCAAGAGGAAAGGATCTGAGGCGGGAGACGGGGACTTGTGCGCCGGAGGCGGGCCGCGGCAGGTGGGAGGGCGCGACCGGATTGGCAGGCTCCAGCCCGGCCTGAGAAGGATCGATCTACGGCTCGTCGATCCCATCCCCCTTCACCTCTGAATAGTGGGCGCCGGTTAACGATCAGCCTCAGACTGCCGGAGACTGCTCAAACAACTCAACTTCTAACTAAAGAGGTGCGACAGGGATGAGACACCGGGACGCTCGGCGCGACCTCACCCCTGGCCCCTCTCCTCCTAGGAGAGGGGTTGGGGTGAGGTGGCCGTTACGTCAGCAGGTGGAGCGAAATCTCGGTCGCGGCGCGGGTGGCCTGCGCGACGATCCGCACGTGATCGACTTTGCGGCCGTCCTTGAAGTCGAGCAGCGAGTAGACGCCGGGGCCGTGGGGCCGGTCGTTGAAGTCGACGACCTGGGCCTCGCCGTTCTCGAAGACGACCTCGGCGAAGCTGATCTGTGCCGGTCCCCTATTGATCTCCAGCAGGAGGCGGCTCCCCCGCCGGTCGACGTTCATGGTGAATTCGGTCCACCCCTCCTCGCGGTCGACCACCTCGGCCTCCCGCCAGACCCTCACGTCGGCGGCGGGAAGCACGGGGACGACCACCGCGCCGAACACCACGGACGGCAGGAAGACGCGCGGCGTGACTCGTACGGCGACCCGCGGCGCGCGGACATAGACGTGCGGCAGCGGTCGGCGGAGAGGAAAGCCCGTATGGACGTGGACGACGGTCCGCGGACCACGATGCACCACGCGGACCCGGCGGGCGTCGGCGACTCCGGTTATAGCCAGAAAGGCGAAGACTGCTAGGGTTGCTGCAAGCCTGCGTTTCATCGGCTCCTCCATTCGGCGGTTCGATTGGTCTCGGCTGACCGGAACCGCGATCAGCCTCTACGGGATGAAACCCGCGTTTCCCTCGAATCCTGCGGCCTGGGCGGCGAGAACGGAATCGGTGCCAATAGGATTACGGCGCGCCAGTGACGTCGAGCGCTGGTGACCGGACCCCGACAGCCGCTTCGGGCTACCCCCGCTCCCGCCGCCGCGCCGTAAACCCCAATTGCACGGCGATCCCCACGACTGCCAGGACGACGATCAGCAGCTTGCCCGGTCCCGGCCGTGGATGGAGCGCCTCGACGATCAGGTCCGCTCCCGCGATCGACGAGAGGATGACGAGCGCGAGGTCGAAGAGCCAGATGGCCAGGACGGCGGCGATCACGGCGCCGATGATGACGAGCAACAGCTCCCCTCCCCGCGCGCTCGCCAGGTGAGCTCCCAGCATTCCGGCGACGAACCAGCCACCCACGAAGAACCCCGCCACGGCCACCGCCAGCCGCTGGAGGAAGATCGCCAGCACGATCCCCAGCAGGCCGGCGAGGATGGCGACGAGCCACCGCCCGGAGGGTGACGGTCCGGCGGGAACCGGCGCAAGCCACCGGTAAACGGTGAAAAAGCCGACCAGGCCGACGAAGAGCCAGAACAGCCGGCGACCGGCGATCAGCAGGAGGATGCCGGCAATCAGGGCGAGGAAGGGTGTTTCAGGTCCGATCATGGTGTTCCCCCTGCACAGATACGCTGCCCCGGAAGCAAAGTTTCGCCGGATCTTCAGCGTTTTCAATCACCTACGCCCGAGGACTACGATTTCCAAAATCGTTACCCGGTCCGTTTACGAGCTCGTCGACGCGTTTACGAGTTGGTAAACCGGCTCACGAGTTCCCGGACTCGCCGTGGGTGTAGCATTGTGGAAGAGCTTTGGGGCTGTCGGCAGGCTCTTGGCATTCTACAGAACATGGTATGCAGACCTCCACACCCCTTCTTCCCGAGCAGGAGAGAGCCCTCGGCTACATTCGGAAGCGCGGCACCGAGGCTGCTCTCGAAGCCATCCGAGGAAAGGTCGCGGGCACCTACGCCGAATTCGAGGCGCTCGTCGAGACCATCCCGGCGGCCGTCGCGGCCGAGCACCGCAGCACGTCCGGCTGGTCGATCCATGAGGTCGTCGACCATCTGGTGCAAAGCGATGGACCGGCCGTTCACCAGCTCGCGCAGTTGCTCGCGGGGCAGTCCCTCGACACCCCGATCCCCGCCAGCCTGCAGTCCCCGAATCCCTTCGAGCTCGACTGGGACACCTTGCGGCGCGAGTTCCGCAGGATCCATCAGGACATCCTCGGTTTGCTGACAGCGGCCTCCGACGACGTGCCCATCACCGCCACGGCGCCCGTGCAGATGGTGGTCAAGTGCGCCGGCCCGGACGGCAGTCTCACCGCCGTCTCCTGGGTCGAGCGCTTCGACTGGAAGGCCTACGCCATCCTTCTGCATGCGCACAACCGCGAGCACATCGCGCAGGTGAACCGGATTCTGAACGCTCCTGCCGCGCGCTAGTTCAAAAATCTTTCAAAGCAGAATCGATCGACTGGCTCTTATTTCTGGTCTACTGAGACTTTCACTAACGGAAATTCCGCTCGGAGTCCGTGGCGGAACCCTCCACTCCATTCGTTCCTTTTCCTGGTACGTGGGGAATCGTGACCTCAAATGGAGCTGGGTTCCCAGGTACGCCTTCGGGCCGCTTACCGGCACGGCGCTCGCCTGTATTTTCTTTCTCCTGGTCAATGGTGGGATCGTCAACTCGCAAAATCCTTCCAACCGGCTCTGGATCGTCGGTCTTGCAGCGCTTGTCGGGCTATTCAGTTCGCAGGGCTTCGAGAAGCTCAAGAAGATCTTCGAGGCCATCTTCACCACCGTACCGCCGGCGGCGGACAAGCCACTCCCCCGCTACCGCCGGAACCGCCTTGGTCATCAATCCGAATACGGGCCCACGTACAGGAGGAAGCATCGTCAAGATCACGGGGACGGGCTTCGTTGCAGGCACGACAGTACAGTTTGGAACGGTGCTGTCCCAGGCGGTATTGGTCGATAGCCCAACAGCCCTGTTCGCCACAGTTCCGGCTTCCACGCAACCCGGTACGGTCGCCGTTACCGTAACTGTTCCGGGTAGCCCGACGACGACACTACCGCAGGGCTTTATCTATACCTGAGCGCGAGTTTCGCTCTAGTGCCCCTCCGGACCATTCAACGTGAGACGCCGAGGCCGCCGGCGGTGCGGATCTCGTCTTCAAGCCGCGATCGAGCTTGCCCGAGGAACGACGCCGCGGCGGCGAACCACGTCCGTCCGGGCAGCCGCATCCAGGCCATCGACATCGTCCAGCCGCCGGGCATCGGCATTCCGCTCATCGCCGCCATGGACGCGCACCAGGCGATCGTCACCGCCGCGCCGGCGGCGCACGACACCCACGACTTCGCTCAGCCCTTTTCGTACTCGTCGTGGCGGCGAAACCAGATTCCCGTCTCGTTACGCCCTCGCGGCGCCCGGTCGAGCCACTGGTACATACCCCAGAGCCCGTCCACCCCGCGCGCGTAGGCCGAGTATGTGTGGTAGACGACCCCGTCCTCGAGGGCGAACGCGCTCATCCCGGGCTGTTCCCGCGCGAACGTCGCCCAGTCCGTACCGGAGCCTGCCGCGAACTCGGCGAGCGGCCCCTGCTTCCCGGCCTCCAGGCTGGGCCTGACGTCGCTCGTACGGTAGTTGTACTCGACGAGGCCCGCACGCTGCTCTTCCTCCGTGACGGAAGTGTTGAAGTCGTAGTTGAAATCGCTCCCGAAAGACGATGCCCACGGGAAGGTCCAGCCCATCCGCCGCTTGTACGCCTGCAGCTTCGCGAGCGGAGCCCGGGAGACCGCCCAGAGCATCACGTCATGGTTGGCCAGGTGCACGACGAACCCGTTGAAGCCATCGGCAATGGAGGAGCAGGCTGGACATCCCGCCTCATACTCGGGCCCGAACATGAAGTGGTAGACGAGGAGCTGCGAGCGCCCCCGGAAGAGGTCGGCCAGCGAGGCGCTCCCCTCGTCGGTCTCGAATCGGTACTCCTTGTCGATCCGCACCCATGGCAGCTCCTGCCGCCGCTGCGTCAGCTCGTCGCCGCGCCGCGTGAGCTCCTTCTCCGCCTCGAGCAACTCGAGCCTCGCTGCGAGCCACTCTTCACGAGTTCCGGTCCTGTGTTCCATCGTCTTGTCTCCTTGAAATGTCCTTCGTCGTCCTGCCTTCTCGGAGCTCCCGCGTTCAAAACCTTTCCCTCCCCTTCACGAACACTCTTTCGGCGCGGAATTCCTCGTCGAGCACCACGACGTCGGCGTCGTAGCCGCGCTCGAGCTTGCCCTTGCGAGCGGCGAGGCCAAGGATGCGGGCCGGCACCTCGGTGGCGAGCGGGATCACGCTTGCAAGCGGCAGGCCCGCCAGCTCGACCATGAGGCGCACCGCCGCACACATCGTCAGCAAACTTCCGGCCAACGTGCCGTCGGCGAGCCGCGCCTCCCGGCCGGCGACGGTGACGTCGTGGTGGTAGAGCTTGTAGACGCCGTCCGGCCGGCCGCAGGCGCGGATGGCGTCGGAGACCAGCGCGACGCGGTCCGGCATCATGCGGGCGGCGACGTGGAGGACCGCAGGGGCGACGTGGAGCCCGTCGGCGATCAGCTCCACGGTGGCCTCGGGCGAGACCATCGCCGCGCCGACCGCTCCCGGCTCGCGATGGTGCAAGCCGGTCATGGCGTTGAACAGGTGAGTGAAGTGCGAGGCTCCCCAGGAGAGCCCCTCCATCGCCGCGTGGTAGTCCGCCGCGGTATGGCCGATGGCGAGCTTCACACGGTCGCGGAAGCGTTCGATGAGGGCTCGCGCGCCGGGCATTTCCGGCGCCAGAGTAACGATCCAAGGCAGCTCCGGCGCCTCGCCGAGCAGCGCGCCGAGCTCCTCGACGTCCGGCGGGCGGATCGATGAGCGGTCCTGCGCGCCGGCGCGCTCGGGGTTGATGAACGGCCCTTCAAGGTGCAGGGCGCAGATTTGACCGCCGGTCTCGGCTTTCGCCGCACGGCCGATCGCGGCCACGGCCTTGCGCAGGTCGGACGGCGAAGCCGAGAGCGTCGTCGCGGCGAGGGCCGTGGTGCCGTGGCGGGCGTGGAAAGAAAGGATGCGCGCGATGCCGGCGTCGTCCGCGTCCATGAAGTCGGCGCCGTCGCCGCCGTGGATGTGGCAATCGATGAACCCCGGGACGATCAGACCTTGCGTCCGCACCGCGGTGGCGGGGACGTCGGCCGTCTGCACGACCTCGGCGATCACGCCGTCTTTCAAGGAGACGCGCACGCCATCCAGGATCTCCCCGTCCACGAAGGCGCGGCCGTAGAGGTGTTTCACCGCCATCTCAGCTCACAGACAGATCTTCCCCAGGATGGCCGGCTTGCCGCCGGTCAGGCGCGCGACGTTGGTGTGCAGGCCGGCCACCGAGTCGTTGGCGATGAGCGCCATGGCCATCGCTTCCTTCTCCTGCAGGTATTCGTAGACGCGCACCTCGGAGCCGGGGAGGCGCTCGCGCAGCATCGCCACGAGCGTCGGATTCTTGGCGCCGCCGCCGGCCAGGATCACCTCGTCGATCTGCTGGCCGACGAACGTGCGGTAGGCGTGCGCGATGCTCTCGGCGGTAAAAGCGGTGGCGGTGGCGACGAGGTCGTCGGGCGAAACGTCGGTGAAGCGCTCGGCGAGGCGGCGGGCGAACTGCCGACCGAAACGCTCGCGCCCGGTGGTCTTCGGCGGCCGCAGCTCGAAGTACGGATCGGACATGCACCAGGCGAGGACGTCCTCGCGCACGCGGCCGCGGGCGGCGCGGAGGCCGTCGCGATCGAAGGTCTCCTGCTCGCCGCTCAGCATGTGGACGAGCGCGTCGATGATCATGTTGCCGGGACCGGTGTCGAACGCCACGATGTCGTCGAGCTCCGCCTGCGGCGGAATGAAGGTGACGTTGGCGATGCCGCCGATGTTTTGCATGGCGCGGCCCCGCGTGGGGTGGCGGAGCTGCGACCAGTCGAAATAGGCCACGAGCGGCGCGCCGTGTCCGCCGGCGGCGATGTCGCGCGCGCGCAGGTCGCCGACGGTGATGATGCCGGTACGCTCGGCGATGACGGAGGACTCGCCGATGGCGAGCGTCGAGCGCGTGGCGATGGGCTCGCCGATCCAGGGTACCTCCGCCGTGGACTCCTCGACCGTCGGACGGGGCCGGTGCCAGATGGTCTGGCCGGCGGCGGCGGCGAGGTCGACGTCCTCGCTCTTCATGCCCGCGTCGGCCACCAGACGGAGGGTGGCGGCGGCGAACAGCTCGCCGAGGACGAAGTCGAGATGGCAGATCTCGTCGACGGTGGCCTGGTCCTTGTCGAACAGCGTGTTGATGCGGGCGCGGATGTCGGCCGGGAAGGGAAAGCTGGCGAAGCGGATCTTCTCGATGCGTGCCTCCGAGGCGTGGCCGGAGATGCGCACCAGCACGGCGTCGATGGCGTCGACGGAGGTGCCGGACATGAGCCCGACGATGACGCGGCTCGGTTTGCGCGCGATTTCGTACAGCCGGTCGATTCGTGTCACTCCTCCAGCACCTCCCGCAACTTCCGCGTTTCGAGAAGCCGCCGCGCCTCGTCCATCGAGACGCGCCGCTTCGCCATCACCGCGGCGAGCTTGACGTTGCCGGCCGCGTCGCGCAACGCCTGCTCGGCCGCCGGGCCGCTGACGCCCGCCGCCAGCTCGACCATGCGCACGCCGCGCCGGCGCAGCTTCTCGTTGGTGACCGGCATCTCGATCATCAGGTTCGAGTAGACGCGGCCGAGGCGGATCATGACGCCGGTCGAGATCGTGTTGAGGACGAGCTTCTGCGCCGTGCCGCTCTTCATGCGCGTCGAGCCCAGGATCACTTCCGGTCCGGTCCGCGGAACGATCGCGATCTCGGCCTCGCGCGCGAGCGGCGACTCCGGAGCGGAGGTGATGCCGACGGTGAGAGCGCCGCGCTGCTTTGCCCGCCGCACGACGGCCACGGTGTAGGGCGTGGTGCCGGAGGCGGCGACGCCGACGACCGCATCGCCGGTGGTGACCTCGCGGTCCACCGCCGCGAGGGCCGCGCCCTCATCGTCCTCCGCCCCTTCGGCCGCGGCGAGGAAGGCCCGTTCGCCGCCGGCCATGAGCACGCGTACGAGGGAGGGCGCGACGCCGAAGGTGGGAGGCAGCTCGGCGGCGTCGAGCATGGCGATGCGGCCGCTGGTGCCGGCGCCGGAGTAGAAGAGACGGCCGCCGCGGGCGAGCCGTTCCGCGATGCGATCGATCGCCTGCGCGATGGGCTCCGCTTCGTGGGCCACCGCATCGGCCACGAGGCGGTCCTGCTCTTGGATGATCCGAACGATCTCAGGCGTCGATCGGCGGTCGATGTCGAGGCTCGCGTCCAGTCGCTCCTGAGCCATCGGGGGGAACGATACCATCCCGGCGGCCCTCACCTCCCCTACCTCTCCTCTCCCCAAAGGGAGAGGAGGGAAAAAGAAACAGCGCTTCCTTCTAGACGCCCTTCTCGGCCCCCGAATCTTCACGCAGCTCGGCAAGCAGCGCCTGCACGCCCCAAATCTTCACGCCATATTCCAACATCTGCTGCCGCAACCCGTCGTCGGCACGCAGGTCCCCGTCGCCGGAGACGACAGCGTCAGCTTGGCCGCTGATGGCCGTCGCCAAGACGGGATGATCTTTCGGGTCACGGCAGCGCGGTGGAACAGCTGTGGCCTCGACCCACTTCCCTCGCCAGCGCAACTGCTCCACCAGAGCCTTCGCTTGCGCTGCGTCGATGAATTTTTTCAGTCGCGGTCGCTGACAGACCGCCTCCAGCTCATCGAGAAGAGGTTGGCTGATCAGGACAAGGAATCTGCCGGCTTGCCACGCCTCCAATACCGGCAAGGTGACAGGGCCACCGAGAAGCGCACGGATCCACAGGTTGGTATCAACGACGACCTGTCGCTTCATGCAGACCGTGAGGCCTCACGCACCATCTGTACTTCGCGGTCGATCTCGGCATCCGAGATCTCTGCAGCGGGAGCTCGCGCGGCCAGCTCTGCGATCAGATCCTTGAAGCGAGCATCCATCTCCGTCTCGGCCAGAACCTGAGCGACACGAGTCCGGGACGGTTCATCGAGATCATGGATGACGGCAAGGAGCTCTTCAAGACCGAGCCGGACATTGGGGATGGTGATCTCTGAAGAGGGAGGAGCAGCCATGGCACGATTCTCTTTAGGCATTTCACTTTCGGACCACCACTTCGCCAGCGGCACGGTCCCTCGAACAGTCTAGCACGGGCGATCCCCGGTCCCTTTCTCCGGGGCCGGAGACGACTCACGCTGCCTTTTACGGCTGCTGCACGATCTTCACATCGTCCACCGCCGCCTCCGCCAGGCTCGCCGAGGCGGCGTCGACGGCTTCGATCAGGATGCGCACGGTCTGTCCCGCGAACGCGGTGATGCTTGTCGAGCTGACGGCCCAGGCCGCGTCGTCGTCGGCGTTCGAGCCCAGCTCCTGGAGCACGGTGGAAGTGGTCGCGCCCACCACGCTGACGCGGAAGAGGTCCGCCGTCGAGGACTTCTTGTCGTGCGCGAAGTAGTAGGAGAAAGAGAGCGTCAAGGTCCCGGTCGCGGGCAGCGCGATGGCCGGCGACCGGATGGAGGTGGTGCCGCCGTCGACGTCGTTGGAGCTGGCGTTGGCGCCGGCGAGGCGGCCGGTGACGAGGTCGTTGACGACGCTGACCGTGGTGGCGAGCTGTTTCGGTCCGCTCGAATTGGTCGCCTGCGGGATGCCCCGCTCCCACGTGCCGTTGGTCGCCGTGTCGGTGCCGTTCGGATTGACGGTCCAGCCCTGGGCGGTCTCGAAGTCGTCGAAGAAGACGGTCACCGGCGGTGGCGGCGGCGTCCCTTCGACGGCGTCGCCGGTGACCACCAGAGCGAAGGGTTGCGGGCCGTTCGGCACGTTGAAGGAGCGCGCGGTCACCGTGTAGGTGCCGGCGGCCGGTGCCGCGAGCAGCACCTGCTCCAGGGTGTTTCTGCGGTCGGCTGAGCCGCCGGTGGCCGAGACACCGCCGGAGAAAACGTTGCCGAGCCAGAGCGTGCCGGTGGGGCCGGTGACGCGCAGGTCGAGATCGTTGTTGAGGTTGACGCTCGCCGCCGGGGTCGACGGGAAGTCGGTCCACGCCAGGGTGACCTTGAGCGGCTCGCCGGCGGTGACCGCGAAGGAGTAGGTGCGGTCTTCGTTGGTGGAGCCGGTAGCGAACGGCGCGGCGTCGTCCTTCACCCACAACTTGCGGGTCTGACCGGTGAAGAACAGCGCATTCTCCAGCAGGATGCGGCCCCAGCCCTGGCAGTTGGCGGGGATGGCGGTGGTATTTGCCATGCTGACCGCCGAGTTGACCAGCGTGGCCTTGAGCAGGGCCGCCGAGGGAGTGAAGCCGTCGGTGGAGATCTCGCTCCCCGTCGGGTACCAGCCATCGGTGTAGTACTGGCGGATGAGGGCCGTCAAACCCGTGGCCCCGGGGGACGCCATGCTGGTGCCGGACATGGTGGCCGTGCCGCAGTTGTTGCTGGCGATGTTGAAGTCGTTGCCGGCCGAGACGATGCTGGAGCCGGGGATGGTGATGTCGGGCTTGATGCGGCCGTCGATCGTTGGGCCGCAACTGCTGAAGGAGGCCATGGACTCGGCGCTGGTGCCGCGCAGAGTGGCTCCCACGGAGACGCCGTTCTTGTTGGTCGACGGGCTGCCCACGGTGCCGGCACTCGGGCCGGAGTTGCCGGCGGCGAAGAAGATCAGATCGTCCTTGTGGTCCCACATGAACTGGTCGACGTCCTGGCTGGCGGCGGTGTAGTTGTTCTGGACCGCGCCGTTCTCGTTGTCGCCCCAGGAGTTGGTGTGCAGGCGCGCGCCCTGGTCGTAGGCCTGCTGAAAGAGGGGCTTCAAGTCCACCACCGGGCAGCCGAGGCCCGGCAGATCGGCGCAGTTGTCGGTCTGGAAGCCGGCGTCCTGGATGACCAGCTTGGCGCCGGGAGCCATGCCGTCGGCGGTGTCGTGGCTCAGCAGGTTGGCGAAGTTGTCGCCGGCCACGGTGCCGGCCACGTGGCTGCCATGGCCGTGAGTGTCCCATTCGTTGCCCGCGATGCCGCCGGCGCACTCGCCGGAGGCGAGGAAGTCCACGGCGAGAACCTTGCGCTGGGCGGTGTTCACTGCGGTGCCGCCGTTGCAGACGTTGGCGGGGGGCAGGCCCAGGGCCGCATCGCGGAAGAAGCACTCGTCGGCGTCGATGCCGGTATCGATGACCGCCACGGTGGTGCCCTCGCCGAAGATCCCCTGGCTGAAGATCGGCGTCGTCTGGCCGCCGGCGAGCCCCGACTGGCCCACCCAGATGGTGGTGTCGTTGCGCAGGGTCTTGCGTCCCTCGAGCTCGATCCAGAAGACGTCACGCAGCGCGGCGAGCGGTCCGCGCAGGGCGGCGATCTCGGCCGGGGCGAGCAGCAGGCGGACGCGGGAGAAGAACCGGTCGCGGCCGACGCCGACGATCCGTTGCGCTCCCAGGTCCTGGATCGCCTGCACCGCCGCGGTGAGGTCGGCGTCGGGCAGGATGTGGACCATCACCGGCTGGTAGTCGAAGGCCTTGACGGCGTCGCTCTCCTTCACGGCGGCGATCTCGCGGGAAATCTTATAGGCGGGAAGGAACGGGCCGCTCCAGGAGGCGCCCACCCTGGAGAGGATGGATTTCGTCGCCGCACCGGCCGGCAGCTTCACCAGATAGGCGTAGTACGGCAGGTAGGTGTAGATCCGCCGGCTGGCCGCGCGCAAGGCGTCGATCTCGCGGGCCGTTATCGGCGCGGCGAACTTGACCAGCACGATCTCGTCTTCGCCCGGATCTATGGCCTTCAGAATTTCGACCGCCTCGGGCTCGGGCCGGCTGGTGTCGATGACGCGGGAATTGAGAGCGATGACGCTGGCCGCCCGCGCCTCCGGGCTCGCAGGTGCTTGCGCGATCAGAGGGGAACAGAGGGCGGCGAGCAGCAGGAACACGCTCCAGACCTTCCTGGTTCCGGGCATGGTTCGTTCCTCCGGTTTCTCGATCTTTCCTGCCCTACTGAATCAAGGTGCTCGAGGCGAGCGAAAGAAGCCGGGCTGCGCTGCCTGGGTCAAGGAACCGCAACGTGGATGTCCCCGCGGAAACGGGGTAGTACTTCATACTGCGCGAGGAACTGTCCGCTGAAGCCCACCACCGTGATGTGCGCACCCACTTGGATGAACGGGATGTTGAACGGATTGATGCCCGTCGAGGCGGGAATGAAAATCTGGGTCTCGCCGCTGCCGTCATCGATGAACACGCTGTAGCCGAAGGGCAGGTCGTCGCCCACCGGCCGGGTGACGGTGCCGGTGACCTCCACCAGCCGCCCCTCTGTCGCCTCGCTGACGCCGCCGGTCGCAACCGGCTCCGGCTCGATGGGTGAGGCGCCGGGCAGCGTCTCGACATCCGCCAGCGACGCCGGCCGCAGGATCAGCAGGCCGAAGCCATCGTCCGCCACCTCGCCGGTGACCCGCACGCGGCGGTGGAAGTTGAGGTTTGGATTCTCGCTCGTGCTGACGTAGATGCCGGCGGAGGTGTCCTGGAGCCCGAAGCCCTGATCGAACGTGGAGGAAGCGAAGTCGCCGGAGGGCACGGTGACCGAGCCTTCGACGGTGACCACGGTGCCCGGAGCCTGGCTGCGGGCGTCGGCGATCGAGATCACCTGCGCCGCGGCGGCATGGGCCGAGGCGATGAGAGCGAGCAGCAAAACGACAGCGCGAACGGTACGCATCAGGAGTCTCCTTTCAGGCATGATCTGCGGACATCATATCCGCTTTACCTAAAATAAGGTGTATGCCGTAAATGAAAACGGCCCGGGGCCCGTGCCGCAGGGTAGGTTGGACTTCTGGCAGCGAAAAAAAGAAGAGCCGGGGAAGCCCTGAGCCCCCCCGGCAGGGGGAAAGAGGCCGCCAGCCTCGTCAGTTTGTGGATTCAGAGTACAGGCGCGCGCCTGGCGCGGTCGTCCTCAGAACGTTGATTTTTGCCTCAACGTTTGTTGTAGGCCGGCCGGAGGGCGGCTACTTCGGGCAGAGCCCGTGATTCTGGTGGAGGATGCGCGATCCCGTCGTCGCTGACTGGCGATTCTGTGCCGTCATCGGATACGGCCGATCCGCTGTCCGGCGCGGATCACGTCGCAAGCCTCCCTTCGACGGCGCGATACTCCCGCTCCACCGCCTGCAGCCGTGGCCCGCACGCCGCGAGGTCCCCTTGCCTCGCCAGCGCCTCGAGCTCGGCGCAGCGGGCGGCCAGCGCCGCGGCCCCCAGAATGCCGGAGCTGCCGGCCAGCGAGTGGGCGGCCGCGGCAACGGCTTCGCCGTCGCCCCGGGCCAGGGCAGCCTCCAGGGCCTCGAGATCCTGCGCGCCCCGCCCGAGGAAGTCCTTCTTGACCTGCTCCAGCACATCCTCCCCCTGGATCTCTCCGAGGCGCTGGAAAGCCGCGAGCCGCTCATCGAGCCGTTCGGCGGCGCAGGGTTCCGGCATAGGCGGAGCGAGCCCCAACCAGTGGTCCAGTATCGCGGTCAAGTCCTCTCCTTTGTAGGGCTTGGCCAGATACTCGTCCATCCCGGCGGCGAGGCACCTCTCCCTTTCCCCCACCCCCGCGAAGGCCGTCAAGGCGATCACCGGCGTGCGCCGGCCGTTGCCCTCCCGCGCTCGCAGGCGGCGGCAGGTTTCGTAGCCGTCGAGCTCCGGCATCGCGCAATCCAGGAGCACCGCGTCATAGGTGCGCTCGGCGAGGAGCTTCAGGGCTTCCTCGCCGCTCTCCGCGGCATCGGCGGAATAGCCGATCTCGAGGAGCTGGGCGAGGGCCAAGGCGCGGTTCACGGGGTGGTCGTCCACCACCAGGACGCGGGCGCCGCGCCGTGTCCCGCGGGTGCAGTCGTCTCCGCGATGCGAGGCGGCAGGGAGGGAGACCGGGGCGGCCTGGGCCGCCACCAGGGGCAATTGAAACCAGAAGGTCGAGCCGGCGCCGTAGGTGCTCTCGAAGCCGATCTCTCCCCCCATGAGGTCGACGATGCTCTTGGAGATGACCAGCCCCAGGCCCACGCCGCCCAGATTCTGGGAGGAGGAGCTTTCCGCCTGCGCGAAAGGCCGGAACAGCCGGGCCTGGACCGCCGGCCGGATGCCCGTGCCGGTGTCCCGCACCTCGAAACGGATCTCGGGTGCGCCCCCCCTGCCCTCCCGCGCCTCGACGGCGACGGCCACGGACCCCTCCCGCGTATGGCGCACGGCATTGCCCACCAGGTTGATCAGCACCTGGCGCAGACGCATGGGATCGCCATGGAGATCGTCCGGGAGCCCGGCGGCGACGCTGAGGTGCAGGTCGATCCCCCGCGCGGCGGCCTGCGGAGCGAGGAGCCGCACCACCTCGCTGACCAGATCCCGGAGATGGAAATCCCGCGGCCGCAGCAGCAGGCGGCCGGCTTCGACCCGCGACACGTCGAGGATGTCGTCCACCAGCACGAGCAACGCCTCGGCCGAGGTCCGGATCAGCTCCACCTGCTCGCGCTGCGCTGCGGTCAGCTCGCTCTGCAGCAGCAGATCGGCCATGCCGAGGACGCCGTTCATGGGCGTGCGGATCTCATGGCTGGCGTTGGCCAGAAGCTGGCCCTTGGCGAGATTGGCGGCGCGCGCCCCCTGCTCCGCCCGCTTGCGGCTCTCGAGCTCGGCGGCCAGAGCGGCCGCGGCGCGGCGGGCACGGAGGAGAAGCCAGGCGCTGCAGGCGCAACCCAGCAGAATGCCCACCGCGGCAAAGGCAAGCGGGGACGGATCCTGAGGGCGCGCGAGCAGGAGAGCTCCCAGGGCGAGGACGAAGATGGCGCCGTTGACGAGCAGGAGCGCGGCGATCGGGCTGCGCCCGGGGCTCACGGCTCCTCCAGGGAGACCAGCCCTGAGCGCAGCGCGTGGAGGGCCGCCTCCACCCGGTTGTTGACCCCCAGCTTGCCGAGGACGTGGCTGACGTGGGTGCGCACCGTGATCTCGGCGATGCCCAGCTCCTCGGCGATCTTCTGGTTGCTGCGTCCGCGCGCCAGGAGCCGCAGCACCTCGGCCTCCCGTTCGGTGAGGGACTCCGCGACCGCGCCGGCGGACCCCGAGTGAAGGTGGCCGAGGAGCTGGCGGGTCAAGCCCGCGGGGATGTATGGCTCCCCTGCCGCGACCCGCCGGATGGCGGTGAGGAGCTGCTCGCGCTCGGCGGTCTTGGTGAGATAGCCGACGGCTCCGGCCTCGACGGCCGCGAGCACCTCCGCCTCCACACCGCATCCGGTCAGGACGATGATGCCGACCTCCGGCTGGTCGGCGAGGATGGCCCGGATCGCTTCCACCCCGCTGAGCTCGGGGAGCTTGAGATCCATCAGGATCACCTGCGGCCGGAGGAGCGCCGCCTGGGCCACCGCCTCGCGGCCATCGGCGGCCTCGCCCGCCACGGCGATGCCCTCGGCATCCGCGAGCAGCGCGCAAACCCCTTTGCGAACCACAAAATGGTCGTCCACAACCAGGACGCGAATGAGCTCGTCCACGGAGTTCTCTCGGCTCCCAGGTGGGCGGTCAGGGCAGGGCTGGCGGCCAGCTTACCGTCACGCAGGAGATATTGCGGACAGTCTATAGTGAAGCAAGATCTCGCGCACAGCGACCAAAAAAGACCCCGCCCTGCGGCGGGGTTTTGGAGGAGGGAGGTTGGAGAGGAGATTGTCTGGCTGTCCTTCCGTCTCCAATCTCATATACGGGCGGCCCCGCGAAAATGTTTAGGGGTGGACAACGCTCCTGAAAAGCGACTAAAGTGACACGACACTGTTTTCATCTGCGGGGCCCTCGACCAAGCCCATGGACAGCCACACTCCCCCTCCCCCCGGCTGGACTTTCCTCACCAACCACGCGCACGTCCTGTTCTGTATCGCCCGCGATCCCGAGGTGAGGCTCCGCGACGTGGCCGCCCAGGTGGGCATTACCGAACGTGCGGTCCAGCGCATCGTCACGGATCTCGAGGCGGCGGGCTACCTGACGGTGATGAAGGAGGGGCGGCGCAACCGTTACCGCATCCACGCCGAGCTGCCGCTGCGGCACCCGATCGAGGGTCATCGCACGGTCGGTGCCCTGCTCGACCTGGTGCTGGGGCCCGGCGCCTGAGCGCTTGTCTGGACCTTGGCGCACCTGTATCGTAGAGAGCCGCCGCGATGAATCGACTTCGCCTCCCCTCCCTGCTGATCTGCCTGACGTCGGCCGGGCTCGCCCTGGCGCCGCCGGCACAAGGAGAGAGCCTCGCCGTCCGGCTCATGGCGCCGCAGGCCGGCTCCATCCTCCGGGCCGGCTCCACCGCCGAGTTGGAGTGGGCACCGTCGGAGGGGTTCACGGGGCTCGCGGACGTGGAGGAGTGGGAGGCGTTCCTCAGCTTCGACGGCGGCGCGACCTACCCCGTCCGCATCACGCCCCATCTCGACCGCGATCTCCGGCGGGTGCGCTGGCAGGTGCCCGGCGTCCCGACCGCCGATGCCCGCCTGCTCCTACGCTTCGGGGACGAGAAGCGGGAGCGGTACTTCGAGGTGCCGCAGCGGTTCTCGATCGCCGGCGATCCCGGTGCGGAGTGGGCTTTCGCCCTGGCCGGCACGGCCGCGGCCCCGGGCGAGCCCGCCCTGCCCGGACACGCCGGCGTGGTCGCCTGGGTCGAGGGCTCGCGCCGCGGCGGCTCTCTGCGCCAGGTGGTGGCCCCCGAGCAGCCGACCTTTCGGGATCGCCTCTGCCCGCAGGAGACTCTGCCCAACGAGGCCGTCCTCGATTCGCAGGAAGCTCCCGCGCCCGCCGTCCGCCGGAGCGCCCCCGGCAGATCTCCCCTGCAGCGGGGGAACCCTCTCAAGGCGTTCGCGCCGACCTCTCTCCTCTCCTTCGACATCCTCCTGCTGACGCAGCGTCAGAACGAATAGAACGGCAACGGTTCTCCCGATCAGCGACAGATCACCGACGAAAGCGGGCCGCCCGAGCGTCTTGGCCGGCTCACCGAGAACCGATGACGACTCTGCTCCGCAGGAGGAGTTTCGCATGTCTATTTTCGAGGATTTCCGCAGGCTCGCCCTGCCTGCGGCTTTTGCTGTCTTGGGAGCCGCGCTCCCGTCCATCGTCAACGCCGAGGAGACCACTGAAGTGCCCGCCACCACCGTCAGCGAGACGATCCAGGTGACCGCCACCCGGACGCCCCAGGACGTCGAGAGCGTGCCGGCCTCGGTCACCGTGATCAGCGGCGAAGATCTCGCCGCCCGCGGCGTCACCGATCTCCCCGGCGCGCTGGCGCTCGCCGCCGGCGTGTCGGTCGCTCCCGGAGGCGACACCGGTCCGGCCGGCTCGGTGCCCGAGATCTGGGGATTGCGCGAGTTCGACGCCTTTCTCCTGGTGGTGGACGGCGTGCCCTGGGGCGGCGCCTTCAACCC
Source organism: Thermoanaerobaculia bacterium (assembly GCA_036002325.1). Classification (GTDB taxonomy): domain Bacteria; phylum Acidobacteriota; class Thermoanaerobaculia; order Multivoradales; family UBA5704; genus DATARR01. Next base: position 25,649 of record DASYTJ010000148.1, on the reverse strand, counting down.
CGCCCTGCCCAGCGTCGATCTGACGAACGTGGAGCGGATCGAGGTCCTGCGGGGATCCGCGCCGGTGATGTATGGCGCGACCTCGTTCGTCGGCGTGATCCACGTCATCCACCGCGCGGCCGGCACGGCCGGCCGCGCGGGCCGCGTCTGGGGCGGCAACTACAGCAGCGGCGGTGCCGCCTTCTCCACCGCCCTGCCTGCAGCGGGCCGCCTCAAGCAGTCGGTGACCGTCGACGGCGAGCGCCGGGGCTTCAAGGACGACCGGACCGGCTTCGACCGCGGCCACGTGCTCTACCGCGCCGCGCTCGACGCGGCGGGCGGCAGCTTCCGCTTCGACTTCGACGGCTCGATCGTCAACCAGGATCCGGCGAGCCCGCACGTCCGCCAGGGACGCGTGCTCTCTCCCCTAACGCCTCTCGACGCCAACTACAACCCCAAGGACGCCAAGATCGACGAGAACCGCCTCCACTTCGTGGGCGGCTACGACCGGAGCCTCGGCGACGGCGCGTGGTCCACGACGCTCTCGTTCACCCACTCGGAGCGGGACACGGTCCGTGGATTCCTGCTGGACCTGTCGAACACGGCGCCCAACGCCCGCGGCTTCGAGCAGGATCTGGAGATCGACGACATCTACTTCGATACCCACGTCTCCTGGCGTCTCTCCCCGCAATTTCAGCTCATCACGGGCTTCGACCACCTCTTCGGCAAGGCCAAGGGGGACGCCGAGACCTTCGACTACTTCGTGCCCCTCAACGGCTCCAACGCTCCGTCGAGCTCGGGGCTGCCCCGCGACATGGGTTTCGACGTCGAGGACGAGCGCAACTTCTCCGGGCTCTACGCCCAGGCGGAGTGGGATCCGGCGCCGCGCTGGCACTTCCTCCTCGGCGCCCGGCTCAACCGTACGGACGAGGACCGCGAGGCGGGCGAGGAGGAGCTGGGGGGAGGCGGTGAGCCCGGCGAGGAGGAAGAGGAGGGCAAGCAGAGCCGCGAGGTGACCCGCGCCAGCGGCACCTTCGGCGTGAGCTGGCTCGCCTGGGGCAACGACTCCAGCGGCCTGTGGCTGTTCGCCGACTACCGCAACACCTTCAAGCCCGCGGCCATCGACTTCGGCCCGGAGGCCGAGGCGGACATCCTCAAGCCGGAGGACGCGGAGAGCTACGAGATCGGGGTGAAGAACCGGCTCGCCGGCGGCCGGTTCGAGTGGGAGCTCTCCGCCTTCCAGATGGATTTCGACAACCTGGTGGTCGCCCAGGCGGTCAACGGCCTGCCACGGCTGGTCAACGCCGGATCGGAACGCTTCAAAGGCTATGAGCTGGAGGTGACGGGACGGGTGCGCTCCGACCTGCGTTGGGTGGGGACCTACGCCTTCCACGACGCCAAGTTCCGCGACTTCGTCCAGGACTTCGACGGCGTCGCCACCCAGCTCGAAGGCAACCGGCTGGAGATGTCGGCGCGGCACCTGGCCTCCGCCGGAGTGATCTACGCTCCCGACCGCGGGCTGATCGGCTCGGTGGTCGCCAATTACGTCGGCGAGCGGTTCCTCAACAAGCGCAACACCGCCCTGGCGCCGGACTACACCACCTGGGCGGCCGGCGTCGGCTACCGCTTCGGAAACTGGGAGGTCCGCCTGGACGGCGAGAACCTCGACGACACCCGGCCGCCGGTCGCCGAGAGCGAGCTGGGCGACGCCCAGTACTACCGCCTGCCGGCGCGGACCTTCCGGCTGGGCTTCGGCACGCGGTTCTGACCCCCGCCCACCTCACCCCCGGCCCCTCTCCTTCAGGAGAGGGGTTGGGGTGAGGTGGCCCCGGCTTCAACCTCCGCCAGCGCAGGAGCCGCGGGGACGGCGTTCATCCTCTCCTTGAGCGCCGCGTATTTGCCGTCGAGCGTCTCGAAGACGGCGGCGATCCGCTCCAGCCGCTGATCGAGGTCGATCGTCCAGTGCTCGTTGCGGACCGGCTCGAGCTTCAAGCCGTTGAGCCGGTAGGAGAGAGCGTCGAAGCGCATCATCACGGCGCCGACGTGGATCTTGGCCGCGAGGATCTCCGCCCCTTCCTCCAGGTAGCGGAAGAGATCGCGGAGAACGCCGCCCGCCAGGGTGACCCGCGCCTCGCGGGTGGCCAGCCGCACGCTGCCGTTCTCCGGCTCGACCATCACCTCCGGCTCTTCCAGGAGCGCGCGCAGGAACCGGCATCCGAGGACAGACTGCCCGGGTTCCTTGGGGATGACGACGTCGCTCAGCTCGTCGGCTTCGGGAGCCTCGTCCAGCCATGGGGCCTTGAAATCCGCCTCCACTCCGGCCTGGCGCAGCAGCGTCAGCACCGTCCCGAGATGGGTCTTGGCCGTGCTGGCGACGTAGAGCACGGGGCCGTCGATGCAGCCCTCCAGGATACGGGTGCGCGGCGCCTGCCGCATGGCGCTTTCCGCCTCCGCCAGCTCGCGCAGCTTCTTGCGGGTCTTGGCGCCGACGAACGGCTTGCCGGTCGCCTCCATCTCGGCCTTGATCAGCTCTTTGAGGCGTTCCTTGACCGCGGTCGCGTCCGGCCGGATGCGGTCGATCCGCACTCGGAAGGCATAGCGTCCCTTCGCGATTTCATAGGGCGCGTCGAGCTCGAACGGCACGAAGCCCATCCGCTCGCGCACCTCCGAGCCGGCCTCGATCTCCCAGAATCGGGCCCGCTCGAAGTCCGGCCCCTCCGGGGGCACCACGGCGTTGAAACGGGTGACGGCAACGGTTCCGGTCAGAAGTCCCATCGTTGAAACCAACCTTTCCGGCTCGGCCGGGGAAGAGGTGGGATCTTAGCCGATGGGAGGGGAAACGGGAGGGGCCGCGACCGGAGGCTTCGCGGATTCGGGACCCGCCGGTTCGGAGACCTGCTGCGGGACCTCGGTGCCGGCCGGCGTGGAGCTCTCCTTGACGGCGGCGGTCTCGCCGGCCGCAGGCGCATCGGCCTGGACCTCCTCGGCAATGGCCTCCTCGATCGAGAGGTCCTCCTCTTCGAGGATGCCGTCGTCCGCCAGCTCCATGGCGGTCTCTTCCAGGTCTTCGGGGTCGGCCAGGGACCCGGTCTCGGTCCCTTCGACCAAATCGGTTTCGCCGATATCGTCCCCCTCCACGACCATGTCCGAGACCGGCCCGGCCGGCCCCTCCGCCGCGTCAGGCTCCACTTCCCTGCCTGATGGCTCGTAGATCTGGAGGGCCGGCGCGGCCGCGATCTCCTCGCCGGCCGGGACCTCCGCCTCCTGGTCGAGGTACGACCAGCCGCCGGCCGCGCCGAGATCCAGGGTGAAGACATGGCCGATGTCGGACTCGACGTAGAGATCCTCCACCGTCTCCGCCGCCGCGGCGAACTCCTCGGGGGCGCCGGTCCGCATGTAGGGAGCGTTGGCCTCCCACTCGCCCCGCATCTCGCCGGCGGCGATCAGGGCGTTGAGGTAGGCCTCCAGATCGAAGGACGCCCAGGCGATACGCTCCGCCTCGCCGCAGAAGCGGTCCAGCTCGGCGACGGTCGTCGGGTCGTCCCGCCTCTGCGCCCGCTCCCGCAACGCCCGCAGGCTGTCGGCGAAGCGTCGCTGAGCCCGCTGGACGCGCTCGAACTGCCGCCGCTCCGCCTCGCTGAGCGGACCTCCCTGGCGGTGACGGAGCCCCTCACGACCGTAGTGAGAACGCAGGAACCGGTAGGACGCCGAAGCGGCCCGCAGTCCGGCGGTCACCTGGTCGTTCTTGACTCCGGCTCGCGCCCAGGCGACCCGCAGCCAGCCGAGATCGGAGCTCCCCTGGTCCAGGAGCAGAAAGAGCGCCTCGTCCCGCCGAGCGAGGGCATCCTCGATCAGGCCTACGCGAAGGCGCATCCGCTCCAAGGCGCTCCGGAACGAGGTGAGCCTCGGGTCGGATGGGCCGGCCGCCTGTGCGGCGCCGGCGAGGACCGAATCCAGGTTCCGCACGAGCTGCTGGGCGGAGACACGCTCGGCCGGGACCGCCGCTCCGGCTCGCGTCAGGGCGAGATCCCCCACCAGCAGGAGGAGAAAGGCGGTAATGATGCGGAAAGCCCCCATGCGGCGGGCTCCGGCGGTCTGGACAGAAAAACTCATCGAGAGCGGGCTCCTCGACCATGATACGCGCCGGAAGGCTCCAGCGTCCAAGGTGATCACTGACAGAGGCTCAGGGGAAAATCCGGTAGCAGGAGGGGACAGCTCGGGACAGAAAATCAAGGCGGCGCCGCTGCGGGATCAGCGACGCCGCCTTTCAACCCCAAAAAAGGAGAAAGACCATGGAGCTGCATCATAACCCGGTTTGGCCCCTTTAGGGAAGGGGGGTCGATCATCGACCCGGCCCTACCGCCTTCGCGGCCACCATGACGGTGCTCAGGGCCGGCAGCTTCCAGCGCAGATGACTCTCGGGCGTAAGGGAGGCGGAGCTTTCCCCGAGGAGCGGCTGGAGCGCCGCGCTGCCTGCCAGGAGACCCGAGACGTCGACCGAGACTTCTTTCGGCTCGCCCGCCAGGTTCACCCCTACGAGGACGGTCTCCTCCGGCGTCACCTTGGCCATCACCAACTGATCCCGGTCCGCCAGGAGGGGAATCCGGCCGCCGCGAGACAGGACCGGGTGTTCACGGCGGGTCTGGAGGATCCTGCCGATCTGGGAGACGAGGCCGGCGTCGAGCTCCTTCCAGGGCATGGGGATCCGGCCCGCGTCGGTGAAGCCGGCCTTGGGACCGACGTGAGAGAGTCCTGCCTCGGTGCCGCAGAAGATCGCGATCGGACCGGTGAGGCTCGCCAGGAATCCCAGCGCTGCGGTGAGGCGCGCCGGCCGGTCGGTCCAGGACATGAAGCGGGCGAGGTCATGATTGTCCAGAAACCGGGTCGGGTGCGTGCCCGGACCGTAGATCGCCTCGCTCCGCTGCAACCAGGTTTCGAGGTCCGCCGCCGGCCCGCCCTGGGCGAAGACGGCGGTCAGGGTCATCTGCATGGCAAAGTCGAAGAGCGAGTCGAACTGCTGCCGGCTGCCTCCCAGCTTCTCGAAGTAGGAGGCCCCATCCTGTGCGTTCCTCTCCTGGCCCTGCTGATCGATCCAGGCTTCTCCCACCAGGAAGGCGCCGGGCTTGGCGTGCTTCACGTCCGTGTACAGCTCAGCCCAGAAATCGTGAGCAACGCCGCGGACGTAGTCGAGGCGGAGCCCGTCCACGTCCTCCCGGGTGAGCCAGTAGAGGGCCGCGTTCTTCAGGAACTGGCGGGTGGGCGGATGATCGAAATCCCAGTACCGATAGTCGGCCCCCCAGCTCTCCCAGAGCTTCTCGGCCTCCTGGCGGGCGGCCGTCGCCCGCGGCCGCAGGTTGTCCGGGTCGCCCGCCGGCCGCTCGTAGCCGGCGCTGGCGTGGTTGAGCGGCACGTCGAGGATCACCCGGATGCCGCGGCTGTGAAGGTCCTTGACCAGCCGATGAAAGAGGTCGAGCGAGGCCGCCGGATCGCCCGGCACGCCGACGGCGCTACCGATCTTGTAGTAGTTGGTCACGTCGTAACCGTGCGAGGTGCGGGCCGCGAAGATAGGGGACAACCAGACGGCGTTGGCCCCCAGTCTCTGGATGTGCTCCGCGCGCTCGAGGATGCCCTGGAGGTCGCCCCCGGCATAATTCGGGTGTTTCCAGCCGGTGATCTCGCGGTCGTTGGCGGTGCTGCCGTTGGCGAACATCTCGACCATGATGTGGTAGAGGATCCAGTCGTCGAAGGGTCCAGCTTCGGGACCCTCCGCCCCCACTCCGACGGCGGCGCTCTTCTCCTTGCCGCTCCCCGCCTCGATCCGCGAGACGCCCGCCGGCACGCCCTTCAGCTTGAGGCGGACTCGGTCCCCGTCAGTGCCTGCGGTCTCGGCGGCGATCGGCTGACCATCGGCCCAGAAGGCGAGCGACGCAGGGTTCTTCGCTCCCCTGCCCGTGAGCGTCGCCGTCCACTCGCCGGTTCCGGAGGGGCGGAGGGACACGAAGCGCAGGTCTTCGGCCCCGCTTCGCGAGCCGCAAACCAGAATGAGGTGGATGAAGAAAGGAAGGATCGAGAGCCGGCGTGGGACCATGGAAGGGATTGTATTCGCCCCTTCCTACTCCGCGAATTCGAACAGCAGATCGGTCCACATCTTGCCGGCGATGCCGTCGCGGGTGGCCGGGAAGAAGCGGGCCCTGCGGGCGGCGTTCTCGGCGGCTTCGTTGAAGCCCAGGCCGGACTTGTCGCCCTCTCGGACTTGCGCCTCGATCACCTTCCCGGTCTCGTCCACCAAGACCGCCACCCGAATGGAGACCTTCCTGCCGCTCCCCTTGGCGGCCTCCGGGTATTCGTTGCGCGGCAGATCCCGGATTTCCGGCGGCTCCACGCCGGGCTGGCCCGCCCGGATCAGGGCACCCGGCTGCATCGGCTCCACCGGACCGCGGGCGGGGGCGGGCTCCTCCGGACCTGGGCTGCGGCGCTCGGCGGGGCGGAGGGCGGGAGCGGGTCGGGCCTCGGCCGCCGGGGTCTGGGGAGAATCTCGGACCTCGGCGGCCGGTGGCGGCAGGACGACGGTGGGAGCCTCCGCAGGCGCGGCGCCGGGAGCGGCCGCGGCCCGGGATGGCATGGGAGGGCGCGCTGCGGCGGTGGTGGGAGCCGGCCGCCGCAGCCACCAGAGCCCGCCCAAGGCGAGGGCCAACGAGATCGCCGCGGCCGCCGCGGTCCAGATGATCCAGGCGCGGGACGGCTTGGCGACCGCGACTCCCTGAAGAGGAGAGGCCGGGATGGGAGCCGGCTTCTGAAGCGCCGCGGCGGGCCTGGGCTCGATGCGCAGGGGACGCGAGGCCCAAGTGGCGTCGAGATCCAGGCCCTCCACGACGCGGCGCGGCTTGGCCGGCTGGGGCGCGGCCGGTGCATGGGCCTGCGGCGGGAACGGCACCACCTCGGCCAGCTCGCCGTCGGTCATGGTCCGCAGCGTCGCCTCTCCCGTGAGCACTCCGGTCGGCGGCGTCTTTCCCAGGACGAACTCAAGGTTCAGACGGTGCTGGGTGGAGCCCGGCGGCTCGGGGGAGGCAGCGCTTCCCGGCGCCAGCGGCAGCAGCACGCCCCAGACCCCCTCCAGATCTTCGGTGGTGAGCGGGAAGCGGACCTGGAGCATCGTCAGCTCCCAGAGGAAATCCTCGGCGCTCGCCATCCGGTCCTCCGGCTGCTTCGCGAGAGCCTTGAGGACGAGGGACCGCAGCTCCTGGGGTATCCGTCCCTGCGGGTCTGTCTCGGCGAAATCCCGGGGAGGCCTGAACAGATGGCCAGCCATCAGGGCGGCCGGATCGCCGCCCGAGACCGGGCACTGGCCGGTCAGCAGCTCGTAGAGCACGACGCCGAAGGAGTAGAGATCGCTACGCGCATCCCAAGCAGCGCCGCTGAACCGCTCGGGCGAGCCGTAGCGCGGCTTGCCGAGGAAGATGCCGGTGGTGGTGAGGCCTCCCTGCCCCTCCAGGGCTTTGGCGATCCCGAGATCGATCAGCTTCACCAGCGGGTTGCCGTCGACGTCCCGGGTCAGCATCAGGTTGTCCGGCGAGACGTCGCGGTGGACGATCCGGTGGCGGTGGAGGTAGCCGAGCGCCTTGAGAGACTGGCGGGCGATCTCCAGCGTCAACGGAATGGGCGGCGGGCCGTAGCCGTTGAGCACCTCCAGCAGGTTCCAACCGTCGATGTACTCCATGACGATGAACGCCTGCCCGTCGTCGGTGACGGCGAAGTCATGGAGCACCGCCACGTTCGGATGGCGCAGCCGGATCGCCGCCCGGGCCTCGCGCAGGAATCGGTCGGCCCCCTCCTCCGGCGTTTCGGCCTGGGAGCGGATCACCTTGACGACGCGCACCTCGTCCAGCAGGCGGTGGCGCACCTTGTAGATGGCGCCCATCCCGCCCTCGCGCAGCTTGCCGAGGATCTCGTACTTGCCGTCGATGTGCTCGTTGAGAAGCGCCACGTACCCCCGCCTTCGTTTGGAGGTTCGGCCCGACTCTAGTTGGGCGATTTCCAGCCGAGAATATTACGCTCGCAGGGCTCGCGCCAAGCTACTCTACGAATTCAAGAATCACCTCGGTCCACATCTTGCCCGGCACGTCGTAGCGGGTGGCCGGCTGGAAGGGGATCCGTTTTGCGGCGGCGAGGGCGGTCTCCGAAAAGCCCAGGTCCGGCGGAGCCCCGTCGCGGACGCGGGCGTCGATCACCCGTCCCTTTTCATCCACCAGGAGAGCCAGCCGCACGTCGGCCTTGAGCCCCGTCCCCCGCGCCGCGTCAGGATAGGCGAAGCGGGGCAGATCGAGCGGCACCGGCTCCTCGACGCCGGGACCGGGCTTGAGCAGATTCGCGGGCTGAGGTCCCTCCTCCCATGGCGGCGGAAGCCGGCGAGCAAGGGCCGTGACCCCATCACCTTTCGGGAGCGGCTGCGGTCTGGAAGCAGCCGGCTCCGGCTGGGCCGCAGGGGGCGCCGGACGCACGGGAGCCGGAGCCGCCTCGACGATCAGCGGCTTGGGGCTCGGGGCAGACGGGGCTGCCGGCTCCGCAGGCTCTCCCGCCAGCTCCTCCGCGAGCGTCGGCTCGGCCTTCGGCTCCTCGGCCGCGGTTCCCCTCGACGGCGGCTCAGCGGCGGCCGGCGGGGGTGGGATCGTCCGGGGTGCGGCCCAGGCCGGAGCGCTCTCCCGCCCCTCCGGCTCAGGCCACCAGAACCCCCGGGCGAAGACGAACAGGACCAGCAGCGCCGCCGTGGAGAGCGCCAGCCGGAAGAGCAGCGAAGAGCTGTCGCCGCCGGGCTCCGATGCAGGCGGAGGCTGCAGCGGCTCATGGAGAGGCCCCGGGCTCGGTTTCGCCCAGGTGACCTCGTCCATCCGCGAAGGCGTCGCGGCGGGAGAAGCCGGAGCATGGAGATAGAGATCGTCGGGCGGCTCTGCTTCACCGGCGGCAGACAAGAGCGGGTCGAAAAACGACCCGAGCTCCGCCGCCGAGCCCGGAAATCGGGCCTGCACCTCCGCCAAGGCCCGGTCAAGTTCCTCGGCGTCCGGAATCCGGTTCCCCGGCGAGACCGCGCCCATCCCGCCCCGCCGGAGCCTTTCGAGGATCTCGTACTTCTCCGCCAGCGATCCGCTCAGAGGTGCCATACAAACCTCCTTCCGGACGAACCCCGAGAATGCTAGCAGGAAGTCGGACTTTCAGTGGCGGTCCGCCAGGATCTGTTCGAGGAGCAGTTGGCGTGTGCCCCGCAAGGACTCCGGCCGGGTGCGCCGCTCGAAGAGGCGGATCTGGAGCAACTCGCGGTCGGCATGGTCGATCGTCCGCTCCAGGCTCTCGGTGCTGTGCCGCGTGGCCCAGCCAACTGAAAAAGAGGGGATCCCCTGCTCGGCGGCCGTCGTCCGCAGGCGGGTTCCCACCTCGGCCACGAAGCGCGCCGAGGCTCCGAACAGCAGCAGGAGGAACTCGTCGCCTCCCATGCGCACCACGGCGTCCTCGGCGCGGGCGTTCTGCTGCAGAAAACGGCTCACCTTGATCAGGACCTCGTCCCCGGCCTGGTGCCCGAACGCGTCGTTGTAGTCCTTGAAGTTGTCCACGTCGACGACGATGGTTCCCCAGGTGTGTAGGCTCCCCAGCCGCTTCTCCACCTCGTCCAAGTAACGGCGATTGAAGACCCCCGTGAGGGGATCGAGGAGGCTCTGCTCGCGGAACCGGCTCTCGAGCTGCTTACGATGGGTGATGTCGATGAGGATGCCGTGGAAGAGCACCTCGCCCGTCTCGGCATCGCGGACGCAGCGGCAGTTCTCGAGCACCGGGCGCTCGCCGCCGTCCGGTCGACGGACCATGAGCTCGAACTCCCGCACCGCTCCCTCGCGGGCCAGCAGATCCATCTCCTCGGAGCGCCGCTCCGGATCGGTGAAGAGGTCGTGGACGCGCCGGCGCCGGAGATCCTCGAGGGAGGGGATGCCGAAGATGTCCAGGCACGCGGCATTGGCGTCGAGGATCTCGCCACGCGAATCGGCAATATAGATCCCCTCCCGCAGGTTCTGAACGAACTGGTAGAGGGTCTCGAGGTCCCGCAGAGTGCGAAGGCGTGCCAGAGGCATGAATCAACCCTCGGGTAGAATACACCCAACTTGCATTTATAGACAAAAGCAAAAGAGAAACCAAATAGGGGAAAACCCCTCAAATTCGCGGGTGCTTCCCCTCATCCGGTCGTCCGGCTCCTTCCGGACGCCTCACGGGGGATTCAAGAAATGAGCCGAGCCGCTCTCGTGTCGATCCTGCTGCTCGCCGCCGGGCCGGCCCTGGCTCAGGAGAGCCCCGTCTGTCAGCCCGGCCAGAGCGTCCGCGAGGAGGACCCCGCGACCGGCGTGGTGGTGCAGAAGACCCGCCTTGAGCCCAGGCCCGACCGCTTCGATCCCCTCCTCATCTGGACCTCGGACGAGCCCGATTCCGTGATGCTCGCGCTGGTGGGAAACGGCGCGATCCTGAAGTACCGGGAGTGCTTCGATCTGACGCTGCTGGCAGACGGCCGCCCCATCGCCGTCGGCAAGCCCGAGTACAACGGCGGCGGCAGCGGCGGGCGGGTGGTGGAGTACGTGACGGCCGACATCACCTGGCACGAAGCCGAGAGACTCGCCGCCGCGAAAGCGATCCGCTACAGGATCTGCCACGACGAGTTCACGGCAGACGACGCCTTCGTCTGCCAAGCGCGGGAGGTGATCGGGTCGGCGGCGGCGTGGAGGAAGGCGAAGGCCTCGGGCCGGGGAGGTGAGGGCCTACACCCCGAAATACCGCGCATCCGGGTGGTGAAACACCAGCGCTGAGACGCTCGCCTCCGGCTCCATCATGTCCCCTTCCGTGAGATGCACGCCTATCTCCTCTGGGCGGAGGGCACGGAACAGTTCACGCTGGAAGGCGAGGTCCGGGCAGGCGGGGTAGCCGAAGCTGTACCGCTTGCCGCGGTAACGGGCGGCGAGCTTGTCCTCCATCGCCAAGTCCGCCGGGTCGGGGAACCCCCAGCGCTTGCGCAGGCAGGCGTGGAGCCACTCGGCGGCGGCCTCGGCCGTCTCCAGCGCCAGGGCGGCGAAGGCGTGGCTCTTCAGATATTCGCCCTGGTGCTTCCACTCCTCCACCCGCTCCCGCACGCCGCCGGCCGTGGTAACGAAGAGAGCGATGTGGTCGCCGGGCAGCAGGTAATCGGCGAGGCAGAGCCCGCCGTTCTTCGCCTGGCGCGGAAAGTCCCACACCGCCACCGGCTCGCCCGTCTCGGGCTCGCGGAGGGTCACCCGGTCGCCGTCCGCCTCGGCGGGGAAGAACCGCCAGACCGCCCGCGCCGTCATCGCGCCGCTCCGGGCGAGGCCCTTCAGCTCGTCGACCACGGCCTCCAGCTTGGCGAGCTTCGGATCGCCCTCGGCCCTGAGCCGCTTGACCGAGCCCTTCAGGCCCAGGTGCTTGCCGTAGACCATCTGCGGATTGAGGTACTCCCAGACGCGGTCGAGGTCCAGCTCGGCGACGTGGCGGTCGAGGTCCGGCGGCGCGGGCGCGGAGATATCCTTCCGCACCTCGGCCGCCGCAGCCCGGCCGGCCTCGGCAGGCTCGACGGCTTCCGCGGCGTCGGCGGTGTCCGAGGAGATCAGTTCCGTCACCTCCCGCTCCAGGTCTGAACGGCTGGCGGGATCGAGCAGGTGCTCCACCAGCTTCAAGCCGTGCATGGCGTCCTTGGCGTAGGTGCAGAGCCCGGTGTAGGCCTGAGCGATCTTGCGGTGGGTGAAGCGCCGGGTCAGCGCGGCGCCGCCCACGAGCAGTGGCGTGTCGATCCCCACCGCCGCGAGATCGCCCGCCGTCAGCACCATCTGCTGCGCGCTTTTGACCAGCAGACCCGAGAGGCCGATCACGTCCGGCTGGTGCTCGCGCACCGCCTGGATCAGCCGCTCCGAGGGTACCTTGATACCAAGGTTCACAACGGTAAAGCCGTTGTTCGACAGCACGATGTCCACCAGGTTCTTGCCGATGTCGTGCACGTCCCCCTTGACCGTGGCAAGGAGCACCTTGCCGCGCGAGGAGCTGCCGCCGGCCTTGTCCATGTGCGGCTCCAGATACGAGACCGCCGCCTTCATCACCTCGGCGCTCTGTAGCACCTCGGCGACGATGAGCTGGTTGTCGTTGAACAGGCGGCCGACCTCGCTCATGCCGGCCATCAACGGACTGTTGATGATCTCCAAGGGCGTGGGCCAGCGGGGATCGGCGAGGGCCTGCTCGAGATCCTCCTCCAGCCCCGTCTTGCTCCCCTCGACCACGGCGCGGGCCAGCCGCTGCTCCAGAGGCAGCTCGGAACGCGGCCGGACGCCCGCGGCGGAGGTGCGGCCACGGAAGTGGGCGGTGAACGCCTCTACCGCGCTGTTGCCGGTCTCCACGTCGCCCAGCGGCAGGAAGATCAATGCCTCGGCGAGGTTCCGCTCCTCCTCCGGGATGTCGGCATAGCGGGCCAGCTTCTCGGTGTTGACGATGGCGGCGTCGAGGCCAGCCTTCGTACAGTGGTAGAGGAAGACGGAGTTGAGCACCTCGCGCCCCGCGTTCGGCAGTCCGAAGCTGACGTTCGAGACTCCGAGGATGGTCCGTGTGTCCGGGAACAGCTCCTTGACCGCCCTCACACCCTCGATGGTCTGCGCCGCCGAGCCCAGGTAGGCCGCGTCGCCGGTGCCGCAAGGGAAGACCAGCGCGTCCCACCAGATGTCCTCCGGCGCGACGCCCATCTCCTCCACCAGGATGTGATAGCTCCGCCGCGCCACCTCCACCTTGCGCTCCACGTCGACCGCCATCCCCTTCTCGTCGATCAGCCCCACCACCAGGGCGGCGCCGAAACGCCTGGCCAGCGGCACGACCTTCTCGAAGCGGGAGCGGCCGTCCTCCAGATTGATCGAGTTGAGGATCGACTTGCCCTGGCAATAGGTGAGGGCCCGCTCCATGACCGCGGCGTCCGTCGAGTCGATCATCAGCGGCACCTTGACCAGCCGGATCAGCCGGTCCAGGAATCCCTCCATGTCGGCGGTCTCGTTGCGGTCCGGGTCCTGAAGGCAGACGTCGAGGATCTGGCCGCCGGCCTTGACCTGAGCCCTTCCAACCTCGGCGGCCGCCTCGTGCGCTCCCGTCTGGATCAGCCCCTTAAACTTGCGGCTGCCCAACACGTTGGTGCGCTCGCCCACCAGCACCGGGCGGTTCGCCTCGGTGAGCTCGGCGGCTTCGAGACCGGAGACGAGAGACCGCCGGTGACGCGGCACGGCCCGCGGCTTGCGCCCCTGGACCAGCCGCGCCAGGGCCGAAACGTGGGCCGCCGTCGTGCCGCAGCAGCCGCCCACCAGGTTGAGCCAACCGGCGTCGAGGAAGCGGGTGAAGGCGCGCTCGAAGACCTCCGGTCCCTCCGTGTACTTCCCCTCCTCGTTGGGCAGGCCGGCGTTGGGCACGCAGGCGACTCGGGTGCGGCAGATCTCGGAGAGCGTGCGCACGTGGTCCGTCATCAGCTCGGGACCGGTGGCGCAGTTGAGGCCCACGTAGAGAAGGTCCGCGTGCAGCAGCGACACGGCGAGGGCCTCGGCGTCCTGGCCGCCGAGCATCGTGCCGGTGGTCTCGATGGTGGCCGAGACTGCGACCGGAACCTTCCAGCCGGCCTGAGCGAAGGCCCGCTCGATGCCGATCAGTCCGGCCTTGACGTTGCGCGTGTCCTGCGCCGTTTCCAGCAACAGGTAGTCGGCGCCGCCGGCCATCAATCCCAGGGCCTGGACGCGGAAATGCTCGGAGAGCTCCTCGAAGGTGATGCCGCCGGTCACCGAGATCGCCTTGGTGGTGGGCCCCATGGAGCCGCAGACGAAGCGCGGCCTTTCCGCCGTGTCGTGCCGGGCGCAGGCGCCCCGGGCGATGGACGCCGCCAGCCGGTTCAGCTCGAAGGCGCGATCGGCGAGGCCGTACTCGCCGAGCACCAGGGGCGTGCCGCCGAACGAGTCGGTCTCCACGATGTCGCAGCCGGCGGCGAGATAGCCCTCGTGCACGCCGTCCACCACGTCGGGACGGGTGACGCAGAGGTTCTCGTTGCATCCTTCCAGCTCGGGACCGCCGAAGTCCTCCGCCGTCAGATAGGCGGCCTGCAGGGCGGTGCCGGTGGCGCCGTCGAGCACCAGGATGCGCGCCTCCAGGGCGGCCCGCAGGCGGGCGGTACGCTCCTCCACGTCGGCGGGACGCGGCGGAACGGGAACGTCGAATACCGGATCGGCCACTCTCTTCTCCTCTTCTCCTTCTCGGGAGCAAAACAAAAAACCCGACTCGCGAGCATCACGAGACGGGCTTTCCGCTCCGGACACTTAATTGTCGCCCGAAGGGGGCGACCGCATCCTCGCCATCGCGAGTGGGCACCTTGGGTGTCCGTCCCAGGTTGCCGAGCCCGGCCGGAGCCGGACCGCTCGTAATGCAGGATCAGGATATCGAATCGGACCGGAGCCTGTCAAAGCCGAGCCCAGCGCGCCGGAAGCCTCCTTCGGCACCTTCCCTTGTGGACCACCGCCGCCTCCCCAAACAAGGAGCCGGCATCGTGCGCAAGCTCGGAAAGGAGACCCATGAGGAAACTCACCTACTGCGTCCTCTGCCTGGCGCTCTGCCTGGCGGCCATCGCCGGAAGTCCCACTCCGGCAGCCGCCGATTGTCATGAAGGCTGCTGCGCCGACGCGCAACAGCAGGTCGAGAGTTACTGCGCCTCGCTCGGCACTTCCGTCAGGTACTTCTATTGCGAGGAAGGTTACGCGGGCTCCTGCTGCGCCGCCTGGTACGACTGCTATCCGCCCTGGCAGTGACCGCAAGCGCGGCGTTCACTTGCCGTCGTGATCCCCGGGCGCGATCCCGAGGTCTCGCAGCTCTTCCAGATCCGTCCGGGAGAGGTCTGCCGGTGCGCCATCCGGAGCGTACTTCGGCAGCACGGTGGCGGAGAGCCTGATCTCGAAGCCGTTCTCGAGGCTGGCTCTCCACTCCACCACCTGCGCGTTCTGATCCTCGAAGAGCGTTCGTCGAGTCGACACGACTCGGGAACCCAGCTCTTTGCTGAGAGCCGCCACCAGGCGGCGGGCGTAGGCCTCGGTGAGATCGGGGCGAACCATCTCTGGATGAGATGCGTCTCTCGGCCGGTAATTCCGTCACGGTCGGCCAATCCTCGTTGATCGAGCGACGTCGACGACCGGTGCGGTCTTCCATCTCTCACGCCACCGCATAGCCCAAACGGAACCCCGGCTTGGGATGGAAGCTCACGATGAGCTCCATCCGCCAATCGGGCTGGAGATCCCGTAGGAGCGGCCTGGGAAGGAGAAGCGCCCCTCCCGGCCTCAGGTCGGCCAAACCCCGGCCCTTCAGCGGCTCATCCCGCGCGAACGGCTCGAAATCGGCCATGCCCAGCAAGGTCCTGTAGGCCAGCACGTCTCCCTCGTGGAGATCGAGTACCCATAGCACGTCCTCGGGAAGCCGTACCTGGCAGCCGTCCTCCAGCGGCAGCGCGTAGGTAGCTCGCAGGAAGAGCCCCGGAGATGAGATCCGCCCCGCCGCCTGTTCCAGGCTGAATCCGTCCTCGAGCCCGGGCCACACGCGCAGAAGCGCGCCTCCCGGCGCCGCCAGGGGAGCCGCTTCTTCCGGCAGCAGGAGGGCGCCTTGCGGCCCGACGGCCGCCATGGGCTGGCGCAGCATCTTCTCGATGAACGGCCAGGGCTGACCGATGCCGTCGGCGATGATAGACACCCCCATGCCGTAGCTCCGAAACTGACAACGAAAGGTGTCGGCCCCCTCCACCTCCGACACGGTCAACAGATCCCCCTCGTTGAGCCGGAACGCCCAGAGGATGACCTTGGAGAGGAGCAGCGAGCCATCCTCCGCTCGGCAAAGAAGCATTTCCGAACGGTGCGTCCAGTACGCTGGCCTGAGACTCGGAGCGAAGCGGGGCGGCGCCTCCGGTTGCGGCTCGCGTGCAGCCTCCATGTCAAACGGCAGCAACCCCGTCCGCCCGCAAGCAGCCGGCCAGCTCGTCGAGCTGCCGGCGAACGTCGCCGAGATCCTGATTGAGCAGGTTCTCCAGCGTTCCCAAGATATTGGCTTGCGGCGTCGCCATCTCCGCGATCTCCGCCTCGGAGACGCTCTCGTTCAGCGGTTCCATCACAGCGCGGGCGCTGCGCTGGAAGGCAGCCAGCTCCCGCTTCAACCGACCCGTCCGGAGCAGCAGGGTTTCCGCTTTCTTCCGTAGACTTTTCCGTGGCATTCTCGATTCCTCCTGGTTCAGCTCTTTTCCTGCGGCGCCGCCGCGGCGCGCAGCTCCCGCACCGCTGGCTCGATCCTGGCTTTCAGCACGTGCTGGATGACGGAGCGGAGCTCGGTCAGGACATCCATCTCTTCGGTCTCAGCGAGATCCACCAGCTCCAGAGCGCCCGCCGGCAGAGTCGAGTGGATGCCTAGCAGCCGGAAACGGACCGCCTCCAGGTCGCCCGCGATCGCGCCGAGCTGCGCCCGCGCGGCGGCCTCGACCTCCTTCAGAGCCGTTCCTTTAGGACGCACCGGGCCAGTCCTCCAGAACGGTCCGGCACCGAAAGGGCGCCATCAGCTCTGCCGCCATCTCCGCCAGATCCGCGGGGAACTCGCCGAAGTCCCAAAGCTTCCTCGTCACCTCCAGGCATCGCTCGCAACGGGTGAGCAGGTGCCGGACGATCGCCTGCTTCTCCTCCTGGGGCAGTCCTCCGCCGCGCATGAAGATCTTCAATCGGTCTTCGGCGGGATGGCTTGAATGGGTGCCGTTCACGGGTTCGTCCTCCTCGCGAGAATTTTTTTGCAGTCTCCGTGACTCTGTTCCCCTTGACAGAAAATCGGCGAATGTTTGCGCGGGGAAGCCTCGCGCGAGGGCTGTGCTGTGAAGGAAATAGATAGCGCGGGCCGGGAACCAGCCCGCGCCATGCGGTCAACAGCATCAGGAATTCGAGGTTCTTATGGCTCGATGAAAATCACATCGTAAGTAGGCCAAGACCCTACGTCGCCGGATTCTGTCCTCATCTCGGCGCTGGATACATAGCGAAAGAGGTTGCCGTATTGATCTCGGAGGCGACGCACAGAAAGAGCCAAGCGAAGATTGGAAGGACATTTCTTTTTGTGGTCATAGGCAGCCTCCTTCCTGAAAGCGCGCTTCCTCGGCATGTTGCTGATAGTCGACCGGCTCCGGCCCCAAGATTTGGACCTGGTACGCGTCCGGCGCCACCGCTTCGTAGAGCAACCGCAGGAAGGCTTCGCGGCCGAATTCCGCTTCTGCCGCCCGAAGCGCTTGCGCCCGCGCGCGACAACGGCGTTGTGCTTCTTCCTTCCTTTCGCCGGCTCCCTTTTGCTCTACAGACCGCAGCCGATCCGGACGTTGAAACGTCACGTATGGAGCCGCGATGTTCTCGAGCCGGTCCCAAAAGTCTCTGCCGAAGCCAAGGGCGGCGGCGCGCCCCTCCATCCGAGCCCAATACTTGCCAGGATCCGGACTTCCCTGCTCATGTTGGAGTCCACGGTCGATCAGCACCCAGAAAAGCTCTCCAGGCAGATAGAGCTCGGGGGTTTTACTGCCGTCAAGAGTGATCGTGACCGGTTCGGGACCTGTCATCTGGTCCAGCAACTCATCGAGCGGTAGGCGGCCGTCCGGACTCTGCTTCCGGGCCTCGTCATCATTGGCCTTACGCTCAACCTCTTTTGCCTCTACCGCCTCTGGATCAAACCTGGCGGCAAGCCGCTCCTCGACGCTCCACTCCCAGGCAGGTTTTGGAACCGCCCCGTCCGGCCGGTTCACGGCTCCGGGGGCGCGGGGCTTGTCCGCGCCACCAGCCTGCGCGGTCTCGGCGGGGGCACGGATCGCCAGGAGGAGGAGGACGAAGAGTGGCCACAAGAAGGGCCACCACGGCGATTGGAGCTGGTCATCGACTTCTCCTCACCGAGGATCGCAGCACCGCAGGCGGGCAGCGATTTGTTTAATCTCTAACATAACATGGTCCGAGACCTTGTCGGTTGCCGTTCACGCTTCACGTTCCCGGATCGAAAGCTGATCGGCCAACCGCAGGAGGCTGCGGCGGATGAGCGTGCGGATCGACTTCTCGGCGTAGCCGGTGCGCGCTGCCACCTGCGCGGGAGAAAAACCCATCGCGCGCAGAAGGACGATCCGCCGGTACGGAGCCGGGAGCGTCCGGAGCGCGCGCCTCGCATCCATGCCTGCCACCAATCGCGGCTCGGTCCGACCGGCGTGCTGCCGTCTCAAAGCTTCCAGGGGCCGCATCAGCCGGCGCGCGTCGGAGTCCCGGTAGCGGCGCCTGAGGTGGGTCTGGCCCAGAAGGTGCGCCGCTCGCCGGAGCCAGCCTCCGAAGCTTCGAACCGTCTGGCCGGCAAGCTTCTCCAGCGCCAGCACCGCGAGATCCTGAAGCAGGTCCTCCACCTCGTGCGCCGGAACCCCGTAGTAAGTGAGGACCCAGGCGAGGCCCCGCCGGTTGCGCCGCAAGGCATCGCTGAGCGATTCGCTCTCGGCTTGCGCAGGACTAGAAAGCATTCCCGGCCCTCCCGTCTCTGCCGGCGTTCCCATCTGGAACGTACGAGCCCTCCAGCACGAGGGCCATCAGATCTTCCCGGCGGCGGGCGTCGGCCTCCCCGTGCGGCAGATCTCCATAGCGCCGGGCGATCGCCTGCAACGCGGCGCTGTAGCCCTCCCACTCCTTCTCGCTCATCGCTCCGAACACCTGTTGCTCGAACGTCGCGGTCATCTCGAGACCTCCCATGGGAGAAAACATGGGAGGGACCGCGGAGCCCACGGCCCCTCCCGCCGGGCCGACTCTCCCCGGCCCTCCAAGCGAAAACTTCAACCTCCTCTCCCCCCCTCGGGTCGCGCTGGCGATCCTCCCCTCTCACGGGAATTTTCCGCATCCATTGCAGCTCTGTTATCCTTGACAGAGAATTGACTAAAGTTTGCAGCGACAGCGTGCAAGAGGAGACTTGACGCCGTGAGAGGAAAGAGGTTGCCCGGACCAGCAACGCGGCCCAAGCCTGTCGCGCCCGCGCCCCGGCGGGTACTCAGCGTTTTGGAAGACGCTCACATGGCGATGGCTCGGCTCATGCTCAAGGGCACGGTCAAGCAGGCGACCTTGTCCGCTCTGGCCGCCCTCTACGGCCGCTCTCACAAGGTGATCAGCGCCGAAATCGGCAAGGAGCCGTACTACGTCTCCAGGTATCTGTCCGGGGACCGCCGCAAGGAGATCCCCGACGACGTCTACGAGGAGATCCTCCAAGGCATCGGGCCGATCCCGGACGCCGCGGAGCCGCTCGTCAGGGCCTGCGTCGAGGCCCTCCGCGCCCTGGAGGATGAGGCGAGCGACCTGACGCCCGAGGAGCGCGCCGCGATCGAGATGGAGATCCTGGCCATCGCCCGCCGGCTGCGCGAGGGCTTCGGCCGCTTCCTGGTCAACGCCAAGGAATTCCCCGCGGAAGGCTACCCGTCGCGCTGGGACCTGGCACCCGCCCGCCGCTGGGCCGAGGTGCTCTTCGCTCGCCTGCAGGCCGAGGCCATCGAGGCGCGGCCGGCCGTCATTCGCGCCTCCGAGCCGTTCCAGACCTGGGCTCTCTGCGAGCGGGTCTGCGCGGCCTCAGAGGAGGCGGCCTCGCGCGACCTCGATACGGCAGCAGCCTGGGCACGGCTCGCCGCGGACATCGCGGAGCGGGTCCGCGGGCCCGAGGGATTCCGCACCCGCCTCAGAGGCTATGCCGCCGCCCACGGCGCCAACATCGTGCGCGTGGCCGGCGACTTGAACGCGGCGGACACCGCCTTCACCGAGGCCGAGCGCCTCTGGCTCGCGGGGTCGGACCCGAACGCCGTGCTCGACCCGGGACGCATCCTCGACCTCAAGGCCTCCCTGCGCCGGGCGCAGCGCCGGCTGGACGAGTCCCTCGCCCTGCTCCAGGAGGCACGGACCGTGGGGCGCTTCCCGGAGCGAATCCTGGTCAAGAAAGGGTTCACCCTGGAGGTGATGGGCGACTACAGCGGCGCCACCGAGGCCCTCCTGGAGGCACTGCCCCTGGTCGAGCGCACCGGCGATCCGCGCCTGCTCTACATGGCGAAAGGCAATCTCGCCGTCGTCTACACGCATCTCGGCTACTTCGACGCGGCGGCGGCGCTCCTGCCGCAAATCCGCGAGCTGGCCACGGAGCGCGGCGACGGCAACGAGCTGCCCCGCGTCCGGTGGCTGGAGGGGCGCATTCTGGCGGGCCTGAGGAGGCCGCGGGAGGCCTGCCGTCTGCTGGCCGAAGCGCGGCAGGAATTCCAGCGCCGCAGGATGCTCTATGACGCGGCCCTGGCCCTGCTGGAGGAGGCGGCGCTGCTTCTGGAGGAGGGCCGGTCGGCCGAGGTTCAGCCGCTGGCCTGCGAGCTGGCGGCGGTCTTCAAGGGCAACGGGGTCCACCGCGAGGCCCTGGCCGCCCTGCGGCTCTTCCATGAGGCCGTCGAGCGCGCGGAGGCCACGGTCGAGCAGACCCGCCAGATCCTCCGTTTTCTTTTCCGCGCCCGTCACGACCGGACGCTTCGCTTCGGGTCATGAGCCCGGGTCGCCGCACCCGCCGTCGGGGTCAAAGCCGCAGCCTTCCCGGAGCTGCGGCGGCGGTGGACCGATCTTGCACTGGCCGCTGGGATCGAAGCCGCAGCCCTCTTTGGTTTGTGGCGAAGGGGCCGGAGCGTCGGGCGCGGTGTCCCAGAGGGCGGAGAGGAAGCTCCACAGCCGTTCGAAGGGTCCGGCGGGGGCCGCGAGCGACGCGGCGAGGGCCACGGCAACGAGAGTGCGGCGCATGGGGAGGACCTCCGGTGCGGCGCCCGGCCGCGAACCTCCCTGGTTCGCGCGGTCCGCGCTCCTGATCATAGGTGCGGCGGCGGGGCCGATGAGTGAAGTTTTACACTTTTTCTGTCCAGGAGCCAGGGATGAGACGAACCATGATTCGCGAGCAGCGGCTGATGCGTCTGTTTCGCGCCCTCTCCGGCGAGAACCAGGAGGAGGCGGCCCATAATCTGGGCGTTTTCCGGACCCTCCTCACCCAGATCGAGAACGGCGACGTGGAGCCGGACCCCGCGTTCCTGGAGCCGATGGCCGAGAGCGCCGGGATCGAGGTGACGGACGGCGACTTGCTCCTCCATCTGGTTGACACGATGCGGCGCGCCCGCCAGCGGTGGAGCGCGCAGTCCGCGGACCCGCTCGACCGCACGATGGCCGAGCTGCGGCTCCAGATCGAGGCGGCCTGCCAGCGCCTCCTCACCCTGCCGCTCCCCGAGAGCCTCCCCCGGCCCGGGGACCGCGAGGGAGCGGAGGTGCTCTTCCGGCGGCTGGCCGCGGAGCCGGGGGAGGTAAGGCCGGCCATCGTCCGCGCCGCTGAGGAATACCAGTCGTGGGCGGTCTGCGAGCGGGCCTGTGCGGCCTCGGAGGAGGCGGCTTCGCAGGACCTCGACACCGCGGCGGCGTGGGTGAGCCTGGCCCGCGAGATCGCCAATCGGGTGCGCGGGCCGGAGGAATTCCGCTCCCGCTTACAAGGCTACGTGGCGGCCCACGCCGCCAACCTCTTGCGCGTGTCGGGCGAGCTGAACGAGGCCTCCATCGCCTTCGCCGAGGCCGAGCTCTTGTGGCTGGCGGGCGCAGACCCCTACGGCGTGCTCGACCCGGGAAGGCTGTGGGAGCTGGAAGCCTCCCTGCGCCGGGCGCAGCGATGGCCGGCGCAGGCGCTGGACCTCCTGGAGAAGGCCTGGGCCGTGGGGCACCGACGGGAGCACGTCCTGGTCAAGAAAGGGTTCACCCTGGAGGTGATGGGCGAGTATGAGCGGGCCGCCGAGACCCTGCGGGAGGCGCTCCCCCTCGCGGAGCGCGCCGGCGACGCGCGCCTCCTCTATATGGCCAAGGGCAATCTCGCCGTGGTCTACACCCACCTGGGCCGCTACCGGGAAGCGAAGGGCCTGCTGCAGGGAGTGCGCGAACTGGCCGCCGAGCGGGGCGACGCCAACGAGATGCCGCGAGTCACGTGGCTGGAGGGGCGCATCGCCGCGGGCCTGGGCCGGCGCCGCGAGGCGCTCCTTCTCCTAGAGGAAGCGCGGCAGGAGTTCGAGCGGCGGAAGATGACCTACGACGCGGCCCTGGCGCTGCTGGAGGAAGCGGTGCTGCTGCTGGAGGAGGGCCGGGCGGCCGAGGTGAAGGCGCTGGCCGCCGAGCTGGTGCGGGTCTTCGAGGCGAACGGGGTTCATCGAGAGGCCCTGGCCGCCCTGCGTCTCTTCCACGAAGCCGCCGAGGGCGAAAAGGTTACAGCCGATCTGGCGCGGCGGGTGCTGCGCTTCCTCTTCCGCGCGCAGCACGATCAGGGGGCGCGGTTCGAGGAGTGAGGCGGGGCAGGATTTCACTTCCCTGACACGTTTCGTTCTGCCGCTTCCCACTTATACTTACAGGAGTGCTGGAATGACGGCCGCCGAATACGGCTTCAGGAAGGAGTATTCATGAGATCAACCTACCGGTTTGTCGTCTCCTTAGCAGCTGTTCTCCTCTCGGGAATGCCACTGCTTGCCCAGGCACCTTCAATCCTCGAGCCGAAGGTAGAGCGGCTGCAAGGCCCACCACTCTGGATTTCGGCAAAGGCCGTGACGGACTCGCAAAAGATCATCAATCTCGATCTGATCGACAGCCCCTTCCTTCAGAAGGAAGTGGAGCGGCAGCGCCAGGTTCTCGGAGAAGGCAATGCCATTGAGAAGTCCGAAGCAGGGGGAAAGCCTTCCGTTGCTGTCATCCCCGCTTCGGAATGCAAATCATCGACGTTGGTGACGGACGACCGAGGAGGAGGAGGACTCCGTGGCACTCTTGCGGATTTGGCGACTTACTCCAAATCGATCGTTCGGGGAGCCGTGCGTTCCGTTGATCTCGGCTTTAGCTTCGGCTCTCCATCTTCCCTCCTTGAGATAGAGGTTTCAGAGGTGATCAAGGGTCCAAGTCCGAAGTCGCCCTTCTATATCGATTACCCCGTGGCCCGATTCCGGATTGGTCCTTATTACTTCTGCAACGCCAAGAAGGGCTTTGAGCCGCACCCTGGTGACGAGATCCTCTTTTTTGATTACACCGGCCCTGTGGACAGAGATCAGATTCTTTATGTTCCCCACCTGGACCAGATCTTCTTCCAGAGTCGGAACGGCTCCGTTTATCTCCCTTTCCTCCTCAGAGACACCGCGGACCTCAAGAATGTGCGCACCCTGGACGAAATCCTGAATCGTCTTCGGTCCAGAGCTCCTCTCGAATCGCAGGGAGGTGCTCGATGAGTGTGCGTAACAGTTTTCCTCCAACCGCCCTTATAGTACTAAGCACGATCTTCTTCGGACACGCGCTGGTGGCTATCGATTGCTCTGTCGCTCTGTCTGGCTTTCCACCTTCCAATGGCAACATCTTCACGCTCACCGCGACGGAGTTCACCACTTCTGAGCTTCAGACCGCGATCGGTTATTGGGGGTGCCCAGGTTACCTTGACCAGATCCCCACGTTTCAAATCGGAGGCACCGGCGGGATCCCTATCAGCGTCGTGAAAATTGATGGAAATTCAACAAGTCCGACGGGGAGTTGCGGCTTTACCGAAACGAGTGTTCAGAACGGGGAAGTTGTAAGCTCTCAGGTCACTGTTTGGACTCATAGTAGCAACGGAACTACCTGCGAGCCAATCTCCGACGTATTAGCCCACGAGTTCGGACATCTCATGGGTCTAGACGAGGCTCCTGACCCTTACGGTCAGTGCTTTGGCCATATCATGGGAGCCCGCAATATGGGCGGTACAAGGTCCGTCCAGGGTGACGACTGCTCGCTCGCCGACCAGATGTGGCACACCTGGCATGAAGACGCACCCAATGACCCCTGGTGCGACGCCTACGGGTGCTCGCCGATTCTGGTTGACCTCGAGAACGACGGATTTCATCTCACTGGCATCGACGATCCCGTGTGGTTCGACATCGACGCCGACGGTACGCCGGAGCTGATGTCTTGGACGGACCGAAGCGAGGGCATACTCGCGCTGAACCGCAACGGCAACGGCACGATCGATGACGGCGGCGAGCTGTTCGGCAACGTGACGCGCCTTGCCGACGGCAGCCGCGCGGCGAACGGCTATGAGGCTCTCGCCGAGTTCGACTCCCTCGGAGCCGGAGGGGACCAGGATGGCGCCCTTACCGCAGCCGATGAGGCCTTCAGCTCCCTACGGCTGTGGACGGACCTGAATCACGACGGGATTTCCCAACCCGAGGAGCTGCACACGCTTCCTGAGACAGGCATCGTACAAATAGATCTGGACTACAAGAGCAGCCGGCGCACGGACCGCTACGGCAACGAATTCAGGTTCCTAGGCAGGGCATGGAAGGAGAATCGCCGCGGCATAGCGCACCCGGTGCTGACGTGGGATGTCTTCTTCGTCGTCGCGCCGTGAGTCCAGTGAGCAAGCTTCCCACGGCGGGGCTTGAAGCCCCGCCGTGTCTTCCTGGATTTCGGCGCTAGACACAAGCGACCACTGGTAGCCGCAAAGCTTTACGTCGAGTTTCTTGGGGGGCGGGCTGCCCTCAGCTCGCCTTTTTCTGTCTCTGGAACGTCCCTGCCGCCATCTCGGCCTCTGCTTTCTCGAAAAGCTTGCGGACGCGCTCCTCGACCTCTCGCAGCATCTCATCCCGATCCGTAGCCAGCTCGGGGGCCGCCGGCTGACGTGACGCGGGCCGGCCTTCGGCGGGCGAAGTGGCGCGGAAGGCTGCGGGATAGAGATCCTGGAGCATCCCGTGGAGATAGCGGCCCGATTCGCTCCGGGGCTCGAAGGTCCGTCCCTCGGGGTAGGCTAAAGCGAAAAACTCGCTGTACTCCAGCCCGATCACCCGCACGATTCCGAGAATCAGCTCCAGCTTGGGCTCGATATGGCCCTTGAAGAGGCGGGAGACGGCGCTGTGCTTGAAGCCCAGGCGGCGCTCGGCCTCGCGCCGGGAGGTGCCGAGCATCCGCATGTAGGTGTCCAGCAGATTCAAGAGACGCCGCGCCTCGGCCTTGTCCACATGATCCATGGCTGCCTTGTCGGAAGTCGTCATGGTGGCAGTCTACAGTTTGCCGCGCAGGGGCACAAGCGTGCAGATCGATCTACAGAAGGAACGCTACAGGTTCATCGAGCAGAAATCGGGGGATGGTTCTTCTCTCCGGGAGCCGGCTTGCCTCCAGGCGCGTCGGAGTTTTTCCCCCGGCGGGGGAGATCCTCCCCCCGCCGGGGGAAGGAGTCCCCCGACCCGGGGAGAAGTTTCCCCCACGCGGGGGAGAGCGTCCCCCAGGCGGGGGAATGTTGCCCCCACCGGGTGAGCGTCGCCCCCTTTTAGGGGAGGTCTCTCCCCCTCGGAGGGGGAGAATCGCCCTCGCGCGGGGAGAGCCCTCCCCCCGACGGGGGAAAATTCCCCCCGCGCGGGGAAAAAGCTCCCCCGGTGTCATTAGCCACGAGGATGCCCCCACCTGAAGCAGGGTTTAGCCAGAGCTAGGGACCAGGTTTAGCCACGTATGGGACCACCCTTTGTGGTAGGCCGTCCCTCTTGCGGAAAGCAGGAGGTGCACGGTGTCCTACCGGGA
>DASYTJ010000147.1:0-3319 GCA_036002325.1 Thermoanaerobaculia bacterium | reverse complement strand
GCCCACCACGGCGATCAGCTCGCGCAGGTGGTAGTCGCGCATGCGCAGAGGACGGACGGGCACCAGCGCGGCCGCCATCCTTATGAGCACCGCCATCGCGCGCAGACGCCTCAGCCGGTTGGGAGTGGCATCCTCGACGGCCCGGGACGACAGCTCGAGGAGGCGGATGGCCTCGGCCAGGTCCTGCCGGTCCCGGGCCTGCTGCGCCCCGTGGAAACCGCTGTCGGCCATCGCCGCGTCGGTCTGGACCTCGAGCTCGAGCGACTGCACGGCGAACCGCATGCCCGGAGAGAGCAGCTGATCCCATTGCTTGACGGTGCGCTCGTGCCGGTAGCGTGCCGCCTGGCCGATCACGAGCGCCACGCAGACAAACCCGAGTGAGCCAAGGATCCAGAAGAACATCGACTCAGGCTCGCGCGAGACCGAGACGGCGCAGGACCGCCGGGGAGATGTCCGCGACGCTCTCCTCGACTCTCCAGGCGGCGTAGATCCACCAGCCCACGAGCGCTAGATAGGCCACCTGGTCGATGCTCCCGAGCGTCGTGGCCAGCTCGTAACCACGGCGGGTCAGGATGCTCTGCAAGGTTGAGAAGACAAAGAGGTACGGAACGAAACCGGCGACCAGGGCGCGGTACCACGCGTGGACGGGCAGGTTGAAGACGATGACGACCAGGCTGACCGCCGCGAAGAGCCAGATGGTACCCGTCGCCAGGAGCGGGTGCTGCGGCGCATCGCCGAACGTGACGGCGGCCGTCGTCGTGAGCAGGGCGGCGCTGAGCAGCGTACGCGCGAGCCGCCAGGTGCCGGGGAAGGCGGCGACCACCCGGATGCCCAACTCCACGGCGACGGCCAGCTTCACCATCTCGAGGGCCGTCTGCTGGAAGTGCCAGAACTCCCAGCTCCAGAACCACTGCGGCCACTCGAGGCTCGGGACGTCGTAGAACATCATCCCGGCGAGCCCAATCGAACCGTAGATGAGGACGGCCAGAAGGTACACGAGGAACGACCAGCACAGGCGGTGCAGACCACGGCGCAATACCCCGACGATGACGAGGGCCAAGCCGATCTCCCCGGCCAGGGTTATCGCGAGCTGCAGGGCGCTCGACATCACGCTCCCTCTAGCGGCGGGCAGGGCTTGAGGGTCTTCGGCACCCTCTGGCGGTCGATGTCGTACCTCTTCAGGCGCAGGTAGATCGTGCGCCGGGTGACGCCGGCGAGCCTGGCGACGCGCGCGATGTTCCACTCATGGCGGTCCAGGGCGGCCACCAGCCTCCGCCGCTCGATCTCGGCGCCGGCAACCGCCTCCGCCTCCCCCCTGGCCTCCGGGCGGGCCAGGTGCTCGCGGGCGGCCTTCAGGGCGGCGGCCAGTGCGATCACGGCCGTGTTCCTCATCTCCAGCGTGGCCCCGCCCTCGACGAAAAGCAGACCAGTCAGCTCTTTACCGTCCATGAGGGGTAGAACACTGTAGCCGCTGCCGGTCAGGGGCCGCCCGGCTCGGAGCTCCCTTTCCTCGGCTCTCCAGAGCCGATGCAGCGCGGTGAGGCTGGATAGGGGCACTTCTCCGGCAAAACTCGCCAGGTCGTCGCCCGCGACCGTGACGACCGCCGCGGCCTTGGCCTTGCACCGCGTGGCGACATGGTCGAGGAGCCGCCCCGCCTGACGGCGGGGGTTGTCGGCTACCAGAAGCGCCAGGGTCTCATCCATGCTCGCGTCCTGTTCTCGGGCGCCGGCCAGGGATTTATGGCCCTTAGCATGGCTCGGAATGCAGATTATGTCAAATCGCTTGCAGGGTATACACTTCCTACAGGACCAGTCCTGAGGAGGCACGATGACGCACCGATTCTTGGCCGTTCTTCTGGCCGGGGTGCTCGCTCTTGCTGCGTTCGACGGTTTCGAGCTGCGGAGAGAGTGGAGCGAGAACACCGCGAGCGCCACGCCGTCGGCGATCGACGATTCGGGGGAGGTCACCGCGATGGATGGTCCCGGCCCCTATCCGCCGGTGAAGAAAGCCTTCTGACGTAGGCCGCCTGCCTCGCGGCCCACTAGGGCTGCGATGCTGCGCCGCGGAGGGGCGAGGTGTGCGTCGGGCGTGGCGACCCCGGCGGGATTCGAACCCGCGTAGGGAGATTGAAAATCTCCAATGCTGGGCCTCTGCATCACGGGGTCACGGCAACTTTGATCTTATCACCCGCCAGATAATCGGCGAATTGCTGGGCATACCGTTCGTACCGCGCGAGGCTGGTATTGCAGCGGAAGCACAGGAGCCCGCGGATGCGGCCACTTGAGTGGTCATGATCGACAGCGAGGTGACGGCCGGTGCCGCATGCTTCACGGCAAATGGCGCAGCGACCCTGGTGAGCCTCCAGCATTTCGAGGTACGTCATCTGGGAAAGACCCGCTCGTGAGACGAGGTGCGTAACGCGTGCCTTGGCAAGGCATGAGCCGCACCTCACGCGGCCGTCGGACGCCTGCGCTCCGCATCCGGCGCAGCGGCCGGCTTGCCGGCGAGCGGCGCGCTTAGCCGCCTGACGGCTCAGGCAGGCGGCGCAGAAGATGGCCGGCTTCGCTTGCGGCGCGCGGCCGCACTCCCGGCAGAGTCCAGCGGCGGTTCGTTCCCGATGGCGCTCCTTCTCGCGGTGAGTCTCACACGGCCGACACCACGACTTGCGCCCCGATGGGCTGCGCCAGCGCACGCCGAAGGCGGCCAGACGCTTCTCCTCGCCACACTTCGGGCAGCCCTTGGTCGCGGCGCTCAGGCCGCCTTGCGCCACGGCGGCGCCGATTCCGCGGGCTCGTCCCGCCGGCCGGGGTCATGCCACCGGTCGGCGGCGATGACGGCCACGATCACGAGCACGCTGGCCAGGGTGAGGAGCACGGCGGCGGCGGCCTCGAGGATCAGCACGGTCGTTCTCTCCAGGCAACGAGCATAGATCGAGGACCGGGCAGGGGAGGTCCGGGATTTCGCCTGATTTTCGCCTAGCGCCGCCGGCCGGCTTCGCCCCCGCCCCCGCCGCCGCCCGCGCGGGGCCGCGCCTCGTTTACGACGATGCTCCGGCCGTTGAGGTTGAAGTTGTTGAGGTCCTTGATGGCCTTCTCGGCCTCGTCGCCCGTCGCCATCTCCACGAAAGCGTAACCCTTGGACCGCCCGGTATCGAAGTCGGTGATCACGCGAACACTCGCGACCTTCGCTCCGGAGCGCTCGAAGAGGGCCTTCAGGTCCTGCTCGGTGGTGGAGTACGGAATGTTCCCTACGAACAGCTTCGTGTTCGTCATGGGACGGCCTTCCTTGTGGCCCTGTGAAGGGTGACGGGAGGCTACT
>DASYTJ010000146.1:0-5571 GCA_036002325.1 Thermoanaerobaculia bacterium | reverse complement strand
GGACAGCACCGTTCCCAGCCGGAAGCTTCCCGCCGGCCCTGCCATTCGTACCGGGATAAGGTGCTTTGAGTCGCTTCCGCCTGCCAACTTGAGCGCTCGATGTCTCGGAAGATGGGAGAGGTGTGCCTGCTAGCCAGATTTCTCGTCGAAAGAACCGATTTGAACCGCTCTGCGTGCCCGTCAACCCCTTCTGAAACCACGATTCGAGGCCTGCGGCAGCTGATTGA
Organism: Thermoanaerobaculia bacterium; assembly: GCA_036002325.1. Lineage (GTDB taxonomy): Bacteria > Acidobacteriota > Thermoanaerobaculia > Multivoradales > UBA5704 > DATARR01. Next base: position 5,344 of record DASYTJ010000146.1, on the reverse strand, counting down.
GCGGGATCGGCGCTACCTGAGAGGTCGAACCGTCTTCATTCTTTCTCTATTCGCCTGGAACCTATTTCTGGGGTGTCGGGTCCGACCCTCCGGTGTCGATTTCGACGTCCCCGGAGGTGAAGTACCAGTCGAAAACCTCGGCCACGCCATCGTTGCGGTCGGCGACGTAGCTTCTCTATTCGCCTGGAACCTATTTCTGCGAGACATCGCGATGTTCCTTTCGACGAGTGGAGACTGCGCTCAGAGAATCGCGCGCTGTCCTCCCGGATCGCCACGCGGGGCTATAGCCTACCCCACCTTCCGGTATTGCGCCTCTTCGAACAGCCGTCCTTCCCGGACCTCCCTGGCGCGTTGGCTACTGGACCGCCGACGGCCCCACAATCTCGGCCGTTGGCGCGGCTCCCTGGTAGGCAAACACCAAGAAAGGCCGATTACAACTCACTTCCGCGAAGAAGAAGCGCGGAGTTTCGGTCAGTTGGACCACTGCCAAGGCGGTGACCTCCGGGACCGTGAACTTTGTGGTGTCGATAGGGCCGTGGTCATTGCTAAGCGCGAGCGAGCAGTGCGAGGTGAGGCCGAAGACGGAGAGGACAACGAATGCTACAGACGCGTGCGGATCGGTCAGCGGAAAGAATTGGAAAATGGCCTTCTTTCTAGCTTGCACGACATCGCGTGACGTAAAGACTGGCAGACGGCGGGAGGGAACGTCTTCAGGACCAGTCAACCGCGAACTCGCGACCACAGCAGGCGATGCGGAGTCGATCACTTTGAAGGCGCCTGGGGTTCCGGCGAGTTCTTCGATAACGGTCTGCTTAGGTTGAAGATCGAATCGCCCAAACTCTTGAGGACGGCGGTCCGGATAATAGACTTTGGAGAAGAAGAACGTTGGCCTAGCCCGTAGGTTGGTTAAGTAGATTTCCTGCTTGTTTGCGCCCGTGGTAGGAGCGACCGGTACATAGATTTGTGCGCCTGCAGTTGCTGGGATCACCAGCGAGACGGCCACGAAGATTGCCGATGCGAGCTTCTTCATGTTGGAGCTTCCTCTAATGTATGCCGCGCCGCCCAACGGATTCGCTGCTCACCGGCCGGAAAGCGGAGCTTTTCGGTCCGCTGGAGCAGCCTGGGTTCGGCGGCGTTGCCCAACTTCGAACTCCGGATTCCATGGCTTTCTCGCCTGATCTGCTACCCTATCAGATTGAAAGAGCTTGAGTAAGCAACTGAGTTTGTTGAGGCGTTGCAACATTGAGCTTCGACGAGATCTGGCCTATGTTTACCGGCGGCTGCTCTTGTGGTTCCGCCCCTCTTGGAACCTATTTCTGCGGCACCACTCCTCCCGCCGGGCGCGATGTTACGGTCGGAACGCGGTGCGATCGAACAGTCCGACGAGGATGCCCGCGTCAGGGTTCGCCGCCGGCAGGTCGTAATACTGCACCTGGCCTGTCTTCTTCTGCTCGATCCAGACCTGGATGCGGCTCGTCGTGAACTTCACGACGTTGGGCCACAGGTAACCGTTCGGCCGTGGGCCGATGATCCGCACGAACACCTCCGAGCGGCCGGCGACCGCTCCCGAGACGCAGAGCGTTTCCGCGAGGCAGTCGCTCTCGATCACCCCGGTGCGGTTGCCGCCGATCTGCACCTGGAACCGGAATCCCGGCAATCTGGCCGTCGTCAGCCACGTCGCACTCGGCGGCGGCGGCCCGACCGCTGCGTCGGTGAACGCCGCCTCGGAGGTGGCCGGCCCCGGTAGGAAACCCAGCCGATCGAAGAGCCCGTCGAGGACACCGGCATCGGGAGGGGCTGCCGCGAGCTCGTAGTACTGCACCTCGCCGCTGCTCGTCTGCTCGATCCACACCTCGACTTGCGCCACCGTGAACTTCACCATGTGCGGCCACAGATAGCCGTTGGGCCGCGGCCCGATCACCCGCACGAGGACCTCGGACCGACCGGGCTTGGCCCCCGACACGCAGAGCGTCTCGCGCGGGCAGTTGGTCTCCCGGGCTCCCTCGCGGTCGCCGCCGATGCGCACTTGGAAGCGGTAGCCAGGAAGCGCCGCCGTGGTCAGCCAAGTGGCAAAGGGCGCCGGATGTCCGCCGAGCGGCAGCGCCCAGAGCTCGCGCCCGGTCACCGCATCGTCGGCCGAGAAGTAGAGGAGGTCCCCCACGACGGTGAGATCAGCGGGCGAGGACGAGGCAGCATGCGAGGCGATGTCCTGCACCATGCGCGTCCCGCCAGCGCTGCCATCCGAGACCCAGAGCTCCCTGCCGGTGAGGGTGTCGGCAGCGGTGAAGTACAGCTTGCCCTTGGCGACGACCAGCTCACGCGGGTTGCCGGAGATCGGCCCCAGCCCGATGTCGCGAACCAGTATCGTGCCGGCGGCGGTGCCGTCAGTTCGCCAGAGCTCGACGCCGTGCGCGCCATCGTCGGCGGCGAAGTAGAGATGGCCGCCGAAGGAGGCCGCCGACCGCGGAGGCCCGGTGGTCGCCCTCAACGCTGCGATCTGTTGCGTGGAGGCGGGAGTGCCCTGCGTGCGCCAGAGAGTGGACACGCCGTTTTCCCTGCGCATGAAGAGAAGCGCGCCGCCCTGTTCGTGCAGCCAGCTCAAGCGGTCAATCCCGTTCGGGTTGTCGTCCTGCGGGCCGGGGATCGCCAAGATGGTGCCCGCCGCCGCTCCGTTCGTGCGCCAGATGCCATGGTCGCCGGTGAAGTAGACGAAACTCCCCACGCGCGTGAACTCGGGATCCTGGAGGAACTCGCCGATCGGCTCGTCGGTGAGACGTCGCGTTCCTCCCGTGGTGCCATCGGTCCGCCAGACCTGCAGATACGGCGATTGGGCCCGAAAGTAGAGCTCCCCACCGAGTGTGGTGGAGCCCACGACCGGTCCCACGCCGGGCGGCAGATCGAGGGATCTCGTGGTGCCGGCGGCCGTGCCGTCGCTGCGCCAGAGACTGGTCATCCGCTGGTCGGCGACCACGCGAGAGGTCCAGAAGACGAGGTCAGCCCCGAACGCGGCCATGTCGTGCACGAAACTGCTGTCAGCGCCGTTGTCCCACACCTTCCGCGTGGAGGCTGCGGTGCCATCGGTCGCCCAGACTTCGGACTGTCCGAAGAACGCGCTTTCGCCCGCGCTCACGAAAGGCTGGAAGCCGCTGGTGGAGAAGCAGTCGACGTAGCCCTCCTTCACGAGCTCGGCCTCGAGCGCTCCCGCTCCCCACAGCCCCTGCGGCTCCCTGCACGCCAGGAAAGCGACGCGATCCCCGGCTCGCCGCAGCTCTCGCGGCTCGGAGCCGTCACCCTCCACGGCCGTCAGCGGCACGGTGCTCTGTGGAGTTCCTCGGCTCACCCAGAGGTTGGTCTCTCGGAACGGCTCAGGCGACGCCGCGAACAGAACACCGTCCAGGTTCGTCGAAACGTACAGACTGGCGAAGAACTTGAACGAGCCCACCGACCGGGTGCCGGCTGCGCTCCCGTCCGTCACCCACAGCTCATAGCCCCCCAACGTCGCCGACACCGGGAACATGGCCCCGGCATCGACTACAACGGCGGCGTCCGTTCGGCAGTAGCCCGTGCAATACGGCGCCACGGCGCGCGGGACGTGCGCCGAGTCGACCGCCCAGAGGGTGTGAACGTAGCCCGAGACTGCCGGGAAGAGCAGCTTACCGCCTGAAACGAGGATCCAGCCAGGATATGGTATCGACGAGCAGCCGCCGCACGTCACCGGCTGCGCGCCTTGACCGCCAGCGCCACTCGACCAGAGGGCGTAGGGCTCGTGGCCCTGTGGCCCGGGCATCAAGTAGTAGACACGCGAGCCATGTTGCTGTACCCACGGGTACGGCATCGACGGGCTGAAGGCAACCGACGTGCTCAGCACCGTCGACGTGCCTGCCGGGGTGCCGTCGCTGCGCCATACGGTGAGGGTGGTGCCGCCGTTGCTCGGCCGAGCCAGGAAGTAGAGCGTTCCCCCTTCGACGGCCGCGCCCCCGAAGTTGATGTACTCCTGGCTGCCCAACGTGGCAATCGAATCGACGGCAGTTCCGTTACTGACCCATAGCTTCCCTTCGGCCACGACGAGGGCTCGTCCGCCAACCGAGGCGACGTCGTTCGTGGGCCCAACACTGCTGAAGGTCCGCAGAGAGATCGTGCCGTCCGGGGTGCCGTCGGTCCTCCAGAGTGCCGGGTGAGAGTCGTCCACGGCCGAAGCGAGGAAGTAGACGACGCCGGCAGAGCCGGTCAGCCGCGTCGCGCGGCGGCCAAGCTCGGCGAGCTTGCGCGTTCCCTCGACGGTGCCGTCGGACATCCAGAGATCGCACGCGGTGGATGGCCGGGGGGCGCAATCGTGGAAGTAGAGGCGGCCCTCCAGCACGGCTGTGTCGGGCTCGAAGGAGCCGGGGTCGTAAGGGAATTCGAGGCCGGCCTTCAGCAACACCGTGCCGCCTGGAGTCCCGTCCGTCGCCCAGAGCGCGGTGGTGCCCCTCGACTCCGAGGCCGCGAAGTAGGCGCGCTGACCGTTGCTGCCGATCAGCGCGCCGTTGCCGATCGTGGCACCCGCGACCACGGGTCGAGTCCCATCCGGCGTGCCGTCGGTTCGCCAGATGCTCGGAGACCCCGTGCCGGCCGGAGCGAGGAAGACGTCGCCATCGGTCACCGGCTGGAAAAAGCTCGGGTACACCCAGCCGCCCTGGTTCTGGGCCGGCGCGTTCGGGGCGATGTCGGCGACCTGGTACGCGCGGTCCGGAGCGGCGGCGATGGCCGCCGTCGACTGTGCGGTCAGGAAGACGAGGAGAAGCGTAGGTCGGACGGCGCGCACGTAGGGCCTCCGTTCCGCAAACCAACGCGCAAAAGTGTCCGCCACTTCGCACTCGCCCTTGCGTTGACCATAGTTGACCATAGCTGATGAAGTCTCCAGCACTCACTTGATCTCGTCGGCCCAACCTTAAGCTGCGCGCCTGGCGTCATGGAATCTCCAAGGTCCAGCAAAGAGGCGCATGTCATTCATTCTATGTATCATAGAATTCTACACCTACTGCCTCGACGGGTCAATCCCCGGAAGAGGTGCCAGGCGAACAGAGAGGGAACAGAGAGTGAGCCAGGAAGAGAGTGCCTCTTGGGCAGATCCGAAGCTCTTCTGATCTTTCTAAAACTGTCGAAATGAACCAAAAGCCCACTCAGAAACTCAAGCCTGATAAGGGTTTGTAAGAAGCCGTCCATTTTTCCGTCTTCAGGGGGCATGAGCAGACCCCTCCGCTTCATCCCCGCTGGCGGCGCCCTCGTCGAGGTCACCTGCCGCACCATCCACAGCCGTTTCCTCCTGCGCCCCGGTGAGCTGATCAACGAGATCATCGTTGGC
>DASYTJ010000145.1:0-119080 GCA_036002325.1 Thermoanaerobaculia bacterium | reverse complement strand
GGGGCGATTCTTCGCACGATCGAGTCCAACCGCTTCGTCACCGGGGTCACCTGGATCGACGGAGAGCTCTGGCACGCCACCTGGGAAGGTGACGAGAGCGATTTGAGGCGAGTCGATCCTCGAACGGGAGAGGTCCTGGAGCTGCTCGAGATGCCGCCCGGAATGGGCGTTTCGGGGCTTGAGTCCGATGGCGGCGATCAGTTCTTCTGCGGAGGAGGAAGAAGCGGGAAAGTGAGGACCGTCCGCCGGCCCAAGCGAGGCTCCGCGACGGATCGATCGTGAGCGAAGCCCTTTGAACCATCCCACCTGACCCGGGCACTCACAAGCAGTTCATCGCCGCGCTCCCCTCTGGCCGGAGCCGCCGCGCGTTTCGAGGAGGAACCCATGAGAAGTCGCCGATCCACCCTGCCGGCGCTCGCGCTCGGCTTGCTGCTCACCGCCTCCGCCTGGGGCCAGCATCACACCATGAACACCAAGGTCGACTATGACCCCGAGCCGGGCGGCGGCGATCCCAACGTTCAGGAGGGCTGCCCGGGAGTCACCGCCAAGATCACCATCGGCGGCAGCGCTACCTCTTTCTCCCCCGCTACGATCACCGTCGACGCCGGCCAGCCGGTGTGCTGGACGTGGAACGCGACCTCCTCCCACAACGTCAAGGCCGACGACGGAACGTTCACCAGCGGTTCGCCGGCAACCAGCGGCACCTTCCAGCGGACCTTCACCACGCCGGGCACCTACGGCTACTACTGTCAGGTCCATGGCAGCCTCACCGGCGGCATGCGCGGCACCGTCATCGTCCGCGACACCTCGGGGGGCGGCGGCGAAGGGCCGGGAACGCTCCAGCTCGTTTCGACCTCCTACACCGTGAATGAGAACGACGGGACTCTCGCCATCACGGTGGAGCGCATGGGCGGCAGCGACGGCGCGGCGAGCGTCAAGTTCGCGACAGCCAACGGCACCGCCAAGGCCGGCAAGGACTTCCTCCCGCGCGCCGGCATCCTGCGCTGGGCGAACGGCGACGGCGAGCCGAAGACGATCGAGATCCCGATCAAGAACGACTCCGCCATCGAGCCGGACGAGGCGTTCTCCATCAAGCTCAGCAGGCCCACGGTCGCCGCGCTCGCCACGGTCAGCGCGGCGGTGACCATCCACGACGACGACGGCGGCTGCAGCGCGAGCGTCAACGCGCCCTCGAAGCTCCAGGCCGCCGGCGAGTCGGCGAGCGAGATCCGCCTCACCTGGAACGGCGAATCGACCGCGGCCAGCGCGTTCCACATCGAGCGGCGGCAGCCGGGCGGCGCTTTCCGGGAGATCGCGTCGGTGGCGCCAGGAGACGGCAGCTTCCTCGACTCCGGCCTTCCCGGCGGCTCCACCTTCCAGTACCGGATCCGTGCCGAAGGGGCCGACGGTTCCGCGGAGCTCTCCAGGATCGTCGCCGGCGCCACCGACGGACCGGTGAAAGCCTGCGATGAGACGCGCGCCCTCTGCTTGAACGGCGGCCGGTTCGAAGCCACCGTGGAGTGGCGCGGCTCGGCGGCCGAGAAGAGCCGGGAGGCCAGGGGCGTCCTGCTGGCGGAGGCCCCCAACTCCGGCCTCTTCGCCCTCTCCCCGCAGGAGGACCTGCAGCTCCTGATCAACGTGCACGACGGCTGTGCCGCCAACGACCGCTACTGGCTCGAATTCGCGGCCGTCACCGACGCCGAGCTCACACTCAAGGTACGCGATACGCAGACCGGCCGCACCTGGGCCTACTTCAACCCGGCCGGCAGCACGCCGGGACCGCTGCGCGACGTCGAGGCCTTCAAGACCTGCCCGTAACCTCCTTGCCCGCGGGGCAGGGCCGTCTCTCCCTCGGCCCTGCCCGCCTTTTCCTCCGTCGCGACGGAGCTTTCATCTGGCGACCCCAAGATTCCGGCGATGAACGCCAAAATTTCCGCGGTGAGACCGGAAGCTTCCGCAGCGCGGCACGAACCGTCGGGCGGCCGCCCCGATATTTTGGCGCCGTAGCCCGAGAATCCGGCGCCGAGAGGCTTTAGAGTGCCCGTGAGGACCGGCTCAGGCACCGCCTCCGCTGGACATCCGCCCGTCGAGCCCGTACTCTTCCCCGCTCCAGGCCGCCCCAAGGCCGCCCGTGATCTGAGGGCACTGTGGAATTCCTCAAACAAGCGATCGAGTTCGTCCTGCACCTGGACAAGCACCTGGGACCCATCATCCAGGATTACGGAGTCTGGACCTACCTGATCCTCTTCGCCGTCATCTTTTGCGAGACCGGATTGGTAGTGACGCCGTTCCTGCCGGGCGACTCGCTGCTCTTCCTGGCGGGCGTCTTCGCCGGCCGGGGTGAGTTGTCTCTCATCGCTCTGATCCTCTCGCTGATCGCCGCCGCGATCGTGGGGGACACGGTCAATTACTGGGTCGGCCACTACCTCGGCCACCGCTTGCTGGCCGCCAAGCGCCGGATCATCCGGCCCGAGCACCTGGCCTACACGCACGAGTTCTTCGAGAAGTACGGCGGCAAGACCATCATCATCGCCCGTTTTGTGCCCGTCGTCCGCACCCTGGCGCCCTTTGTCGCCGGCCTGGGGAGCATGAGCTACCGGCGGTTCATGAGCTACAACGTGGTCGGCGGCTCGGCGTGGGTGCTCCTCTGCACGCTGGCGGGGTACGCCCTCTGGCGGAACGAGTTCGTCCAGAACCACTTCTTCGTGGTGGAGGTGCTGATCATCTTCATCTCCCTCCTGCCGGCGATCTGGGAGTTCTGGCGGGCCCGCCGGGCGGGGCGGAGATTGCCCCCTCGACCTCACCCCCTGGCCCCCTCTCCTAAAGGAGGGGGGGAATAAACCGCATTTCGAAGCCCTCTCCTCTGGGAGAGAGGTTGGGGTGAGGTCGAGCCGGGAATTCCCCTCCTCCACCACGCGTTTCACTCCCCGGATCCGTGCTCCCCGACCGGAGGCTTGGCAAATCGGTCCAGATGTGACAGCCTAAGTTCGCTCGCCCCCGGTGAGCGCCATTGAGCAAAATGTGACGCGGCTCGACTCTCGAGCCTTTGAGCGGCGGCCTCACCGGCAAGTCCCCGTTCTTCTCTGTTCTACCGCCGGAAAACTGCGAGTGGCGCCAGTGCCTGGCCCCAGGCTGAGGTGCGCGCCCTCGGAAGGATTGCGACAACTTGAGCAATTTTCCTGATTTCGGCCTTCATCCTGACCTGCTTCGTGGCGTCGATAGCCTGGGCTTCACCCAGCCGACGCCGATCCAGAACGACGCCATTCCCCCGGCCCTCGCAGGCCGTGACGTCCTCGCCTGTGCCATGACCGGCAGCGGCAAGACGGCGGCGTTTCTCCTCCCGATCCTCCATCGGCTGATCGACCGACCCCGCGGCACCACCCGCGTTCTCGTCCTCGCTCCAACCCGCGAGCTGGCGGCGCAGATCGTCGAGCATCTCGAAGGACTGGCGCGCTTCACCGATCTGACCGGCGCGGCCGTCTTTGGCGGCGTCGCCATGGGTCCCCAGGAGCAGGCGTTCCGCAAGGGCGTCGACATCCTGGTGGCGACTCCCGGCCGGCTGCTGGACCACTTCCAGTATCCCTACGCTACGCTCGACGGGCTCGAGATTCTCGTCCTCGACGAGGCGGACCGCATGCTCGACATGGGCTTCCTGCCGGACATCCGGCGGGTGCTCGAGCACCTGCCGCAGCCAGAGCAGACCCTCCTCTTCTCGGCCACTCTGCCGCCGCCCATCGTGGAGCTGGCGAAGGACCTGCTGCGCGATCCCGTGAGCCTCAACGTCGAGCGCAAGGCGGCGCCTGCCACCGGCATCACGCAGGCGGTCTATCCCGTGCGCGAAGAGCTGAAGCCGTACCTCCTCGTGGAGCTGCTGCGGCGGGGAGAGATCAAGAACGTCCTCGTCTTCACCCGCACCAAGCACCGGGCGAACCGCCTCGCCGAGTTCCTGGAGCGTCACGGCGTCTCCTGCGACCGCATCCACGGCAACCGCAGCCAGACGCAGCGCACGGACGCGCTCACCCGTTTCAAGGGCGGCGGCTTGCAGGTGCTGGTGGCCACCGACATCGCGGCGCGCGGCATCGACGTCGAAGCCCTCTCGCACGTCATCAACTTCGACGTGCCCGCCGTGCCGGAGGACTACATCCACCGCGTCGGCCGCACGGCCCGCGCCGAGATGGTGGGCGATGCCTTCACCTTCGTCTCCGAGCAGGAGCTGGGCGAGCTGCACGCCATCGAGCGCGCCGTGGGCCAGCGGCTGCCTCGCCTGACGGTGGCCGGTTTCGACTATCAGGCCAAGCCGGACGAGCGCTTCGAGATCCCCATCGCCGAGCGCATCGCGGCCATCCGCGCCCGCAAGGCGGAAGAGCGGGCGCGGGCGCGGGCCAAGGCGGAGAAGAAGGCGCAGCGCGAGGCCGAGGAGAAGGCCCGCGCCGAGGAGCGCACGCGGCAGCAGGGCGAGCGCCACGACCGGCCGGCTCATCAGCCGCGCGGCCACCGGCCCGGCGAGGCGCCGCCTCACCAGCAGCGGGGCAACCGTGCCGGGGAATCGCCCTACCCGCCTCAGCACCAGCAGCAAAAGCGGCGGCGGAAGAAGGGTCCGCGGCGTCCTCACGGCGAGCCCTACCGGCCGATCGAAGCGGGCCAGCCGCGGACGGTCGATCCCACGACCCGGCCTGCCGAAGAGCGGGTCGGACAGATCCTTTCGGCGTTCAACCCCTCGCGATTCAACCGCTTCCGCCGGTAGAATCGGCCGCACATCGCGCGATTTCACCCCTAAGCCCGGCGCTTCCGCACCGGGCTATCGAAAGGTCGCTCCTCGGGAGCGAATCGCCCTCAGGGCGACGTCTCTATAGCTCGGTGCGGAAGCGCCGGGCGGGGGTGAGGTCGCGCGGGCAAGAAAGGGGGGAGCGTTTTCCATGGTCGACGAAGGTACTCCTGTCTCTGAGGACGGCCGAAAGAGCTTCGAAGTCGTCTGCGGCGTCGTCATCGCAGTCTTCGCCGCGGTGCTGGCCATCGCCAGCCTGGGGGCCGACAAGTTCAGCGGCGATGAGCTGATCGCCCACAACGAGAAGAACGGCGCCTACCTCTGGTATCAGTCCAAGGGCATCAAGGAAACCCTGGTCGAGGGCCAGCGCGACACCCTGCAGGCGCTGGTGGCCGCCGACTCGATCCGCCCCGAGCAGCTTCCGGCCGTCCAGGGTCTGATCAACAAGCTGGACGGCCAGGTCAGGCGCTACGGTAAGGAGAAGAAGGAAATCCTCCTCGGCTCCGCCGTCGTGGGCCGCGAGAACTGGGTGCAGGACGTGGACGGCAAAATGGGGGAGGTCACCGGAGCCAAGGAGTGGGAAGCCAGGGCGAAGAGCCTCAACGCAGCAGGGGACGTCTTCAACTACGCCAACTTCTTCCTGCAGCTCTGTCTCGTCTTCGGAGCCATCAGTCTGGTGGTGCAGCGGCACGGCGTGCGGAGCGCCTTCTTCTGGGGAATGAATCTCCTGGGTGTGGTCGGCACCGTGTTCACCGTCCTCGCCTTCTATCAAGCGATGCACGTGCCTTGAATTCCTCAGCCGGACCTGCCCGACGCGACTCTCGTGGAAGCACTTCATGACCTGAAGTAGAATTTATGCGGTGGGAAGACTATGAAGGTGTTCATCAGTTGGTCGGGCGGCCGTAGCCGCCTGGCGGCCGAAGCTCTGCGCAATTGGTTGCCGTATTCGATGTCTATCCCGACGCGGAGCAAGCTGTGGCAGCTTTCGATCGCAGAGAATAGCCTTCGTACTCGCTAGAATCGGGGGGAGCCGATGAGCGCTCCCCCTGACCTGCCGACTCTCTATCGCGACGACTTCCTGCTCGCCGTCAACAAGCCGTCGGGCATGGCGGTTCACCGCGGGCTGGCGCGGGAGCGGATCGTCGTCCTGCAGAGCGTCCGCGCCAGCGTCGGGAGCCGGCTCTATCCGGTCCACCGCCTCGACCGCGCCACCAGCGGCGCGCTGCTCCTGGCGCTCGACCCCGCCACCGCGCGGCGGCTGCAGGAGAAGCTCCAGGCCGGCGAAGTGGAGAAGCGCTATCTGGCCCTGGTGCGCGGCATTCCGCCGGAGAGCGGCGTCATCGACCATCCGGTGCCGCGCTCGCCGGGAGGACCGCGGGTGCCTGCCGTCACGGTGTTCCGACGCCTCGCCGTCTTCGAGCGTTACGCCCTGGTCGAGGCCCGCCCGCTGACCGGCCGCTTTCACCAGATCCGCCGGCATTTCAAGCACGCCAGTCACCCTCTGATCGGCGACGTGCACTATGGCAAGGGCGAGCACAACAGACTGTTCCGCGAGCGGTTCGGCCTCCACCGCCTGGCTTTGCACGCTCTGGAGCTGGCCTTCGCCCACCCCGAAACCGGCGAGAAGCTGCGGATCTTTGCGCCCGTGCCGGAGGACCTCGCGGGTCCGCTGCGGGCGATAGGAATGGAAGCTTTCGCGTGCGATCCTCCACACTCATGACCGCGCAGACGCCCCCATCCACTCTCCAGGCTTTCCGCACCGTGCCGCGCACGGGCGTGGTCTACGTCACCAAAGAGGCCATGGCGCGAGGCTATGGGACGGGCGATCCGGCGTGGTCGAATCTCGGCCAGGGACAGCCGGAGACCGGCTCGTTGCCGGGGGCGCCGCCGCGGGTGGACGGGGTCGCCATCGATCCGGCCGATCACTACTACGCTCCGGTGGCGGGGGTCTGGGAGCTGCGGGAAGCCGTGGCGTCGCTCTACAACCGGCTCTACCGGCGCGGCATGGCGTCGCAGTACACGGCGGAGAACGTGGCGATCTCCGGCGGCGGCCGGGCGGCGCTGACGCGGGTGGTGGCCTCTCTCGATCAGGTGAACCTCGGCCATTTCCTGCCGGACTACACCGCCTACGAGGAGCTGCTCGACATCTTCCGGCTGGTCTCGCCGATCCCCATCCTGCTGCGCCGCGAGCAGGGCTACGGCTTCGGCGTCGAGGACCTGCGGCGCGAAGTGCTGGGCCGCGGCCTCTCGGTGCTGCTGTTCTCCAACCCCTGCAATCCCATGGGCAAGCTCGTCTCCGGCGGCGAGCTCGCGGACTGGATCGCCGTCGGCCGCGACCTCGACTGCACGCTGCTGATCGACGAGTTCTACTCGCACTACGTCTGGAGCTTCGGCGAGGGCGAGCCTGGTCCCATGGTGAGCGCCGCCCGCTACGTCGAGGACGTGGACCGCGATCCGGTGGTGATCGTGGACGGCCTGACGAAGAACTGGCGCTATCCCGGCTGGCGGGTCACCTGGACGCTGGGGCCGCGCTCGGTCATCGAGGCCGTCGAGAGCGCCGGCTCCTTCCTCGACGGCGGCGGCTCGCGGCCCCAGCAGCGGGCGGCGGTCGAGCTGATGGAGGAGGCGTACGTGCTGGCCGAGACGCGAGCGATCCGCGATGCCTTCCTGCCGAAGCGGGAGCTCGTTCTGCGCCGCGCTCGCGAGATGGGACTGCGCGTCGAGCCCGAGCCGGCGGGGACCTTCTACGTCTTCGCTTCCCTGGCGGACCTGCCGGCGCCGCTCGCGGACGGCATGGAGTTCTTTCGCGCCGCCCTCGAGCGCAAGGTGATCTGCGTCCCCGGCGTCTTCTTCGACGTCAATCCCGGCCGCCGCCGCTCGCAGCGCCTCTCCCGTTTCCACCAGCACGTCCGCCTCTCTTTCGGCCCCGCGCTGGATGAGGTCGGCCGCGGCCTGGACCGGCTGGAGGAGATGATAGGGGACGCACAGGCGTGAGGCGGCTCAGCCTCCGAGGATCTTTCTCCACAGATAGGCGCTCTCGGCCGGGAGTTCTGCGATCTCCGCGTCCACTGCGGCGATGAGGGATTCGCGGTCCTCGACCGACAGGATTTGCTCGATATCCCATGCATCCTGAGGTCCGCCGGCGAAGAGCTTCAGGAGGATGATGTCGGCCGCGCGCGCGACCGGAATCGGCGCCTCCGTCGCGCCTCGGGCGGCCATGGCACGTTGAATGACGTTCCGCTGCCAGGCGAACTTGCCGACAACGAGGTCAACGGGACGCTCTCCCCGCTGTTCGAAGCGGACCACTCCCGCCAATGGGTCGAAGGCATCGCCTCTCCGGACCTCGACTCGTACGCCCGTCTGCTGGAGGTCCTTCCAGAATCCTGGTTGCAGACAGGAAGGATTCACGACGAGAAGATCCTGATCGAGCGTCGAGCGCCCAACGCCATGCGCCGCCATCGCCGAGGCGCCGATGAGAGCGAAGCGGACCTCGGCGGCCCTGAGGACGTCCGCGACATGGGAGAGGAGACTCATCCGATCACATCGCTGATGCACTGCGAAGGCCGCCGGCCGGCCTGGCGGCGCCGCTGGAGGAGACGCACCCCGGTCTCGCGGTCGATCCCCTGAGCTTGGCAGAACAGGGCGAGGTCGGCTTCGCCCAGCTCGAAGACGAGCTTGAGGCGGTCTTCAAAAGAAAGCCTGCGGAACGTTTCCTGGTCCCTTACACGAAGCTCGTCCGCCACCGAACGCATGGGCGAAGTCTAGCACCTTCACGGCAGGGATGCTTCCGTCTCCTGCGACGGACAGATTGTATGGATTTTCGTTCGGTGGCCCCGATTCGCTCAACCGATTGGATCAAATTGATTCATGCGCTTGAATCGGAGCGTTCCGGCGCATTTCTCAAATCCTGATTTGTAAAGGACTTGTCAACAAACGCCGCCGCTGGCACCGGGCTTGCGCTATCACCAGGCAACCCTTGCCGGCCTTGTCTTCCCGAGAGGACGGCGCAAATTGGGAGGTTGGAAAAATGCGATCGAATCTCGTTCGAAAGGCAGCGCTCTTCCTATTCCTTCTGATCGGCAGTCATCTCGCGTACGCCGAAGGTCCTCCTGAGTGGCAGGGATTGTACGTGGGCGGCGTTCCGGTTCCCGTGCTCGGCACCACGGTGGAGGTGCGGCTCACCGGCATCATCGCTCGCGCCAAAGTCACCCAGATCTTCACCAATCCGTCGCAGGAGTGGGTCGAGGGAATCTACATCTTTCCCTTGCCGGAAGACGCGGCGGTCGACACGTTGCAAATGACGGTGGGCGACCGCAAGCTCCAGGGAGTGATCCAAGAGAAAGGCGAGGCGCGGCGCACGTACGAGGCCGCCAGGCAGTCGGGAACCAAGGCGTCGCTGATCGAGCAGCAGCGGCCGGACGTCTTCACCACCTCCGTCGCCCACATCGGCCCCGGCGAGACGGTCGAGATCGCGATCGAGCTGCAGCAGGTGGTGCGGTGTGAGAAAGGAAGGTTCACGCTGCGGTTGCCGATGGTCGTGGCGCCGCCGGGCGACACGGGAGGAGCCGCTGGCAAATCCGGGCTCCTGCTGCCGCCTGTGCTTCCGCGAGGATCGAAACCGATCAATCCGTTCGCCTTCCATGCCGATCTCGCTCCCGGCTTCCCGCTCGCGAGAGTGGAGAGTCCCACGCACGCGATCGTCGTCGAGAAAGGCAAGCGGTTCCGCTACGCCGTGGATCTCGCCAAAAGCACGGCGCCGGCGGACGGCGACCTCGTCCTCGAGTGGATTCCCGCCGTCGGCCGCGAGCCGCGGGCCGTCTTCTACTCCGAGGAGGTGGACGGCGAGCGCTACGCTCTGCTCATGGTGATGCCGCCGGACGCGCCGGAGGCGGCGGCATCGCGCCTGCCGCGCGAGACGGCGTTCATCATCGACACGTCGGGTTCGATGTCAGGGGACTCGATCAAGCAGGCGCGCGAGGCGCTCCTCTTCGCTCTGAGCCGACTGCGGTCTGACGATTGGTTCAACGTCATCCAGTTCAGCGGCACGGCCAGCGCGGTCTTTCCGCAGAGCGTTCCGGCCACTCCGGACGCGGTGATGAAAGCCCGCCGCTTCGTCGCCGGTCTCAGGGCGAATGGCGACACCAGGATGCTCTCGGCATTCGAGATCGCCATGGGCAAGGCAGCGCCCATCGGTCTCGTGCCGCAGGTGATCTTCGCCACCGACGGCCAGATCGAAGATGAAGCCGAGGTGGTCCGGTTCCTCAACACCCATCTCGGCGATCGCCGGCTCTTCCCCATCGCCATCGGCTCGGCTCCCAACGCCGCGCTCCTCTCGCGGCTGGCGTCCATCGGCCGCGGCGCGTTTACTCAGATCAACGACCTCGCGAAGGTGGCGCCGGCGATGGGCGCGCTATTCTCGCAGCTCGAAGCGCCCATGCTCCAGCGCATCGACGTGCAGTGGAGCGATCCGTCCGCCGAGGCCTGGCCCGAGCGCGTTCCGGACCTCTACCTGGGCGAGCCGCTCGTCGTCACCGCGCGCCTCAAGGACGCATCCGGCTCCGTAGCGGTCTCCGGCGTCCGCAGCGGCGAAGTCTGGCGGGACTCGTTCCCTCTGGCCGGCGAGCTGAAGGGAGCCGGTATCGACAAGCTGTGGGCGCGCAGAAAGGTTCAGTCGCTGTCTGACAGCCTGCAGCAGGGAGCCGACCGTACGAGCGTGCGCCGGTCCATCGTCGAGCTCGGCCTGCGCCACCATCTGGTTACGGACTACACCAGCCTCGTCGCCGTCGACGTGACGCCCACCGCACCGGCCGGCGTCGAACCGGTGAGGTGCGTGGTGCCGGTGAACGAGCCGCGGAATTCGATCGCGGCGGCTTCTCCCGGCGAAGAGGTGATGGAAGATGTCATCACGGTGACGGCTGAGGCCACTCCTCTTCGCGACCGGCGGGGGACCTCTTCAAGTGCCGTAGTCACCCAGTCCGAGCTGGAGAAGATCCCCACGGCCCGCGATCCCTGGGCCGTCCTGCAGACCGTACCAGGTGCGGTGACCGACCGCATCAACACGGGCGGCGACGAGAGCGGCCAGCAGGCAGCGTGGGCCGTCGACGGCATGAGATTCAGCGACATGACGGCGCCGGGCTCCTCGCCCGCTTATTACGACTTCGACTCCTTCGAAGAGATGCAGGCCGCGCTTGCCACGGAGGAGGCGAAGGCCCTCTGCGCGATACTCCGCAAGACCGGCTGGAAGAAGATCAAGCTGGACGACGCTCTCCGTGCCGCTCCGTCGCTGGCGGGGCCCCTGAGACAGGCCGACGCGGCCGGCCTGCTCCGCGGGTTTCTGGCCGTGGTGCTCCACGGCAAGGGTTGCTCCGAGCCTCCGAAGGAAGTGCTTGCCGAGGCCGAGCAGTACCTGCGTCGGTTCGGCGCCGCTCGGGTAGACTCCTGAAGTCATGAGCGGCGGAGGCTCTCTCTTGGCTGGCGAGCGCTATCTCGACGCAGCGCTCGCCGCCTGCCGCCGGGCTGGCGAGATCCACCGTTCTCACTTCCGTACCGCCACGCTCCGCGTAGACCTCAAGGACGACGCGTCTCCCGTCACCGTGGCGGACCGCAGCTCCGAAGAGGCGATCCGCGAGATCCTTCACCGCGCCACGCCGGAGCTGGGTCTCCTCGGCGAGGAATTCGGCCAGGAGGGGAGCGAGCGCGACCGCTGGATCATCGATCCCATCGACGCCACCAAGAACTTCGTGGCGGGGCTGCCGTTCTTCGCTACGCTGATCGGTCTCGAGCTCGACGGCGAGATCGTCCTCGGCGTCGTTCACGCGCCGGCGCTCGGTCCAGGGTCCGGTCTCGTCGCGTCGCAAACCGGCGAGGACGCCGCCGCGCTCGGCGAGACCTGGTGGGCGGTTCGAGGCGTGGGAGCGTGGGCGGGCTCCGGTACGCGGATCGAGACCTGCCGCGAGCGCCGGCTGCGGGTGAGCGAGGTCTCCGAGATCGAGCACGCCTTCATCGTCCATGGCGGACTCAAGCAGTTTCAGTTGCACGGTCTCTGGCCGGCGCTCGAGAAGCTGGTGACGCGGGCCCACCGCACGCGGGGTTTCGGCGACTGGTGGGGTCACATGCTCGTCGCCGAAGGCCGCTGCGACGCCATGCTGGAGGGCCGCGTCGCCCTGCACGACGTCGCCGCTCTCAAGCCGATCCTCGAAGAGGCGGGAGGCGTCCTGCTCACTCGCGACGACCAGCCGCTCGTCTCCGGCTGGACGGACGCGGCGCTCTCCTCGAACCGGAACCTAGCGGCGGAGCTGCGGCGAGCGATGGGGTTCTGACGCGAACGCAGGGGCGGCCACCCCCGGGAGCCGATCGCGGCCGCGGTTGCCGCGGAGCGCGAGGGCCGTTGATCATGCCGCTCGAGCGCTATTCCCACATGAATCCCGTTACCCTCAAATAGGCGTTAAGCTTTCCTTAGAAACGCCTGGTCTGGAAGAAGCCTCTCGATCGATTGGAGTTGAGCCGCGTTTCTAGAACCCCGATCGTCTTCGACGCGGTGAGGACAGCGCCCGCCCCCACCGCGCCGACTGGAGGATGTAGCTGTCCGGACGGTCAGGGTCCAAGCTTCCGGCCACGATGAAGCCGCGAACGCGCATGGCCTCGTCGACCGCGGGAGCTCCGCTGGAGCCGGGGGCGACCGCGGAGCTGACGTGCAGCAGATTGGGAACCGGGCCGATCGGGGCGATATCGAGTTGCCGCTCCTCGCCCGTCGTGACGATCCCCGAAGAGAGGCCGACACGGTCGCCCGCGGCGATGGCCACCTGGAGCCGCGTCCCTTTCGCGAGCGGTGATGTGTTCAGGCGCAGGCCGGGAACGCGGAGCGCGTCCGGCGCGTCGACGAGGGCCGGTCCGAAAACGTGATCGCTGGCCGAAGGGCGCAGCCGGCTCGTGAAGCGGCGGCTGTCGCCCGTCACGACAAACACGCGGCCTTTCGCGAACCGCTCGGTGTTCCCCGACCAGCCGTCGGTGACGATGATCCGCGGCTCCGCCAGCAGGAATCCCGTCATCTCCGAGGGCCCATGCTCCGATCTGGCCAGTCCCACCACGGCGGCCGTCAGATCGTCGATAGTCTCGGCGACACTGGTGGCCGGTGCAGGAGGCCGCTGGGCGCCGCGGACAGCAACCTCGCGCTCGGCCGGCGGAGCCAAAGGCGCGGCCGCGGCCCCAACCCCTAGCCCGGAGTGCAGCCGGGTGAAGAGGGTTTCGAACGTGAGGTGATCACCCACGACCGTCCGGACGTTCGCCGCCGCCTTCAACGGCTCCGGCGGCGGCGAGGGATTGGCGATCCAGACGGTGCCGCCGAGCCCCATCACCAGGTTGCGGACCGCGTCGTCGCGCAGGCTGTATCCGACCACCAGCACGTCGCGGCCTTGCAGGACGCCGGTGAGGGTCGGCGCGATCGCGGCGAGGTAGCTCTCCATCTCCGGCGGCGTCCAGGCCATGAAGCGGTGAAAGAGGTCGCCGTGGAGCTTGATCACCTTCACCCGCGGGCTCCGGGAGCGCAGCATCAGGGCCAGGCGCTCGGCGCGGATGACGCCGTTGATGAAGAGAAGGTAGTCGCGCCGGCGCAGCCGCGCGGCCGCCAGGGCGTCGTCGAGCAGCGGATCGAGGTTGGTGGTCAGCACGACGTCGAAGACGGCGGCCGCGCACAACTCGGCGAGCGCCGTGTAGCCGGGCGTCACCTCGCTCGGATCTTGCGTCTGCAGGAACTCCGCGAGCAGGCGGTAGCGCTCGTTCTCGTCGCGCGTCTCGATCGCCGGCACGAAGCTGGCGAAGTCCTTGACGCCCACCAGCTCATACAGCTTGGCCATCATGCCGATGCCGGACTCGACGGAAGCCCCGGCGCCAAGCAGCAGGACGGGCGGCGGCTCGCTCAGCCGTCGGCGATCGGCGAGGTCTCGCACCAGGTCGTTGAGGGTTCTTTCCACCATGTGCGTAGGTTCTATCATCCCATAGGTCTCCTGGAGAAGGCGGCGGTATGCCCTTCGGAGGGCAGGACCCCGGTATATAGAGGCGCCTTGGCCAGCCGCTATCATCTCTGGGCCTCTCTGCCGTAACCTTCCACTGCCGCTCACGTATTGGAACCAAAGCGCAGCGCCGTCGTTCCAATGGCGATAGGAGGTTTCTTCATGAACGTACGGTCCACGGGCTCGTGCTTGCGGGCGGTTTTCGTTTTCCTGCTGATCCTGGCGTTGCCGCTCGCTCCCGCGGGGGCGACGACGGCCCCGAGCGATCTCGCGGCCTATGCCGACCAGCTCCTCGCCGCGGCGTTTCCGGCCGATCAGCCGGGAGCGGCGGCGATCGTGGTGAAGGACGGGCAGGTGGTGCTCCGCAAGGGCTACGGCATGGCCAACCTGGAGCTGGGAGTGCCGGTTTCGGCGGACATGGTGTTCGAGATCGGCTCGGTCACCAAGCAGTTCACGGCGGCGGCCATCCTGTTGCTCGCGGAGCAAGGGAAGCTGCGGCTGGAGGACGACATTACGAAGTACCTGCCGGACTTTCCTACGCACGGCGAGACGGTCACCATCGAGCATCTGCTCACCCATACGTCCGGGGTTCCGAGCTACACGGGGATGCCGGAGTGGTTCGCGCGGGTGCGGGAGGACATGAAGCTGGAGGACTTGATCGGCCTGTTCAAGGGCAAGCCGCTGGAGTTCAAGCCGGGTGAGCAGACGCGGTACAGCAACTCGGGGTACATCCTGCTCGGCGCGATCGTCGAGAAGGCGTCGGGCAAGAGTTACGAGCAGCTCGTGGAGGAGGAGATCTTCCAGAAGCTCGGCATGAGCCACTCGCGGTACGGCCACGCCGAGGAGCTCGTGCCGCTGCGGGCCGCCGGCTACAGCCGCGACGGAGACGGCTTCCGCCATGCCAATTACCTGAGCATGACGCAGCCCTACGCCGCTGGATCGCTGATGTCGACAGTGGACGACCTCGCGCTCTGGGACCGCGCGCTCACCGGCGAGACGCTGCTCACGAAGGCTTCGCTCGAGCGGATGTTCACCTCCGCGAAGCTGGCGTCGGGGCGGCAGATCCGCTACGGCTACGGCATCGGCGTCTCCGAACTCGAGGGGCGGCGCGCGCTGGAGCACGGCGGAGGCATTTTCGGCTTCGTGTGCTACGTGATGCGCGTTCCGGAGGAGCGGCTGTTCGTGGCGATTCTCGCCAACACCGATTCCCCGAGCAAGGATCCGCAATCCCTGGCTCTGCGCATCGCGGCCAAGGCGTTGGGCAAGCCGCTGGAGGAGCGAAAGGCGCTGGCGCTCGACGAGAAGACGCTCGACGAGTACGTGGGCGTCTACCGTTTCGATGACGATGCGTCACGCACGATCAGCCGCGAAGGAGCGAAGCTCTTCGCGCAGCGGAGCGGCGGCGAGAAGCAGGAGATTCTCGCCATGGCGCGCGACGACTTCGCGTACCTCGAAGGCAACGCCCGCCTCCGCTTCCGGCGCGACGCGCAGGGCCAGATCACCGGCGCGGATTTCCTTCCCCGCGGCGGTCCGGACGCGAGCGGCACGAGAACGGACGAGCCTCTCCCCTCGCAGCGCCAGGCGATCCAACTCGATCCGGCGGTCTACGATGGCTACGCCGGCGAGTACGAGCTGCGTCCCGGCTTCACGATTACCGTGACTCGCGAGGGAAACCAGATCTTCGCCCAGGCCACGCGCCAGCCGAAGCTGGAGATCTTCCCCGAATCGGAGACGCGGTTCTTCCTCAAAGAGGTGGACGCGCAGGTCGAGTTCGTGCGCGAAGGGGGAAAGGTGACGGGTATCGTGCTGCACCAGGGCGGGCGGGACATGCGGGGAACAAGAAAGTAGGAGGCATTGCTCATGCGATCCAGAATCCATCTCATCCGGTTCTCGCTCCTCTTCACCGTTTCGATCCTGGTCGTCGGACCCGCAGGGGCCGCCGAAACCTCCGACCTCGCCGCGCGCGTGGACGCCGTGTTCGCCGACTATGCCAAGCCGGGCTCGCCCGGCTGCGCGCTGGCGGTAATCAAGGACGGAAGCATCGCGTATGAGAAAGGCTACGGCCTGGCGAGCGTGGAGCTGGGCGTGCCGATCACGCCGAAGACGGTGTTCGACATCGGCTCGACGTCGAAGCAGTTCACCGCCGCGAGCATCCTGCTGCTGGCGCAGGACGGCAAGCTGTCGCTCGACGACGACATTCACAAATACGTCCCGGAGCTCCCGGACTACGGCGTGCCGGTCACCATCCGCCACCTGCTGCACCACACCAGCGGCATGCGCGACTACATCAACGTGATGTTCCTCGGAGGCATCAACGTCGAGGACTGGACGACCGACGCCGACGCACTCGCCGCTCTGGTACGGCAGAAGACGCTCGACTTCAAGCCGGGAGAGGAGCACAGCTACAGCAACTCCGGCTACTTCCTCCTTTCCATCATCGTCAAGCGGGTCAGCGGTAAATCGCTGAAGGACTTCGCGCAGGAGCGGATCTTCACTCCTCTCGGTATGACGACCACTCATTATTTGAATGACCATATGGAGGTTGTTCCCGGACGCGCCTCTTCCTACGAGCCAAGGCCGGACGGCGGCTTCGCGGTGCAGTCCGCGAACTGGGAGCAGACGGGCGACGGCGCGGTGCAGACGACGGTCGAAGATCTGGCGAAGTGGGATCAGAACTTCTATACGCCGAAAGTGGGAGGGACCTGGCTGATCGAGCAGCTCCAGACGACCGGCACGCTCAACAACGGCGAGAAGATCACCTACGCTCGCGGTCTGGCGGTCGAGGAGTACCGGGGGCTCCGCCGCGTCTCGCACGGCGGCGCGTGGGCCGGCTATCGCGCGCAGCTCATGCGGTTCCCGGTTGAGAAGCTCGCGGTGGTCACCCTGTGCAACCTCGGCAGTGCCGACACGACGGGGCTGGCGCAGGGAGTGGCTAACCTCTATCTCGGCGACAGGCTGGCGCCGGAGGCGGCGGTTGCCGCTTCAGAGACCGCGCCGGCGGCCGCGGGCGCGGTGGACGTCGCCCGTCTTGCCGGACTGTATTGGAGTCCGGCGAGCGATTTCGTCCGCAAGATCTACGGCAAGGAAGGCAAGCTCTTCTACTACCGCGGCCCGGAGAGCGAGAGCGAGCTGGCGCCGCTCGCCGATGCCCGGTTCCTCATGCTCGGCGTGCCGCCGGGACTGCGCGCGGAGGTCTCGTTCCCGCAGGGGACGCCGCGGCGGATGCTCGTCTCCACGAACGGCGGCACGCCCATGGTCTTCGAAGAGGTGCAGCCCGTCGAGCCGAAGCCGGAAGAGCTCGCCGCCTATGCAGGCACCTATACAAGCGTGGAACTGGACACCACCTGGACGCTGGCGGTCGAGTCTGACGGGCTCGTGATGCGCGGCAAGCGCGGACCGGCCAGGCCGCTGAGAGCGGCATTCACGGACGCGTTCGGCAGCGATTTCGGACTGCTTCGTTTTACGCGCGACGGTGAGAAGAAGATCAACGGGTTTCTGATTGGCGCCGGAAGGGCACGGAATCTTAAGTTCGAGAGGCAATAGTCTGCCGCAACGTGAGCCGACGTTGCGGCAAAGGAAGCTATCCGGCGTCCGCCCAGTCCCGAGGCTTGAGAAACTCGTCATAGAGGCGCGCTTCGGGTGTCCCGGGCTCCGGCTGCCAGTTGTAGCGCCAGCGGACGAGCGGCGGGAGCGACATGAGGATGGATTCCGTCCGGCCGCCGGACTGCAGCCCAAAGAGGGTGCCCCGGTCCCAGACCAGGTTGAACTCGACGTATCGGCCGCGCCGGTAGAGCTGGAAATCGCGTTCGCGCCCGCCGTAGGGCGTCTCCTTGCGCCGGCGCAGGATGGGCAGGTAGGCTGACAGGAAGTGATCGCCGACGCTCTGCAGGAGAGCGAAGCAGCGCTCGAATCCCCAGTCGTTCAGATCGTCGAAGAAGATGCCGCCGATGCCCCGCGGCTCGCCGCGATGGCGAAGGAAGAAGTACTCGTCGCACCATTTCTTGTAGCGAGGGTAGACCTCGGGACCGAACGGCGCGCAGGCCTCGCGGGCAGTGCGGTGCCAATGGATCGCGTCCTCCTCGAAGCCGTAGTAGGGAGTGAGATCGAAGCCGCCGCCGAACCACCAGACCGGCTCGCTCCCCTCCTTCTCGGCGATGAAGAAGCGCACGTTCAAGTGCGTCGTGGGCGCGTAGGGGTTGCGCGGATGGAAGACGAGCGAGACGCCGAGCGCTTCGAACGAGCGTCCCGCGAGCTCCGGCCGCTGCGCGCTGGCCGACGGAGGGAGGGCGGAGCCGAAGACGTCCGAAAAACCGACGCCCGCCTGCTCGAAGACGGCACCGTCCGATAGCACCCGCGACCGCCCGCCGCCGCCCTCGGGCCGTTCCCAGACGTCCTCGCGAAAGCGCGCCGCGCCGTCCTCCTCTTCGATGGCCGCGCAGATGCGGTCCTGCAGGGAGAGGAGGTAGGTGCGGACGGCGGCGGCGGGGTCTTCGCGGGCGGCCACGGCGGGCTTAGGATTGGAGCATCTCGCGGACCCTACTCCCCCTCCACCCGGATCGGAAACAGCTCAGCCTGGCGGCGGTCGCCGGAGGAGACGGGGACGCGGTAGTCGCCGGTCCAGCAGGCGGTGCAGTAGCTGTCGCGCGGGCCGGAGACGGCGGCGAGCATGCCGTCGAGCGAGAGATAGGCGAGGCTGTCCGCCTCGATGAACTGGCGGATCTCTTCGACGCTCTTCTGCGCGGCGATGAGCTCGCTGCGGTCCGGCGTATCGATTCCATAGTGGCACGGCCACTCGGTCGGCGGCGCGGAGATGCGAACGTGGACCTCGGCGGCGCCGCCCTCGTCGCGCACCATGCTGACGATCTTGCGCGAGGTGGTGCCGCGGACGATCGAGTCGTCCACCAGCACGACGCGCTTGCCGGCGAGCAGCTCGCGCACGGGGTTGAGCTTGATCTTCACGCCGAAGTTCCGGATCGACTGCTTGGGCTCGATGAAGGTCCGCCCCACGTAGTGGTTGCGGGTGAGCCCGAACTCCAGCGGCAGCCCCGACTCGCGGCTGTAACCGATAGCGGCGTAGAGGCCGCTGTCCGGCACGGGAACGACGATGTCCGCAGCCGCCGGCGCCTCGCGCGCCAGCCGCGCTCCCATGCGCAGCCGCGTCTGCGCCACCGAGTCACCGAAGACTCGGCTGTCCGGCCGGGCGAAGTAGACCTGCTCGAAGATGCAGCGGGAGGGCTCCGCCGTCTGCGGCAGGCGGTGGGACTCCAGCCGGCCGTCGCGCGACACCACGACCTCGCCCGGCGCCAGCTCACGCACGAATCGCGCTCCCAGCAGATCGAAGGCGCAGCTTTCGGAGGCAAAACAGGGACAGCCGTCGCGGTCGCCGAGGACGAGCGGCCGGAAGCCGTGCGGATCGCGAGCGGCGATCAAACAGCGATCGGTCACCAGAAGCAGCGAGTAGGCGCCGCGCACCTCTCCCAGCGCCAGCATGAAGGACTCGACCAGGTCCTGCCGGGGGCTGCGCGCCATCAGGTGGAGGATGACCTCGGTGTCGCTGGTGGTCTGGAAGATGGAACCCTCGAGCTCCAGGCGTTCCCGGATCTCGGCGGGATTGACCAGATTGCCGTTGTGGACGATGCCGATCGGCCCCATGGAGGTCTTGACGACGATCGGCTGGGCATTGGCGACGACGCTCGATCCCGCTGTCGAGTAGCGGGTGTGGCCGATGGCTCGCCGGCCGGGCAGGCGGGCGATGACCTTCTCCTTGAAGATGTCGGAGACGTGGCCCATACCCCGCTCGAGGTGGAGCTGCGCGCCGTCCCACGAGACGATCCCCGCGCTCTCCTGCCCGCGATGCTGCAGGGCATAGAGGCCGAGGTAGGTCAGGTTGGCCGCGTCGTCACAGTTGTCGATGCCGAAGATGCCGCACATGGGAATAAATGCAGAATGATGAATTCAGAATGCCGAAGGGAGGGGACCCATTTCCTCTCCCGCACCGCCTATAACGAGATTCGGGCCTTTTTCATTCGCCATTAGAGCCCTAGCGCGATCGGCAGCTCGGTCGACCAGACTTCATGAAGACCGGCCACCGGCACCTTCAAGGTCTCTCCAGCGGTGCGCATTTCCAGGTCCGCGCCGCCGACTTCGCCGATTTCGCGGGCCGGCACTCCCGCCTCCTCCGCCGCGCGCAGCACCCGATCGAGCGTGGCGGGGGGACAGGCGACGATCGCTCGACCCTGGGACTCGGAGAAGAAGTCCGCTCCCTCCAACGGGACTTCGACCCGTACGCCTTTCAGGCCGCGGGAACCGAAGCAGGCTTCCGCGAGGGCGATCAGCAGACCGCCCTCTGAGAGGTCGTGCGCGGTGTGGAGCCAGCTCTTCGCGATCAAGGAGCGCAGCAGGCGGGCGAGGCGCAGCTCCGCTTCGAGGTCCACCGCCGGCGGCCGTCCCTGCTCGATGCCGTAGAGCAGCCGCAGGTAGGCCGCGCCTCCGAATTCGGAACGGTCTTCGCCGAGGAGGACCACGCGGTCTCCCTCGCGTTTGAACCACGGATCGGGCAGGCTCGCGAGGTTCGGGATGACGCCCACCATGGCGACCGCCGGCGTCGGGTAGATCGAGCGCCCCTCGGTCTCGTTGTAGAACGAGACGTTGCCGGAGATGACGGGCACGCCCAGGGCCCGGCAGGCCTCGGACATGCCCCGGACGGCCTCGCGGAACTCCCAGGAGACCTCCGGCCGCTCCGGGTTGCCGAAGTTCAGGCAGTCGGTGAGCCCCACCGGCTCGGCGCCCGCGCAGGCGAGGTTGCGCACCGCTTCGGCCACCGCCTGAGCCCCGCCGCGGCGCGGATCGAGGTGACAGTAGACCGGGTTGACGTCGCAGGTCAGGGCGAGGCCGGACGGCGTGCCTTTGAGCAGCAGCACGGCCGCGTCGCCTCCGGGGCCCTGCACGGTGTTGGTGCGCACCGTATGGTCGTACTGCTGCCAGATCCACTGCTTGCTGGCGAATTCCGGGGTCGCGAGCAGGCGCTCGAGGACGCCCCAGAGATCGTCCGGCTGCGGCACCTCGGGCGCTTTCCAGCGCTCGGCGAGGTCCGCCGGCTCGGCGACCGGACGGCGATAGACGGGAGCCTCCTCGGTGAGCGGCTGGATCGGGATGTCGGCGGCCGTCTCGCCGTGCCAGGTGAGGACGGCGCGGCCGGTCGACGTGATCTCGCCGATGCCGGCGACCTCGACGCCCCAGCGGCGGAAGATCCGCTCGATCTCCTCCTCGCGGCCCTTTTTCGCCACGATCACCATCCGCTCCTGCGATTCGGAGAGCATCATCTCGTAAGGGGTCAACCCTGGCTGGCGCAGGGGCACGCGGTCGAGGTCGAGCCGAAGTCCGGTGCCGCCGCGCCCCGCCATCTCGAAAGTCGAGCTGGTGAGGCCGGCCGCCCCCATGTCCTGGATGGCCACGATGGCGCCGGTGCGCATGGCCTCCAGGCAGGCCTCCAGGAGGACCTTCTCGGTGAACGGATCGCCCACCTGCACGGTCGGCCGCTTCTGCTCGCTCTCCTTGTCGAACGACTCGGAGGCCATGGTGGCGCCGTGGATGCCGTCGCGGCCCGTACGGCTCCCCACGTAGAGGACCGGATTGCCGGGGCCGCTGGCACGGGCGTGGAAGATGCGGTCGCGCCGGGCCACTCCCAGAGCGAAGGCGTTGACGAGGATGTTGCCGTTGTAGCAGCGGTGGAAGCCGGTCTCGCCGCCGACGGTGGGGATGCCGACGCAGTTCCCGTAGTCGCCGATGCCGCGCACCACGCCGTCGATGAGGAAACGCATGCGGGGCGCGTCGATCTCACCGAAGCGCAGGGCATCCATGCAGGCGATGGGTCGCGCTCCCATGGTGAAGATGTCGCGCAGGATGCCGCCGACCCCGGTCATCGAGCCCTGGTAGGGCTCGATGAAGCTCGGATGGTTGTGCGACTCCATCTTGAACACGGCCACCCAGCCGTGGCCGATGTCGACGACGCCGGCGTTCTCGCCCGGTCCCTGGAGCACGTGGGGACCCTCGGTGGGAAACTCCTTGAGGTAGACCTTGGAGGACTTGTAGGAGCAGTGCTCGGACCACAGAGCCGAGGTGATGCCGAGCTCGGTCCAGTTGGGATCGCGCCCGAGGAGCTTCTGCAGCCGCTCGAACTCCTCACCGGTCAGGCCGATCGAGCGGGCGGTCTCCGCGTTGACCGCCGGTTCCGCGAGCACGGTCATCGCGCGGCCCTCAGCACGCCGCTCCCCGCAGCGACGGCGCTGGCCAGGAGGGCGAGGCCGTTGGTGTTGCCGAGGATCGACTCGGAGCAGCGCTCCGGGTGAGGCATCAGCCCGAGGACGTTGCCGCCGGCGTTGCAGATGCCGGCGATGGCCCGCGCCGCGCCGTTGGGATTCCACTGCGGGTCGTCGTCGGCCCGCGAGCCGTCCGCGGCGACGTAGCGGAAGACCACCTGGCGGTTGGCCTCCAGGGCGTCGAGCTTCTCGGGGGCGTCTTCGTAGTTCCCCTCGCCGTGAGCGATGGGCATGCGCAGCACCTGGCCGGCGCGGAATTTCCAGGTGAACGGCAGATCCTCCCGTTCCACCCGCAGATGGACGTCCCGCCCCAGGAAACGCAGGCTCGCGTTGCGCCGCATGGCTCCCGGCAGGAGGCCCGTCTCGAGCAGCACCTGGAAGCCGTTGCAGATGCCGAGCACCAGCCCGCCGGCCTCGGCATGCCGCTTGACGGCGCCCATCACGGGCGAGAGGGCGGCGAGCGCGCCGGCCCGCAGGTAGTCGCCGTAGGCGAAGCCGCCGGGGAGGATGACCAGCTCGCAGCCTTTCAAGGTGTCGTCCTGGTGCCAGAGGAAGGTGACGTCCTGCTCCAATACATGCTTGAGGACGTGGTAGACGTCGTGATCGCAGTTGCTACCGGGGAAGACGACGACGCCGCACCTCATGGGCGCACCCCCGCGCCTCCCAAGATTTCGACCGAGTAGTCCTCGACCACGGTGTTGGCGAGGAGCTTCTCGCACATGTCGCGCAGCTCGCGGCTGGCCGCCTCGGGGTCCGCAGTGCCCAGCGAGATCTCGAAGCTCTTGCCGGCCCGCACGTCCTCGACGCCCGGAAAGCCGACGCGGTTGAGCGCGTCGCGGATCGCCTTGCCCTGCGGGTCGAGGATCTCGCGGCGGGGATAGACCGTCACTCTTGCCTTCACTTACGTCACCTCCAACCAGGGAGTCGGGTGGTCCTGCTCGGTGATCGCGACGTGTGCCGGGCAGCACTCGCGGTCCAGCGTCTCGCCGACGGCGGCGGCGGCCAGAGCAGGCAGGTTGTTGGTGCGCGACAGGTGGTAGAGCACCACCCAGCGCAGCCGGTCGCCGATGAGCTCGGGCAGGCCTTCCGCAGCCTCGCGGTTCGACAGGTGGCCGTGACGGCCGGCCACCCGTTGCTTCAGGCTCCAAGGATACGGGCCGTTGCGCAGCATGTCGAGATCGTGATTGGTCTCCAGGATGAGCACGTCGACGTCCCGCAGCCGCCCCCAGGCGAGGCTCGTGCGGCAGCCGAGGTCGGCCACCAGGCCCAACCGGCGGCCGTGCGGGTCCTCGACGAGCAGCCCGATCGGCTCGGCCGCGTCGTGAGGGATGAGGAACGGCTCGACCACGAAGCCGGCCACCTCGCGGGCTTCGCCGGAACGGATCTCGACCGCCGCGCTCCGGGACTCTTGCCGCAGGCCGGCACCGTCGAGCGTTCCGGCCGTGGCGTAGACGGGGAGCTTGAACTTCTTCGCCAGACGCTCCGCCCCCCGGCAGTGGTCGTTGTGCTCGTGGGTGAGCACCAGGGCGCCGAGAGATGAGGGGTCGAACTCCAGCCGCTTCATCCGCTTGACGATCTCGCGACAGGAGAAGCCCGCATCGATCAGCAGGCGGTGCGGACCGCTCTCGACGATGACGGCGTTGCCGCCGCTCCCGGATCCCAGGATGCCCACTCGCAGCGGCGGACCGGCGGGACGAGACGGCTCGGGTTCAGGAAGACCGGGTTCGGGAGGGAGAAAGAAATCGAAGACGCTCTGCAGGCCGGCTGATTCAGAGTTGCGCCGGCGCCTGGAGGATGGGTTGGCCAAGGGGAAGTACCGCCCGAACGAGAAGGTACCACATTTTGTGGGGTGCCTGCCCCCAAATCGCTAGAACTTGTATTCCTTCCCCTGCTCCAGGAACTCCAGATCCGGGTTGTGGAGCTCCCGCACCTCTTCGTGGATGCGCTGGACGCACGGCGGCTTGAGATGATGGAGGAGGATGGGAACCTTCTTCTGGAGCTTGCGCAGCTCGATCTCCAGCGTCCTCGGCGTCAGGTGCAGCGAGACGTCCGCCACCCGCTGCAGGGAGTTGTCGAAACTGGTGTCGATGCACAGCGCTTTGAGGTTTGGAGTGCGGTTGGCTACCTCCCAGAAGCGCTGCGTCGGTCCGGTATCGCTCGACCAGAGAACCGCCGCGCCGTTGGCTTCGATGAGGAAGCCGTGCGTTGGCACCAGGTGGTCCACCGGAATGGGCGTGAACTTTACGCCGTCGATGGTGACCGGCACCTCGCTCTCGAACTCATGGAACTGCACGGCCGGCACCAGATGATTGGGCAGGCGGGTGAAGTCCGGCCAGGTGGCGTTGTTGAACAGGTACTTGCGCAAGGCATAGATCGTCGCCGCGGAGGCGTAGATGTCGATCGCGCCGTCGCTTTTGCCGTAGACGTTTTCGATGAAGAACGGCAGCGAGTTGGTATGGTCCATGTGGGAGTGGCTGAGGAGGATCGAGTGCACTCCCTTCTGGCGCTCGATGGACAGGGCCTGCGAGAGAGACCCCGCGTCCAGGGCGATCGTGCCGTTGACCAAGAGACAGGTCATGCGACAATCCGGACTCTCGCCGCCGTAGCCCCCAAGGACCTGGATCAGCATATATAGAAAGGATTATATCCTTCCTCCCGTCCAGGGGACAAGGAAGCGCCCCCTAACCGCTCCCGCAGCCCTCCTCCCTATGGAGGGAGGAGGGGGGACCGGTAGAGATCTGACGTCCGCGGGAACCGGGGTCTAGAACCGGGTGCCGATCCAGAACTCAGTACGCAACCCGCCCTTGTCACCCAGGGCCAGCGGCGGCTTGTACAGCTTGGCGAGGTCCCAGTTGAGGTCGAGCCCGAGGAAGCGGACCGTGACGCCCCAACCGTACGAGGCGATGCCGTCCTTGAAACGCTTCGCGTCCGAGTCGTAGAGGTCGAAGTCCTCGAACTCGTCGAACCAGGCACCGCCTATATCGAAGAAGATGACGCCGCGGACGCCCTGGAAGGCCAGGACGGGCGTGGCGAGCAGGTCGATCAGGGGGAACCGGTACTCGACGTTGGCGAAGAAGCCCCGATCGCCGCTGAGCGAGCGGAAGTTCACGCCGCGCACGGTGTCGAGGCCGCCGAAGTAGTAAGTGCTGGGCTGGTTACCATCAGATGCACCGGCGAAGGCACGTAGCGCAAAGTTGCTCCGACTCGTCACCGAAATGTACTGCCGGAAGTCGAGCGAGGCAGAATCGAAGAGCGTTCCGCTTTCGTCGAGATCGAAAGCGTGGGCAAATCCCAGACGCCAGCGGCGGCCCGAGATCGCACCGTAGTTGGCATAAATGGCCGAGTCGCCGACCAGAGCGGTCTGCACCAGCGGGAAGTCGGCCTGGAACTCCGCGAAATCGACGGTCCCGTCAAAACCCAAGAAGGGTTGAGCCACCTTCCAGTAGAGATAGCCGGCCCCCACCTCGAACCGCTGGTAGAAGGTGAACGGGTAGACGATCGAGCCGATGGCCCCGGAGACCTGATAGGTGACGCGGCCGCGGTCGATGCGGTCCTGGATCGGGTCTCCCGTCGAGTAGAAGGTGCGGTCGTCGAAGATCTGGGCCTGCCACTGCCATCGCCGGGAGTAGTCGGCGTAGAGGACGTTGAAGTTCGAGAAGCTGTCGATCGAGCTCAGATTGGCGAAGATCCGCCGGTCGCCCAGGTAGTCCGTGAAGGTCAGGAGGATGTTGCCGAGATAGCTCTGGTCGCTGTTGACCCCGATGATGGTCTGGGCGTCCTCGAGGAAGAAGCGGCGCCCGTGGTAGCTGTCCTTGTTGCTGTCGTCGAGGCTCACCTGGATGTCGGGCTCGAAGGTCGGCAGGTCCTTGGCGAGGGCCGGCTCCGCCGGGATCTGCACGGTCTGCGGCTCCTTGACCGGTTCGTCGGTGTTGGTCACGTAGAGGTCGAAGCTGCCTTTCCAATAGCCGCCGAAGACCAGCCGCTCCTTTTCCTCCGGCTCGCGCAGGACGGTCGGCATGAAGGCGCCGGTCACCACGTCGGTGTACTGGAGGAGCTGGCCGGTGGCGAGATCGAGGCTGAAGATGTTCTCCGGGCCCTCGCGGTCGGACGTGAAATAGATCCGCTTGCCGTCGGGCGAGTAGATGGGATCGTTCTCGTTCGACTCTCCCGTCGTCAGGGCATAGCGGGTGCCGGGCTTGTCGACGTCGGCGCGGAAGAGCTTGGCGAAGCCGGTGCCGACCGAGGAGACGAAGGTCACGGTGCGGCCGTCGGGCGAGAACACGGGCGCGCCGTCGAAGAGCTCGTCGTTGGTCAGATTGGTGATCGTCCGCGACTCCAGGTCGAGCAGGAAGATGTCGAAGCTGCCGTTGCGCCAGGCGGAGAAGGCGATTGTCCGGCCGTCCGGCGAGAAGGCCGGCGAGGTCTGCTGCTCGAGCTCGTCCATGTCGATGATCTCGCGCAGGCCGCCGTTGAGGACGTCGATCAGCAGCAGGCTCCGCCCCTTCTCGCGCTTGGCGAAGACGGCGATGGTATTGCCGTCGGGCGACCAAGAGATATCCCGCCCCATCTTGCGGCCGAGCGCGAGCTCCTGGGCCACCAGATATTGGTATTCGTTCGAGAAGCCGCGGGTCAGGTTGCGGAGGAGCTTGCGGTTCTTGGTCTCGAACAGCACGACGTCGACGTCGCCCTTGTAGGCGGTCAGGGCGGCCACCAGGTCGCCGGACGGTGAGGCGGCCGGCGAGGTCGCCAGGCTGCCGTTGCGCTCGTCCTCGATACGGAAGAGGCGGCCGAAATCGGAAGGCTCGCCGGTCTCGACGAGCTGCGGCAGGTACTTCTTGCGCAGCCAGCGCCGGAACTCGAGGTCGAAGTCCTCCGGCTCCAGCTTGAACGCCCGCTTGACCGCGCGGTCCACCCGCGAGCCGATGGTGTTGCGGACCTCGTAGATGAAGTCGAGGAACCCTTCCTTGCCCCAGCGCTCCTCGATGAAATCGAAGACCGCGTGGCCGAAGCGGTAGGCGAAGAACCCGCCGAAGTCCGTCCGCGTGACCGACGGAATGCGATCGTTGACCACTGCGTCGCGCAGGTACATCTTGTCGCGCTGAGTCTCGTCCTTGGCCATGTAGCTCGCCATGCCTTCCATGAACCAGGTGGGAGGCGTCGTGGCCACCGCCTTGGCGAGGCTCCCCTGGAACAGCATGTTGTACTGGAAGATGTGCGTCAGCTCATGGAGTATGAGCGTCATCAGCTCGGCGTCCGGCAGATCGATGGGCAGCACCATGCGGAAGCGGACCGGACTGGCGAAAGCGCCGATCCCCTCGGGGATGAAGTTGGGGATGATGTTGTTCTGCTCGAACGCCGAATGGGTGGCGTAGAAGATCAGCGGGATCGGGTCCTTGATCTGGAAGTTGAAGTCCCGCGAGAGCTGGTCGTAGGCGCTCTCGGCGAGGGAGACGACCTTTTGGAGCTGCGGCTCCTCTTGGTGGTAGTAGTAGAGATTGAAGTGAGGCGAGTGATAGATCTGCCAGTCGAAGTCCCGGTACTGGATCTTGTTCTTGCCGAACCCCGCGCCGGTGAGGTCGGGCCCGAATTGCGCGTGCAGAGGGGCGAGGAAGAACAGCAGCGAGCCGGCGATCACCAGGCCCGACAGGAACGGGCGATGCGATGAGCGGATCAACGGGATCTCCTTTGTTCCTTACTGCGTGAACAGGATGCGGCTGGCCTCGACTTCTTTCTGAGTGAAGACGTTGACGATGCGGTCCTCGAGCGACAGCAGGTTCTCGAACATGCCCGCCAGAGGATCGGTGTTTTCGCCTTCGAAGCTCTGGAAATCCTTGAAATTGTCCTGGTACAGCAAAGCGCCCGTCCGGGCGTCGTAGACCTGCATCAGGATGTCGTACTGGAAGCCGGTCTGTTCGACGAGCACCTGGCGGAGGTAGGTGCGGCCATTGTAGGGGGAGACGTACTCTTCCGTGCGATAGCCGGTGCGGTCCTGAATGTCGAAGTCGAGCCCGCCGGTCAGGATCAGATCCGCCTGCACCCGCTCGCCCAGGGCGCGCCAGAAGTCCGTCTGCCGGGCGAGCTGCTCGAGATCATAGATGGGATAGTCGACCGGTCCGGGCTCGATGACCTTGAGCTCGGTCTCCCGACGCAGGACCTTGAGCAGATAGCGGTTGAACTCCTTCTGCACGTCGATGTCGCGCCCCTTGATCTTCTCCGCGCCCTCCTGGCTCACCACCAGGAAGGGAGCGACGGCCACCGACTTGCGCCCCTGCAGGTCGAGCTTCGCGCGCTGAGGCAGCGTCAGCTTGACCTCCACCGAACCGGCGAAGGAGGGCAGGGCGGCGAACGTGAGGAGGATCGCGAGGACGAGCGAGCGGCTGCGGTTCATGTCGATTCCTCTCCTTGATCGGCCCGTCCGTCGCGGCGGGCTCAACGGGGTGGACGGTTGTCCGCCGGTGGGGGCGGCACGTCCTCGGGCGAGGACGGTTCTTCCGGAGGCGCCGCCGAGGGAACGCCTGGCGGCGGCTGGCTGGCCGGAGCTGCCGGCTTCGCCGCGCCGGTCTGGTCCTTACCCTCCGTCTTCGTCTTCTCACCCTTGAAGCCCTGGTAGAACTCGACGAAGCGAGCGTAGTTGGTGCGGATGTCCTTGTCGTTAGGAGCCAGGTTGAGCGCCTTTTTGTACAGTTCCAGGGCCTTCTCGAACTGGCCGGCGGCTTCATAGGCCACGCCCAGATTGCTCTGGATGCGCGCGTTCTGGGGATCGAGCTTCTCCGCCTCCTGGAAGCGGAAGAGAGCCTCGTCCCACAGACCGCGGCGGGCCATATCCACGCCGAAGGCGAGCTGCGCCGCGGCCTGATTCGGCCGGCCGTAGCCGGCGCAGGCTCCCCACAGGAGCGAGGCGGAGACGAGAGTAACGATGGCGGAGCGCGAGGGCATCGAGAGGGACCTCAGCAGGGCTCCCGGCGCTGCAAGGCCGGGTGAGATGGATGGGTGGACGTCATCGCCCGATTTCCGAGGGGCCTAGTATACACAACCCATGCCGGCCCTCCGGGCCGCCCCGGATCGGCCTCTCCGCTGCCCTTCCCCCTAAAAAAGTTGAGCGATGGAAGCCCGTTTTTCCGTCTTCAGAGGGTGGAGACGAAAAGGAGGCCATCGCCCATGCCCGACCCAGTCCGCCGCCGAGAGCTGCTGATCGCCCTGAACGCCGCCCCGGAGATCTCCCGTCCGGCCGCCTACCGGCTGGCTCAGGAGTTGGACCGCTGGAGCGAAGCGGACTCGCCGCCGGAGCGCCTGGCCGCCGAGGTCGGCGTGCCCCGCGCGCAGATGCGCAAGGCCGTGGCCGTCATCAAGACGGCCGCCACCGTCGCCGCTCGCGAGATTGCGGAGGTGGAACGGCTGGGCGGATCTATGGTGACCTTGGGGGACTCCGCTTATCCGGCCAGCCTGCGCCAGCTCTCTCCGCCGCCGCCGGTCCTCTACCTGCGCGGCGAGCTGCCGGCCGGACCCGCCGTGGCCATCGTCGGCTCCCGCCGGCCGGATGCCTACGGGCAAGAGGCCGCGGAGCTCTTCGCCCGCACCCTCGCCGCCGCCGGCGTCACCATCGTTTCAGGCTTCGCGCGAGGAATCGATGCGGCCGCCCATCGCAGCGCCCTCGCGATGGCGGCTGGCCGGACGGTGGCGGTGCTCGGCTGTGGCCTGGGAGTGGACTATCCCCGCGGCCACGTCCGCCTGGCGGGAGAGATCGCCGCCCGCGGCGCTCTCGTCAGCGAATTCCCTTGCTCCGCGCTTCCCCGCGCCTGGCACTTTCCCCTCCGCAACCGCTCAATCGCGGCGCTCACCGCCGGCACGCTGGTGGTGCAGGCCGCTCTGCGTTCGGGTTCGCTGATCACGGCCCGCCACGCGCTCGACCTCGGCCGCGATGTCTGGGCCGTGCCGGGGCGGATCTTCGACGAGAGCTCGCTGGGCGCCAACGGCCTGATCCGCGAAGGAGCACAGCTCGCACAACACCCCGCCGATCTCCTGGAGATGATCCTGCCCCGGTCTCCCGGCTCGCAGATGCCGCTGCCTCCCCCTATCCCCGGCCCGGAGCCGCCCGACGGCCTCGCCGGTCAGGTCCTGGCCGAGATTCCCCAGGGATCGACGCGCGTGGCGGAGGAGGTCGCCATCCGCCTCGACGCGCCGGTGGATCGCGTCCTCGCGGCGCTGCTCGAGCTGGAGCTCGCGGGATGGGTGAAGAGGCTGCCGGGATCGGCGTATGGACGGTGACCTTGCGGCCGAACCGGTCGCGGTGCTACTGTGCGCGGCTCACCCGGGCAGCGCGAGTCCAGAAATAAGTCGGCGCCTCCCGGCGTTTCAGTGACGCGCTATGGCCAAGAACCTGCTGATCGTCGAAAGCCCCGCCAAGACCCGCACCCTGAAAAAGTTCCTCGGCCGGCAGTACGCCGTCGAGGCCTCGGTGGGGCATATCCGTGACCTCGTGAAGAAGGACATGGGGATCGGACCCAATTACGAGCCCCGCTACGAGGTGCTGGCCGCCAAGAAGGACGTCGTCAAGAAACTGCGCGACGCGGCCAAGCAGGCGGAGACCGTCTACCTGGCGCCCGATCCTGACCGCGAGGGCGAGGCCATCGCCTGGCATATCGCCGAGGTCCTCAGCAACGACGCCAAGGACGTGCGCCGGGTGACGTTCAACGAGATCACCAAGGGCGCCGTGCTCAAGGCCCTCGAGCATCCAGGCTCGATCGACCAGCAGAAGGTGGACGCCCAGCAGGCCCGGCGCGTGCTCGACCGCATGATGGGCTTCCGCCTTTCGCCGCTGCTGTGGGAGAAGGTCAAGCAGGGCCTCTCCGCCGGCCGCGTTCAGTCCGTCGCCCTGAAGATGGTCTGCGACCGCCAGGCCGAGATCGAGGCTTTCCGGCCCGAGGAGTACTGGATCCTCGGCGCCGATCTCCGCGCTTCTCAGCCGCCGGTCTTCTCCGCCCGCCTGCACCGCATCGACGGCCGCAAGGCCGAGGTCGGCGATGGCGAGCAGGCGGCGGGGATCGTCAGCGATCTCGAGCAGGGGCGCTTCCTCGTCGCCAAGGTGGAGCGCAAGGAGTCGCGGCAGCGCCCGTCGCCTCCCTTCATCACCAGCCGGCTGCAGCAGGAGGCGGCGCGGCGGTATGGCTTCTCCGTCAAGCGCACCATGGCGCTGGCGCAGGGGCTCTATGAAGGGCGCGAGGTCGGCGACCGCGGCTCGACCGGGCTCATCACCTACATGCGCACCGACTCGAGCCGCGTGGCCGAGGAGGCGCTCGAGGGCGGGCGCGAGTACATCGCCGCCACCTATGGCGCCGACGCGCTGCCCGAGAAGCCGAACGTCTACCCGTCCAAAGCCGGAGCGCAGGACGCCCACGAGGCGATCCGCCCCACCAGCTTCGACCTGCCGCCGGACGCGGTCAAAGACTCCCTCAAAGAGGACGAGTGGAAGCTCTACAAGCTGATCTGGGACCGCTTCGTCGCCTCCCAGATGCTGCCCGCCGTCTTCGATGTGACCCAGGTGGACATCGAGAACGGCCGTTACGTGCTGCGCGCCTCCGGCAAGGTGCTGAAGCGGCCCGGCTTTCTGGCGGTGTACCGCGAGACCCCGGACGAGGACGCCGGCGAGGAAACCAACGGCGAAGGCGCCATGCTGCCGCCGCTGCGCGAGGGCGAGACGGTCGAGCTGGTGAAGCTCCTCTCGGAACAGAAGTTCACGCAGCCGCCGCCGCAGTACAGCGAGGCCACCCTGGTCAAGGCGCTGGAAGAGAACGGCATCGGCCGGCCCTCCACCTACGCCACCATCCTCTCCGTGCTGACCGACCGCGACTACGTCGACCGGCTGGAAGGGCGCTTCCGCCCCACGGCTTTGGGCCGGCTGGTCAACGAGATGCTGCAGAAGGGGTTCAACGACATCCTCAACGAGGGTTACACGGCGGCCCTGGAGGAGCGGCTCGACGAGATCGAAGAGGGGCGGCTCGAATGGAAACGGGCGGTGGCCGATTTCGACGAGAAGTTCACCCGCGATCTGGAGACCGCGGGCGAGCAGATGCCCAACGTCAAGCGCGAAGGGGTGCCGCTCGACGAGATGTGCCCCGAGTGCGGCTCGCGGCTGCTGATGCGCTTCGGCCGCTTCGGCCCGTTCATCGCCTGCAGCAACTACCCGGAGTGCAAGTACACCCGCAATCTGGAGGAGCCGGCGGCCGCCGAGGCCTCCGCGTCCGCCAACGGCGAGGAAGAGGTCCCGCCGTGCGAGCTGTGCGGCCGGCCGATGGCGCTCAAGCGCAGCCGCTTCGGAACCTTCTACGGCTGCACCGGCTACCCGGAGTGCCGGAACATCCGCAAGACCGGACCCCAAGCCGCGCCGCCGAAGCCGACCGGCGTCGCCTGTCCGGAGTGCGGCAAGGGCGAGATCGTGGAGAAGCGCTCGCAGCGCGGCAAGACCTTCTGGTCCTGCAACCGCTACCCGGACTGCAAGTTCTCGCTGTGGAAGAAGCCGGTCCCCCGCCAATGCCCGGACTGCGGCGCCAGCTTCCTCCTGGAGAAGGTCACCAAGAAGCACGGCCTCCAGTACGTCTGCAACACCGAGGGGTGCCAGTACGTGGAGGACGCCGCCGAAGTCGAAGTCCCGGCCTGAGCGGGCATCCTTCTATAATTCCGCTCCATGGGCTTCCATGGAACGTTCCGCTGGCGGCGCGCTTCCGCCGTCCTCCTCTGCCTCGCCTTCGCGTCCTGCTTCGAGTCGCCTGTGCGCGAGGAGCTGCTCCTGCGCTTCCTGCCCAACGGCGCCGTGGTGGCCACCAGCAGGGTCGAGATCTTCGCCGACCAGGACTCCAAGAACCCGGCACTGGCCCGGCGCCTCGCTGAGACGCGGCGGACGCTCCTCGAGGGAACGGACGCTTGGGGAGCGCGCTTCGCCGCCGCCAACCCTGCGGCGGAGCGCTTCGGCTGGGAGAAGCGGCTGGGCGACCTTCGCGTCGGCACGCGCTCGGCGGTGATCGGGGAGCCGGAGGGCCTCGCGGCGCTGTTCGGCGACACCTCGATCGGCGCCACGTACCGGATCGACGCGGACCGCGGAGTGGCCGAGCTGATGCTCACCCCCGGTGCGTCGACGCGCGCCACCCGCAGGCAGCGGGAGGAGATGAAGCGGACGCTCGGCACCTGGAGCGCCGCCCTCGCCGAGTATCTGGAGGCCGGCGGCGCCCTCTACGCCTACCTCGAACGCCAGCCCGATCGCGCCCGCACCTGCTTCGGTATGCTCTTCGTCGACATGATGGACGAGGAAGAGATGAAGGGCCTCGATGAGCCGAGGGACGAGGAGGAGGCGATGATCAAGCGCCTCAATGACGCCATGCGGCAGGTGACGGACGTCCTGCTCGTGCCGGAAGGAGCCGAGTTCTCGGCGGACGAGGTCTCGCACCTCGTCTACGATCCCTTCCCCGCCCGTCTCGCCGTGAAGCTGCCCGGCCGCTCGCTGGAGATGGAAGGGTTCCAGACTGGCGAGGACGGCACGCTGTCCGTGTCTGGGCTCGGCCTCTGGGAAGCGCTGCGCTCGCTGGAGGGACGCTGGCTCTCGCCGGATCCCGTCCTCTTCTATGTCGCCGCCTCCCGTCAAGGGGAAGCGAAGATCGACCTGGATGCTTTCGTCGCGAAACCCCGTAACGCCGCGCCGCCGGACTGTTCCTCCTCGGCCGAGGAGGTCCGCGAAGCCATCGTGGCACGGCTGCGGCCGGCGCCGATCTACCGCGTCTCCTGGCAGGTGCGGCCGGACGACGAGACGCCGTTCCGCTGGGACGCAGGGGAGGGGACACCATGAGCTGGCTCTACCTGATCGTCGCCGGCCTGCTGGAGGTCGTCTGGGCGGTGACCATCAAGAGCACGGAGGGATTCACGCGTCTCGGCCCCACTCTCCTCAGCCTCGGCCTGATGGGCGGCAGCTTCTACCTCCTGGGACTCGCCATGCGCGACCTGCCGACCAGCACCGGCTATGCGGTCTGGGTGGGGATCGGAGCGGCGGGCACCGCGCTCCTCGGCATGGTCTTCCTAGGCGAGTCCCGCAACCCGCTGCGCCTGCTCTCGCTCGCCCTGATCGTGCTCGGGGTGATCGGCCTGCGGCTCGCGGAGCGCGGATAGGTTGCGCGCCGCCCCGCTCCGAACTATCGTGTTTTCCTCATCCAACGGCAGGTCCAGCGGCGTAGGAGATGACATGAAGACCACCACCACGAACCTCCTCCTGATCGTCCTCGCCCTGCTGGCCGCCGTCGCCGTGCCGGCCGGCGCGGCCGTGCCTCCCGATTACAAGGTCTGGGGCGAGCTGCTCTCCAAGTATTACGACCCTGCCAAAGGGATGAACTACAAGGCCTTCAAGGCCCAGGACAAGAAGACCCTCGACGACCTGCGCCGCCAGTTGGCCATGGTCGACGTCCAGACCCTCTCGCGGATGGACCAGCTCGCCTACTGGATCAACCTCTACAACGTCTCGGTGGTGGGAGTCGTGGTCGACAACTATCCCGTGGAGTCGATCCGCGACCTGTCGACGGACCCGCTCGTCCGCCTCAACATCTTCAAGAAGGACCTGGTGGACACCAAGCGGGGCAAGGTCTCCTTGAACGACATCGAGAACGTCAGGATCCGCGAGGGGTTCAAGGACCCGCGCATCCACTTCGCCATCAACTGCGCCGCGAAGAGCTGCCCGCCGATCCGCCCCGAGCCTTATGAAGGCCCCCGGCTCTCGCAGCAGCTCGACGACCAGGCGCGGAAGTTCTTGAACGGACCCAACGGCGTCCGCTTGGAAAAGAAGGGCGTCAGCGTCGTCATCCGCACCACCAAGGTGATGGACTGGTTCGCCGAGGACTTCGACAAGTGGGGCGGCGGACAGGTCGCCTTCATCATCCGCTACGTGACCTCCGACAAGCGGAAGGAGATCGAGACGGCCGGCAACCAGGTCAGCCTGAAGTTCGACGACTACGATTGGAAGCTGAACGACGTCCGGTAAAGCTCCATGATCGGTCAGCCGGTTTCATTCAGGAGCTTGGCCGAGCTTTTCCGGGATCCGGCGACCGCCGAGAAGCGCGCCATCCTCGCGCAGCGGTGGGCGGGGCTCGATCCCACCCTGCGGCTCGCCGGACAGGGCCTGGGGCAGAAGGCCACGGGCTGTGGCGCGACGATCGGCATCCAGCCCCGCTGCGACTTCTCCTGCACCGGCTGCTACCTCGGCCGCGAGGCGAACGACGTCCCCGCCCTGCCGACCGCGGCCATCCTGCGCCAGCTCGACGAGCTCCGCCGCTGGCTGGGGCCGAAGAGCAACGTCCAGATCACCGACGGCGAGGTGACGCTGCGGCCGCTCGAAGAGCTGACCGAGATCCTCCGCTACGCGCGCTCCATCGGCGTCATCCCCATGGTGATGACCCACGGCGACAACCTCCGCCGCCGGCCCGGCCTGCTGGAGCGGTTGATGGCGGAAGGGGGCCTCACGGAGATCTCCATCCACGTCGACATCACCCAGCGCGGCCGCGACGGCTACCGTGTACCGAAGTCGGAGCTGGAGCTGATGCCGCTCCGCGACGAGTTCGCGGCCATGGTGCGGACGGCGCGGTGGCGGACTGGCCGCAACTTGCGGGCCGCCATGACGTTGACGGTGACGCGCGACAACCTGCCGCAGATCGCCGACGTGGTGCGCTGGCTGGTCCGCAACCGCGACGCCTTCGGCCTCGTCAGCTTTCAGCCGCTCGCCCAGGTGGGGCGGACGCGGAAGAACCAGCAGGGGGTGACCGCCGACGCGCTGTGGCGGGAAGTCGGCCGGGCCACCGCCGACTTCGGCCTCGAGCTCGGCAGCACGGGGCCGATGCACTTCGGCCACACCGCATGCACGCGCTTCGTGCCGCTCCTCGCCATCGAGCGGCCCGGTGAGGAGCCGCGGCTCTTCCGCGCCATCCGCGACGAGCCGGAGGACGTGGCGGTCATGCGCGAGTTCTTCGCGCTCGGCCTGGGCGGCGCCGCTTTCCGCGACGACCGCCCCGTCGAGAAAGCCGCCCGTTTCCTTGGAATGGTCCGCACCGCTCCGGGCTGGCTGCTCGGCCGTGTGCGGCGGTGGATGGACGACCGCTCCCGGCGCGAGGTGGGGATCTCGCTGCCGCACCTGATCGTCGAGAGCCTGCGGGGCCGCCTCCGCTTCGACGGCCTCACCCTCACCAGCCACCACTTCATGAGCCCCGAGGAGACGCGCACGCCGGTCGGCCGGGAGCGTCTCGCGGCCTGCGTCTTCCGTCTCCCTTACAAAGGCGAGATGGTGCCGATGTGCCGCATGAACGCCGAGGGGGTCCGCGAGCGTTTCTACGCCGAGATCGTGGACGGCGGGAGGTCCGAAGAGCGGGATCGGCCTTTGCTGCCCGTCGTTTAGCCAGCTTCCGCCTTCCCCTGGGTCAATTTTTTCGTCCATGGACGGCGGAACATCGTCCGTGGACGGCGGTTCAGAGTCCTTGGACCACGTTTCAGCGTCCACGGACGACGGAACGCCGTCCTGGGACTTTGTTTCATCGTCTCGGGATACAGAACGTCGTCTCGGGACGACGTCTCACCGTCCACGGACGCTGAACCGTTGTCCACGGACGCTGAACCGTTGTCCACGGACGCTGGAACGCCGTCCTGGGACCGTGATTCGCCGTCTCGGGATACGGAACGCCGTCTCGGGACGACGTCTCCCCGTCCACGGACGTTGAACCGTTGTCCACGGACGTTGAACCGTTGTCCATGGACGTTGAACCGTTGTCCACGGACGTTGATTCGCCGTCCCGAGATGCAGGACGTCGTCCTAGGACGGCGGTTCACCGTCCGAGGACTCCGTACCGTTGTCCACGGACTGCGCTTCGTTGTCCAGGGAGACAGAACGTCGTCTCGAGACGATGTCACGCCGTCCCGGGACTCTGGAACGTCGTCTTGGGACGATGTCACGCCGTCCGGAGGGTGATTCGTCGTCGGGATGTCGTGGCACCGCCGTCGTGCCAGCATATGCTTTGGCATAGGCCGCCCAGGCGGTCAGGAGGAGAACGTGCAAGCCGAACGAATCGTGCGTCTGTTCCGGAACGGGGCGCAACCAGGCAGTTCGTATCCCCCGCGACCTCGAGCTCCCTGGCAGCCTCTCGAGGAGGAGTTTCCCGACATTGATGACCTCGAGCCGATCGAGGACGTGAATCTCTGGAGAGGAATGCAATCGTCTAAAAGACGCAGTCCTCAGTAAACCTCATCGTGGGTCCCGCCCGCGGCAAGCTCCGGGGCTGATTCAGAGTCCGTTTACGAGAGCGACAAGGCGCCGCCAGATCGCCTTCGCGTCGAGATCCCGGATCA
This sequence comes from Thermoanaerobaculia bacterium, assembly GCA_036002325.1. Taxonomy (GTDB): domain Bacteria; phylum Acidobacteriota; class Thermoanaerobaculia; order Multivoradales; family UBA5704; genus DATARR01. The sequence goes on along the minus strand of DASYTJ010000145.1, from coordinate 81,629 downwards.
TCCGGAGCCGCTGATCGCCGCAGCCGTACTCGATCCACAAGTTGGAATGGAGGCGGACTCGAGTTTCCTCGACGGAGACCAAGGACGGATCGATTACGCAGGCCGCTGCCGCCAAGTCAAAGACGGGGAAACTGCGCGATCCCCGAACCAGGAAAGACCGCCGTGTCCATCGGACAGAGCAGCGGCGAAGGAACGTTCCCAATTCCCCCTTTAGCGTCTGCATCTCTCCGGGACCGACCCGCAGCTGTCGCGCCACGTCGAGGGGAACGATCGTCAGCGGCAGGTCCGAGGCGAAGACGGCCCGCGTCGCCTCCCGGTCGTGCGTCAGGTTGAATTCGTGCGGCCACCACGGAGGGAACCGTCCGCGAGAGGTGAGATTGCTGCCGACGAGGATCGCCTCGGAGATCGCCGCCTTTCCCATCAGAGCCGCGAGATTTGTGAGCGGACCGAGGGCCACGAAACGAATCGGTCCGGCCGTCCAGGGACCCTCGATGCGATCTATACGGTCCGGAACGTCGCCCGCCTGTACACCTCGCATGTAAGGTCCGGTATACCCGCACAGCTCGCCGAGAACGCGGTTGTTGCGGTCCGCCTGCTCCTCGGAGGTGTTGCCGCCGACGCTGGATACTCCCGCGACGGGCAGGCCGCTCCGGAGCAGGGCCGCGACGGCGAAGGCGTCGTCCACGTCGCCGGACGGGGAACCCGCGGCGTTGTCGGTGTCGATGAGGAGCTTGAGGGCATTCGCCATCGCCAGGGCTTATTGGGCCGAGCCAAGGACTTTGTGCACGAGCCGATCGAATTCGATACGGTCTCCGTGCAAAGTGAGAAGTTGCTCGATATCTTCTCGCCGACGGCCTGCCACCCTGCCACCATGCGGCGCACGTCTTCCGGGTTCATGCGCAAGAGTATACGAGACGGAAAGCCGCCAGATTGCGAAATGTCGCCGCTGGCTCCAACGTTATACTCTCCTTATGCCCTCGTCCGTCTACGTCATCGGCGGCGGACTCGCCGGTTCGGAATGCGCCTGGCAGCTCGCGGAGCGCGGGGTCCCCGTCGTGCTCCACGAGATGCGTCCGGTCAAGGGAACGCCGGCGCACAAGACCGGGGATCTCGCGGAGCTGGTGTGCAGCAACTCGCTGCGCAGCGACGATCCCTTCCACGCCGCGGGGCTGCTGAAGCGGGAGATGGAGGCCTTCGGCTCGCTCATCATCGGCTCGGCACGCAAGGCGGCGGTGCCGGCCGGCAGCGCCCTGGCGCTCGACCGCGACCGTTTCGCGGCCCTGGTGACGGAGGCGATCGCCCGCCATCCGCGCATCGAGCTGCGGCGCGGCGAGGTGATGGAGATCCCCGAAGGCGAGGTGGTGATCGCCACGGGCCCTCTCACTTCGGAGGCGATGTCCGCCGGGCTGCAGCGGCTCCTGGGGAGCGAGTACCTCTACTTCTACGACGCCATCGCCCCCATCGTGGAGGCGGAGAGCCTCGATCTGTCGAAGCTCTTCTGGCAGTCGCGCTACGGCAAGGGGGAGGGCGAGGACTACCTCAACGCTCCCATGAATAAGGAGGAATACCTCGCCTTCCATCAGGCGATCGCCGAGGCCGAGGTGGTGGCGCCGCACGAGTTCGAGAAGGCGGTTTTCTTCGAGGGTTGTCTGCCGATCGAGGAGCTGGCCCGGCGCGGCGTCGACACTCTCCGCTACGGACCGATGAAGCCGGTGGGCCTCACCGCGCCCGATGGGCGGCGGCCGTACGCGGTGGTTCAGCTCCGGCAGGAGAACCTGGCGAAGAGCCATTTCAACCTGGTGGGGTTCCAGTCGCGCATGAAGTGGGGCGAGCAGGAGCGGGTGCTGCGGATGATCCCGGGGCTCGCGAACGCGAGGTTCGTCCGCTTCGGGCAGATCCACCGCAACACCTTCATCAACGCTCCCATTCATCTGGACAAGCACTACCGGGTGAAGGCGGAGCCACGGGTGCGCCTCGCCGGACAGATCACCGGCGTCGAGGGGTACCTCGAATCCGCGGCGACCGGGCTCGCCATCGGCCTCTACATGGCTCTGGAGAGACAGGGCTGTCAGCCGGAGCCGTTTCCCGCCACCACTGCATTAGGGGCGCTCGCCCGCCATCTGACCGAATCGGATCCGCGGCATTTCCAGCCGGCCAACATCAATTACGGCCTGTTCGCGGAGCTGCCGGAGAGAGTCCGCCAGGGCGATCGCCGGGCGGCCTACGTCGAGCGCGCGCAGGCCGGGCTGGCCGCCTGGGCGGAGCGCAATCGAGTGGAGGCGGCGGTAGCCGCTCCATGCGCCGGCTGATCCACCGCTTTCTCGAGCACCTGCAGGGAGAGAGGCGCCTCTCTCCCGAGACCCTACGCGCCTACGAATACGATCTCGTCACCTTCCACGAGTTTTTGGCCCGCGACTTTCTGGGGAAAGACCCTGCGGAAGTGCGGCCGCAGGACGTCGATGCTCTAGCGGTGCGGTCGTTCCTGGCGGCTCTGACGCGCCGGGGCCTCGGCAAACGCAGCCAAGGGCGGGCGCTCTCGGCCGTGCGGAGCCTCTTCCGCTTCGCCTGCCTCGAAGGCGTCGTGGCGGCCAATCCGGCCCAAGGAGTGCGGACGCCGAAGGTGCCGAAGACGCTGCCCCGCCACCTGCGGCCGGGAGAGGTCGAGGACCTGATCGAGGCACCGGCCGGCGACGAGCCGCTGGTGCGGCGGGACCGGGCGATCCTGGAGCTGCTCTACGCGGCGGGCCTGCGAGTCTCCGAGCTGGTGGGGCTCGACTGGCCGGACGTGGATCTCTCCGCGCGGGTGCTGCGGGTGATGGGCAAAGGGAGCAAGGAGCGCATGGTTCCCTTCGGCAGGCCGGCGGCGGAGGCCCTGCGGCGGTGGCTGGAGATGTGGGAGAGCGTGCGCGACCCGGTAGACGAAAGCGAGCCGGTCTTTCTCAATCACCAGGGCACGCGGCTGACCGACCGCTCGGTGCGTCGGGTGATCGATCGCTGGGTGGACGCCGCCGCCGTGGCGCGCGGGGTACATCCTCACACCCTGCGCCACACCTTTGCCACGCATCTCTTGGAGAACGGAGCCGACCTGAGGGCCATCCAGGAGCTGCTCGGCCACAGCTCGCTGTCGACCACCCAGAAGTACACGCATCTGGAGGTGGAACGGCTGCTCTCGGTCTACCGCGGCGCACACCCGCGGGCGCGGCGCGGGTCGGGCGGAGCCGGATGAGCGAGCGCCGCTTCGCCTGCACACCCGGCGGCGCCATCCTGCGCGGACAGAAGCGGCTGCGGCTGCTGCTGATCGGTCTCACCCTGACGATGATCGCGGCCGCCTTGATCTTCTGGCTCGGCCTGCTGCTCGGGACCATCCAGGGGGTTTCCTGGTGGCCGGGCCTCTTCGCGCTGCTCGGCGCCGGGTTGCCGTGGATGGCCTGGCGGATGAGTGGCGACCTCGACCTCCTCGGGCTCGAGCTCGAGGGCGGTTGGATGGCGATCCAGATGCGCCGGCGGCGGGAGCGCTTCGCCATCGCCGGCGCCACGGCCCGGCGGCTCACGGCCGAGGAGATCGCGCACCTCGAGCGCCTGGCCACGAACGGCGGCGTCACCGCCGGCACGGGCGGTTTCGAGTCGCACCGGCTGGGAGAGCTCGACCTCTATGCGAGCGATCTGGCCAACGCCGTGCTGGTGGATCTCGGCGAGACGCGCCTGATCGTCACCCCGGACGCCCCGGCGGCCTTCCTCGAGCCCTTTCATCCCCCTGATATACAATCGCCTGCCCATGGATACCTTCGCCTCGACCACGGTTCTGCTCGTCCGCCGCAATGGCCGAGTCTGCATGGCGAGCGACGGTCAGGTGACCATGAACCAGAACACCATCGTCAAGAGCGGCGCCAAGAAGATCCGGCGCGCCGGCAAGGGTAAGGTGCTGGTGGGCTTCGCCGGCGGCGGAGCGGACACCCTGGCGCTCTTTGCGCGGCTGGAGGCGAAGCTCGAGGAGTTCGGCGGCAATCTGGAACGCGCGGTGGTCGAGCTGGCCAAGGACTGGCGAACCGACCGCGCCTTGCGCCAGCTCCAGGCGGTGCTGATCGTCAGCGACAAGGAGAAGAGCTTCTTCGTCTCCGGCGGCGGCGAGCTGCTGCAGCCCGACGAGGAGGACAACGTGCTCGCCGTCGGCTCGGGAGCCAACTACGCTCTGGCGGCCGCGCGCGCCCTGATGCGGCACACCGCGATGGAAGCGCCGGATATCGTGCGCGAGGCAATGAAAGTCGCCTCGGAGATCTGCATCTTCACCAACGATCGGTTGACCCTCGAGGAACTGTAGAGAAACGCCATGTCCATCCAGCTCACCAGCGAAGCCCAGCTCGGGCTCGCGATCGAAAACATGACGCCGCGCCAGATCGTCGCCGAGCTCGACAAGTTCGTCGTCGGGCAGCGGGCGGCGAAGCGGGCCGTGGCGATCGCGCTGCGCAACCGCTGGCGCCGGCAGCAGCTCGCGCCGGAGCTCGCCGAGGAAATCGCGCCCAAGAACATCCTGATGATCGGCCCCACCGGCGTCGGCAAGACCGAGATCGCCCGCCGTCTGGCGCGCCTGGCCAAGGCCCCTTTCCTGAAGGTCGAGGCCAGCAAGTTCACCGAGGTGGGCTACGTCGGGCGCGACGTCGAGTCGATGATCCGCGATCTCGTCGAGATCGCCGTCACCATGGTCCGGGAGGAGAAGCGGGAAGCCGTGCGCGAGGCGGCGGCCGCCCATGCCGAGGACCGCCTGCTCCAGCTCCTGGTGCCGCCCCGGCCGATCAACGCCTACCTGCGGCACGAGGAGGACAACGAGGACGAGCTCGCCGCCACGCGCGAGAAGTTCCGCGAAAAGCTGCGCGCCGGCGCGCTCGATCACCGGCGGGTCGAGATCGAGGTGGACGAGTCTTCCTATCCGAGCCTGGAGATGTTCACTCCCCAGGGGGTCGAGGAGGTGGGCATCAACATCAAGGAGATGCTCCCCGGCCTCTTCGGCCGCAAGAAGAAGCAGCAGGTCACGGTGGCGGAGGCGCGCGAGATCCTCCAGCAGCAGGAGGCCGAGAAGCTGATCGACCGCACGCAGGTCTCCCGCGAGGCCCGCCATCGCGTCGAGCAGGGCGGCCTCATCTTCCTCGACGAGATCGACAAGATCGCCGGCCGCGAAGGGGGCCGCGGCCCCGACGTGTCGCGCGAGGGCGTGCAGCGCGACCTGCTGCCGATCGTCGAAGGGACCAACGTCTCGAGCAAGTACGGGATGGTGAAGACCGACCACATCCTGTTCATCGCCGCCGGCGCCTTCCACGTCAGCAAGCCCTCGGACCTGATTCCGGAGCTGCAGGGACGCTTCCCCATCCGCGTGGAGCTGGACGCCCTCACTGAGCACGACTTCGTGCGCATCCTGACCGAGCCGGAGACCGCTCTGACCAAGCAGTACTCGGCCCTGCTCGAGACGGAAGGCGTGAAGCTCGAGTTCACCCCCGACTCGGTCGCCGAGATCGCCCGCCTCGCCGTCGAGGTCAACTCCTCGACCGAGAACATCGGCGCGCGCCGGCTGTCGACTCTCATGGAGCGGCTGCTCGACGAGGTCTCCTTCGAAGCTCCCGAGATGGCGGGGGTGAGCGTCAAGGTGGACGCCGAGTACGTGCGCCGCGTGCTGTCGGATATCGTCAAAGACCAGGATCTCTCACGCTATGTCCTCTAGCCCATCAGAACATCGATCTGTAGGGGCGGCCCTCTGTGGCCGCCCTGTTTTTGGTTGCTGGGCGTTCGCCATCCTTCTCCTGGCGGCGATCGCCTGCGGCAAACAGGGTCCGCCCGCGCCTCCCCTGCGGGCCGTGCCGGCGCCGACCAAGGATCTCTCGGTCGTCCAGCAAGGTCCGCGGCTGCTGCTGAGCTTCGCCTATCCCCAGGTGACGCCGGCCGGCACGGCCCTGGAAGGCATCTCGGCCGTCGAGATCTGGACGGCGTCGCGTCCGGCCGTAGAAGGCAAGGCCAACCCCATGGATTCGCGGGAGTTCAACGCCGCGGCCAAGCTCGCGCAGAAGCTCGCCGGGGCGGATCTGACGGCGGCCACCGAGGGCGATCGCGTCAACGTCCTGCTGCCCCTGCCGGAGACCTCGGCGGGCGCTGCTCCGCAAGCGCAATACTTTGCCATCCGCACTTTCGGCAAAGAGGGCGACCGGTCCGATCTCTCGAACGTGGCGTCGCTCGTGCCCAAAGCCCCGCCCGCGGCGCCGGCGCGAGTCAATGTCACCGCCCGCGCCGACGGAGTGCTGGTGGAATGGTCCGGCGTCGAAGGGGCGACGGCGGGTTACAACGTCTACCGCCGCAGCTCCCAGGAGCGCGCCCATGGACGGCCGATCCACGTTGCGGGTCAGGCGGAGCGCAGCTGGCTCGACACCACCGCCCGCTTCGGCGAGAGCTACATCTACACCGTGACGGCGCTGGCGCAGCAGGAGCCGGTCGTCGAGAGCGCCATCACCAGCGAGCACGAGGTGCGGTATCAGGACCGTTTCGCGCCGCCGGCTCCCACCGAGCTGGTGGCGCTGGCCGAGACGGGCCGCGTGCGCCTGGTCTGGCGCGCCAGCGAGGCGGACGACCTCGCCGGCTACCTGGTCTACCGCCGGGTAGGTGAGAGCGGCGCCTTCGAGCGTCTCACCGCCCAGCCCGTGGACGTCGCCGAGTTCAACGACACCGCCGTTCGCGGCGGGGAGAGCTACAGCTACCGCGTGACGGCCGTCGACCAGACCGGCAACGAGAGCGCGCCTGGAGGCGAGGTCCGGGCCGTCGTGCCATGACCCACTTCTACAAGGTTTCCGGCAGCGGCAACGACTTCCTGGCCCTGGCCGAGCCGTTCGAGATCCCGCCCTCCGAGACGATCCGCGCCTGGTGCCGGCGTGGCGTCTCGCTGGGTGCCGACGGTCTGTTCATCCTCCGGCGGACGGCGGGCGGCGCGGCCATGGACTACTTCAACGCCGACGGGTTCACCGCCGATCTGTGCCTGAATGGCACACGCTGCGCCGCCCAGCTCGCGTTTCACCTCGGATGGTCGGAGGGAACGGTGCAGGTGCGAACGGCGGCGGGCGACTTCTCCGCCCGGCGGCTGGACGACTCGCGTGTCGCCGTCGAGCTGCCTGCTCCGGTCGAGCCGCCCCAGAGCCTGGAGGTAGACGTGGAGGGCGCCCGCTACGAGGGCCGGCGCATTCTCATCGGCGTTCCCCATTTCGTCCTGCTGTGGCCGGAAACCCTGGAGCGCGCCCCCGTTGCCGAGCTGGGCCCGCCGATCCGGCGTCATCCGGCGTTCGGCTCGCCGGGGACGAACGTCAATTTCGTGCGCTTTCCCGAACCGGACCGTATGGAGATCCGGACGTACGAGCGCGGCGTCGAGGACGAGACGCTCTCCTGCGGCACCGGCGTATTGGCCGGCGCGGCCGTGGGGCTCGCGACCGGCCAGGCTCGCCTGCCGCTCGAGGTGGCGACGCAGGGTGGGTTCGAGCTGCGGGTCGACGGCGACCCTGGCGCGGGATGGTGGTCGCTCGCCGGCGACGCCCGCGTCGTGGCCGAAGGGGAGCTGTTGCCGGGTGCGCTGACGGATCCGGCACCGCCAGGCTGGAGCTCCGGATTTCCAGGAAAATGACCGGATTGGTTATTCTTGGCGGAGATACCGCAGGCCGCGTTCTTGCATCGGCCGGAGCGGGAGGCTGACATGAGGAAGTCCTCGGAGGGAGGTTTTCGCGTCGCAGCCATCGTGCCGGCGTACAACGAGGAGGCGACGCTGATCGAGGTCCTCTCGGTTCTCAAAGCCACTCCGGCGATCGGCGAGATCCTGGTGGTCTCCGACGGCTCGACGGACGGCACCGTCGAAATCGCACGCGCCCTGGGGTTGCGGACCATCCGCCTGCGCCAGAATCACGGCAAGGGACGGGCGATGGCGATCGGCGTCGCGCACACCGACGCCGAGATCCTGCTCTTCGTCGACGGCGACATCCTCAACCTGACGGTGGACTTGCTCGAACGCCTCGTGGAGCCGGTCCTCTCAGGCCGTTCGGACATGAACGTCGGCATCCGCCACCGCGGCAGCGTCATCGACGCCATCCACCGCCGCAGCGGGCCGCTGCTGTCGGGGATCCGCTGTCTGCGGCGGACGATCTTCGAGGCGGTCCCGGAGAGCCACCTGGAGGGTTTCGCCATAGAAACCGGCCTCAACTGGGCCTGCCGCCAGCTCGGATGCCGCATCACCACCACTCTGATGTACAACCTGAAGCATCTCGTGAAAGAGAAGAAGCGCGGCCTCATCCAGGGCTTCCGCGCCCGTTTCGAGATGTTCGCGGCGGTCTTCCGCGCCTACTTGGTGCTGCGGTTCGAGCAACCGGCGCTGCGCCGCGACCTCCCGGCGAGACCCGCTCTCAAACCCGAGCTCGAATACATCAACTTCTGATGCCCGGAAGAGCCTTTACTCCCGTCGACGAGCAGATGGAGCTGCTCCGCCGCGGCGCCGTGGACCTGGTCGACGAAGCCCAGCTCCGCGCCAAGCTGGAGAGATCGCGCCGGACCGGCGAGCCGCTGACGGTGAAGACCGGCTTCGATCCGTCGTCCCCGGACCTCCATCTCGGCCACACCGTGCTGCTGCGCAAGATGCGGCACTTCCAGCAGCTCGGCCATCGGGTGATCTTCCTGATCGGCGGCTTCACCGCGTTGATCGGCGATCCGACCGGTAAGAAGACCACGCGGCCGCAGCTTACCGAGGAAGAGGTGGAGGCCAACGCGCGCACCTATCTGCGGCAGGTGTACAAGGTGCTCGACGAACAAGAGACCGTGGTGGACAACAACTACCGCTGGCTCGGCCAGCTCGGTTCCGTGGGGATCGTCCAGCTCGCCGGCCGCTATACGCTCGCCCGCATGATGGAGCGCGAGGACTTCCGCACCCGCTTCCAGGAAAACCGGCCGATCCACCTCCACGAGCTCCTCTACCCGCTCGCGCAAGGGTACGACTCGATCGCGCTCAAGGCCGACGTGGAGCTCGGCGGCCACGACCAGATCTTCAACCTGCTGGTGGGGCGCGACCTCATGAAGGAGGAAGGGCTCGAACCGCAGGTGGTGCTGACCGTGCCGCTGCTCGTCGGCCTCGACGGCCAGGAGAAGATGTCGAAAAGCCTCGGCAACGCCATCGCGGTCGAGGATCCCGCGCGCGAGATCTACGGCAAGACGATGTCCATCCCCGATGCCCTCATGTGGGACTGGTACCTGCTGCTGACGGATCTCCCGCAGCAGGAGATCGAGGAGCGCCGCGCGCGCGTGGAGTCGGGAGAGCTTCATCCCAAGACGGCCAAGCAGGAGCTGGCCCGGCGCCTGGCCTCCCAATTCCACGGCGAAGCGGCGGCGCACGAAGCGGAGGCGGAGTTCGAGAACGTTTTCGCGGCCGGCGGCGTGCCGGACGAAGTGCCGGAAAGGGAGCTCGCGGGGTCCTGGACGCTCGCCAAGCTGCTGACCGCCGCCGATCTCGCGCCGAGCAACGGCGAGGCCCGCCGGCTGATCCAGCAGGGAGCGGTGGCGATCGACGGGGAGCGCGCCGACGATCCCTTCCTGAGTCTCTCCCCCAGGACGCAGCCCTACTCGTTCAAAGTCGGCAAGCGACGTTTCGCCAACATCCGGCTTACCACGCCCGGATCTTGAAAAAAGATGGGGCGCCCGAATCGAAGGGAGACTCGGGCGCACCCCGAGGGGATTGAGTATCAATCTGTGAGATTCGTCGGCTAGTATCCACTTTCCGCAACGTTTTGTCAATAGTGGTGCTACCACTGTTGCCTCTGCCCGGGCAGCGTACTACGATCCGCTTTAGCTTATGAGGAAGACTCGATCTCTCCCGGGCCAGGAAGGAGAAGCCTCCGCCGAGCTGTCGTCTCACGACCGCATCCTCCAGGCTGGCCGCGAGCTGTTCGCGGGGGATGGCTACGAGAACACCACGACCTCGGCGATCGCCCGCAAGGCGGGGACCAGCGAATCCCAGCTCATCAAGCACTTCGGCAGCAAGGAAGGGCTGCTTGCCGCGATCTATGATCAGGCCTGGCAGCGGATGTCGAGGGGCCAGCGGCGCATTCAGGAGTCGGGGGACTCTCCCGTGGACAAGCTGCGGGCGTTGACGGAGCTGATGATCGGCGCGCTCGAACGGGACCGCGAGATCAGCACCCTCATGCTCCTCGAGGGCCGCCGTATCCGTAAGCACGGCCACCTGGTGCTGCTGACGAGCGGCTTCCAGCAGGTGCTTGGCGTGGTGGACGGCCTGTTGAAGGAGATGCGTGAGAACGGCATGCTGCGGCAGGATCTCAACCCGGAGGCGGTCCGGTCGGCGCTGCTCGGCGCCTTCGAGGGCTTGCTGCGGGATCAGCTCCTCGCCGAGCGCGCGGACTATCCGGCTTGTTATGACGCGGCCGAGCTGCGGGCCGCCTTTCGCGCCGTGCTGGAGTGCTTTCTGGTGAAGCCCTGATGCTGCCATTGCTGCTCGTACTGCTCCTGGGAGCGCCACCCTCCCCCTCCGGAGCTCGCCTCTCCGCGAAAGCCTTCGGCGGAGCGGTGGAGGTCGAGGTGCGGGACCTGCCGTCGGCAGGCGCACGGGAGGTCATCCAGAAAGCTCTCGCCGAGATTTCGGAGATCGAGCGTCTCACCGACTCGAGCCGGACGGACGAGAGCCTGGCGGCGCTGAACGCGGCGGCCGGCAAAGGGCCTCAAGCGCTCGATTCGCGGCTGCTGGCGGCGCTGACGCGCGCCCTGGATTTCTGTTTCTGGTCGGAGGGAGCGCACGGGCCTCTCGGTCGGGATCTCTATACGCTCTGGGGCCTGCGCGCCCAGGTCGCGGAGCCGCCGGCTCCTGAGCGGGTGGAGCAGGCCGTGGGTTCCGCAGCCTGCAGCCGGTTGACGCTCGATCAGCAGAGGAGGACCGCCACTCTCGCGGAAGGCAGCGGGCTGGACCTGTGGGGATTCGCCGAGGGCTTCGCGGCGGATCGCGCCGTCGAGGTCCTGCGGCAGGGTGGGGCCGCCAACGGCTACGTCCGCATCGGCCCCATTCAGCGCGCCTTCGGGCCGGGACCGGGAGGCAAGGCTCAGGGCTGGCCGGTCGCTCTGCCGCAAGTGCCGGGGCTGGAGGGATCGGCGGGCCAGGTGTACTTGCGCGACAGTGCTCTGGCGGTCGCCTCTCGAGCCGATCATCCGCTGCGGGACTCGGGAACGGCTGCCTTCCCCTATGTGAACCAGCGCACGGGCCTTCCCGCTCAGGGCGTGCAGATGACCGCCGCGGTCACGGAGCTGGCGCTCGACGCCCAGGGGCTTGCCGTCGCGCTGCTGCTCACCGGCCCGCGGGAAGGCGAGCTCCGTATCGGATCGCTGCGGCCGCGGCCCTCCGTCCTCTGGTTTCTCGGCAGCGGAGCGGGTACGCCGCTGCAGGTCGGCTATCGCTGGTCCGAAGTCAGCCGGAAATAGAGTCCCGGAGCCGCGCGGCTTGCGGTCGTCTGCCCCGCAGCAGCGACCACGCCGCCGGCACCTGGTGCGCGAGATAGCCGGCGAGCCAGAGCCCCGAAGCCACCAGATGGACGATCACCCAGATCCGCCGCCAGTGGGGCTCCACCGCGGTCTGGATCAGATAGCCTGAAATCACCATCGGAATCAGCGTCAGGATCAGCGAGCCGCCGCTTCGCCGGCGCCGGCCCACGCCCTGCCGCCAGTGCGACAAGGCATGGCGATGCCAGACCAGACCGGCGGCGAACACCAGCAGGGGAGCCGCCAGGATGTGCAGGTGCTGGAGCGTGGGCTGCAGGGGGTGATTGACTACGGCATAAGGATCAGCCGGCTTCGCCAGATAGACCATCCAGGCGTAGACCAGCCCCGTGCCGCCCACCAGCAGGCTCGAAAGGTGGAGGATCCAGGCCTCCAGCCGGTTCATGGTCTCCCTTCCCCGAGCACCTGGTGCAGCGCCAGCACGCGGCGCACGGCGTCCGTGGTGGCGCGCGCCGTCAGGGTGGCGCCGGTCACCGGCCGGATATCCCGTTTGAGCTGGAGACCCGGATTCAGCGTCCTGCCGCGAAACTGCTCATACCAGACGCCCCGCGGCAGGTACTCTTCCGGCTCCCGGAAGGAGATCACCTCGATGCGGGCTACCTTGCCCTGGGGATCGACGACGATCATCAGCGTCTCCGGCAGAGTGCGCACGCGGTGGGTATCGAAGTAGGCGGTGCCGGCCGGCTGGCCGGCGCGGGTCGCCACGTAATAGTTGACGAGAGCGCTCGGGACCTCCACCCCGGCGAGACCGCGGGCGCGGCTGAGCTGCTCCGGTTTGAGAAAGGCCGTCCGCCGGGCGATCTCGCAGCCCGGAAAGGCGAGCCTGAGCGCCTCGTCGACGGTGACGAACACCTTGGCCGCCGCCGAAACGGCGGCCAAGAGCAGGACCGCCCCGACGAGAACGGACCTAGAAAACGTACCCCAGCAAGAGGTTGAACCGGTCGGCGCCGGTTCCGGCCTCGTTGTCCACATTCTGGAAATCCGCCTTGAAGATGAGTTGCTCAATAGGCTTGTACGCGATGCCGAGGGTGAGGCTCTCGACGTCGTTGGCCGGATTGGCCGCGAAGCCCGCGGGCACTTCGTCCTGCGTGTTGTAGCTCTCCCAGCGGGCGTAGGGGATGAGCGCCTTGCCTCCTCCGCGGCCGGCGAGCACGTCATAGCCGAGCTGGAAGTAAAAGCCCTTGAGCTTCTCGCCGATCGACTCGTCGCCGTCGAGGTCCAGGGCGGCGTTCAGCTCCGCTACGTCGTCGAGATCCGCCTGCACGCCGAGAGCGCGCAGCTCGAGGCCCCGCCAGCGCCACTCGAGATGGCCTTCGAAAATCGTTGTGCCGACCCCGAGCTCCCGATCTCCAGCTTCCAGTTCCTGGCCCGACTTGCCCGTATAGACGGAGCCGCCGACCAGAAATCCTGGCAGGCCGGTATAGTCGAGGCGTCCGACCCAGGCGAGGTCCTCCGCCGAGGCTTCGCTTCCTCCCTGTCGGCCGCCGCGCAGCCCTTCATCGGAAAACCCCTCGGCGTTGAAGCCGTTGACGACATAGGTCCGATAAGTGAGTGGACCCGCCTGGCCGAAGAGGCCGAACCCGTTCTCTTTCCAGGTGGTGGGAAGGATCACGCGTTCCACGTCCGGGCGGTTGGCTCCCAGGAACACCGTGGGCTCGTGGAGCTCGTTGAGGAAGCCCACCGGCAGCAGCACCAGGCCGGCCCGGAAATTGGCCTGCGGGCGCCACAGGAAATCGAGATAGGCGAACTCCACGGAGACCTCCTCGCCCGCGTGTTCGTACTCGATCTCGCTGTTGAACAGGATGCGATCGTTCCATTTGTAGCCGAAGTAGACGACGGCGCGCCGCAGATCGAACTGATCGCCGCCCTCTTCTTCCTCCTCCTCCTCCTCGTCTCCTTCAGCTTTGGCGCCCACCTCTTCCTCGTCTTCCTCTTCATCGACCTGTTGATAGATGACTTCTCCGTAGCCGCCGATGGAGAGCCCCCGCTCGGTGCGGTAGATCTTGGAGGCGGCGGGCCCGAGTCCATAGGTGCTTTCATCGGCGGCAGCCGCAGCCTCTCCGATCTTCAACTTTTCGATCTCACCTGCCAGCACCTCCAGCCGCCTCTCCAGCTCGGCGAGCCGGCCGGCATCACTCTCCTGGCTGCCGCTCTTCATGCCTGCGATCTCGGCTTTGAGCTGCTCGACCTGCTGCTCCAGATCGCGCACCCGCTCCTCCGTCGAGCCGGACTGTGCATGGACGGCGGGCGCCAAGACCAGCGCCAGAACCAGCGGCAGCAGCGCCGCCCAACCTCTCTTCAAAAAGAAAGCCATGTATAGTCTCCTCTGGACTTGTGCGGCGTTGACGCGCCGCGCGGTTCTTGAGGGCCGGTAGGCCTCACCGGTTCCCGCCGTAGCCCACCGGCCCTCGTTTCAGCTCTTGAACTCGATCTCTACCTCCTGATCCAGCGCCGCCAACCTTCCCTTGAGACCGGGGCTGGCCAGCGCCTCGAGCCGATCTCCGTTGACTCGTAGCACCAGCACTTCGACTCCCGGGTGCGCCGCCGCCCAGCGGAGAGCGCCCTCAGGTCCGAGGACGTAGAGTCCTGTCGACAGGCAGTCCGCCCGGAACGGATCGGAGGTCCAGACGGTCAGGCTGCCAAAGTCGGGAGCCGGCTCGCCCGTCCGCGGGTCGAGGATATGGCCGAGCCGCCGGCCCGCCACCTCGATCCCTCGCTCGCTGTTGCCGGAGGTCGAGACCGAGCCGCCGTCGATCGACAACGCGATCACCCGCCGGTCCCGCCGGCGCGGATCGGCGACTGGAACGATCCAGCCGCCGCCGATCACCGCGACCTGTCCTCCCAGGTCCAGGGAAGCGCGGGAGACATCAGCGTTCGCGAGGACGGTCAAGGCATCCCGCAGCCCCGCGCCCTTGCCGAAACCGCCCTCCTCCAGAACCAGCTCCGGCCGCTCGCGTATGGCGACTCCATCCGCTTCCAGCCGCAGCCCCTGCATACGGCTCGCGGTGACCGCCTGCCGGCGCTCCTGCTCGTCCGGCAGACGCCCGCCGGTGCGCAGGCCCCATGCCCGGACCAGGGCGCCGATAGCAGGGTCGAAGGCTCCTGCCGTCTCCTCCCAGCAGCGGCGTGCCGAGCTGAGATCCGCAAAGAGGGCGGGGGAGAGGGAGCTGGGCACACCGGCAGGAGCGTGGTTGAGACGGACCAGCTCGGTGTCGTCGCGCCAGGTTGATAACCGGGATTCGGCCGCCTCCAGCGCGGCGACGGCACGCTCGCTCGCCGCCAGGCCCGCGGCGCGATCCGCCGCCTCGACGGCGATCTCGAGCGAGGTGCCCATCAGCATCACCCGGCGCTCGACGATGGCGTTCCGGTGAGGAGCGCCGGCGCAGGCGGTAAGAAGAAGGATGGGTAGGAGTCCTTTCACGCGCCGCCTCCCACCGCCTCGAGAAGCGGAGCCACCTCGCCCCCGCAACAGGCCTCGCCGGCGGGGATCGGACGCCCATGTGGGCACACGGCCGGATGGTCGAGAAAGGCGCAGACCTGGTCCTCGAATCCGGTGGCGACGGGCGCTTCCTTCCCACACTCGCCAGCGGGGCCGCGGTCGAGGGTTCGCGCGAGCAGCACCTCCGCGAGCCGTACCCGCCGGACCACAGCCAGGGCTTGCAGACGGCCCCGTTCGGTAAACACGATCCGGCCGTCCGCAAAGGTGAGCAGGCCTTCAGCGATCAGTTCCGCGACTCCCCGGCGAGCCACGGAGATGCTCGCCTCGTCCTCTTCGATCGATTGCCAGAGCTCCACCAGCACTGCCTGCAGCTCGAGATCGCCCGGCTGCTCGACGTGTGCCAGCCGGCCATGCTCGAGCCGGATCTCCCGGCTCGCCCGCGCCGCGATCGAGGGGTCATGCGTCACCAGGATCAGAGTGTGCCCGCGCTGATGGAGATCGGCGAGGAGCGACATCACCACGGCCTCGTTCACCGCGTCGAGGTTTCCCGTGGGCTCGTCGGCGAGGATGAGCGGCGGCTGGTTGATCAGCGCCCGGGCGATGCACACCCGCTGCTGCTCGCCGCCGGAGAGCTGGCTCGGAAGGTGGTCCAGACGCTCCCCGAGACCGACCTTGCGCAAGGCGTCCTCGGCCTCGGCACGATCCGTCATGCTATGGACGTACTGGGCCAGCATGACATTCTCCAGGGCGGTCAGATAAGGAATCAGATGGAACTGCTGGAATACCAGACCGACGGTCCGCTGCCGGTAGCGGGCCAGCTCGCCAGCGGTGAGCCTGGTGAGATCGGCGCCGCCCACCCGCACCTGCCCCGAGCTGGGGCGGTCCAGGCCGGAGAGGATGTTGAGCAGGGTCGTTTTGCCGGACCCCGACGGACCCGTCACCGCCACCCACTCGCCCTCGTCGACCGACAGCGTCAGGTCGTCCAAGGCGCGGAGGGGTCCGAAACGGCGGCTCAGGGCTTCGACCTCGACCAGCGGCATGGCTCTTCACTCGCCCCGCAGGATCCGCGCGGCGTCCAGACGCTCCACCCGCCGCAGCGCGATCAGCATGGAGGAGCCCACCACCAGCGTCGCCACCACCGCCGCGGCGGCGAAGCCCCCCCAGGTCAGCGACGGTCCGGCGCCGCCAGCTCCCAGCAGCCGCCGAGCGAGGCCTCCCGCCGCCAGCTCGCCCAGGATCTCTCCCAGGGCTCCAGCCAGCACCGCCGCCGCGAGCAGCTCGGCGGAGAGGAAAATCCCGATCCGCCGGCCGGTGTAACCGAGCGCCAGGAGGAGCCCGATCTCGCCCCGGCGCTCGCCGAGCAGAGCCGTCGTCGCGGCGCCCACGGAGAGGAGCGCCAGCAGCAGGGAGACCGCGCTCACCGCCGCCAGGATCAGCGTCAGGCGCCGGATCAGGCGCGCGTCCGACTCGCTGACCCGCAACAGCGGCACCGCCTCGACTCCTTCCACTTTCGACTCGATCCCCCGGGCTGCTTCCGCGAGCCGGCCGGAGGCGGCGCGGACCTCGATGCGGTCCAGTCCGTAAGCGGTCTGTTCGCCGAAGCTCGCCGGCACGGCCGGGGTCACTCCGGCGGCGGAAAGGACCCCGGGGACCTCCCGTACCCGCGCCAGAGCGCTCGCCGGGATCACCGCCGGCCCGCCAACCTGCGGCCGTACGACCAGATTGGGTCCGAAGGCCGAGAGGCTCTCCCCGAGCTCTTTGCCGGCCCGGCTGGAGAAACCCGCGAGGGTCGCCACGGTGGCCGCGGCGACCGTCACGGCGGCGAGGATCAGCGCGAGCTGCCGGAAACGGCGGCGGAGGCTGGCCAGCACCAGGCGAGCGATCATCAGGCGGTCGCCCTCTTGAGGATGTCTGCCGGATAACGCTCCAGGGCTCGCGCCACGGGCGCGGCGCTCGCCAGGACGGTCACCACGACGCCGAGCATGGCGGTGAACGGCAGCAGGACCGGCATCCACGGCACGGCCACTCCGAGGACGCCGCTCCCCAGCAGCCGTCCGGCAACGAGCCCCGCCGCGCCGCCGGCCAGGCCGCCGAGCAGCCCCAGCAGCGCCGCCTCGCTGAGGAAGAACAGCACCACGCGGCCCCGCGCCGCCCCGATCGCCACCAGCAGGCCGGCCTCCAAGCGGCGCTCGAGCACGGTGGCGGTCATCGCCGCGGTCACGCCCACCACGGCGCCGGCGAGAGCCACCGCGGCCAACGCGGCCAGCACCCAGCGGAGCCGCCCCAGCACGTCCGCCGTGGCCTGGGTGACGCCGTGGACCACACTCGTGCGCGCCCGCGGCAGCGCCCGGTTGAGCTGGAAAGCGATCGAGGAGGGATACGCCGTGCAGTACCAGGCTTCGTATTCCTCGGCGCTCATCCGTGAGGGATCGGGGCGCGTGTTCCGGCTTTCCGGCGAGGTCAGGGCGAAGATCTCGGCGCGAGTGAAACGTCCCGGCTGATCCGCCAGACGTTGCACGGCCTCGATCGGCACGAAGGCCTGATCGTCCTCCTCGCCGCCGCTCGTCAGCAGGCCGACCACCCGCAAGTCCTCGCGCTGGGCACCGAGATGAGCCCGCAGCTCACCTCCCAGACGCACGCCCAGCCGTTCCGCGAGCCTCCGGCCGAGGACCAACTCGCCGCCGTCCTCGCGGGGCCACCTGCCTTCCAACTTCAGGGTCGGCCGCGTGCGGGGCAGGCCCGTCCGCCAGCCAGGCTCGAGCGCGCGATCGAACCAGGTCCCCACCAGCGGCGCTACGACATCGCCGGGTTCCCAGCGCACCCGCAGGGTGTGAAGGGGAGCGATCGCGACGATGTTGTTGCGCCAGAAGATCCTGCGGACCTCGGCGAGATCGTGGATGGGGAGCGTCTCGCCGCTCCTAGCCGGCACCATCTCCAGGTTGGCGCCATAGGAGGCGAGATCCGCCGCCAGCCGATCTTCCGAGGCCAGCACCACCTCCACGAGCGCCGTGGCGCCCAGGATGCCCAACGCCACGGCGGTCACCGCCAGCAGCTTTCTCCGGGTGCCCCGGCGCAACGACTCCATGAGCAGGCGCGCGTACATCGGTGTTCCTCTAGCCGCCGTGTTCCGCGTGAGCTCCGGACGTGAAGAGATGGCCGCCGGCCCTGAGATCGGTGGCGGCGAGGACGAGCCGACCTCCCTCGACCCGCGAGGGAAGAGGCACAGGATTGCAGCCGCCCGCCTGACCGATGCTCGGCGGGTAGATCGCCGAGCCGCAGTGCAGGCAGGTGATGTTGGGGCCATCCTGAAAGTAACCGCGGGGTCCGCAGATGACGCAGGCGTCGAAAGCGGTGGCGATCGGTCCGCCCTTCTCGATGGGAACGGCGATGAAGCGGACGGGACGGCCGTCGACGACGGCCTGGAACCGGTGCAGCGCGGTGCCCTGGAAGGTCGAGAGCGGGATGCGCACCTTGCCGTCCGCCCCGACCTCGACCGGCGTCGCCGGCGAGAGCGCGGCCGGCGGCTGCGCGTAGACGAAGCCGAGGCCGAGAGCCGCCAGGATTACCAGACCGAGCACCGCCCCCAGCACCCGCGCGCGCGCCTGCCGGCGGCTGCCGGCCCGCTCCAGCCGCGCCGCCGCGCCGGAGGCAGTCTCGTCGCGCCGCCGGCCCGGGATCATCAACATCAGCAGAGGCAGCGCCAGGACGGCCGTGACGAAGAAGAACTCGTTCTGCACCAGCGGCCCTACGGTCGCCATCGTGGTCTCGTTGGCCGGCAGCCATCCCGCCTCCGAGAGCTCGTGATACCCGTTGACCAGGAGCTGCACGATGAAGATGGCGAGCGCGATACCGGTGATCTTGAAGAAACGGCCGAGATCGATCCGCAGGCTGCCGCGCACGAACAGCACGCCGAAGACGACCGCCGCGCCAAGGCCGATGAGGACGCCGAGAACCGCCGCCAGGCCGCTCGTGGTCAGCGACAGCGCGGAGAGGAAAAGCACCGTCTCCACGCCCTCGCGGAAGACCATCAGGAAAGTGAACAGGAAGAGCCCAGCGGCCACCGAGCCGCTCCGCTCGCGGGCGAGGATGCGCGAAAGCGATCCCTTCATCTCACCGGACAGCGCATGCGAGTGCCGCCACATCCACACCATCATCGAGCCGACGATCACCGCCGAGCCGAGATACAGCAGCCCCTCGAAAGCCTCTTCGTTGACCGCCCAGCGGTTCAGGGCGAACGCCCCCAGCAGGCTCGCCGCCGTTGCCGCCGCAATTCCTCCCCAGACCCCGCCGAGATGGCGCTCGTAGCCCTCGCGGCGCAGAAACGCCACGATGATGCCGACCACCAGAGCCGCCTCCACTCCCTCGCGCAGGGTGACGATCAGCGCCTCAAACATGGGCCGCCCTCACCGCCGAAACCGCCGGCGTCATCCCGGTCTCCAGGCTGGCGGCGTTTTCCGCGCAGCGGTTGCACAGGCCCGTGATCTGAAGGGTGTGGCGCATCGGCACGAAGCCGTGCGCCCGGCAGATCTCCGCCTGCAGCGCCGCGATTCCCGGGCTGACGAACTCGACGACCCGGCCGCAGCCGGTGCACACCAGATGATCGTGGTGCTGCCCCGGATGAACGTGCTCGTAGCGGAACTCCCGGCTGCCGAGACGCTGCTTGGTGGCCAGCCCGCTCTCCACCAGCAGGTCGAGGTTGCGGTACACCGTGGCGCGCGAGATCTTGAGACCCCGCGCCTTCATCGCGCCGAGCAGCTCTTCGGCATCGATATGGCCGTGCTGTGAGAAGATCTCTTCGAAGAGCGCGAGACGCTCTCCGGTGACCCGCTGTCCCCGGCCCCGCAGAAACTGGAGGAATTGATCCTTCTCGCGAACGTCCGCCATGTTTTATCCGCCTGCCTCAAACTTATTGAGATTTCGTCTCAACAACCAAGGCCTATTCTGGACTGCAACGGTCCTGTTTGTCAACTCGGGCCCTCACCTCCCCAGCCCTCCTCTCCCCACCGCACTCCTGTACCTGCCGAGAGAGGAGGGAGACTGAGGTGGGAACGGAAACTGCAGCCGAGGCGTTAGCGAGGGGGAAAGACGTAGCATGAGCTGGCCCGAAGAGCACCCACCGAAGACCGAACACACGGAGCCCCTCTCTGGAGAGCGCGAGCCGCTGCCGCTGGAGATCCGAGTCGAACGCCGGCCGCCGCTGCCCATGGGCGTCCGCGTCGGTGTCTTCATTCTCGGCTGGCTGCTGATCCTGGTCGGGGTGGCCGGCCTGGTCCTGCCGGGCATTCAGGGAATCATCACGATCATCGCGGGCGCCGCCCTGCTCTCCCTCGACAACGAGCTCGTCTACCGTGGTCTGCGCCGGCTCCTCTCCCGCTGGCCCGATCTCTGGCGCCGGGTCGAGCACTTCCGTGAAAGGACCCACGACCGGCTGCATGGCATGTTTCGCCGCAAGCGATAACGACCCCTCACCTCCCTGGAACTCCACTTTCACCGCACTCCCTTCCGCCGAGGGGGAGGGGAGTGCGGGAATGGCCGCCGCTTTGCAGTGGTTTTTCGTATGATGCTTGAGACCCCGGCGGCCGCTCCAGAGATCATCCCCATCTTTCCGCTCACCGGCTCGCTGCTCCTTCCCGGTAACCTCCTGCCGCTCAACGTCTTCGAGCCGCGCTACCGCAACATGGTGGCCGACGCGCTGAAGGGGGAGAAGCGCATCGGTATGATCCAGCCCCTGGTGCCGCGGCAGGACAACTGGGTGGACCTCGCGCAGCAGCCGGAGAACCCCGCGCTCTACTCCGTCGGCTGCCTCGGGCGGATCGATGAGTGCGAGCAGCAGCCGGACGGCCGCTACCTGGTCGTCCTGCGGGGGCTCTACCGCTTTCGCATGCAGCAAGAGCTGCCGCTCCACCGCGGCTACCGGCGGGTGCTGGCCGACGGCTCGGAATTCCAGAGCGATCGCGACGAGCTGGACGTCCTCGTCAATCCTGCGCGGCTGATGCGTGCCCTGCGCGCCTTCGGCGAGAAGCACGAGCTCGAGTTCGACTACGACCTGCTGGCGAGCGTGCCCGGCATCTCGCTGCTCAACGGCCTCTCCGTGGCGCTCCCTTTCCGTCCGGCGGAGAAGCAAGCGCTCCTCGAAGCCGTCGATCCGGCTGAAAGAGAAGAGCTGCTGCTGACGTTAATGGGTATGGGCATCGAGCCCCTTTCAAGCGACGAATACTATTCACCCCCAGTGCTGAACTGATCCCAGGAGAATCTTCCCATCTCACAAATCGAAGGCGATATCCGAGGCATCAAGGCATCCGAAGTCCGCGCTCTGGAACGCACCTACCGCCGCCGCGTCGACCCGCGGCAAGTGGTCTCCCCTGAGCTCGCCCGGCACCTGACCGAGACCTCCCGACGGCTCAACCGGCAGGTCGGAGTCCTGCTCGGGCGCGACGGCACGGTGCGCAACGTCATCGTGGGCGACGCCCACAGTCTGACGCTGCCCGACATCGGCCGGCTGCGCGGCGGCGTCGGCCGGTTCCGCGGCCTGCGCCTGGTGCACACTCATCTGAAAGGCGAGCCGCTCACCCGCGACGACCTGAACGACCTCGCCCTGCTGCGCCTGGACCTGATCGCCGCGATCGAAGTCCTGGAGAGCGGTCTGCCCGGCCGGGTCGACCTCGCGCACCTGGCGCCCTTCGGGGACGGCCCGAATGGCCTCGATACCGAGCCCTTCGAACGCATCCAGGCGCCGGACGTCCATCAGATCCGCTTCGACGTCGAGTCCACCATGAAGGCTCTCGAAGAGGAGTTCGCGCGCGTCACCGGCGACGCCGGGGAGACCGAGAAGGAGCGGGCCCTGGTGGTGGGCATCGTGCCCGAGGACGAGCACTTCGAGGAGATGCTGGAGCTGGTGCGCTCGGCCGGCGTGGCCGTCGCGGCCACCGTGCGGCAGAAGCGCCAGCAGGTCCATCCGCGCACCGTGGTGGGCCGCGGTAAGCTGCAGGACATCGTCCTCGAGGCCATGCGCAGCCGGTCAACGGTGGCGATCTTCGACATCGATTTGAAACCCGCCCAAGCGCGGGCCTTCGAGGACGCCACCGGCCTCAAGGCGATCGACCGCACGCAGCTCATCCTCGACGTTTTCGCGCAGCGCGCCCGCAGCCGCGACGGCAAGCTCCAGGTCGAGCTCGCGCAGCTCAAGTACTCGCTGCCCCGCCTCACCGAGAAGGACGCCGGCCTCTCCCGTCTGACCGGCGGCATCGGCGGCCGCGGACCGGGCGAGACGGTGATCGAGATCGGACGCCGGCGCATCCGCGACCGCATCCGCGCCCTGGAGAAGCAGGTCGAGGGACTCTCCCGCCAGCGCGACCTCCGCCGCCGGCGCCGCCGCGAGGAAGGCGTGCCCGTGCTCTCGATCATCGGCTACACCAATGCCGGCAAGAGCACGCTGCTCAACGCCATGACCGGCAGCGAGGTCGAGGCCGCGGACAAGCTGTTCATGACGCTCGATCCCACCAGCCGCCGCCTGCGCTTCCCGCGCGAAGGCGAGGTGGTGATCACCGACACCGTCGGCTTCATCGCCGACCTGCCGCCGGACCTCGTCGCCGCCTTCCGCGCCACCCTGGAAGAGCTGGCCGACGCGGACCTTCTCCTTCACGTCGTGGACGCCGCCGATCCGCGCCTGGAGCAGAAGCACGAGGCCGTCGAGCGCATCCTGGAGCAGCTCCATCTCGGCGAGGTGCCGCGCCTGGTCGTCCTCAACAAGACGGACCTCCTGGAGCCCCATGAAGCCGAATCCCTCGCCCACCGCTTCAAGGGCGTCGCCGTGAGCGCCGCCAAACGCCGCGGTCTAGGCGAGCTGATCCACGCCGCCGAGGAGCGATTGGGGAGGGACAAGCCGTTGGTGAAGAAGTATGGGGAGGAAGGGACGGAGCCCGCAAGGGCATAGCGGTGCCTCTTGGTTCTGAGATGATATTCGGCGAGGCCCGCCCCGGCCTCTATCTCCACATCCCCTTCTGCTCCGCTATCTGTCCCTATTGCGACTTCGCGGTCCTGACCGGCGGGCTGGAGCGCCGGCGTCGGTTCGTCAGCCATCTCCTGAAGGAGATCGCCTTCTGGTCTCCCGAGCACTCAGCGTTCGAACCGATCGATACGATCTATTTCGGCGGCGGTACACCCTCGGCTTTGGAATCGGAGGACCTCGCGTCGATTCTGGCGATTGCTCGCGAAAGCCTTACGATCCTGGATACCGCCGAAGTTTTCTTCGAGGCCAATCCCGAGGACGTCACGGTGGAGAGCGTCCGTGCCTGGCGAGACCTCGGCGTCCGGTTCCTATCTCTGGGGGTCCAATCCTTCGATGCGGACGCCCTTAAGTTCCTCGGCCGCCGGCATACTCCGGAGCAGGCGCGACGCAGCGTTGAGATCGCCCGCGCGGCTGGGTTCGATACGGTTTCGATCGACCTGATCTACGGCCTTCCGGACCAGCCCTTCGAGGTCTGGCGACGCACTCTGGAGGAGGCCGTTGCGCTCGCACCCGATCATCTCTCCTGCTATCAGCTCACCATTCACGAAGGAACGCCGTTTGGCTTTCGGCTAGCACGAGGAAAGATGAGCGAGTTGCCGGAGGAGGCGCAGGCGAAGCTGTTTCTCTTCACGCATGAGTTCCTCCGCGATCATGGATATCCGGGTTATGAGGTCTCGAACTTCGCCCGATCGATCAAGCATCGCTCGCGTCACAATCAAAAATATTGGCAGCATGTTCCCTATCTGGGTCTTGGACCCTCGGCCCACTCCTTCTCGGGAAACCGCCGCTGGTGGAACGAGCGGAAACTGAAGCCGTACGAAGCGAGGATTGACGATGGGGAAAAGCCGATCGCAGGGACCGAAGAGCTGACGCGGCAGGACCTCGCGCTCGAAGCGTTGATGCTGGGTTTGCGGACCACCGACGGGATCGACCTCGATTCCTTCCGGGAGCGTTACGGAGTGGAGCTGCGGAAAAGCAACGAGCCGCTCGTCGAGCGGCTCGCCAGTGAAGGGCTGCTGAAGCTGGCAGGAAGCGTCCTCATCCCTACGCTCGCCGGCCTCGCGGTGACGGATTCGCTGGCGCGCGCGTTCGAGCTGGGGAGCGCTGACGTTCGGCCTACTTCCGCTTGACCGAGATCTCCATCCACTGGAATTCCTTACCGGAAGGATCGGGCCCGTACATCTGAGTGACGAAGCTGTCGCTGCCCGTCCAGCTGATCACCGAGCGCATGTAGGATTCCTTGCCGGTCATGGGATCCATCATCGTGCCCTTCGACTCGCACTTCTGGCTGGCGGCGTCGCAGGTTCCGGTCGAGTACATGATTCCGGTTCCCATGTTGTCGATCCAGGAGCTGACATACTTCTGCGCCACGTTGTCGTAGCCGTCGGTCCCGTGACCCTCGAAGGGCATGCCCATCATGTCTCCCTTCCAGACGGTCTGCACGTAGCGGCCACCCAGGATCGTCTCCCCGTGCATCGTGCCGCTCGACTCCATGGGCGGCTGGCCCGGGTCCATCCACATCTTGTTCGTAAAGGTCCAGTCGCCCGCCATCTTGGCGAGATGCTTGTGAGGCTCGCCTGGGGTCATCGCCTTCATCATGGCTTCCATCTCGGGACCGCCCATGGCCGGCGCGCCTTCCTTCGGCTTGTCCTGGGCCATCGCGGGAACCGCGAGGACGATCAGCAACGCAAGCAGTGACAGGACGACGGCAGTACATCGAGTCCTCATTCTTCTCCTCCTTTCGAACGTTGGAATTGACACAGAACGTCCCACTCGAAGCCGCTCGCCTCTTGCGGCCCCGGGCGCTTGAATTACGCCTCGTTACCGCATAGACTATCACCCGAGTCTGACCCCGTCAAGGCACGACGACGGCTCCTGTATTATGAGCCGCCCGTCCGGCGGACGACCTCCGGACTCGCACCGAAATCATCATGGCCTACGACGCCTCCTCCATCGAAGTCCTCACCGGGCTCGAGCCGGTGCGCAAGCGCCCCGGCATGTACACCACCACCGAGCGGCCCGACCACCTCGCTCAGGAGGTGATCGACAACGCCGTCGACGAAGCCATCGCCGGCCACGCCTCCGAGATCGTCCTCACCCTGCACGCGGACGGCTCGCTCGCGGTGGCCGACAACGGCCGCGGCATGCCGGTCGACCTCCACAAGGGCGAGAAGCTGCCCGGCGTCGAGGTGATCCTCACGCGCCTGCACTCCGGCGCCAAGTTCTCGGACAAGAACTACCGCTTCTCCGGCGGCCTGCACGGCGTCGGCGTCTCGGTGGTCAACGCCCTGTCCTCGAAGCTGGAGATCTGGGTCAAGCGCGAAGGCAAGGAGCATTACATGTCCTTCGCCGACGGCCAGAAGCGGTCGAACCTCAAGGTGGTCGGCACGGTCGGTCAGCGCAACACCGGCACCACCGTGCGCTTCTGGCCGGACCCTAAGTTCTTCGACTCGCCGAAGTTCAGCATCCCGAAGCTCAAGCACGTCCTGCGTGCCAAAGCGGTGCTCTGCCCGAAGCTCCGCATCCGCTTCGTCCACGAGGGGCACGCCGAGGACGACGAGGAGTGGTACTACGAAGACGGCCTCAAGGACTATCTGACCGACGAGCTCCAGGGCTGCCAGACCGTGCCGGCCGAGCCTTTCATCGGCCACTTCCGCGGCAAGGAGGAAGAAGTGGACTGGGCGGTGGCCTGGCTCGGCGAGGAAGAGGATTCTTCCGACGTGGTGGCCGAGAGCTACGTCAACCTCATCCCCACCAGCCAGGGCGGCACGCACGTCAACGGCTTCCGCGCCGGCCTGACCGACGCCATCCGCGAGTTCTGCGAGTTCCGCGACCTGTTGCCGCGCGGGGTCAAGCTGGCGCCGGAGGACGTCTGGGGCCGCTGCTGCCACGTGCTCTCGGTGCGCATGATGGACCCGCAGTTCACGGGCCAGACCAAGGAGCGCCTGTCTTCGCGCGAAGCCGCGGCCTTCGTCTCCGGCGTCACCAAGGACTCTTTCGCGCTATGGCTCAACCAGCACACGGCAGACGCCGAGCGCATCGCCCGCCTGGCCATCGACAGCGCCCAATCGCGGCTGCGTACCGGCAAGCAGGTGAAGCGGAAGACGGTGACCTCCGGTCCGGCCCTCCCCGGCAAGCTCGCCGACTGCACCAGCCAGGACCTCAACCTGACCGAGCTCTTCCTCGTCGAGGGCGACTCGGCCGGCGGCTCGGCGAAGCAGGCCCGCAGCAAGGAGTTCCAGGCGATCCTCCCCCTGCGCGGCAAGATCCTCAACACCTGGGAGGTGGACCCGTCCGAGGTGCTCGGCTCGCAGGAGGTGCACGACATAGCCGTAGCTCTCGGCGTGGATCCAGGTTCCAGCCAGCTCGAAGGCCTGCGCTACGGCAAGGTCTGCATCCTCGCCGACGCCGACTCCGACGGCGCGCACATCGCGACCCTCCTCTGCGCCCTCTTTCTGCGCCACTTCCGCAAGCTGGTCGAGAACGGCCACGTGCACGTCGCCATGCCTCCCCTCTACCGCGTCGACGTCGGCAAGGAGGTCTACTACGCGCTCGACGATCGCGAGAAAAAAGGCATCCTCGACCGCATTGAAGCCGAAGGCAAAAAAGGTAAGCCCAACGTGCAGCGGTTCAAGGGATTGGGCGAGATGAACCCGCTGCAGCTCCGCGAGACCACCATGGCCCGCGAGACCCGCCGCCTCGTCCAGCTCGTGCTCGAGGACGGCAAAGCCGACGCCGAGAAGACGATCGATATGCTCCTCGCCAAGGCCCGCTCCGGTGACCGCAAGGAATGGCTGATGGAGGTGGGGAACCGGGCGGAGGTGGAGGTGTGACGCGAATTTCCCCCGCCCTGAAGGGGCACAGGCATAAAGCCTGGGGCTTCAGCCCCAGGAAGGCGCGGCGAGAAATTTTCCTGGCCCCGAAGGGGCGAAGGCAGCCCGCCGGAACGGATCTCGCCCGAACGATGCCGTCACCCCCACGCCCCTTCGGGGCTCAAAATATCCTGATCCCGTAGACCATGCCACGCGCCTCCCGCAGAAAAAATGGCAACGGCGAAGGCCCTCTGTTCCGCGCCCCGTACGCCGAGGTCGAGCGGCAATCGCTCGCCGAGTTCACTCAGAAGGCATACCTCGACTACTCGATGTACGTCATCCTCGACCGTGCCCTGCCCCACCTCGCCGATGGCCTGAAGCCCGTCCAGCGGCGCATCGTCTACGCCATGTCGGAGCTGGGGCTCTCGGCCGCCGCAAAGTTCAAGAAGTCCGCCCGCACCGTCGGTGACGTGCTCGGCAAGTACCACCCCCACGGCGACGTCGCCTGCTACGAGGCCATGGTGCTCATGGCTCAGCCGTTCTCTTTGCGCTATCCGCTGGTCGACGGCCAGGGCAACTGGGGCTCGCAGGACGATCCCAAGTCGTTCGCCGCCATGCGCTACACCGAAGCGCGGCTCACCCCCTTCGCGCAGGCGCTGCTCTCCGAGCTGGAGCAGGGCACCGTCGACTGGGGCCCCAACTTCGACGGCACTCTCCAGGAGCCGAAGCTCCTGCCGGCGCGCTTGCCGCACGTGCTCCTGAACGGCGCCTCCGGCATCGCCGTCGGCATGGCGACCGACATCCCGCCGCACAACGTGCGCGAGGTAGTTGAGGCCTGCATCCGCCTGCTCGACAACAAGAAGCTCGCGGACGACGAGCTCTACGCTGCCATCCTCGGACCGGATTTCCCTACCGACGCCGAGCTCATCACGCCGCGCGACGAGTTGCGGAAGATCTACGAGAACGGCTCGGGCTCGCTGCGCCTGCGCGCCGCCTGGGAACAGGAGGACGGCGACATCGTCATCACCGCCCTGCCCTACCAGGTCTCGGGGACCAAAGTGCAGGCGCAGATCGCCGCGCAGATGCAGGCGAAGAAGCTCCCCATGGTCGAGGACCTGCGCGACGAGTCCGATCACGAGAACCCGACGCGCATCGTCATCACTCCGCGCTCCAACCGCGTGGACCTCGAAGGCCTCATGGCCCACCTTTTCGCCACCACGGATCTCGAGCGCACCTACCGCGTCAACCTGACGATGATCGGCCTCGACGGCCGCCCGCGGCAGTTCAACCTGCGGGAGCTGCTCGGCGAATGGCTCAAGTTCCGCATCGAGACCGTGCGCCGGCGGCTGCAGTTCCGTTACGACAAGGTCCTCACCCGCCTGCACATCCTCGATGGATATCTGATCGCCTACCTCAATATCGACGAGGTGATCCGCATCATCCGCACCGAGGACCACCCGAAGCCGAAGCTCATGGAACGCTTCCGGCTGAGCGACACGCAGGCCGAGGCGATCCTGGAGCTGAAGCTGCGTCACCTCGCCAAGCTGGAGGAGATGGAGATCCGAGGCGAGCAGAGCGATCTGCTCAAGGAGCGGGACGCGCTGGAGAAGATCCTCAGCTCCGACGCTCGCCTCCGCCGCAAGGTCAAGGAAGAGCTCGCCGCCGACGCCGAGAAGTTCGGCGACGCCCGCCGCTCGCCGATCATCGAGCGCGAGGCTGCCAAGGCCATGGACGAGACGGCGTTGATCCCCACCGAGCCGGTCACCGTCGTGCTCTCCGAGAAGGGCTGGGTGCGCGCCGGCAAGGGGCACGACTTGGATCCGAAGGAGCTCTCCTATAAGGCCGGCGACGCCTTCCTCATGGCGGCCAAGGGAAGGACCAACCAGTCCGCCGTGTTCGTCGACTCGACGGGACGCACCTACTCGCTGGCCGCGCACGCGCTGCCGTCCGCGCGCGGCCAGGGTGAGCCGCTCTCCAGCCACGTCCAGCCGCCGCCGGGCGCCAACTTCGTCGGGGTGATGATCGGCGGCGACAAGGAGCTCTATCTGCTCGCCACCAGCTCCGGCTATGGCTTCATGGCCATGCTGGGAGATCTCCAGACGCGGCAGCGGGCGGGCAAGGCCGTGGTCACGGTGCCGCCGGGAGGGAAGGTCTTGACGCCGCTCCGCGTCGAAGATCCGGACAACGACTGGTTGGCCGCCGTCACCGACGCCGGCCGGCTGCTGATCTTTCCCGTCGGAGATCTCCCCCTCCTGCCCAGAGGCAAAGGGGTGAAGATCATCAGCCTGCCGGCGAAAGGCGAGAAGGAGTCGCTGATCGACTGCGCCGTGCTGCCTGAAAGCGCGCACCTGATCGTCCACTCCGGCAAGCGCTACCTCAACCTCAGGCCTTCGGAGTGGCAGGCCTACGCCGGCAATCGCGCGCTGCGTGGCAACAAGCTGCCGCGGGGATTTCGGATCGTGGCGGCGCTGGAGGTAGAATAGCGACAACTTCTTTCAACCTTGGTGAGGATCGATGGACGAACATTCAGTTACAGCGGCCACATTACAGGGGTCGGGCGAGCCTGGGACGCAGGCGCGCAATCGGTCTACATAACGATACCCGCTGATCTTGGAAATCCGTCGGCAGCTATCTCCATTATCGACGATGGCGAATCTATGGATCTTGTCCACTTGAAGTCCGAAAGCTCGCCACTAACGACTTAGCCAATGTACTCCTTACGTTTCCTGGAGGAGATCAACTGCTCAAGCTGATTGAAAGTGGCATTATGGTGAGCTCGCGGTAAACTCGTCTCCCATATTGTCCGTTTGAGGAGCCACGCCTATGAAGATACGGCCGGAGGTAGGCGAGCAGGCGCCGCGCTTCGTCCTGCCGAGCGCGGAAGGCGCCGAGGTTTCTCTCGAGCAACGCCTCGGCAAGGCGCTCCTGATCTCATTCCTCAGTCACGCGGCGTGACCCTTCTGCCGCACACACCTGGTCGAGGTGTGCGAGCAGAAGGATGCGATCGCGGCCATGGGCGCGGAGGTGATCCTCATCGCCTACGACGAGCCGTCTCTGCTCGGCGCGAAGATCCTGCGCGGCGTCGACGTTCCGTTCGACCTGCTTCTGGATCGCGACAAGCGGGTCTATCGCGAGTGGGGGATGGGACGCACCACGCTCGCGAAATCCGTGCTCTCCCCCAAGCTGACCTGGCGATACCTGAAGCTGCTGGCGGCGGGCGAACGGTTTCTCGGGCTCGCGCCCGACATGCTGCAACTGGGCGGCGATTTCGTCGTCGATCCCGCGGGTGTCGTGACCTTTGGATACAGGATGCGCGACAACGGAGACCGCGCTCCCGTCCCCTCCCTCTTGCGCGCGCTCGCTGACGCTCGGTGACCAGCCCGCCTTCCGTTACGCCTCGCCGGGGCGGACCCATCCCCTGGCTCCTCCTCTATCTCTTTCCGCGGCGTCGGTGCGGTGAGATCCGGGTGCGCTGACAGACCGGCCGAGTGTCAGACAGAGGCCTGACAGGTCCTGACACCGGCCGAACCGACCGGGTGCTTTTTTGTAGAAATCTTCGATTAAAAGACTTAAGACCCTCTCGCGGGCATGGCATATCGGTTGCTCCTCGTTTCACGCAATTCACCAAGCTGTTTCGGAGCCGGCCGGATCCAGCCGACTCCAGGCCCCCGGGAATGACCTCGGGAGGCATTCAAGAGAGGAGTTGTGCCATGAGTCTCCCCCCCGTTCTCGTCCTCAGCACGACCAGCCGGTTCGAGCGCATCTGGTGGGACAAGGGTTCCGGCGCGGACATGGACGGCGCCTTCTACCGGCCGCAGCCTCAGGACGGCTTCTTCATCCTGGGGGATTATGGCCAGGGCAACTACAACAGTCCGAACGGCACCGCGCTGACGATTCGCGTCGACCAGGACGATCCCAACCAGCCCGCCCTGAAGCCGCCGGACGACTACGTCCTGGTTTACAGCGACAAGGGAAGCGGCGCCGATGAGGACGGCTCGTTCTGGGCGCCGATCCCGCCTTTCGGCTACGTGGTCTGCGGCCACGTCGTCCAGCGCGGCTACCAAAAGCCCAGTGTCCCTAGTTTCCGCTGCCTCCGCTACGACCTCGCCAAGAGCGTCACCATAGCCGGCAATCTGATCTGGAACGACAGGGGCTCCGGCGCGGAAATGGACGTTTCCATCTATCGCAACCTGGCCCTCAACACCATCTACGCCGTGGCGTCGTACGACACGCCCACCGAGACGACGAACGCGCCCAAGGTGCTCAACGGCTAGATCGGGCCTGAGGCCGTCAGGAGGCGCGGCGCGGCACGCCGTGCCTCCCGGCTCCCCAGTGCTCCTTCGAGAGAGAGGTGAACCATGCGTCGCTCCAGCGTTCTCGTCGCACTCTTTCTGTCCCTCGCGGTTTCTGCGGCCATCGCGCAGGACGTCCAGCTCCAGGCCAATGCCGAGTCCAGCGTCGGTCCGGACGGCGACCTGCGCTATTCCCTGTCCCTGCTGGCCCCCCCCGGCATCGGCAGCGCCTCCCCGGATCTTTCGCTGGTCTACGGCAGCCGCCAGCCCGACGGCCGGCTCGGCGTCGGCTGGACGCTCCAAGGGTCCTCCTCGATCGGCCGCTGCGCGGCCATCCCAGCCGTCGATGGATTTCGCGGCACGATCGAGTACAACGCGGAGGATCGCTACTGCCTCGATGGCCAGCGGCTCATCAACGTCGCTGGCACCTACGGCGCCGCCGGATCAGTCTACCGTACCGAGCTCGAGACCTGGCGATGGGTGAAGGCGTCCGCGGACCTCTGCGGCTCCGGTCCCTGCTCGTTCACCGTCTACAACCGCGCCGGCGGCACGTCATCCTACGGCACGACGGCCGGCAGCCGGATCCTCGCCACCGGCAAGCCGGACGTGCGCGTCTGGGCGCTCGCCGCGGTCTCCGATCTCAACGGCAATACGGTCTCTTTCTCCTATACCCAGTCTCCCATCTCGGGTGTCTCGGCCGCCGACGGCGAGTACTACCTCTCACGGATCGACTACACCGCCAACGCCGCCGCAGGCTTCGCGGCCACCCGCTCGGTCCGCTTCGTCTATGGGCCGCGCCAGCAGATTCTCGCCGCCTGGTACGGCGGTTCCAAGGTCTACACCCGCGCCGTGCTGACCGGCATCCGGACCTTCGTCGGCGAGACCCTGGTCCGTGACTACCGGCTCACGTATACGCAGGGCCCGGCCACCGGACGGCCGCTGCTCACGCAGATGCAGGACTGCGCCGGCAGCGACGCCTCGGCGCCCTGCCTGCCGCTGGCCGACGTCCTCTGGCAGGGAGAGCCGAAGGTCACCTTCAAGGCCGGCGGCCTGGGGCCGAAGCTTTCGCCCTTCAGCGAGGTCCTGCCGATGGACGTCAACGGCGACGGCCGCGGCGATCTGGCGTGGGTCACCTCGAGTCCCTCCACGCTCCAGGTCCAGCCGCTGATCTCGCAGGGCAAGACGCTGTCGCCTTGCGCCACGGTGCTCACCCTCCCCAACGTGCCGCAGGCGCGGCTGCTGCCAGCTCAGGTAGACCGCACCAGCCGCGCCGGCCTGGTCCTCGCCTACGGCGACCGCGGCATCCTCCATTTCGCCGCCTTCCCCTCCGACCCCGCGACCTGCGGCTTCAAGAGCGGCCCGGACCAGAGCAGCGGCTTCCCGGCGCCAGCCGACGAATTGTGGCCGATGGACGCCAACGGCGACGGTCTGACGGACCTCGTGGCCGCCTGGCTCGACGGCGGCTTCTATACCACCGTCACCTTTCTGGGCGCGGAGACCGGATTCCAGAAGGCGGGAGAGAGCCGCTTCCAGGCGCTGCCGAACCAGCGGTTCTGGCCCGCCGAGGTCAACGGCGACGGCATGCTGGACCTCATCCAGGCCTGGTATCCGGACGGCGGCGCTCTGCACTTCACCACCTACCTCTCGAACGGCCGCAGCTTCGACGCCGGCCTCGATTCCCAGGTCGCCAGCGGCTCGGTCGACCTCGCGGGCCTGTGGCCCATGGACGTCAACGGCGACGGCAAGACCGACCTCGTCCAGGGCTGGTCGTCGAACGGCGCGTTGCAGCTCTCCACCTATCTCGCGGATGGCGCCGGCAAATTCACGCAGCCCACCACGACCGCCACCGGCAAGGGGCTGACCAACGTCCGCGCCTTCTGGCCCATGGAAGCCGACGGCGACGGCCGCGTCGATCTCGTCCAGGCCTGGCAGGACGGCCAGCAGCTCCGCCTGATCGTCTACCGCAACATCGATACCGGCCTCGACAAAGGGATCGCAGCTGATGCCGCCCTGGCCGTGCCGGACGTCAACGCCGTCTGGCCAACCGACATCGACGGCGACGGCAAGACCGACCTCGTCCAGGCCGACACCGTGTCGCCGAGCCCGGTCACTCTGGCCGGCTACTTCTCGCAAGGGCCGATCCCCGACCTGATCGCGACGTTGACGGACGGGGCCGGCGGCCAGATCGCGGCCACCTATCTGCCGTTGTCCGATCCGGCGGTCTACGAGGCGCGGGACGGCGCGCCGCCGGCGGAGAGCACCGACGCGCTCGGCTACGCCTACCGGCAGTCGCCGGCCCAGGCGCCGTTCCAGCGCGTCGGCGGCAGCAGCATGCAGGTTGTGCGCCGGCTCGAGCGGCGCAACGATCCATCAAGAAACGCCTCCACCTACCACTACGCCGATACCTATACCTACGCCGAGGGGCTGGTGGACGTGGTCTCCGGCCGCGGCTGGCTGGGGTTCCGGCACGTCACCGAGCTCGACGAGCAGACCGGCCGGCGTAGCATCACCCGGCGCAACCAGGCGTTCCCCTTGACCGGCACGGTCGCCGAGATCGAGTACCAGTGCGATGGTGCGGTATCGCCCGATCCGCTCTGTCCCGAAGGCAGCTCGGATACCAAGCTCTCCGACAGCGAGACCACCTATACCACCACCGTCACTGCGACCGGCGCCACCTCGCCGTTCCCCAAGGTCCTGGAGGTCCTCAAGCAGCGGGTGCAGCTCAACACCTACAGCTACGGCACCTACGACTTCTCCCGGGCAAAGGAGTACGCCTATGACGCCTGGGGCAACATGACGCTGATCGCCGATCTCGGCTACGTGAGCGCCGACGGCCAGCGGCGCACCGAGGACGACGACGTCTTCACCTGCGCGCAATACGAGAACGTCGACCGCACCTCTTCGGGTCAGGGCTGGGAGCTCGGGTACATCGTCGACCGCAAGGTCTCGAAGTCGCGCGATTGCACGGATTACTCCCATTTCCAGGACGGCATCGACTTCGAGCTCGAGCACTTCGCCTACACCCGGCAACGCAACCTCGCCCGCCACGCCGTCTACGACGACGTCAACCGGAGCGATTTGGCCACCAGCTTCACCTACGACGGCTTCGGCAACCAGCTCACCGAAACGCTGCCCGGCAGCCGCACCACGACCTACACCTACGAGAGCCAGTACCACACCTACCCCGCAACGCGGACGACGCCGCCCGACGAGGCCGGGCGCCGGTTGGTGCGCACCTTCGGTTACGACCCGCGCTTCGGCATCCGCGTTGCCGAGACGACGCCGAATGGGCGCGTCCGTATCCAGTGCCTCGACGACCACGGACGCATTGCCCGCGTCCAAGGACCGCTGCCGGACAAGCCCGCCGGCGTCGT
Organism: Thermoanaerobaculia bacterium; assembly: GCA_036002325.1. Taxonomy (GTDB): domain Bacteria; phylum Acidobacteriota; class Thermoanaerobaculia; order Multivoradales; family UBA5704; genus DATARR01. The sequence goes on along the minus strand of DASYTJ010000145.1, from coordinate 47,148 downwards.
GGCCGATCCCAACTGCGTTTCCCCCTGGGTGACCGGCGACGCAACGGCGTTCAAGTCCGCCAATGTCGTCACCCTGCAGATTCTGGAGCGCAAGTCCGACGCCGACCACCGGCGGTACCGCGAAGTGCTGAGCCTGCAGAAGTGGCCGCTCGTTGGCGAGAGCCCCGTCTTTCGCTGGAGCCGTGACTACTACGACGGGCTCGGCCGGCGCTACCTCGAGACCGCCCAGGAAGATCCGGCCGTCGGGCAGCTCGGCGCCTGCACCAACTTCGACGACAGCGGCGATACCGTGCGTGCCTCGGTGCCGCAGTACTTCACCGGCGCCATCGACTGCACCTCGAGCAGCGGCAGCGGCATGCTGTGGTCCACCCTCACGTACGACGTCTACGGTCGCCAGACCCGGCAGGTGGACCCCGCGGGCCCGGACGGCCGCCAGACCTCGGTGACCACTATGGTCTACGACCAGGACTTGCGCGTCACGGTCACCAAAGCGGCCGACGACAGCTACCGCTTCCGCAAGATCCTCGACTACGACTACTACGACTCCGAGCGCAAGCTGCGGCGGATGATCCTGCCCGACGACGGCAATGCCACCAGCACCTTCGACTACGACCGCATCGGCCGGCTCACCAAAGTCACCGATCCGGCGACTGCCGACAACCCGAACGGCGTCGCCAACGTGATCACCTACGACTCCGTCGGCCGCCGCACCAGCATCGACAACCCCGACCAGAACACCACGGCGGCCGGCTCCGGCCGCAAGGCCCTCAGCCTGAAGTATGACGCCACGACCGGGCTGCTCGCGCAGTCGACCGACGCCAAGAGCCAGACCACCACCTTCGCGTACGACGCGCTCGGCCGCATCACTGTGAAGTCCCTTCCCGGCAACGGCGGCACCGTCCGCAACGTCTACGACGATCCGGCGGCCAACGGTCTCGGCGAGCTCACGAGCGAGAGGGGACTCGCGGCCGACGGCTCGGCGCTCTACGCCTATAGCTACGCTTACGACCCCTATCAGAACCTGGTGGACACGGGGCTCTCGCTCGGCGGCGCCACCTACTCCAGCTCCTGGGTGCTCGATCCGCAGGCGCGCCGGATCGAAGAGACCTACCCCGACGGCGCGGCGATCCAGCGGAGCTACGCCTTCGGCAACCTCGCCGAGATCCGCGACGGGACCCGCCTCTATGCCCGCTTCGAAGAGTACACGGCGCTGGGAGGGCCGCGCCGCGTCAGCTACGGCAATGGCACCAGCGAGGCTCTCCGCTACGCGCCCACCGGCGAGCTCATCGAGCAGACCGTCCGCGATGCGGCCGGGAGCGAGATCCTGCACGAGACGCTGAGCTGGAACCACCTGCTCGAGCTGGCCAAGATCGACGACCTGCTGAAGCCGGGCGGCGTCGACTTCACCCAGGCCTTCGGTCACACGCAGACCCGCTTGACCAGCGCCGAGGCGAGCGGCCTCTACGGCCAGCGCTCGTTCGGTTACGACAAGGAGGGCAACCTCGTCGCCAACGACGGCTATGCCTACCGCTACCAGGCGCACCGTATCCGCAGCGGCACGGCGCCGGACAGGCCGCCGTTCGGCGCGGACTACGACGACAACGGCAATCTCGTTCGCCGGACCCTCGGCGCGACGTCCTGGGGCTACGGCTACGACGTGCGCAACCGCCTGACCCTCGCCTCCCGCGACGGCGTCAGCCTGCTCTCGGTGCCGCTCTACGACGACAGCGGGCGCCGCCTGCGCAAGCTCGCGCCCGACGGCGTCGAGACGCTCTACGTCAGCTCCGACTACGAGGTCACCCTGTTTCCGGGCGGCAACCGCGAGACCACGCGCTACGTTCTCGGCGCCGCGGGTGTAGTGGCCACGGTGACCTCCGGCGGCGCCGGCCGCACGGCGCCCGGCGTGCCCGTCCCCGGCACGCTCTATTTCCATCGCAACCACCTGGGAAGCACGGTGCTCACCACCGACGGCGCCGGCCGCCTGAGCAGCCGGCTGGCCTATCTGCCCTACGGTTCGGTCTACGGGCCAGGCACCTCCGGGCCGGACGACTTCCGGCGCAAGTTCCAGGGCAAGGAGCTCGACGAGGACGCCGCGCTCTACTACTTCGACGCCCGCTACTACGATCCCGTTCTCGGGCGGTTCCTCAGCGCCGACACCGAGCTGGCGAGCGACATGACCGAGGTCGACGCCTTCAACCGCTTCGCGTTTGCGCTCAACGACCCGGTCACCAACGTCGACCCGACCGGCCACGCCGTGTGGGAGAGCATCCTCGGCGTGACCATCGGCGTCGTCGAGATCACGCTCGGCGTCGCCGTCGACGTCCTCAGCGACGGCGCGCTCGAACCGGTCGGTGGCGCGCTGATCGGCGCCGGCCTGAACGGCATCCAATACAGCGCCACCCACTCCGGCAGCTTCAGTTGGCAGCAGTACGGCATCCAGCAAGGGGAAGGAGCGGCCTTCGGCCTGTTGACCGGCGGCTTCGGCGGCGAGGCGGAAGCGGGGGTTGAAGTCGCGGCGACCGAGGCCACCGAGTCGGTCGCCGCGCGCAGCGCCGCCGAGGAGACGGGCGAGCTGGCGGCCGAGAACGAGGGCCGGTCGCTCACCAGCGCCGCCGACGAGGGCATGGCCGAGGACGCGGTGGAGGACTCCGCCGGCCGCGAGGACTTCAACCTCGAGGAGGAGTCCTGCGAGGCCAGCTTCCCGGCCGGCACGCCGGTGTGGACGGAGAACGGCCGCACCGCCATCGAAGCGCTCGTTCCGGGCGCCGTCCTCGTCTCCCGCAACTCGATCGACTTCGCCAACGGATTCCACGAGGTCACCGGCGCCAGCTCGCGGCCGGTGCGCAATCTCGTCCGCCTGACGCTGCGCGGCGACGATGGACAGAGCGACGAGCTGGCGGCGACGCCGAACCATCCGCTGTGGGTGGAGAAGCGAGGCTGGATCGCGGCCCGCGAGGTAGCGGCCGGCGACCGCGTCGGCACCCTCTCCGGCGGCTGGGCGGCGGTCGAGCGGGCGGAGGCGTTCCAAAGCGAGGAGCCGCAGCCGGTCCACAGCCTGGAGGTGGCGGGCTTCCGCTCCTATTTCGTCGGCGCGCTCGGGGTGTGGGTCCACAACCCCTGCGTGGCGATCGACCGCACCGGCCAGGGGAAGCTCAGCTCACAGGGGCACGCCTACGACGTCGAGCTGCAGGTGCCCAGAGGTGAGTATCCGAGGTCGGCCGCGCACATCGAGGCGGCGCAGGCGGACGGGTATTCCGACGTGCTGACCATCGAGCGAGCCGGCGCCACGGCCAACCGGCGGCTCTCGCTCAGAGGTATCAAGACGGTAAAAGGATGGGACCGTGACGAGTACCCACCTGCGATGTTCCAGGAAGGCGGCGCCGGAGCCGACGTCAAGCTGATCGACCCCAGTGACAACCGGGCTTCCGGCAGCTCGTTCGGCGGCCAACTGAGGCCTTACGGCGACTACACGCGAGTCTGGTTCCACGTCGTACCTTGAACCTAGCGGGGCTTCGCCCGTTCGCGCGGGCGAAGCCCCGATTCTTCGGCTGATAAACTCGGAGCGGCCATGAAATCGCCTCTTGCCAAGCTCGTCCAGATCGGCAGCCCGGCGCTGCTGGCGGGACCTCCCGTGCTGGCAGGCGATCTCGCCGTGCATCCAGGCGCCGCGGCTCTGCGCGCGCTGCTGGTCCGCAAGAACGGCTTTTACGGTTTCGAGTCCGCGCTCCACGTGCTCCCCGCCGGCCGCGGCGAGGGCGTCATGGATCTCGCCACCTGGAACGCGCCCGGCCTCTGGCGCGATGCCTACGGCCCGCTGGCGGACGGCTACCTCTTCTTCGCCGAAGACGTCTTCGGCGTGCAGTTCGCTTTCCGCGGCGCCGAGGTGGTGACCTTCGATCCCGAGACCGGCGAGGCCGAGGCGCTGGCGCGCGATCTCGCGGCTTGGGCTCAAGCGATCCTCGAGGACTACAACTACCTGACGGGCCATGAGCTGGCGCACGAATGGCAACGGCGCCATGGGCCGCTCAAAGCCGGAGAGCGCCTGCTGCCCAAGATCCCCTTCGTGATGGGAGGTCCGTTCGCGCTCGACAACCTCTATGCCCTCGACGCCGTCAAAGGCATGCGCTTCCGCGGTGACATGGCGAAGAAGATCCACGACTTGCCCGACGGATCTCAGGTGAAGCTCGGAACAACGGATTGACGTAACCTAGAATCCTTTCCGATGGTGCGCGCGCTCCTCGTCGCGGCAGGACTCGGCCAACTCGCGCTCGCCGCCGCCAGCCTCGCCATTCCTTTCGTTCTGGGATGGCGCGAGGAGACGGCGCGGCTGGGGCCGCTCACGCGCCAGATCTTCTGGACCTATGCCGGCTACATCTGGAGCTTTCACGTCTGCTTCGGGCTCCTCTCGCTGCTGGCGCCGGAGTGGCTCCTCGACCGCACGCCGCTGGCGGCCGCGGTCTGTGGCTTCATCGCCGCGTACTGGGCCGTGCGCTTGATCCTGCAGTTCACCTGGATCGACCGCAGCGGCGCGCCGCGCGGGCCTCGTTTTATCGTTGCCGAGGCCGCTCTCGTCACCCTGTTCGTCAGCCTCGTCGCGATCTACGGCTTCGCGCTGATAACCCATCTCCGGGGAGCATGAGCGCCTTCGCGCCCGCCGATTCACGGGTAGTGTGGGCGGGAGCGGCGCTGCTGGTCCTGACGCTCGCGCTCGGCTTCGCCGTTTCGCGCCTCGCATCGCCGCGATTCGCTCGTATCGCGGCCTGGCTCCTCGTGGCCCTGGCCTTCGCCGGCGCCGAGCGCCTGACGGCGGGCGAGCCCGCGGGATTCCGCATGCTCGGCATTCTGGGAGCGCTCCTCTATGGCATGAAAGCCGTGGTCAGCGTCGAGGAGCGCATCGCCACGGGCACAGCTCTCTCGCCGCTCCGCTGGCTCGCCTTCGCCGCCGGCTGGCCCGGGATGCGTCCCAGCCTCTTCGCGACGTTGGGGAGCCGTCCGTTGCCAGGAAGCTGGCGATTGATGAGGCGCGGGCTCGTCCGCCTCGCCCTCGGCGCGCTCCTGTTCTTCGCCGCCCGCCGGGCGTGGGCGACCGGCTCCGTCATCCTCGCTACGGTGTTGGCCCTGCCGGCCTTGAGCCTCATGCTCCACTTCGGGATCTTCAATCTGCTGGCGGGCGGCTGGCGCCTGCTCGGCGCCCGCTGCGATGCGCTCTTCCGGGCGCCCCTGCGCTCGCGCAGCCTGACCGAGTTCTGGGGGCGGCGCTGGAATCTCGCCTTCTCGGAGATGACGGCGCTCGGCATCTACCGACCTCTCGAGCCCCGCGTGGGACGGCCGGCGGCGATGGCGACCGCCTTTCTCGCCTCGGGCCTCCTCCACGAGATCGCCATCAGCCTGCCGGTGAACCGTGGCTTCGGCCTTCCTCTCTCCTACTTCGCCTTGCACGGGCTTCTCCGGCTAGTCGAGACGCGGCTAGAGCGCGCGGGTCATCCCGTGTGGCGCCACGCCTGGCTCGGGCGCGCGTGGACCGTGTTCTGGCTCGTGCTGCCGCTGCCGATCCTCTTCCACCGGCCGTTCCTTGCGGGGATCGTGTGGCCTCTGCTGGATGATGGGTAGGCCAAGTCGAGAAGGACATAAGGGACGTTCAAGGACATAAGGGACTGGAAAACCCGGAGTTCTTGGCGTCCTTTTACGTCCTTGGTGTCCTTTATGTCCTTGCGTCCTGAACGGCTCGGTGAGGCCCTCTATAATTGAGCCAAATATGCGGCTCAAACGACCGGCTGGGCGCTCGACCTGGGGACGACGAATTCCGGAGTGGCGCTTTGGGACGAGTCCCAGGGCAAGCCGCGCCTCATCGAGCTGCCCGCCGTCTGCCGGAAGCTCGAGGCCACGGACCCGCTCGAGGCGCCGCGCCTGGTGCCTTCGGCCATCCACTTCCTCGAAAATCCCGGTCCGCTCGACCTCCTGGGAAGCTGGCCGCCGGTGACGCGGCGGTTCCTCTGCCGGCGGTTCCTCCGACCCATGGAGGTGGTGCGGCAGCTCAGCGAGAACGCCCTCTGTGATCCCCAGGCCGGAGTGCGGCTCCGGAACCTGCTCATCCTGGTCCGCCAGCTTCCTGAGGATCCGCAGACCCTCGAGACGCTCCGCGCTGCCCGTTCGGACGCGAGCCCCGAGATCCGGCTGCGGGCGGCCATGGAGCTGGGAACCGAAGGCCGCGAAGTCCTCATGGAGCTCGCGGAGAGCGACGTGAACGATGCCTGGAGCGCGCAAGCCCTGTCCATCGTGGGTCCCAAGCTGTCATTCGAGCAGGCGAGGACCATCCTCATTCGCGCTTTGCGCCGGCGGCGCTTCAAGACGGCCTGCGCCTGCCTGGAGGCGCTCGGCCACGCAGGCGCCGCGGCCGTTGACGTGCTGGCAAAGGTGCTGGCGCGCGAAAAGGGCGAGCTGCCCCAAGCCGCGGCCGTGGCCCTCGGCGCGACCGGCAGCGCGGCCGCCGAGCCGCGCTCGGACGCAAGCGACAGTTGGCCCGCCTCGGCTGGCGCCAACGACAACTGTCCCGTTTCGGCCCCCGCCAGCGACAGTTGACCGGGCGAGGCGCCGGAGAGGCGAGATTGGATCTCGGCGATCGCTTGAGGATGCGCCGCCACACCTAGCCGAGAACGTCAAGCGGGATCCACAAGCCGGAGTGCGGCTGCAGAACCTGCTCCTCCTGATCCGCGAGCACCCTGAGGAGCCGGCGACCCTCGCCTGCCTGGAGGCGCTCGGCCAAGGCGAGGATGCCGCGGCCGCCGAACCGCCGCTGATCCAAGCCCTCGAGCACGAGAACATGGCTGTGCGGATGGCTGCGGTGAGCGCGCTGGGCCGCTGCACGGCCAGCTCGTCCTGTTGCCCGAACAGGACTTGCTGCTGGTGCTGTCGGAGAAGGGGGAGCTGGCGTTGGTCAAGGCGGCCGCCGACCAGTTCACGGAGCTCGCGCGGTTCCCGGCCGTCGAGGGCAAGACCTGGAACCACCCGGTGCTGGCCGGCGACGTCCTGCTGGTTCGCAACGGCGAGGAGATGGCCGCGTTCCGCCTGGCCCTCGCGGGCCGTTGACGGAGGTTGCCTCGACGGCGGCGCACGGCCGACGACGGCTCGTCGCCTCTTCTCCCGATGAAACCTTTCGCCACCCCGCTCCGTTGTAGTCGGTGAAGCCGATCTACAAGGAGGACCTATGCGCCGCCGCCATCTGCTCGCCGCCACCTTCACTCTCGCTTGCCTTGGAGGCTTCCTCACCGCCGCCCCGGCGGCAGCCAAGTTCCACCGCCAGCAGAAGCTCGACCTCGCTCCGGGAGGCGAGCTGCTGGTCGAAGCCGCCGGCGGCAGCGTGACGGTGACCGGCGGTGCCGCCGACGGCGGCACGGTGGTGATCACCTCCACCCGTGACGACATCGAGGATCGCTACAGCTTCGAGGTGACCAGTGAGCCCGGCCGCGCCCGGGTGATCAGTCGCCGCCGCGGCGGCTGGTCCCAGGGGTTCGGCTGGAACAGCAGCGGCAACCTGCACTTCGACGTGCGGGTGCCGCGCGCGACCCGCGTCGACCTCAAGAGCTCCGGTGGCGGCATCCGCGTCAGCGGTCTCAAGGGGAACGCCCGGGTGCGTTCCTCCGGAGGCGGGCTCCGCATCGCCGACATCGCCGGGGACATCGACGCCAGCAGCAGCGGCGGCGGCGTCGAGGTCAAGCAGGTGAGCGGCGACGTGCGGGTCTCCAGCTCCGGCGGCGGAGTCGACGTAACGCAGGTGAACGGCAACGTCGACGCCTCCTCGAGCGGCGGCGGCGTGCACGTCGACGGAGTCGGCGGAAAGGTGACAGCCGATAGCTCCGGCGGCTCGGTGAGCGCCGTGCTGGCGGAGGGCAACGCCGCAGGCGGCAGCCTCTCCTCTTCGGGTGGTGGTGTGCGCGTAGCCATCGCGCGCGACACGCGCCTCAGCATCGACGCCTACTCCTCGGGTGGCTCGGTGAGCTGCGAGCTGCCAGTGGAGCGATCGGGCAAACAAACCCGCACCACCCTGCGCGGCGACCTCAACGGCGGCGGCTCCGTCCTCAAGCTGCGCTCGAGCGGCGGCGGCATCCGCATCGACGCCAGCGGGGGTTAGCGCCCGCCGGATCAGTGACGAGCACCGCGACTCCCCTGTCCAGCGGTCGCGGTTGGCCCAGAAGGGACATTTCGGACAGACCTCTCCCTCGGGATAATCAATGCCCTCCTCGTGTGGACAGCCGAAAATCTTTCCACGCTCAGGCGTTGATCTGCGCCGACGCCCGCCACCTCTGCTCCGTAATAGCTATCGGGATAGGCCCCTGATATGGTTCGGGCGGAGACTCCGCATGACAGCGAGGACCCTCGGGGGAATGGGCTTGGCCCTTTTCCTGGCGGCGATGCCGGCCGAGGCGATCGAGAACCGCCTGGGAATGGGCGTTCACCTCTGGGTGCCGGCCGGCGACCTGCAGGACCGCCCCGGGGGTTGGGACGACAAGGATCTGACGGCGCTCGTCTCCTATCAGCTCGTCCTGCTCCGCCCGCTCAAGCTCGAGATGGATATGGAGTATTTCCCCAACGGCTTCGGCCATTCGGGAGTGGCCGCCGTGTTTCCGCAGGGCCTGATCGTCGCCGGCGACCGCTTCTACGCCGCCGTCGGAGCCGGCTGGATCTACTCCTGGAATCCGCTGGGAAATTTCTCCGACATTGTTTATATCGCCCGCCTTGGAACCGATCTCCCGCTTCGCGGCCCTCTCCGCCTCGACGTCTCCGCCAGCCGGCTGGCCCCGGATGTCAACGAACTGACCGAGGTCAGCGAGGAGACGGTCACTTTCGCGGCGGTGTTGCGGCTGCGGCTGTAGAGCCGGACCGGCGATCGCCATTCGTAGAAAGGAGGTCCCCGTGCGCAACCATCTCTTTCTCGCCGCTGTGGTCGTGGCTCTAGCGGCCCTAGCGAGCTGGAACCGGCCCGTCGTGGCGGACGCGCCGCAGGCCGTCACCGTCACCAACTTCCCGGAGGTACAGCAGATCAGCGGCCGGATCGTCGTCAGCGAGCCGATCCCCCAGACGCGCTTCGAAACGAAGAAGGCGCTCGTCACCCCCGCGCCGCTCTCCGACACCACTCACCTGACCGATGCCGGAACGATTGACGCCGCCGGCTTCACACACGTGACGTTGAGCTTGTCCGGTCTCCTGCAGGGGAGCGCGCAGGCGGGGGCCGTCGGCGTGGTGCTCGTTCCCGACGTGCCGGAGGTCACCGGCGCACTGCGGACGTACGGCGTCCTGCAGCTCGGGTTGCGCGCGGAAGCCGCCGTGATCCCGTCGCAGGCGGGCCTCTTCAGCACCGAGCCGGCGACGTTCCGGCTCGGCTTCCCCCGCTACCGGGTCCTGCTCTACAACGCCACGCAGAAGTCAGCCGAGACCACTGTCTACGTATACCTCAGCACGTCGTAGCTGGCGGGGAGGGCCGCACGCTTCTGCGCGCGGTCACTTCGTGGGCCGAGATGGGACCGTTCCAGTCGAGCAGGGAATCGGCGAGCGCGACCTTTGGCATGGTTCTCCTCGAGGATTACGGACGATTATAGCGTGCGTGCGATGGAAGCGCCTCTCGTGCACCTCTGGAACGGGGCCGCTGATTCGGGCCGCACTTGAAACAGCGTAATCATCGATATATGATCTTCTTCAATACGTAGCCGGATTCGCAATATGCCTTCCGCTCTTCCTCCAAAGCGCGGGGCGCAACAGGCTCGGCAACGCATTTCGGTATTCAGAAAGGAGGGAACGGATGAGGATCGGCTGGCTTCTTTTCGCGATCTGCCTGACCGTACTGGCGTGCTCGTCAACCTCTGAAAGGGTTACGGGAGATCCTACGAAACGCGGCTGCTCGTGCTCGTGGGATAAGAACAACGAGTGCTCTCTGGACGAAGATAACTGCGGCCTGAACTACTTCGCGCACTGCGGCAACGAAGCCGGTAATTGCGGCTGCGTGTGCGTAGGTGAGCACTGAGTGACAGGGCGGCTGCACGGGTTCGGGGAGCATCACCCCGTACTACCGCATCGACCACCTCATCTGCATGGACTGACAGTGAGAGGCGCCGAGGGGAGAGCGGCCGGCAGAAGGCGAAACGTTCTCCCCTCGTCCGTCACTAGTAGGTGAAGCCTCTCCCGTTTAGGGCCTCACCTGGAGGCTCTTTTTTTATTGTCGCTGGCGCACGATGCCGGTGAGGCCGGCGAGGAAGAGCGGCACGAGCACCCAACTGACGGCGGAGATCAACAGGGCGTAGGCGTCGTAGCGCAGCCCGAGCGCTGGGATCATCCGCGGCGAAGGGACGTAGTTCGGCTCGCCCAGGAAGAGCAGCATGGGGAAATGGCAGCGCAGGGCGACGCCCAGGGTCACCCAGGCGCTCTGCCCTTCGGTGGGCAGGAAGTCCGGCGCGACGGCCGTGCGTTCCGAGTAGCTCACCAGCGATCCCGGTTGCGAGAAGATCCAGCACGAGAGAACGAACGCCACCAGAAACAGGCCGGCCAGCCGCTGCGGCCGCGCGCCATAACCGATAGCCACGCCGAGGAAGAGCCACTTGATCCAGCGGCTCAGCCGGGAGGAATGGCCGGTCACCAGGTCGCGGTCGCTCATCTCCACGTAGACCCGCTTGGCCGATTCATCCAGGCCCTTGTTGCGCAGCCACGACTCGACGGCGAGGTAGGTGCTGCGCTTGAACGGCCGGGTGCGCCGCAGCAGCTCGCTGTATTCGCACTCGCCCTCGCGATGCGGCAGCTCCAGGTCGTCGAAGCTCATGTCGTCGGCGCTCAGGCTGTCGGGGATGCGATGCCGGATGGAGAGCTTCGACAGCCGGGTGCGGTCCAGCTTGAGGCGGGGCTCCTCCCCTGCGGAATCCTGGCGGCCGGTGAGCAGCCTGTGGCGGAAATCCCGCCGCCGCTCGCGGCGGCGTTGGCGCGGATTTCCAGGCGGCTCCGGATGGTCGGCGCTTTCGAAGAGCCGGCCGTCGAGGATGAGCTCCTGAACCTGGGCGCCCGAGAGATCGAGGCGGCCCCGCACTTCCACGTGGCCGGGAACGTCCTTGCCGGGCGCGTCAGGCCGCGAGGCGTAGAAGTCGTCGTCGAAGGCGCAGAGCATGCGCCCGTTGACCACCGCCCGCTGGAGATCAACGTCGCCGTCGATGCGGGCGCGGTCGAAGACGAGCATGTGGGAGATGCGGGCCGAGGAGCCGAAGACGCCGCCCAGGATCTCGGGGCGGAATTCGCCGTCCGGACAGACGCGCAGGCCGCGGCCGATCTCGGCGCCATGGAAGGCCAGGTAGTGCACGCAGCCGTTCGCGGAAGGGGGACAGCCGATCCGCGCGCCGCCAAAGTGGGCCACGCCGCCGATCTTCGCGCCGGCCAGGCTCACCGGCCCGAGAATCTCCGTGCGATGGCCGTCCGCCATCGAGCACCGTAGGTCTTCCCGGATCTCGGCGCTGCCGAGGTTGAGCCCGATGCGGGGTTCCTCCTCGCGGCTGACGCGGAGGCCGCGCAGGCCGACCTGGCCGCCGACTCGCGCCCCGAACAGCGACATGGCGCCGAGCACTTCCGGCCGGAAGCCGCGGATCGGCTGGCAGAGGAAGTCGCCCTGGATCGCCGCGTTGCTCAGAGTGAGATCGCCCTCGATGCGGATGCCGCACAGATCGACGTGGCCGCCCACCGTGAGCCCCGCCATGCGGACGCAGCCCCGGATCTCCGAAGGTCCGCTTTCCAGAGCTTGGCAGAACAGGTCGCCGGTCACGCGGGCGATCTCCAGGTCGAAATCGCCGTCGACCTGAATGCCGTCGCAGGCGACCTCGCCCAGCCGCGCCTGGCGGAACGACAGCGAGACCTCGGAACGGAGCTGCGCCGCGCTGAGCCGCCCCCGCACCTCGATCTGGTCGAAGTTGTGACGAATCGGCGCACGGTCGCCGCGCAGAATGCGGGCGCGCTGCAGCTTCAACTGGCCGTCCACCCGGGCGGCGAAGAAGTTCAGGTTCTGCCGGAACTCGCAGCCGGAGAGGTCGACCGTATGACCGAAGCGTGCCTCGGTCCAGCGGACGTGGCCGAGAAAGACAGTGTTGGTGACGATCAGCCGGTGGAGCACCTCGGCGCCGTCGAGGTCCACGTCGCCCTCGATCACCGCGCCGTCGAGGCGCACCGGCCGGCCCTCGCGGATCGCGGCCACCAGCTCCGCGGCCGGAATCACCGGGCTTGCTCCGGACCTCGACTTGTCGAAGAGCCGCTCGGTCGGCTGGGGGATGGCCATTGGGGAAGTTTAACGCCTTACACCTGCCGTCGAAAAAGCCAGACAGCAAAATCTGTTTCTGCAGTCTCCCTCCTCTCCCGGAAGGGCGGGCGTGAGGCGGGAGAGGAGGGCCGGGGAGGTGAGGGGTCCGGCGGCGCCGAGGACGGTCCGATTTAAGAGGTTCGGGGGATCGGATTCCTCCGCTCATGGTACCTTTCCCCCGGCGGAGCCCGTCCATGAGCCCGAAACCCCGGCAAGTGATCCTGGTCGGCAACCAGCAGATCGCCCTGCCGGAAGGAGTGTCGGCTCTCGACTGGGCGCTCGAGCGCGTCAACTACCAGAACCCGCGTATCCGGTCCTTCCTAGGCTGCATCCGGCTCATCGAGAGCGTGCTGGAGAGCAATTACGCCTTGCTGCACTGCTCGCCGGAACGCCTGCTGGACATCTGGCGCAAGGTCCGGCAGGTCTCGCAATTGATGCGCACGCAGCTCGCGGCCCTGCTGGAGATCCCCTCGCGCATCCCGCGGCTCGACGAGGCGCGGGAGAGCGCCGAGCTGGCTCTGACGTTGCTCGACGCTCACGTGCTGCGGGATCTCGATGCCTTCCCCGAAGACGTGCCGGCCCACCAGCTCATGGACGTCCGCAAGATCCTCTGCGTCTCCATCGGGCAGATCCACGCCTTCCTTCACGACACCTTCGGCGAGATCATGGCCGCCGACCCGCGGAGCCTGCACGATGCCGACTACTTCCTCTCCCGCCGCTTCCCCCGCGACATCGAGGAGGCGGAGTGGCTCCACGCCACTTTGATCCGGCTGCAACGATATCTGGAGGAGCTGGAGTCGTCCCGGCGGCGCAACCTCTCGCAGATGATCGAGAAGGTGCAGTTGGAGGAGGCGGTTCCCCCGTCCAAGGCCTGGAGCCCTACCGCGGACTTCCTCAAGGTGCTGCTGACCGGCCTCACTCCCAAGCTGAAGGAGGTTCTGGCGCTGCGGGGAGTCCGCTTCTACGAGATGGAGATCCTGGACCGCCACGCTTTCGAGATCCCTCACTGCTGCTATCTGGCGCTCGACCTCCAGGCGGCCGCCATCGACGCCATCGAGGCCATCAAGGCCGCGGTAGGCGGGTCTCAAGCGGAAAAGGAGCAGGCAGCGCGGGACCTCTTCCAGTGCCACATCGCCTTCAGCCGGCGGATCGCTTCGCAGCTCTCCGAGATCGACACCGTCCTGCGCGACCTGGTCGCCTTCGTCCCCCTATGGATCGAGGCGGTGGAGAAACGCCGGGCCCTCCTGCTGCGCCGAGGCATGGACGACGGCGCGCAGCCGCATGCGTAGCCGATGTGCTGAAATCCCGCCGACGTGCCCTGCGAAGCCCTCACCTCCCCGGCCCTCCTCTCCCAGAGGGAGAGGAGGGAGAAGAGCAGACCGCTACGATCCTTTCTGGGCATTTTCCCCTCTCTCCCTCTGGGAGAGAGGGGTTAGGGGAGTGAGGGCTTCGGAGGGCAGACCGCTGAAAACTCCACGTCCCCTCCTTCTCGCCGCGGCCCTGGCGCTCCTCACCGCGGTCGCCTTCCTGCCGGTGCTGGAGAACGGCTTCGTCAACCTCGACGACGGCCTCTACGTCACGAGGAACTTCTGGGTTCGCAAGGGCTTCACCCTCGGCGGCCTCGCCTGGCTGTGGACCGCCAACGTGGCCAACAACTGGCACCCGTTGACGGTGCTCTCCCACATGCTGGATTGCCAGCTCTTCGGCGTGACGCCCGCCGGCCATCACCTCACGAGCCTGCTTCTGCATCTCGCCAATGTCCTGCTCTTGTTCGAGGTCCTGCGGCGGATGACGGGTGCGGTCTGGCGAAGCGCCAGCGCGTCGGCGCTGTTCGCCGTGCATCCCATGCATGTGGAGTCCGTGGCCTGGGTAGCGGAGCGCAAGGACGTGCTGAGCGCCCTCTTCTGGATCGCCGCTATGGGGGCATACCAGCGCTATGCCGTCCGGCCTTCGCTCGGCCGGTATCTGCTCGTGGCGCTGGCGATGGCTCTGGGGCTCCTCGCGAAGCCGATGGTGGTCACCCTGCCGCTCGTCCTTCTGCTCCTCGACGTCTGGCCTCTCGGGCGGCTGCGCTTCGAGCCTGGCTGGGGCGGGCGGCTGGCGCGACTGGCGGCGGAAAAGCTGCCGCTCCTGGCGCTCTCGGCGGCGGCGAGCTTCGTCACGCTCCGGTTCCAGACGACCAGCCTCGTCGATCTGGAGATCGTGCCCTGGAAGCTCCGCCTCGCCAACGCCGCCGTCTCCTACGCCGCCTATCTCGGCAAGCTGCTCCTGCCGAGAAACCTCGCCGTCTTCTATCCGCTGCCGCTCGCGATCCCCGCCTGGAAGGCGCTGGCCGCCGCGGCGCTGCTCGCCGCCTTGACGGCGCTCGCCGTCCGCAGGGCGCGGCAGGCTCCCTGGCTGCTCGTCGGCTGGCTCTGGTTCCTCGGGACGCTGGTGCCGGTGATCGGTCTCGTGCAGGTCGGCCGCCAGGCCATGGCGGACCGCTACACCTATCTCCCCTCGATCGGCATCTTCCTTGCGGCCTGCTGGGGATTGCCGGAGCTCGCGCGAGACCGTGCCGGACGGCGCGCCGCTCTCGCTGCGGCGTCGATCCTTGCCATCCTGGCGCTCACCGCCGTCACACGGGCGCAGGTGCGCCACTGGTCGGACAGCGTGGACCTGTTCGAGCATGCGCTGGCGGTGACGCAGGACAACTATGTCGCCCATATCGGGCTGGCCAAGGCCCTGGCGACGCGGCGGGACTGGTCCGGCGCGGCGGTGCACTTCCGTGCGGCTCTCACCCTGAGGCCGGGGCTTCGCGAAGTGCGGCTTGGGCTGAACGAGGCCCTGCGCGAGGAGGCGCGGAGAAGGAGGCTCCATGCTCTACGAAAAGCTCAATCCGGGGATGAAAAAGATGGTTGACGACTACGCCCGGCGGCTCCGGATCTACGACTGGAGCCGCCGGAGCGCGCTGCTGGCCGAAGTCTCCCTGCCCTTCGCCGAAGAGCTGGATCCCCGACGGGCGAAGCTCGCCGCCGCAGGGTTCCTGACGGGCGTCCTCGAGCGCTGGAACGTGCAGGAGATCGAAAATCTTCACCAGGCGCGCCTCTACCTGATGTCGCTCAATCCCGAGCACCGGGAGTTGGCCGAGCGCTGGCTCGACGAGCACCCGGAGGAGCGAGCGGCGATCGAGAAAGAGGCGTTATAGGATCTCTCCGCTCGCTTGCCTTCGCGGCCGGCGAGCGCGGTCCGATTCGAAAGGGAGAGCGATGAAGACGCTGAGGAGCTATGTTCGTGGAAGCTGGCACGAGGCGACGTCGGCCTTCGTGACGCTGGTGGATCCCTCGACCGAAGAGGAGATCGCCCGCGCCTCGAGCGCGGGGATCGACTTCGGCGCGGTGCTCGACTACGCCCGCGAGCACGGCGGGCCGGCGCTGCGGACGATGACCTTCTCGCAGCGCGCCGGAATCCTCAAGGACATGTCGCGGGTGCTGCGCGACCACCGAGACGAGCTGCTCGACCTTTCCGCCCGCAACACCGGCACGACGCGGCCGGACGGCTCCTTCGACGTCGACGGCGGCTCCGGCACGCTCGCTTACTACTTCAGCCTCGGCCGGGGGCTCGGCGATCGCACCTTCCTCTCCGAGGGAGAGGGCGTGCAGCTCGCCAAGACGGAGGGCTTCTATGGGCGTCACATCCTGGTGCCCCGCCATGGCGTCGCCGTCCACATCAACGCCTTCAACTTCCCGGTCTGGGGGTTTGCCGAAAAGGCCGCGTGCGCGCTGCTCGCCGGCATGCCGGTGGTCATCAAGCCGGCCACCGCCACCGCCATGGTCACCGAGCGGGCGATCGAGCTCATCGTCGAGGCGGGGATCCTTCCCGACGGCGCGCTGCAGCTCATCATCGGCTCGACGGGGGACCTCCTCGACCGCCTCGGGCCGCAGGATGTCCTCGCCTTCACGGGATCGGCGGACACCGCCCGCAGCCTCCGCTCGCGCGAGAACCTCCTCGCGGCCAATACGCGGGTGAACGTGGAAGCGGACAGCCTGAACGCCGCGATCCTCGGCCCCGACGTAGAGGAGGGCTCCGCCACCTTCGGTCTGTTCCTCAAGGACGTGGTGCGCGAGATGACGCAGAAGAGCGGCCAGAAATGCACGGCCGTGCGCCGCATCCTGGTCCCCGCGGCGCGCGTCGAAGGGGTGCGGGAGGCGCTCGTCTCCAGGCTGAGCGAGGTGGTGGTGGGCAATCCGGCCGACCCCGCGGTGAAGATGGGGCCGCTCGCCACCGCCCAGCAGCTTGAGGACACCCTGCGCGGCATCGGCGAGCTGCAGGAGACGGCGCGGATCGTCCACGGCACCGGCCAGCGCGCCGACGGCGCCGGCGCTCCCACCGGAAAGGGCTACTTCCTCCAGCCGACGCTCTTGGAAACCGCCGACTCCTACAACGCCGGCCCGGTCCACTCCCGTGAGGTCTTCGCGCCCGTCGCCACGCTCCTCTCCTACGACGGCACCGCCGCCAGCGCGGCGGAGATCGTGGCCCTGGGCGGCGGCACCCTGGTGACTTCGGCGTACACGGACGACGCGGCCTGGGCCGGCGAATTCGTGGCACGCGGCGGCGGCGAGACCGGACGCATCTACATCGGCTCCGAGTCCTCCGCCGCGGACGCCCTCGGCTCCGGCGCCGCCCTGCCGCAGACGCTGCACGGCGGGCCAGGCCGCGCCGGCGGCGGTGAGGAGCTGGGCGGGCTCGTGGGCGTCAAGCTCTATCTGCAGAGAGTGGCCGTCCAGGGAAGCAAAATCCTGGTGGACGAGCTGGTGGGGGCGTAATGGATCAGGACCGCATCCTCCGCGATCATCTCCTCGAGCTGCTGCGCGGAGGGAGCGCACATCTGGATTTCGAGAAAGCGATCGGCGGCCTCTCTCCGGAGCTCCGCGGCGCCAAGGCTCCGGGGCTTCCCCACACCGTCTGGCAGCTTCTGGAACATCTGCGGATCGCGCAATGGGACATCCTGGGCTTCAGCCGCAACCCGGATCACGTCTCTCCTCCCTGGCCGGAAGGACACTGGCCCGAGTCCGCGGCGCCGCCGGACGACGCGGCCTGGGACCGCAGCGTCGAGACCTTCCTCACCGAGCTGCAGGAGATGCAGGACTTAGTGGCTGACCCCAAGACCGACCTCTACGCGAAGATTCCCTGGGGAGACGGCCAGACGATCCTCCGCGAAGCCATGCTGGTGGCGGACCACAATGCTTATCACCTCGGGCAGATCGTCAGCGTGCGGCAGGCGCTGGGGGCGTGGGGGTAGGTCCACCTCGTTGAAACGCTCTGCCCTACAGCATCTCCAGATTCGCGAACCGCGCCACCAGCTTGCGCTTCCCCGACTTCTCGAAGAAGACGGTGAGGCGCGCCTCGTCTCCCTCTCCTTCAAGCTCCAGAACGACGCCGTTGCCCAGTGTGGGATGACGGACGCGGCTGCCACGTCGGATCGTCCGCCGAGGCGCGGAAGACTCGGGCTCGGGCACGACCTGGCGTGCGGCGGGCCGGCTGTAGCCTGAGGGTTGATAGGACGGCGGAGCGGAGCGCGGCGGCAGGGACGGCGCGGCGGTGCGGCTCGGTCCGCCGCCGAAGAAGGAGTACACGCTCTGCGCTCGCGAATCCGGCCGTTCCATGAAGAAGAGGTCCGGGCTGGCGTGGACGTCGAGGAGCTGATCCGGCAGCTCGGTGAGGAAGGGGGATTCCGCCTGATCCTGATAGCGTCCGGCGATCCGCCGCCGGCGGCAGCAGGAGAGGTACAGCCGCTCTCTGGCGCGGGTCATGCCGACGTAGAGAAGGCGGCGCTCCTCTTCGATGTCCTCCCGCGCGCCCTGCGAGTTGAAGTGCGGCAGCAGGCCGTCCTCCAGTCCGGAAACCACCACAGCCTTGAACTCCAGCCCCTTGGCGCTGTGGAGCGTCATCAGCGAGACGCCTTTCTCCGACTGCAGAGAATCGAGGTCCGTCACCAGCGCCACGTGATCGAGGAAAGAGGTCAGCAGATCCTGATCGCTGCCGCTGTTGTAGCTGTTCGCCTCGGTGAACTCCTGGGCGGCGGAGAGGAACTCGCGGAGGTTCTCCAGACGCGCCTGATCCTCGGGATCTTCCCCCTTGTAGAGATCGGTGTAGGCCGTCGCTTCCAGGAGTCGGTCCAGCAACGCCGGCAGCGGCAGCTCGCTGGCCGTGTGCTGGAGGCCGACGATCAGGTCGCGGAACTTGCGCAACGCCGTGGCGCTGCGCGCCGGCAGCGTGCCGAGATCGTCCAGATAGAGCACGTCCCATAGCGGTTGGCCGAGCTGGACGGCGCGGTCGCGCAGCAGCTCCAGCGTGGACTTGCCGATGCCGCGCGGCGGCTGGTTGACGATCCGCATCAGCGAGAAGTTGTCCCGCGGATTGCGCAGCACGCGCAGGTAGGCCACCAGATCCTTGATCTCGGCGCGATCGTAGAATCGCACGCCGCCGACCAGCGAATAGGGGATTTCCTTCGCCAGCAGCTCGTCCTCGAGGGCGCGGGTCTGGGCGTTGGTGCGCACGAGGATGGCCATCTCTCCCAGCCGGTAGTTGCTCCGCAGCCGCTGCAGGGTCTTGATGACCCATCCGGCTTCGTCCACCTCGTCGTTCGCCTTGTAGATCTCCACCTTCGGGCCGGCGCCGCTCTCGGTCCACAGGCGCTTGCCCCGCCGGTTGACGTTGTGGGCGATCAGCGCGCCCGAAACGTCGAGGATGGTCTGCGTCGAGCGGTAGTTCCGCTCCAGCTTGCGCACCACCGCGTCGGGGAAGCTCTTCTCGAATTCCAGGATGTTGTTGAGATCGGCGCCGCGCCAGCGGTAGATGCCCTGGTCCTCGTCGCCGACGGCGGTCAGGTTGCCGTCCGGGCTGACGAGCTCCTGGATCAGGCGGAGCTGCGCGTGATTGGTGTCCTGGTATTCGTCGACGAGCAGGAAGCGAGTGCGGAAGCGGATCCGTCCGCGCAGCTCCGGATCGGTCGACAGCAGCTTGACCGAAAGCGAGATCAGGTCGTCGAAGTCCACTCCCGAAGCCTGGCCGAGCAGGCCCTGGTAGCGCCGGTAGAGGACGGCGACCTTCTTCTCGAAAAAGTTCTGCGCTCGCGCCTCGTAAGCCGGGGGATCGATCAGCCGGTTCTTCGCCGAGCTGATCTGGGCGAGCACCGAGCGGGGCGAGAAGGCGGTCTCGGAGAGCCCCTCGGCCGCGAGGGCCTCTTTGACGAGCCCGAGCTGATCGGCGCCGTCCAGGATATGGAAGTCGCGCCGCAGACCGACGCGCTCGCCGTAGCGGCGGAGCAGGATGAGCCCGTAGCGGTGGAACGTCCCCACGGAAGTCGGCAGCGGATGGATTCCCAGGAGGTCTTCCACCCGATCGCGCATCTCGCCAGCCGCCTTGTTGGTGAACGTCATGGCGGCGATATAGCCGGGATCGACGCCCATCTCCTCGATCAGCCAGAAGATCCGGTAGGTGATGACCCGCGTCTTGCCGGACCCCGCGCCGGCCAGCACGAGCTGCGGCCCTTCGCCGTGCGTGACGGCGGCGACCTGCTCCGGATTGAGCTGGCGCTCGAGCTCGAGGGAAACGGCCTGTTTCACACCAGGAGTTTGTCCGAGGGGACGGGGGGATGGCAAGGCGCGGGAATGCCCCGCCTGCGAATCAGCTTAGACTACACGGATGGACCCGACATCTTGAGTCCCTGGTCCGTAGAAACAGTCCCAGCCGCCCTCAAGGGCAGCCCGCACGAGAACGAACGAGGAAACCGTCCATGAAGCCCGTCGAGATCTGCAACGTGTTGTCCCAGAGCGTCATCGGCCAGGAGGAGACGCTGCGCTTCGTCTCCGTGGCCATCTTCAAGCATCTGCAGGGGGAGAAGTACGGCAACCTCCTGCTCATCGGCAACTCAGGGACGGGCAAGACCACGATCATGCGGGCCATCGAGGCGCTCTATCACGCGCACGAGGAGTTCGAGGACTACCGCGTGGTGCTCATCATGAACGCCAACACCCTTGCCACCGAGGACGGAGCGGTCGACACCAGCCGCCTGTTCGCCCGCCTGGAGGAGCGCACCCGCCAGGTGCTGGGCGACGGCGCCACCGCGGAGCAGATCGGCCGCGCCATGGAACGGGCCACCGTCTGCCTGGACGAGATCGACAAGGTCTCCGGGATGATCGGCGGCAAACCCTACGTCACCGGCATCAACATCCAGCAGGCCGTGCTGACGCTCATTGAAGGCGAGCGCGTGCCGCTCCGCATCACCGCGCCGAAGGACGGCGTGCTGGAGTCGAGCAGCGTCTGGGTCGACACCGGCAAGATGCTCTTCCTCTGCGCCGGCGCCTTCGAGACCCTCTACGACCAGGTCTTCCAGCGGGTCGTCTCGCCGAAGAGCGGCATCAAGCTGCCCACCACGACGACCTACGTCAACGGCAAGATCACCATCCGCGAGTACTTCACCCTGCGCCACCACTTCCGCCAGGAGGATCTCTTCGAGTACGGCATGCAACCGCAATTCCTCTCGCGCTTCGACAACGCCGTCATCCTCGAAGACCTGACCGCCGCGACTCTGGCGCGCATCTTCCGCGAGCCCCGCGACGGCGTGCTCCAGGTCTCCCAGAACTTCTTCCAGAAGTACAACATCGAGCTGGAGATCACCGACGACGCCGTGCAGAGAATCGCCGAGGAGGCTTCGAAGAGCAGCCGCATCGGCGCCCGCGCCCTGAAGTCGATCTACGGCCGCATCATCAAGCCTTTCGAGTTCGACCCCTTCTCGCGCGAGGAGGTCCAGCCGCTCAACGGCGACGGCGGACCGTACCGGCTGGTGATCGACGACAAGCTGGTAACCGAAGCGCTGAAGCCGGCAGTGTAGCGTATATCTTCCCCCTCTCCAGCTCCGCTGGAGAGGGGGCCAGGGGGTGAGGTCTCGAAGGGCATCACCTACAAGCTACAATTCCCCTTCATGACGCCTATCTCCTCCGAAATTCTCCACCGGACGATCGACCGCCTCACCGCCCTCCGCGGCGCCGAGCACGCGGAACGCATTCGGCGCGGCGTCGAGCAGGTGGCGCAGCGGTGGTGGCCGGAGGACGGCGACGCCGAGGCCTTCGCCGACTTCTGCGAATCGCAGTTCCTCGCCGATTCCGATGCGCTCGCCGCCACCTTCCGACGCCTGGAGGAGATTCTCGAGCAGATCGACGGTCATCTGCACGAGGTGCGGCGCGCGCTCACCGAGCCGATCGATCTCGACACCGGCCCGCTTCTCGCGGCGGACCGGCTTCTCGCGAATCTTGATCTCGCGGCGCACGTCAACGAGGACCTGTTCCATACGAAGACGGCCTTCCTCGCCCTGCTGAACTTCCCCGTCCACACCCTGGCCGAACGTCTGGCGCAAGGGCCGGCATGGGACCGCGAAACCTGGGCGCGCTCCCGGTTCATGGATCGCTTCGCCCTGCGCGTGCCCGCCGCGGTGCACCAGGAGATCACCCGCGTGTTCACCGCGGCCGAGCAATACGTCTCCGGCTACAACCTCCGCATGGACCGCCTCGCCACGCCGGCCGGGGATCGCCCCTTCTCCGAAGGCCTGCGTCTGATCAGCCACTGGGGCCTGCGCGACGAGCTGGCTTCCTGCTACGTCGATTCAGGACTTGGCGGGCTCGCTCGCCAGCGGCTGATCCAGCGTGTCATGGAGCGCATCGTCCGCCAGGAGATTCCGGCCGTGGTGATCGACAACCCCGATCTCCTCTGGGACCCTGAGAGCAATGTCGTGCAGCCCATAAAAGAGCATGCGGGCGGCGATCTCGCGGCGCGCGAGCCGGACACCCGTTACGCCACGCTGCTCGGCGTTTTCCACGCCGTCCGCAAGATCGATCCGTTCAGCCCCACCGAGCCGACCTACATCGCCCGCCGCTTCGAGCGCGACCGCCAGCTTCCGGAGAAGGAGGTGGAAGCCCTGCTCGTTTCGGTGTTGGATTCGCGGGAGGTCCGCGACCTCGCCCGCGTGATCCAGCACCGCGTCGGTCGGCCTCTCGAGCCGTTCGACATCTGGTACTCCGGTTTCAAGTCGCGGGCCGGCCGCTCGGAAGCGGATCTCGATCAAGCCGTGCGCGCGCGCTATCCCGATCTCGCCGCCTTCGCCGCCGGCTTGCCGGACCTCCTCCAGCGGGCGGGCTTCTCGCCGGACCGGGCGCGATGGCTCGCCGATCGCATCGTCGTGGACCCCGCGCGCGGCGCCGGACACGCCATGCAAGCCATGCGGCGTGAGGACAAGGCGCACCTGCGGACGCGCGTCCCCCGCGCCGGCATGGACTACAAGGGATACAACGTGGCGATGCACGAGCTCGGCCACAACGTCGAGCAGGTGTTCTCCCTCAACGGCATCGACCACTGGTCGCTCGCCGGCGTTCCCAACACCGCCTGCACGGAGGCTTTCGCCTTCGTCTTTCAGCACCGCGACCTGGAGATGCTCGGCCTCGGCTCCTCCGATGCGGCAGCCTGGCGAAAGGAGACGCTGGCCGTCCTCTGGAACACCTACGAGATCGCCGGCGTCTCGCTGGTGGACATGGCGGTCTGGAACTGGATGTACCGGCATCCGGAAGCCACGCCGGCGGAGCTGCGCGAGGCGGTGCTCGCCAGCGCTCGCGACGTCTGGAACCGCTTCTTCGCCCCGGTCTTCGGCGTCCGCGACTCGGACATCCTGGCCATCTACTCGCACATGATCGTCTACGGCCTCTATCTTCCGGACTACGCGATCGGCCATATCCTGGCCTTCCAGATCGCCCGCAAGCTGCGGGAGGGAAACTTCGGCACCGAGGTCGAGCGCATCACCCGGCAAGGCGGGCTCACTCCCGACGCCTGGATCCGCGGCGCCGTGGGTGCCCCGCTCTCGGCTGCGGCTCTGCTCGACGAAGCGCGCGACGCGATCGCGGCCGAAGAGCAGGAAGTTGTGCTGGCAGAACGGTAGCACCCCAACGCTTTTCTCCGCTCGCGCGTCTACACGGTTGTGAACCCACCGCTGACGACGAGCGCGATCTTGGACCAACGCCAGAGCCTGACCGACACGGAACGGCTCGCCCGGCTCTTCGACGCGCATCACGATCGCCTCTTCCGCCTCGCGCGCCGCCTCTCGGCGGACCGCGAGGAGGCCCGCGACCTCGTGCAGGAGACTTTTCTCCGTGCGGCGCGCCGGCCGTCGTCGGTTCCGGACGGCGAGCAATCCGGCGAAGCCTGGCTCGTGCGGGTCCTGGTCAACCTCTGCCGCGACCGCCACCGGCGGACCGGCGTCCGGACGCGCGTCCATGATTCGCTGCGCCGGCAGCAAGGATCCACTCATCCGGAAGACGCGGCCGTGGCCCGCGCCACCGTCCAAGCCGCCCTGGCGCGGCTCTCTCCGCGCCGTCGCGCTGCGATCGTGCTCCATGAGATTGAAGGCCTGCCCGCGCGCGAGGTGGCCCGGCTGCTGGGAATCGCCGAGGTCACCGTGCGCTGGCATCTGCTGGCCGCCCGCCGCGAACTCGCGAGCGTCCTGCTCGCGCGGACGGCCGAGGAGGAAAGGAAATGAAGGGCGAGATCCGAGACGAACGGCTGCGCCGGATCCTGCGCGAGACGGACTCCACGCAAGCCGATGCCGAGCTGACGCCGGAGGAGATCCGCGCCATGCGTCGGGCCGTGCTCACTTCGACTCCGGAACCGCGCCGCCGTTGGCTCTGGTCCCCCGCCCTGGCGGTGGTGGCGATGGCCGTCCTGGCGGCGATCGCGATCCTCCGCCCGGGAATGGATTCCCGGGCCACCGACGGTGTTCCCTCCGGGAGCACGCAAAAAAATCCAGTCGTTAAGGCTCCCGTGGAGCCTTCTCCGGAAGGGGTCAGCCGCCAAGCTGCGGTCCCGGAGGGGACCACCGTCGGTAGCCCGGCGGCTTCAGCCGCGGGCGGGCGTCAGCCGCGAGGAAAACGGATCCTTCGCGATCAGATTGCAGCGACCGGTATTCCGAACGACGAAGAACCCCAGACCCGCCAGGTCCAGTTCTCCACTCCGGGAGGCACCCGGGTCATCTGGATCCTGACCACGGACAAGGCTTTATAGATCGACCGGCCGCCTGACGGCGGTCTCAGGAGACGACGATGAAAAGGAATTCGTGTGCCCGCTCTCTCGCCTTCGCCGCGCTGCTCGTGCTGCCTGGAGCGCTGTTCGCGGCCCAGGAAGCGACACCCGCGCCGCCGGCCTCGCAGGACATCCGTTATGAGATCCGCTTCATGGATCTGCACGCAGCCGAAGTGCTCGCCTGGGACCAGTGCGTCCATAAGGAGCGCTGCCGGGTAGCCTCTCTGGCCGCCGACGATTCCAATAAAAAGGGTTATCTCGAGGTGCGGGCGGAGCCTGCGGTGCAGGAGAAGATCACCCGCGCTCTCGCCAGAGAAGATGGCGCCCCTCGGACGCAGAGCTTTCAGGTCCTGCTCCTCGCCGCCGGCACGAAAGGCGGCAGCTCGGGAGCGGACGTGCCGGCGAACGCCCAGAAGGCGCTCAACGATCTGAAAGGATTTCTGCCCTTCAAAAGCTACGAGCTCCTCGACGCGGTCTGGATGCAGGCCACACAGGACAGGATCGTTCAAGGCCACATAGCAGGGCGCGCCGCCGCCAGCTACGACGTGGCGTTGCGCTTCCGCAACGTGGGAACGCCGGACGACCGCAACCTCTTCGTGGACGCCTTCCAGCTCAAAGAGTCCCTATCGCCGCCGAAGCTCCCCCGCGATCTCATCTCGACCTCCTTCAGCCTCAAGACGGGAGAGACGATCGTCGTCGGCACCTCGAAGGTGGACGGCACCGGCGAAGCGCTCGTCGTGCTGCTCACCGCCGTACCCTCGTCGTAGAGGTCGATCATGAAGAAGACCTTTCTGTTTCTGCTCTCTCTGAGTCTCGGCGCTGCTGCCGACCCTCTCGCCGGACACTGGGAGGGCGCCGTGGTGCGCCTCGGCGCGGTGCAGCCGATCCAGGTGGATTTTCGGCAGGAAGGAGACCGCTGGACGGCGGCGGTCGACGTCCCGGAGCGCGGCCTCTATGGAATGCCGGCGGACGAGGTCCGATACGAGCCGCCGGCGCTCCGCCTCAAGTTCCTCTACGGTGATGCCGCCCTGCGGGTCGACGCCGAGACCGCGGAGATCACCGGCGTCATCGAGGCGTGGGAACCGGACGTGCGGGTTCATCTCAAGCGTGCGGAAGCGCCGCCGCCGGCTTTCCGCGAAGAGGAGGTGCGGTTTGCGAGCGGCGGTCTCTCGCTCGCCGGAACGCTCCTGCTGCCGCTCTCGCCCGGCCCGCATCCGGCGGTGGTACTGGTCCACGGCTCCGGACCGGCTGGACGCACTGACGGGCGCTACCGCTCGCATGGAATCTTCTTCGCCCGGCACGGCATCGCCGCCCTGATCTATGACAAGCGCACCGGCTTCGAGGACGCCACCTTCGACGACCTCGCCGGCGACGCGGCGGCCGCCGTACGGTTTCTCAAGGCCCGCGCCGAGGTCGATCCGGCCCGCGCCGGCCTCGCGGGATACAGCCAGGGAGGATGGCTTGCACCGCTCGCCGCCAGCCGCATCGACGGCGTCGCCTTTCTGATTCTCCAGGTCGGACCGGCTGTGAGCGTCGAGGAGCAGGAGCTGCAGAGGGTGCGCTTCGGCATGGCCGCGGAAGGTTTCTCGGAGGAGGACGTCGCCCGCGCAGCGGCCTATACCCGGCTGGTCTTCGACGCCGCCTATCGCGGCGCCGCGTGGTCCAAGCTCGCCGCCGCCACCGAGAAGGCGAAAGGGACGAAATGGGCCGAACAGGTCCAGCTCGCCGCCGCCGCCGAGGACCTCGAAGGCTGGCGCCGGCAGCGTTACGATCCGGCCGCGGTCCTCAAGCGCACCAGAATCCCGGTCCTCGCTCTCTTCGGCGAGCGCGACACGGTGGTCCCGCCGTCGGAGAACGCCGCGCTGATGGAACGCTATCTGGAGGAGGCCGGCAACCGCGACGTGACGATCAAGATCTTCCCGCGCGCCAATCACAATCTCGAATGGTTCGGCGAGCTGCGCGGCGGCACCTGGAGCTGGCCCGAAGGCTACTGGATCTGGGCCAAGCAGGCGCCGGACTACGCCGATGTCGTAATCGGCTGGCTGCGCGCGCGGCTCGGGCCTCTCTGAGGCCCGAGGGGCGAAGAAATACGAGCGCGCTTGCGAAGATAAGCTGTGCGGCGTACCCTTCCAAAAGCAGCGAGAGGACACCAAGATGCCGCACATCGAGCTTCCCGAGGGACTGCCCGGCATCGTCGGGCCTATGGTCGCGTACCCGGAGACCGAGAAGCACCTCAACGGGCTGGCCGACGCGCTGCTGCGCGGGCCGTCGTCGCTGACGCCCGGCGAGCGCGAGGTGATCGCGGCGTACGTCTCGGCGGGCAACGGCTGCGCCTTCTGCACGCGGCTGCACGCCTCGACGGCGCGGCACCTGCTCGGGGAAGCCGGCGGCATGGTCGACTCGGTCCTCTCCAGCGGGCCGCGGGCGCCGGTCAGCGAGAAGCTCCAGGCGCTGCTGGAGATCGCCGGCAAGGTGCGGCAGGACGGACGGCTGGTCACAGCCGAGGACATCGCGCGGGCGCGGCGGGCGGGGGGCGACGACAAGGCGATCCATGATACGGTGCTGATCGCCGCGGCTTTCTCCATGTACACCCGCTACGTGGACGGCTTGGCGACCTGGGCGCCCGGCGAGCCGGAGGCGTACGACGAGATGGGCGCCCTGCTCGCCGAGAACGGCTACTCGCGCACGATTCGGGGGGCGTTCGAGGAGCCTTAGGGCCGCCGCCGGAAGGCCGGCTGGTGACAAGGTCAGGAGGCGCCGGAGGCGGTCGGCCGGCTCGGCTCTTCCGCGGGAATACCGCCCCCCTCCCCGGGGATTATCACCAAGAGGGACGCTCCGCCGGCCGCGGAGTGTCGAAATCGAGCCTCCGCAATCGTCGTCAGATTGAGAGTCTCGGCTTCCGCCGTCCGCGGAGGCCAACTTCGCCGACATGAATTCGTATTGGATGTCATGGGTGTAAAGGGGGACCCGTCGTCATGAAGAAACGGATGATCGTGATGCTGATCGCCGTGGTCGCCTTCGTCGCGGCTATCGGCGCGCTTAAGTTCAGCCAGGTGCGCAGCGCCATGGCGCAGGGAGCGTCGTTCCAACCGCCGCCCGAGGCCGTGACCACGAGTATCGCCCGCCAGGAGAGCTGGCCGTCGACGGTCGCCGCCATCGGCACCGTGACCGCCGTCCAGGGCGTCACCGTGAGCGCGGACCTGCCGGGCATCGTCGAGAAGATCTCGTTCGAGTCCGGCCGCACGGTGGGGAAGGGCGCCGTGCTGGTCAAACTGGACACCAGCCAGGAGGAGGCCCAGCTTCGCGCCGCCGAGTCGAAGCGCAATCTCGCCCGGCTCAACCTGGACCGGATGCGCGGCCTGCGCGAGAACGGCGTCATCTCGCAGGCGGAGTACGACCGCGCCGCGGCCGAGTTCACCCAGGGCGAGGCCGAGGTGGGCGAGATCCGCGCCACCATCGAGCGCAAGACGATCCGCGCCCCGTTCTCGGGGCTCCTCGGCATCCGCCAGGTCAATCTCGGCCAGTATCTGAACGGCGGCGACCCCATCGTGCCGCTCCAGTCGCTGCGTCCGGTGTACGTGACGTTCGCCGTGCCGCAGCAGGAGATGGCCCACTTGAAGGCCGGCACCCGTGTTGAAGTGACGGCCAAGGGGGAGACGAGCCTTAAGTCCACCGGCAGGATCACCGCCGTCGACTCCGTCGTCGACGAGGCGACGCGCAACGTGAATGTCCAAGCCACCTTCGCCAACGCCGACGGCCGGCTGCGCCCCGGCATGTTCGTCGACGCGCAGGTCCTGCAGGGCGCGAGCACCTCGGTCATCGCGCTTCCCGCCACGGCGATCAGCTACGCGCCGTACGGCGATTCGGTGTTCATCGTCGAAGACGTCAAGGGTCAGGACGGCAAAACCTTCCGCGGCGTGCGCCAGCAGTTCGTCAAACTGGGCGGCGCGCGCGGCGACCTGGTTTCCGTCATCTCCGGCATCAAGGCGGGCGAAGAGGTCGTGACCTCGGGCGTTTTCAAGCTGCGTCCCGGCGCGGCGGTCCAGGTCAACAACACGATTCAACCCGCGAACAGCCTGACGCCGCGGCCGGAGGACAGCTAGATGAAGCTCACCGATCTGTTCATCCGCCGGCCCGTTCTGGCGATCGTCGTCAACCTGGTGATCCTGATCGCCGGCCTGCAGTCCATCCGCTCGCTCTCCATCCGGCAATATCCGCGCAGCGACGTGGCGGTGATCAACGTGTCGACCGCCTACATCGGCGCCAACGCCGATCTGGTGCGCGGCTTCATCACCACGCCGCTCGAGCGGGCGCTCGCCAGCGCCGACGGCATCGACTACATGGAGTCCACGAGCTCGCAGGGCGCGAGCACGATCACCGTGCACCTGAAGCTCAACTTCGACACCAACGCCGCGCTGACCCAGATCCAGGCCAAGGTGGCGCAGGTGCGCAACACGCTGCCGCCGGAAGCGGAGGCGCCGGTCATCTCGCTGGAGACGGCGGACAGCCAGTTCGCGGGCATGTATCTCGGCTTCTCCTCCGCCGAGCTCGACCAGAACCAGATCACCGACTATCTGGTGCGCGTCGTGCAGCCGAGGCTCGCCGCCATCAGCGGCGTGCAGCGGGCCGACATCTTCGGCGACCGCACCTTCGCCATGCGCATCTGGCTCAAGCCCGAGGAGATGGCCGCTCACGGCATCTCGCCCTCGCAGGTGCGCGACGTGCTGGCCGCCAACAACTATCTCGCCGCCCTCGGCCGCACCAAGGGCTCGGCGGTGTCGGTGAACCTCACCGCCAATACCGACCTGCAGACGGCGGAGGAGTTCCGCCAGATCGTCGTCAAGGAAGAGAAAGGCGACGTCGTCCGGCTGGGACAGATCGCCGACGTGCAGCTCGGCGCCGAGAACTACGACCAGGACGTCCGCTTCAACGGCGAGACCGCCGTCTTCATGGGCATCTGGGTGCTGCCCACCGCCAACACGCTGGACGTGATCAGCCGGGTGCGCGAGGCGATGCCCGGGATCGTGGCGCAGTTGCCGGCGGGCATGAAGGGCGGCATCCCTTACGACTCGACGGTGTACATCCGCGACTCGATCCGCGAGGTGCTCAAGACCCTCTCCGAAACCCTGCTCATCGTCATCATCATCATCTTCCTGTTCCTGGGCTCGGTGCGCTCGCTGATCATCCCGGTGGTGGCCATCCCCATCTCGCTCATCGGCGCGGCCTTCATCATGATGACCGCCGGCTTCACCATCAACCTGCTGACGCTGCTCGCCATCGTCCTCTCCGTCGGTCTCGTCGTCGACGACGCGATCGTCATGGTGGAGAACGTCGAGCGGCATCTGCACCTCGGCAAGACGCCGTTCCAGGCGGCCATCGACGCCGCCCGCGAGCGGGTGGGCCCGATCATCGCCATGACCATCACGCTCGCGGCCGTGTACACGCCGGTGGCGATCCAGGGGGGACTCACCGGCTCGCTGTTCCGCGAGTTCGCCTTCACCCTCGCCGGCGCGGTGCTCGTCTCCGGCATTGTGGCGCTGACGCTGTCGCCGATGATGGGCTCGAAGATGCTGCGCCAGGGCGACACCGAGCGCGGCTTCGCCGGCTTCATCAACCACCGGTTCGAGGCCATCCGGCGCGCCTACGCCCGGATGCTGGCGTGGACGCTCGAATCGCGGCCCGTCGTCCTCACCCTGTGGGTGATCGTCACGCTGCTGATGGTGCCGTTCTATATGTTCTCGCAGAAGGAGCTGGCGCCAGCCGAGGACCAGGGCGTCGTCTTCGGCATCGTGCAGTCCGCGGCCAACTCGACGCTCGACCAGACGAAGCGGTTCGCCGACGAGATCGACAAGACCTTCCGGTCGATGCCCGAGAGCGACGCCACCTTCCAGATCATCTTCCCCACGGGGGGCTTCGCGGGCATGGTCCTCAAGCCCTGGAGCGAGCGGGAGAAGTCCAGCGCCGAGCTGCAGGTGGAGGCGTCGGCGAAGCTGTCGAAGATCGCCGGCATCCGCGTCATCCCGATCACGCCGCCGTCGCTGCCCGGCGGCGGCGGCGGTCTGCCCGTCGACTTCGTGGTCGTCTCCACGGCCGAGCCCCGACTGCTCATCGAGTTCGGCAACCAGCTCGTGCAGAAGGCTTTCGCCAGCGGCCTCTTCATGTTCGCCGATACGGACCTCAAGTTCGATCAGCCGCAGACCGAAGTCGTCTTCGATCGCGACAAGCTGCGCTCCGAGGGCGTCGATCTCTCCCAGGCCGGTCGCGATCTCTCAGCGCTGCTGGGCGGCAACTACGTCAACCGCTTCAGCATTCAGGGCCGGAGCTACAAGGTCATTCCGCAGATCAAGCGCAGCGAGCGGCTGACCCCCGATCAGCTCGAGGACATCTACGTCACGGGCGCCGGCGGCAAGCTGGTGCCGCTCTCGACGTTCGCCACGCTGCGCACCACCACCGAGCCGCGCGAGCTCAAGCGCTTCCAGCAGCTCAACGCCGTGCACATCACGGGCGCGATCCCGCCGAACGTCCCGCTCGACCGGGCGCTGACCATGCTGGAGGACGAAGCCGAGCGCATCCTGCCCAAGGGCCAAGGCTACTCGATCGACTACGCCGGCGAGTCGCGGCAGCTCCGCGTCGAGGGCGGCAAGTTCCTCGGCACCTTCCTGCTGTCGGCGATCCTGATCTACCTCGTGCTGGCGGCGCAGTTCGAGAGCTTCCGTGATCCGTTCATCATCCTCGCCGGTTCGGTGCCGCTGGCGCTCTCCGGCGCGCTGCTCTTCTCCTTCCTGGGCTTCACCTCGCTCAACGTCTACAGCCAGGTGGGGTTGATCACGCTCGTCGGCTTGGTGGCGAAGAACGGCATCCTGATCGTGCAGTTCGCGAATCACCTGCAGGAGACGGGATTGAACAAGCTGCAAGCCGTCCTCGAGGCGGCGACGACGCGGCTGCGGCCCATCCTGATGACCACCGCGGCCACCGTGATGGGCCACTTGCCGTTGGTCTTCGCTCGCGGTCCGGGAGCCGGCGCGCGCAACAGCATCGGCATCATGCTGGTCTCCGGCATGATCATCGGCTCGGCCTTCACGCTCTTCGTCGTGCCTTCCATCTACGTGCTGGTGGCGCGGACGCACCGGCGCGAGGAGGCTCTGGAAGCGGCGGAGCCGGAGGCCACCGGCGGCGACGTGGTGGCGGAGCCGGCGTAACTCTCTCCGGGCCCTTGAACGCCCTGCCTTCAAGAAATTGAAGGCAGGGCGCTGCAGAGGCCCTCAGCATGCCCGTAAACCGCTGACCCGCTTCGCCTTTCCTCCCCTCGAATCCCTGGCATCCGCCTTGCTCCCTGCGCCAGGCATTTCCTGGGGAGGAATGACATGACGCAACCAGCGCCTTGGAGCGCCGCGCGAACGATCGGCATCGGCACCCTCATCGTCGGCACGCTCGACATCCTCGATGCGATCATCTTCTTCGGATTGCGGAACGACGTACCGCCGATCCGCATCTTCCACAGCATCGCCGCCGGTCTCCTCGGCCGCGACGCCGCCCGCGCCGGCGGCCTGCCCACGGCTTATCTCGGCGCGTTCCTCCACTACTTCATCGCCTTCAGCATCGTGACCGTCTATTACCTGGCCAGCCGGAAAATCTCTTTCCTCACCCGCCAGCCCTGGATCGCGGGCGCCATCTACGGCGTGCTGGTGTACCTCTTCATGAATCTCGTCGTGCTGCCGCTCTCGGCGATTCACAGCTCGCCGACCCTGACGCCGTCGGTGGGCCTTCTCAACGGCGTCCTCATTCATATCTTCGGGATCGGGATTCCCAGCGCTCTGGTGGCTCGGAAGGGGACCGTTCGGTAAATCGCTACATCTTCGGACGCCGATGTAGAATCATCCGCCCGCTCAAAGGAGACCTCTCGGATGCGGATGAAGCCTTTCCTCGCTCTTTTCCTGCCGCTCGCTCTCTCCGGTTCCGTCCGAGCCCAAACCGCCGGGCCCTGCACCTTCATCCAGGGTGTTCAGGTAGTGGATGGCACCGGCGCTCCGGCGCGCGCGGCGTCCGTGCGGGTGTGCGGCGAGCGGATCGCCGCCATCGGCGCCGTGCGGCCCCAGGCCGGCGACAGGATCGTCGAGGGCAAGGGGCTCGCGCTGGCGCCGGGATTCATCGATACGCACAGCCATCACGCGGAAGGGACCGTCAAGGACCGCACCATCCTCGCCGCGATCAGCCAGGGCATCACGACCGTCGTCATCGGCCAGGACGGCGAGTCGGGCTTCCCGCTGGGCGCTTTCTTCACGTCGCTGGAGGCGGCGCCGCTCGCCGTCAACGTCGCCTCCTACGCGGGCCACGGCACGTTGCGCGAGCGGGTGATGGGCCTCGACTACAAGAGACCGGCCACGGAGGACGAGATCATCGCCATGCGCGCGCTGCTGCGCCGCGAGCTGGCGAGCGGCGCGCTCGGCCTCTCCACCGGCCTGGAGTACGATCCCGGCATCTACTCGACGACCGAGGAGCTGATCGCCCTCGCGCAGGAAGCGAGCCGCGCTGGAGGGCGCTACATCAGCCACATCCGCAGCGAGGACCGATCACTTTTTCAAGCCGTGGACGAAGTCATCCGCATCGGCCGCGAAGCGCGGCTGCCGGTGCAGATCTCGCACATAAAGCTGGCGATGAAGAGCCTCTGGGGCCAGGCCGACAAGCTCCTCGCCAAGCTCGACGCCGCCCGCGCCGGCGGCGTAGACGTCACCGCCGACGTCTATCCTTATCCTTACTGGCAGTCGACGATGACCGTCCTCTTTCCGGAGCGCAACTTCACCGACCGGGCGACGGCGACGTTCGCGCTCACCGAGCTGACGACGCCGGAAGGCATGATCGTTTCCAAGTACGACCCCGAGCCCGCCTACGCCGGCAAGACGCTCGCCGAGATCGCCAGGCTGCGCGGCACCGATCCGGTGACGACGTACATCGATCTCATCGCCAAATCGCAGTCCGCCGGGGGCGACAACGAATCGATCATCGCCACCAGCATGGACGAGCGCGACATCGCCGCGCTCACCGCCTGGCCGCATACGAACGTCTGCAGCGACGGCCAGAACGACGGCCGGCATCCACGCGGCTATGGTGCCTTCCCTCGCGTGCTGCGGCGCTACGTGCGCGAAACGCATTCGCTCTCGCTCGAAACCGCGATCGAAAAAATGACCCGCCTCGCCGCGGCGCACGTCGGCCTGCGCGGCCGCGGCGTCCTTCAGGAGGGCGCGTACGCCGATCTCGTGCTGTTCGATCCCGCCACCGTCGCCGACCGCGCGACGCCGCAAGAGCCGCATCTCCCCGCGGCCGGCATCGCCGGCGTGTGGGTCAACGGCGTGCGGGTGCTCGATCAGGGAAAGGCGACCGGCGCCCTGCCGGGCCGCGTCCTGCGCCGCTGAGCGCGCATGCACGTCGGCATCGTCGATCTCGCGGTACTCCTCGCCTATATGGCGGGCATCGTCGTCCTCGGCATGTGGCTCGGCCGGGGAGCGCGCGACGTGGCCGACTACGCGGTCGGCGGCCGCGATCAGCCCTGGTGGCTCATCCTCTTCTCGATCATCGCCACCGAAACCAGCGCCGTCACCTTCCTGAGCATCCCGGGCTTCGCCTACGAGCGCGACTTCACCTGGATCCAGATCGCCCTCGGCTTCGTCATCGGCCGCTTCGCGATCGCCTTCCTCCTGCTGCCCGAGTATTTCCGCGGCGTTCTCTTCACTTCCTACGAGGTCCTGCACCGCCGGTTCGGCGGCGCCACCCAGCAGACCGCGTCGGTGCTGTTCATCGTCACCCGCAGCCTCGCCGACGGCTTGCGGCTCTTCCTCTCCGCCATCGTGCTGCAGGAGATGACCGGCATTCCCATCGAATGGGCGGTGGCGGCGCTGGGAGTCACGACCATCGTCTACACCTACCTCGGCGGCATGCGCGCCGTGCTGTGGAGCGATCTGATCCAGTTCTTCCTCTACCTCGCCGGCGCGATCGTGGCGTTCGCCGCGATCCTGGCGCGCCTGCCGGGCGGATGGGACCAGCTCGCCGCCATGGGGCAGGCCGCCGGCAAGTTCCGCGCCTTCGATCTCCGCCTCGACTGGAGCCAGCCGTACGGCTTGTGGGCCGGACTGGTGGGAGGCGCGTTCATCGCGCTCGGTTCGCACGGCGTGGATCAGCTCATGGTGCAGCGCTACCTTTCCGCGCGCGGCCTGCCGGAAGCGCGGCGCGCTCTCTGGGTGAGCGGACTCCTCGCCGCGGCGCAGTTCGCGCTCTTCCTGCTGATCGGCGTCGGGCTCTGGAGCTTCTACCAGCTCCATCCGCCCGCCGTGCCTTTCGACCGCCCGGACCGCGTCTTCGCCCGCTTCATTCTCGACGAGCTGCCGGTCGGTCTCGTCGGCCTGCTGCTCGGCGCCATCTTCGCCGCCGCCATGACGAGCTCCCTCAACTCCTGCGCCACGGTCGCCGTCAACGATCTCTATGTGCCGCTGGCGAAGGGCGAAGTCCCCGCGCAGCGTCAGTTGCGGATGACGCGCGTGCTGACCGCCGTCTTCGGCGCGGTGCAGATCGCCGTGGGCATCGCCGGCCAGTGGCTGAAGTCCTCCATCGTGAGCAGCGTTCTGGGGATCGCCGCCTTCACCACCGGCATCGTCCTCGGCGTCTTCTTCCTCGGCATGTTCACGCGCCGCGTCGGCCAGCGCGCGGCCCTCGCGGCGCTCGTCTTCGGATTCGCGGCCATGACGGCGATCTTCTTCGGCACCTCGCTCGCCTGGCCCTGGTACGCCCTCGTGGGATCGTTGATCACGGTGGCCGCCGGGCTCGCGGCGAGCCTGGTCTGGCCGCGGGAAGCGATCCGTTCTCAGGGATAGAGCAGCGCCGGCTGTCGATCGCGAAGCCAGGCGGCGTGATCCGCGGCGTCTGCGGCGAGGATTTCCTCCACCGTTTTTCCCGCCCGCAGATCCTGGAAGAGCTGCGGCGTGCCGACGAGGCTGGTGAGAGCCTCGCCGTTGTCGCGCCATGCGAAGCCGGATTGACGAGAGAGCGACGCGAGGAGAGTGACGCCGAGCCGGTAAGGCTCGGCCACGGCCGGATCGACGACGCGCACGCGCAGACCGCGGCATTCCTGGTCCGCATACTTGGGAGAGGGCGCCGCGGGTGACGATCGAGGGGTGAACGAAGCGGGCTCCGCATGGAAGCCCGATGAGATTGGAATGGCGGACGCGTCGAGCCAGGGAGCGCCGAAGAGCACGAAGGGCGATTCCGTCCCGCGCCCTTCCGAGACGTTCGTCGCCTCCAGCAGCGCGGTGCCGGGGTAGGCGAGTGCAGCCTCGGCGCTGCGCAGATTCGGCGACGGTGGAACCCACGGCCGGCCGGTGTCGATCCACCTCATGCGCCGCGTCCAGCCGTCCATAGGGACGACGGTGAGGCGCGCCGGCCGGTCGAGATGCGTGTTGACGTAGGTGGCCATCTCGCCGAGCGTCAAGCCGTGCACGAGCGGTCCCGGCGCGAGGTTCAGAAAGCTCGCCGGAACCACGTCACGCGGCGCGCTCACGGGACCCGCGACTCGATCCCCGCCCAAGGGGTTGGGGCGGTCGAGCACGACGAAGTCGATGCCGGCCTCCGCCGCCGCTTCGAGAGCGAGGATCAGCGTGCTGGAGTAGGTGTAGAAACGCACTCCGGCGTCCTGGAGATCGAAGACCAGCGCGTCCAGTTCCGCGAGATCGGCGGAAGCCGGCTTGCGGTGCTCGCCGAAGAGGCTCACCACCGGCAGACCGCTCACCGTATCGCGTCCGCTCGGGACGCCTGCTCCCGCCGCAGCCTCGCCGCGCAGACCGTGCTCGGGAGAGAAGAGCCGCACCACGTTGAGCCCGCGCTCGCGCAGCACGTCGACGGCGTGATGGCCGTCAGCCGTTACCGAAGCCGCATGGACGATCAGGCCCAGACGCTGGCCCGCGAGCCCGTGCGTCTCGCCGCCGGCGACGCGCTCCAGGCCCACCCGAACCGGCAGACCTGATGCCGGCTCGGCCAACGCCCGCACCACCGCGTCCGCCACCGCCGGCCGCGCTTCACGGATGAGCTGATTCTCCCGCGAGGGGTGCACGCGGTTGGTCAGCAGAATGACGTAGAGCTGCCGCTCCGGATCGATCCACAGCGACGTGCCCGTGAAGCCGGTGTGGCCGAACGAGCGCGAAGACATGAGCGTGCCGGCGGAGGAACCCTCGGCCGATTTCGTGTCCCAGCCGAGAGCGCGATCGGAACCGGGGACTCCGGCCTTCCGGGTGAACAGCTCCAGCGTCTCGCGCGAGACGATGCGCCGGCCTTCGAACACGCCGCCGTTCAGCAGCATCTGCGCGAAGCGGGCGAGATCGCCGGCCGTGCCGAACAGCCCTGCATGAGGCGCGACCCCGCCCATGGCGAAGGCGTTCTCGTCGTGTACCTCGCTCCGCACCACGCGTCCCCGCCACGGATCGAGCTCCGTCGGCGCGATCCGCGGTCGCAGCTCGGCCGGCGGATTGAACATCGTCTCGCGCATCCCCAGCGGCGAGAAGATCCGTTCGCGGGCGAACGCATCCAGCGGCTGGCCCGCCACTCGCTCGAGGATCTCCCCCAGCAGAATGATGCCAAGATCGCTGTAGATGGACTTGCTGCCGGGCGCATAGACGAGGTCCATCGCCTGAACGCGCTCGACGACGGCCGCCTTGCCGCGCACCTCTCTATAGAGAAGAGCGGTCGCCTCCAATCCTGAGGAATGATTGAGCAGATGGCGCACCGTCACCGCGTCTTTGCCGGACCCTTGAAACCCCGGCAGGAAATCGCGCACCGGCCGGTCCAGATCGAGCCGTCCCTCGTCGACGAGGATCATCGCCATCGTCGTCGTGGCCACCACCTTGGTGAGGCTGGCGAGGTCGTAGAGAGTGTGCGCGGTCACCGCCGGCGCGTCGGCGTCGTAGGTGAGACGGCCGAAGGCATGCAGATGCACCAAAGCGCCCTGATGACCGACCGCGAGAACGCCGCCAGGAAAGGCGCCACGGGCGCGAAAGTCCTCGAGGAGAGCGTCCACCGCTGCGAAATCGGCGGCAGGCCGGTAAGCGAGAGGGCGCGTGTGAGGGGGGTTCATCTGGCAGCCGGCCAGGATAGCGCAAAGGGAGAGACCGGCGAGCAGGAACCGCCGCTGGCGGGAGTTCTCGAAGCGAATCACCGTATAAGTCTAGACCCGGTCGCCTTGGCCTTCATAGCTTGAAGGGGGTAGAGTGGAGCGAGACCCATGCAAGAGACGCTCTCCTCATCGTTGACGTTCTTCTACAAGTTCACCGGCGTCTGCTCTCCAGGAGAACTGATCGGTGCCCAGCTCGTTCATGATGAAGAGATCACTGCTCGTTTCCCTCGTGGTGGTCACGACCGCCTGCACCGTTCACGTTCCCGGCGGCTGCCACGCCGGCGAGCAGCGGGCGACCATGGACTCCCTCTACTTCGGCACCTCCCGGTCGGCCGGCCAGGTCACCCCGGAAGAGTGGCAGCAGTTCCTCGCCGAAGTCATCACGCCGCGCTTCCCCGAAGGCCTCACCTCCTGGGCCGCCGCCGGCCAGTGGCGCGACGGCGCCGGATCTCTGCAGAAGGAGAGCTCGTACGTGATCCACATCGTTCACCCCGACACCGCGGCTCACGACGCCGCCATTCAAGAAGTCATCTCGCAGTACAAGACCCGCTTCGACCAGGAGGCGGTTCTCCGCGTGCGCAGCCCGGCCTGCATCTCTTTCTGAAAAGCTTCCCATGCGTGCGGGAGACACCTCCAGAGTTCTGCAATGTCCACGTTGGTGGACGATTTTTCTCGACTCAACTCGGAAACCGGCTGGCATGGATCGTGGAATCCCTTGTAAGCCAGGACGAGAGGACAGCAATGAAATCCATTTTCGCGAGTGCGGCGCTTCTGCTCTTGATGAGCTGCGCCT
Source organism: Thermoanaerobaculia bacterium (assembly GCA_036002325.1). Lineage (GTDB taxonomy): Bacteria > Acidobacteriota > Thermoanaerobaculia > Multivoradales > UBA5704 > DATARR01. The sequence goes on along the minus strand of DASYTJ010000145.1, from coordinate 8,787 downwards.
CGGCCGGCGGTCCCGGAGTTCAGAAGCAGCGCCTCCTTCTCACGCTTTGGACGACCACCCCGGAGGATAGCTTCTCCGGCCCGGATCTCGACGTCTACGACCGCGGGCTGGTCGTGTTCTCCCAGAAGGCCGACGAGGTGGCCGCGATCGCCGATGCCGAGACGAACGGAGCTTTCCATAAGCTCGTTCGCGACCCGGCCTGGCGGAAGCTCCTCTCGGACCTGGAAACGAAAGATTACGGCGATGGCTTCGGGCAGGCCGGCCTCCATATACAGTACGAGACCGGCGCGACGTTCGTGCCGTTTGAAAAGATCCCCGAGGAGCTGCGGATCCATCTGCGCCAAATCGACGATCTTTTCGCGCGCGTCTTCGATACGGCGTACCCGGTGCGGCTGGCGGAGCCGCGCGAGATGGCGAGCTCCGCCGGTCCCGCAGCCTCGAAACAGCGGCTTTTTCTCTCGCTGTACTTCTCGGCCTCCGGTGCAGGAATGTTCGGTCCGCACCTGCGCGTCTACGACGGCGGTCTCCTCATCCTCTCTCAGGATAACGACGAGCTCGTCGCCGCGGCCGACGCCGAGACCCTCGCGGCTTTTCAGAAGATCGTGCGGGATCCGCAGTGGCAGCATCTGATCTCCAAGCTGGCGTCGACGCATGATGTCGAAACCATGCCGGAAGGTGACTTCTCACTCGCCATCCGCAGCGAAAGCGGCGACGCCCCGCTGTGGGCACGCTTTCCGGTCGACGACATGCCCGAAGAGCTGCGGCCCTATCTGAAGAGGGTCGACGATGTTTTTCAACAGACCTTCGGTTCAAAGTATCCGTTTTATCTGTCGTCGGTGCGAACACAGTAAGGCCGAGTCCGACCTGACGACATGGAGAGATCTGTGATGGAAATCGAACGACGGAGCCGTGCCTCCATGGCACGAGGATACGCGGCAGCCTGTGGTCTTCTTTTGGCGATCGCCGCTCCGGTCTCGGCCGCGGCGCAGAAGAGCGGTACCGGCGCCATCTGCATCGCACCGTTTCACCCCCCGCGCGATAACGGACCCAACATGTCCCAAACGACCTGGCCGCCGTCCTCCGAATCGAAGTTCACCTTCCGGATCGATGGCAAGCTGAAGGCGACGGTGGCGAAGGGCGAAATGGCCGTCATCCCCGGAGTCCCCGCCGACCGCAAGGTGCTCGTCGAAGTCCGGCTCGACGGCAAACCCTACGAGAGCTTCCGGCTCGACTTGCGAGAGGAGCCCGAGAAGCGCTCCTGCCTCTGGCTCTATGAAGGCTACTGGCATTGGGTCAATATGGGCTGGGGGGACGAGGCCAAGGGCTGTCGCTGTAAAAGCGAAACGCCGGGCCCGTGAACCCAACCGATTCATCTGGAGTCCGCTCAGGGAGGTGAATTTTGATCCGGCGCTGCCTGGTGTCCATCGTCTCGATCTCGTTGCTGGCCGCCGCCGGCGCGTGGTGCGCGGAAGGATCTCCATCCGCCGCCGAAGCCGAGGCGGCCATGAAGTCGTTCCTTGGCAAACGCAACCCGAAAGCGTTGAAGACTCTGCACGTGCGCGCCGTTCACGGATGTTTCCCGGCGCTGGGCCGCGGCGCCGCCGATCACGTCTGTCTGATCGAGGTCACCAAGTCGGACGGCAGCGGCGAATTCATTACAACAGAACTTCCCTTCCGCCTTTCGAGCAGCTCGTGGAACCTGCTCGATCCCGAGGAGAGCCTCGATCCCGCCTGCCCCGGCGTTGCCGAGGCGCAGCGCTCGTTCCGGAAGATCAAGAAGAATGACGGGCTGGTCGTCACCGAGGGCGACGAGGAAGGCATCCTTTCCGACGAGCGCGGCAAGCTCACCATGGTGAAAGGTCCCTGGCGTCTCCGCTGCGTCTACTCGGTGAAGTCGAAGCTGGGCGAGCATACCTACGTCACCTATATCCGCCGGGAGAACGGTGCGTACGTTTTCGACCCGGAGATCGAGGATTGGGGCGATTGAGCCGGTAGCGGCGGCTCTAGCGGCGGTTCTTTAAGCCCTCTCCTTTAGGAGAGGGGTTGGGATGAGGTCGAGCGGCCGCAATGCTAGAGTTTCGCGCCATGCACCGCCGTCTTCCCGTTCTGCTTTTCGCCCTGCTGTCCCTCGCCGCGCCGCTCGCGGCGCAGGCGCCGGCCACGCTCGCCGGGCGCATCGAGAGCATCCTCAACCGCCCCGAGTTCAAGCACGCGCTGTGGGGAATCGAGTTTCTCGATCTCGAAACGAACCAGCCGGTCTACGCCCTCAATGCGGAGAAGCTGTTCGTCCCCGGCTCCACCACCAAGCTGCTCACCGAGGGCACGGCGCTCGGCCTATTGGGCGCCGACCACCGCTTCAAGACGCGCGTCTACCGCACCGGCGAGATCGCGCGCAACGGTGTGCTGAAGGGTGATCTCGCGCTCGTCGCGAGCGGCGATCCCAACCTCTCCGGCCGCATCCGTTCCGACGGTACGCTCGCCTTCGAGAACCAGGACCACTCCTACGACGGCGATCCGCACACCCGCGCCGTGCCGGGAGATCCGCTGCTCGTCATCCGCGAGCTGGCCGCGCAGGTCGCCGAGCGGGGCATCCGCGGCGTCGAAGGGCGGGTGCTCGTGGACGTGAGCCTCTTCCCCGAAGGACAGCGCGAGCTGGGCACCGGCGTGGTGATCTCGCCCATCGTCGTCAACGACAACCTGATCGATATGACCGTCGGCCCCGGCGACGCGCCGGAGGCTCCGGCCACGCTCACCGTCTCGCCGGCCACCGCCTACGTCCGCTTTGTGAACCAGATCAAGACCGGAGCGCTGAATTCCCGGCCGTTGATCAGTCTGGCGAACGACGTCGCGAACCCCGACGGCTCGCACACCGTAACGCTGGCCGGATCGTTCCCCGCGGGCATTCCGCCGATTCTCTACAGCTACGCCGTACCGGAGCCGAGCCGCTTCGCGCAAGCGGTCCTGACCGAGGCGCTGGCGGAAAAGGGCATCGCCGTCGAGCAAGGGAAGAGCGGAGACGCGGTCGACTTCGCCGCGCTCGCCAAGAGCTACACCGACGACCGCGTCGTCGCCGAGCACGTCTCGCCGCCGCTGCGCGAAGAAGTGAAAGTCACGCTCAAGGTGAGCCAGAACCTCCACGCCAGCATGACGCCCCTGCTGCTCGGAGCGCTGCTGCGCAAGGAGAAGGACCAGACCGGCTTCGATCTCGAACGCGACTTCCTCACCTCGCTAGGGCTCGACCTTTCGGGAGCGCAGCAGGCCGACGGCGCCGGCGGCGACGCCCACTACACGCCGGCCTTCATGACCTCCTACCTCGCCGCCATGGCCAAGCGGCCGGACTTCGCCGTCTTCCAGGCGGCGCTGCCCATCCTCGGCCGCGACGGCACGCTCTTCGATATCCAGCCGGGCTCGCCGGCCGCGGGGCACGTCTTCGCGAAGACCGGCACCTATGGCGTGGACGATCCGCTCAACCGGCGCGTGCTGGTGACGGGCAAGGGCCTGGCTGGCTACATGACCACGGCCGCGGGCCGCCGCCTGGCCTTCGCCATCTACGCCAACAATGTTTCGGTTTCCAAGGAGCCGAACGAGATCAAGCGCGTCGTCGGCCAGGCATTGGGAGAGATCGCGGCGGCGGCGTACGAGGCGCCGTGAAACCATTGGCTGGACTCATGCGTAGCAGAAGGACCCGACATGCGAGTCACGAGCCTGGCAGCCTTCGTCGAGGCGGTTGAGCAGACGGTCGTAGAGTGGACGCCGAAGGGGGCTAGCTGGTACCTGCAGCCATGGTTCCGCGGCCACGGCGACGTGACGTGGACCTTGACACCCGGCTGGTACCGGCTCGCCGGCTACATCACCGGCATCGGCGCCGAGTATTACAACGAAGAGACGCTGCTCGAGACCTTCAAGCTGCGCGCGCCGACCTATCTCGAGCGGCTGCCGGCGTCGAATTGGGAGTGGCTCTTCCTCATGCAGCATTACGGTCTCCGGACGCGGCTGCTCGATTGGACGGAAAGCTCCCTCATCGCCCTCTACTTCGCCCTCCGCGATCACACCGGCGCGGCCGATGCCGCGGTCTGGATGCTGAATCCCTGGTGGCTCAACCGTGAGACGTTCGGCGATTACGTGCTGTTTCCGGCGGACGATCCCCGGGCCGGCGATCACGCTCCGCTCTGGGGCGGGCACAAGCTGAAAGGAAGACTGCCGATCGCCATCACTCCGAGTCACGGCAGCCAGCGCATCGCCGCGCAGCGCGGCGTCTTTACGATTCATGGCACCGAGCCGGACGCCCTGGACCGCCTCGCGCTGCGGCGAGGAAAAGACCGCCCCAACCTGCGGCGGCTCGTGATCCCGAAAGCGCGGGTCCCCGCGATGCGCCGCGAGCTGTCGATCTCGGGCATCAGCGAATCCTTGATCTTCCCGGAGCTGAGCGGCCTCTGCCGTGAAATCAAGCGGGACTTCTTCGATGACTGATTCCTCCACCCTCGCCGCGACCAGCTATTGTCTCGTCGCGCCGAAGAAACTGGCCGCCGCCGCCGGCCGCGAGAGATCCACATCTCGACGATGAAGCCGCCCTCTGCCTCGCTGAAGCTGAAGGCAGCGGCGGGATCGGAAACGGGAGGCCGCGCTTCTGCTACACTAGAAAAGCGAGGGGGCGTGTTGCCCGCACGCCCCCTCGGAACCTACTTTGTGGGTTCGGCAGTTGGAGCCGGGGCCGGGGATTCCGGCTCCGGCTTCTTGGCTTCAGGCGCCTGGGCCTCCGTCGTCGGCGGCTCGGGCGGCTTCTCCTGCGTAGTCTCCGCCTTCGCCCGGCGGGGCTCGAGCGGACGCGCTCCATACTCCACCAGCCTCGCGTTGCGAATCCCAAGATGCGCCTGGAGCACCAGCCGCGCCTGCTTGGCCAGATCTTGCCCCTTCTCCAACAGCGCCCGCCGCTCCTGAGTGGATTGCCGCCTCAGACCCAGCCGGTTGTCCAGCTCCGCGCTCAACGACTCCACGCTCTCCACCACTTCCTGCAGCTTCGAGATCTGGACGTTGAGGCCGGGAACCTCGGAAGCGTTCGCCAGCGAGTTGGCGACCAGCCTCTTCCAACTGCCGACCATCTCTTGAATCGTTTGCTTTGGCATGTGCGTCTCCTTTCGTGCGCTCCCGCCGCGCGTCAGCCGAGCTGCCGGGCGAAGCCGAGAACGTTCTTGGTGATGCCCCCGATGCCCTTGGGGCCGAATACGACGACCGTCACCCGCGTGCCGGAGAGGTAGAGCTCGATCCGCTGGTGCTGGCTCGCGGCCAGCTCGCCCGCGAATGCGGCGTACCTCGCGGCCTCCCCCGGCAGGTAGAACTGCCGAGACCGGTGCAGCGAGCTGCCGTTCGGCAGCAGCCGCCATCCCGGCATCGCCTTCAGCTCCTCCTGCACGCGCTCGGCCTTGAGCTTTTGCTCGACTCCCGGGGGCCGCTGCCTCGTGGCCTTGGCGTCGAGCGTTTCGAAACCCATCGTCTGCTTCGCATTCATATGGACCTCCTCGTCCAAACCTCCGGCGCCTCCATGACGCCGGAAGACCGTCATTTCTTCCTGGCCACCAGCAGGGGCTTCAGCAGCCGGCCCATCGCGGTGAAGTGGGAGAGCAGCTCCGCCAACTCCATCGAGGAGAGCACCTCCCGAAAGCACCGGCCGACCCCGAGATCCCCCAATGGCATCTCCAGCACCTCGCTCAGCGCCGCCAGATCCTCCAGCGACGGCGCGTTCCGGCCCTGCTCCCACCTCCCGAGACGCTCCCGCGGCACTTCCAGACGCTTCGCGAGATCCGCCTGCTTCCAGCCCCGCCGCTGGCGCGCTTGCACGATCCGCTTCCCCAGCTCGCGGCAGAGCCGTTCTTGCCCCGGTGGGCCCTTCGAGCTCAGTGAATCGTTCATGGGTGCTAAATGTGAACCTCTGCTCTCCATTTGTCAACACAATCTCGCATAGGGGGAAACGCGTCTCGAACTTCCTGAGGGATGGCTTTGATGTCAACTCCGGTCACTTATTTTCTTCGGCGAAACCGTCCTAAGGGGCTTTTCCAGATAGCGTTGTCGAATCAGGTATCGACCCGGCGGAAAAAAACGGGGAGAATTTCGTCACCTGAAGGGGAGAAAAACGCCCCGGCGCGCCGTTTCGCCGACACCTCTGCTTTCAGGGGGGAGTACGCGCGCGGCGGTCCGGCCATGCCGGCCTGGGACCTGCCTCGCGAATGGAGGGAGATCGAGTCATGTCGCAGCGCAATCGGATCGTCATCGCGGCCCTCGTCCTGGGGGCGATTCTCCTGGCGTCGCCTTCCCGCGCCGCCGGACTCTGGGAAGACCGGCTGCCCGGGATCGGAGCCCTGGAGCAGGTCTGGAATTGGATGAGCAGCCTCTGGCAGGAGGACGACGCCTCCGGCACAACAGCCATCTGGGAAAAGGATGGAGGCGCAGTTATCCCTGACGGTCAACCGCACACGGCCGTGACGCCGCCCGCGGTGCCGGCGCAGGAGGATCCTGACAGCTAGATCGCGCCGGATCCGAGGCGGGAATGGTCCTCCTCTCCTCGCTGTTCAAGAGTGGAAAGCCGGATCACTCTGTGCGAGAATGCGGAGGCAAAGGAGAACCCCCTTGGACCACCATCCGACCGCGGCGGAGCTGCACGGTTTCGCGTCCGGCCGCATCTCCGCCCAGGGCAGGCGCGCCGTAGTCACCCATCTCCTCCGCGGCTGCGAGGCGTGCAGCCGCGAGCTGGCCACCCGCCTCTGGGGGTTGTTCGGACCAGGAAGGCTCGGCGCGGCGCCTCCGCCGCCGGAGGAAGCGTACAGCGGGGCATTGGAGCGTGCCTTCGCCGCCGTGCGGGGGCTCGATCCCGAAACCCTCGCGCGCAGGTCGGTGGAGCAGCGGAAGGAGGAGGCGATTGGGCTTCTCGCGGCTCGCGGACTCGCGGGCCTCGAAGCGGCATCGCCGGACCTCGGAGGCCTTCCCCTTTACGAGGCGCTCCTCGAGCGGAGCTGGGAACTCCGTTACGAGGATGCGGGCCAGATGGTGGAGCTCGCCCGCTGCGCCGCTCTCATGGCGGATCAATGGAGCGACGCCGAACGTGGCACCCGCGAGACTGCCGACCTCCGCTGCCGCGCCTGGGTGGAGCTCGCCAATGCCTACCGCGTCGCCGACGATCTTGACCGCGCCGACGAAGCACTGGAACGGGCTGTAGAGCAATTCGTCCGGGGCACCCAGAACGAGATCCTCGGAGCTCGATTCTTCATGGTACTGGCCGCTCATTACGCGGCGCACCGAGCTTTCCCTATGGCATGCGGAACCCTCGACATCACAGTCGAGGCGTACCGCCGTCTGGGGGACAGGCACCTGGCAGGCCGTGCCCTCATCACGCGGGGAATTTTCACCGGTTTCGAGGGGAACGCCGAAGAGGCGATCCGCTGGATCCAGGAGGGGTTGGCCTCGGTCGACGGTCAACGCGATCCCACGCTTATCTTCTCCGCCTTGCAAAGCCAAGCTTGGTTCCTCGCTGAATGTGGCCGCTTCCGCGAGGCCCGGCGCGCCCTGTTCGAGATCCGCCGCCGCAGGCTCGATACCGGCGGCCGGCTTGGCGAGCTCAAGGTCCGCTGGCTGGAGGGTCACATCTACGCCGGCCTGGAGGAATTCGGCCGCGCCGAGCAGGCCTTGAGGCAGGTAAAGGCGGAGTACGAAACGGCCGGCCTCCCCTACAAGGCGGCTCTCGCCGGGCTGGAGCTGGGAGCGGTCTGGCTGCGGCAGGAGCGCATCGATGAGGCGACCGAGGCGGTCCAGGAATGCACCGCGGTCTTCCTCTCGCTCAACATCAAGCGCGAGGTCATGGCCTCCCTCCTTCTTCTCCGCAAGGCGGCCGAGATGCGCCGCATGACGCTCAAGCTCCTCGAGCACGTCATCGCTTCGCTGCACGAAGCGGAGAAGGACCCCACTGCTCGGATGGCGGCGGGGGGGTAGGGCGGCTACCCGATCCTCTGGATATCCTGAACTGGAGAGGCCGACTCGCCGTAGGGCCGCGGCGGAGAGACAGTCTGGCGAGGTGCTTCCCGGGGCCGCCCTACGCCGACTGCCGCCCCATCATCCTGTCCAGCGTCGCCTTCAGAATCTCCTGGATCTGCTCCTCGTCGAGCTGCGGCGTCGGTTTCGGCGGCGGCGGCGGGGGAAGCTGGACCGACCCGATCAGGTCGCGCAGCGTGGAGGCCGCCACCGAGCTGCCGGCCGCCTGGCGCGGATAGGCCAGGCTGAAGAACTCCGCCGGCTCCAGGCTCACCGCCCGGCAGATGCGGATCACGTGATCGAGCCGCAGCTCGCTGGCGCCAGAAAAGAGCTTGCTGATGTAGCTCGGGCTGAGCCCCATGCGGCGGGCGACCTCCCGATTGGTTACACCAAGAAGGCGAAGGGTCACTTTGATGAGATTGATGAGCCTCTGGGTCTCGGGGTCCATTGAGGCCATTATACAGGAGTTCCAACTTCTCCCCCTAAAATCTGGTCCGTGAGCGCAGTTTCCGAATGGGAAATGGCTCCCCGAGCCCTCCGGCCCCTCCGGGGATTCCTCGCGCCCTCGCGGGGAAGGTTCCGATCCCCGCGAGTTTTGCTCCTCCCCCCTCGATTTCGGCGTCCCTCCCGGGTGAATTTCGTCCCTCCGAGACCGGGGAACCGCCGATCCCCGCCGGGGCGGGACCGATCCCCGCCGGGGCAGGGCCAATCCCCACGGGGGCGGGACCGTTCCCCATGGGGGCAGGACCGATCCCAACTGGGGCGGGACCG
>DASYTJ010000144.1:0-20982 GCA_036002325.1 Thermoanaerobaculia bacterium | reverse complement strand
AGACGGGGTCGCCCGCCGCCATTTCGGCGTAGATCCGATCGTAGCGCTGGAGCTTGACCGGGCTGTCGCCGCGCACGTCGTAGAGGCCGTAGACCATGGCGGCGTCGGGATGGAGCGCCTCCCCCAGCCCCGTGACCCGCTCCGGCCGGCCCTGAAGGAACCGGATGGCGCCGGTGACCGGATAGAGCTTCCCGGCCGGCAGCCCGGGATTGGTGCGCGCGTGGGCGGCGACGAGATCGATGATCACCCAGGCCAGCAGGAGCGGCCAGAGCCGCCAGCGCCAGCCTTGCTTCAGGAGAAGGGACAAAGCGAGAACGATCGCGGCCGCAGCCATCCCCGCGGTCCACGCGGCCTCGTTGCCGAGCAGGCCGCGCTGCTCCCATTCCGCGCCGAACCGCCACCAGGCCACCGCCAGGAGCCCGAGGGTGAGCCCGGCCCCCGCCATCAGCCCGCGTCCTTTCCCCGCCAGCCAGCGGTCGCAGCCGGCGGCGGCGAGGAGCGCCAGCCCCAGCTCGAGGCCCAGCTTCAAGTAGTGGTGGAGCCCGCGGTTGATCACCGGCAGCGCCAGCAGGACGTGCCGCATGCCGAACAGGTAGTAGGCGGCCATCAGGGCGAAGAGCGTCATCACGGCCACCGCACGCCAGCGCCGGTCGCCGCGCACGGCCGCCAGGCCGGCGGCGGCCAGGGGCAGCGTCAGGGCGCCGGCATAGATGGCGGTCGCCGCGAAATTGTACGGTCCCCACCACGTCCCCGCGGCGGGGTTGCCGAAGAGGTCGGGGAGGATCAGCCGGAGCAGGAAAGCCGCGACCACACGGAGAGGTGCCGGGGCGCCGCGGGCCGTCTCCAGCCATTTGCCGCTGGCGGTCAGCGTGCGGAAGAGCGGCAGGATCTGGACGGCGGCGATGGCCGCCGCGGCCATCCAGCCGGCGATGAACCGGCCCCAGGCCGCGAGCGGCCGGTCGCACCCCCGCGCCAGCAGATAGACCCCGGCAAGCAGCGCCGTGAAGACGGGCGTCTCCGGGTGGCCGCCGAGCAGCTGCAGGCCTCCGGCCACGGCGAGGCCGATCCAGCCTCCCCGTCCGTTTGCCAGCCGCTCGACGGCCAATATCACCCAGGGCGCCAGCGCATGGGTGTTGCCCATGGGAAAGAGCAGAAAGCTGGTGACCATTCCCGAGAGGGGGTAGATAACGGCGGCCAGCAGCGCCGCCGGGCGGCTGGCCCCCAGCTCGCGGGCCAGCATCCAGGCTCCGCAGCCCCCGATGACGATGCGCAGCCATGGCAGCAGGATCCAGCCGATCTGGAGAGGCAACGCGGCGAAGAGCAGGTGGAGCGGGAACAAGGGCGCTCCCGAGCCGTTGCTCCAGTAAGGGCTGCCGGAGAACTGGTGGGGATCCCAGAACGGCAGGCGCCCCGCCCGCAACTCGTGGCGCAGGAAAAAGAGCCACGGCTGCACCTGGTAGGTGACGTCCCGCAAGTTGGGGTTTCCTGCGGACGGCTCGGCGATCCCCTGCCAGGGAGCGTGCTCCGCCAGGATAGCGGCGGGGCTGGGGATGCCGTCCGGCAGCCGTAACGCGGGCCAGAGCAGGGCCATGCCGGCCATGCCGCAAAGAGCCCAGGGAATGCCGATTTCGCGGCGGCGCAGGAGGAGGCCGGCCAGCGAAAGCAGGGCGAGCAGCGGCAGCGCGGGGTTCACCGCCGCGAATTCCCCAGGTACACTACCCGCCGCTCCAGGGGAATGGACGCCGCGCGTCCTGCTCGCTGATGATCCCGATCCCGGTACCCTCCTACAAAGCCTCGCCCGCCGATCTCGAGCAGCCTGCCTGTCCGCTCTGCGGCAGCGAGAACCGCCGCGCCAGCGTGTACGGCTTTCCGCCGTTCGCGGTCGCCCGCTGCCGCCGCTGCGGCCTGTGGTATCTGTGCCCCCGCCTCGCCGAGCCCATCATGCAGCGGAGCTACATGGAGGATGGTTACTTCGAAGGCGGGGAAGGCGGCTACTCGAGCTATCAGGCCCAAGAGCCGACCCTGCGGCCCACCTTTCGGCGTTTTCTCGCAGAGCTGCGCCGCCGCGGCGTGGCCGGCGGCCAGCTGCTCGAGGTGGGCTGCGCCTACGGCTTCTTTCTCGACGAGGCGAAGGACTTCTTCGCTCACCGCACCGGCACCGATTACTCGCCCGCGGCCCTGAAGAAGGCGCGCGGCCGGGCGGACCGGCTCATCCTGGGAGGAACCGGCGAGCTCGGGTCCGGCGAGCTCTTCGACTGCATCGCCTGCATCCACGTCATCGAGCACATCTACGATCCCGTCGGCTTTCTGCGAACGCTGGCCGGCCATCTCCGCCCGGGAGGATGGATCGTGCTCGCCACCCCTGACATGGGGAGCCTCTGGCGGACCCTGATGCGCCATCGCTGGCCTTTCTTCAAGATTCCCGAGCACGTGACCTTCTTCGACCGGAGCACCCTCCGGGAGCTGCTTCATCGCAGCGGTCTCGCGGAGGTCCAGAGCCTGCCCTACGCCAGCGTCTTCTCCCTGGATCTGGTCGGCGAGAAGCTCAATCTCCGCCTGCCGGCCTTCCTCAACGACCGCCGGCTCTGGCTTCCCGCGACCACGATCGCCGCCGGCGGCCGGAAACCGGAGGGCGATCAGACCAGATCGTAATCCCCCATCGCGTAGACGAACCCCTCGGCCATGGCGGCCGGATCCGCACCGCCGGCTCGGCCCCGGCAGCCGATGAACCGGCGCTCCCCCGTAGGACGCAATCCCAGGGAGGCCAGAAGGCCGTCGATGCGGAGACCGGCAGGCGGCGGCCAGAAGCGCCACCGCGTCAATCCTGAGGCCCGAAGATCTGCCGCCACGGCGAGCAGGGAAGGGTACCACTCGCCCACCGGCGGCAGCCACAGCTCCGCCGCCCACGCCTCCTCGCCCACGAAGGCGAAGACGGCGAGACCCTCGGCGCCGCCGGAGGCGAGCCTATAGAAGCGATAGTAACGGTGCGGCCGCGCGTGATAACGCCAGTTGAGGAAGGCGGCGGAGCGGCGGACGCCGGCGACCTCGCAGGCCTCCCAGACGGCCTCTGCCCAGTCACCGCAGGAGTCGCCGGTCTCGATATGCGTGCCTTTCGGGGCCGGCTCTTCGGGAATCGAACCGCCGAGCTCCTCGAGCTCGACCAGCGGGTGATATCCGAAGCTGCGCTCGCCGAGACGGAAATGGCGCTCGCTGGGAAAACCGAAAATCCACGGTGCGTCCCCCTTCCCCGGCAGGTCTTCCAGCATCAGGATCCCCAGCTCTACCAAGGCCGGCCGCAGACCTCGCTTGCGAACCGTGCCGGCGAAATCCACGAGCTGCCAGATGCCGGTCTCGCCCCTGCGCCAGCGCGCCGGCAGACGCAGCGCTCCGGCATGGGCGGCGATCGCTCCGCCGGCCTCGACCGCCACCCAGCTGCGGCTCCCACCGGGGAGGGAGCGGTACTTCCATCGCCACTCCTCGGGCGTCCAGGCGCGGCCGAAGCGCTCGGTGAGGAAAGCCACCAGACCAGGGAGATCCTCCTCCCGGGTCGGCCGCAGGGAGATGGAGGTCAACGGCTTCCCCGGTGGCGGAAGCGCATCAGCAGCACGTCACGGAGCATCGAGATCGACGACCGGATCGGGTCGACCCGCGAGTCCGGCGAGTTGATCCAGAGGACGCCGACCTCCGCCACGCGGTATCCCCGCCGCCGGGTGAGCCAGATCAGCTCCACGTCCCAGGCGAAGCCGTCGATCTTCAGCTCCGCGCAGAGGCTGCGGCCGACGTCTCCCCGGACGAGCTTGAAGCCGCACTGGGTGTCCCGGATGCCGCGGACGCCGAAGATCCGGATCAGCCGGTTGAAGGTCTTGCCCATCATCTCGCGGTAGAACGGCTGCCGCTGGCGGATCTGGGAATCCGCAAGCCCGCGGCTGCCGATGACCAGCGGCGTGCCGTCCTGAAGGTGGCGCTCGAGCTTCTCCAGCTCCTCGATGGGGGTGGAGAAGTCGGCGTCCGAGAGCAGCACTTTCCGGCCGCAGCTGGCCAGGACCCCGGTGCGGACCGCGGCCCCCTTGCCCCGGTTCCGTTCATGGCGGAGCACCCGCACGCCCTTATCCGCGAAGGCAGCGGCGAGCTCGGCCGTGCGGTCGCGGCTGCCGTCGTCCACCACCAGCAGCTCGTACGGGATGCCCCGGCGGCCGAGGTACTCGAGCGCCTGACGCAGGCCGGCCTCCAATCGCTTCTCCTCGTTATAGGAGGGGATCACGACGGAGAGCTCGATACCGTTCTCGTTCAAGCGCGTCACCAGTCCTGCTCGTGCGTTTTTCTGAAGACCGTGTCGTGCGGCGCCGACCGCTCCTCCTCGGGGCGACCGTTGGTGTAGTAGTAGAACGAGACCGACTTGCGGCTCATCCCCTCCGGGCACGCGAGCGGCTCGGGATGGCCGTGGAACGAGAAGTCCGTGGTGCTGAAGACCACCGTCCGGTTGAAGACGGGCAGGATCTTCCGCTCGCAACGGGTCATGCCGCGGTCCCACAGCTCGAGATGGCCGCCGTACTCCTCCCGCCAGTCCTTGTTCAGGTAGACCAGCAGATTGAGCCGGCGGTCGAGCTTCAGCAGCGGATGCCAGTTGAAGTCCACGTGCACCTTGAGAAAGCCGCCGGGAAGGATCTGATGCGGCCCGGCGCCGCCGTAGTAAGGATCGGGGATCAGCCCCTGGATGCCGGTGAGCGCCTCCAGAAACCGCAGGACCGGCGCCGAGTTCATCTCGTAGAGGAAGAGCTGCAGGTCGGCCCGCAGCATCGACTCGTGCCAGTAGCCGAGCTTCTTCTCCGTCGCGCTGTCGAACTTCCGCCACTCGATCTCATCGGACCTGGGAAATTCCGCCAGGACCCTCTCCAGAACCTCGTTCGGGAACAGGTCGTCGATCACGATGTGGGGGAAGGGTTGCGCCGCGACATACTGCGGCCGCAGCGTGCTCGGCTCCACTTTGAGTCCAAGGTTCATCGGTGAATCTCCAGGGCTGGGGCGGGATCTTCGCAACGTACGCCGAGAGCATAGTCCCGCGCCCAGCTCACCGCGTGGTCGAGGAGGCGGAGGACCTCTTCGGAACGGAAGCGCCGTGCAGCCCGGTAGCCTCGCTGCCGCGCCCGCCGCCAGAGGCCGGGATCGGACAGCAGCTCCTCCGCGGCGGCAGCGAAAGCTCCCGCGTCGCCGGGCGGAACCAGATGAACGGCGCCGTCGGCGATCTGAACCGTGGAGGGAATCCGCGAGGCCACGGCGGGCACCTTCGAGGCCATCGCCTCCAGCAGCGGCAGCCCGAAACCCTCCTGCTCCCGGGAGGGAAGAAAAAGGAGGTCGCAGCGCCGCAGAGCCCGGGAAACCTCGGCCGGAGGCACGCCGGAAAGGAAGCGGTCCGGATCGAGCAGGCGTCTCTCCTCCTCGTCCAGCGGCAGCACCGAGAACCGCAAGACGCGGCAGGAGATCCCCCGCTCCCGCAACCGGTGGACCGCGCGGAGGGCCGTCGGCACGTCCTTGACCTCGGCCGCAAAGATGCCAGGGATCGCCACCCAGGGATTCCGCCGGGGGCGCAACCTGAGCGCGGGGTGGAACAGCGGATCGAGCGGCGGCGGCACCACCCTGCTCTCCCGGCCGAAGCGGACCGCGAGCAGCTCGCCGAGATGGGGCGAGACCGTCAGCGTCGCCAGCTTCCAGGAGTAGACGGCTTCGATCCGGTCGAGCCAGGGTTTCAGGTGCACCAGCCCGCCTTCATACCCCTGGCAGAAATGGGCGAGCGGTCCGAGGGCGAGCTGGCGAGCCTGCTCGAGGGTCGTCCAATACGTGGCGACGACGAGGTCCTGATCTGGCAGTCGCGGCGTAGCAGCCGTCGTGTCGACATAGGCTGCGTCGATGCGGGTCCATCCCGGCCTGGGTCCGCCAGCCAGGACGCTCACCTCATGGCCCAGCTCCTGAAGCAGGCGCACATGCTGGAAGATGACCTTGTTGCCGCCGTTGAGCTCCGGAAAGGGGAGGACGTACGTGATCCGCACGATCAGGCCACCCCTCGCTCCGCGCTCAGCCTCTCTCCTGGGGCCAGCGATCCGCGGACGATCTCCCGCCCTTCGCGGTCCGTCACCTGGACGCGCCACCGCCCGTCGGGCATCCGCTTCCTGATCTCCTCCGGCAGCCGCCAGGAGCCCGCCGGCGCCGCGATGCGCTCGCCCGCGGCGGGAAATCCCTGCGGAGCCGGCGAGACCTCGACCCACAGCGGATATTCAGCCTGTGCGGGCAAACTCAGCCCTGCCTCCGGCACCTCCGGCAGATCCAGGACGCGGCGACGGGGCATCCGGCGGTCCAGGATCTCCAGGAAGGAAGCGAACTGGACTCCGTAGTGCGAGCGGCGGAAGCGGCGCGCCGACTCCTCGAACCACTCCTGAGCCTGCGGCTCCAGGGCGGCGCTCTGGTTGTAGAGGTGAACCGCCTCGGCAGCCGCGACGTGCTCCGACCGCAAACCGAGCCGCCGCGCCCGCAGGAGCCAATCGGTCTCCTCGAAAAAAAGCCGGAAGCCGCCGTCGAACGGCCCCACCCGCTCCCAGGCGTCGCGGCGGATCGCCAGGAGGCTGCCGCTCAGCGAGTAGCTCACGAAGGGAGCGCGGGCCTCCCAATGCCGCCGCGCATGGCGGCGCCAGCGGCGGCGCGCGCGGGCAGCCCAGCGCTCATCGCGGCCGGCCAGCACGGTCAGCAACTCCTCGCGCCGGCTCCGGATCTCGGCTGGCGGGAGCCGCATGCGCCGTCCGCGGTCCCAGAAGAACGCCGGCCCGGCCACCGCCGCCCCGGCCCGCAGGCGGTCGAGCAGTGCGGGTACGCAGCCGGGGATCACCAGCACGTCGGGGTTCATCACCAAGAGGGCGTCGGCAGTAGAGTGCGCCACCCCCAGGTTCACCCCCCCGGCGTAGCCAAGGTTCTCCCCGGGATCGATCCGCCTCACGGGAAGGCTGGCGAGGCGGGCGCGCCCTTCGGCGTCGCTGCCGTTGTCGACGAGGAGCCACTCGGCTTCGATGCCGGTGCCGGCCAGATCGGCGCGCACGGCCTCCACGGCCTCCACAGCCAGCTCCGGCGTGCGGTAGTGAACGAGGATCACCGCCAGATGCATACGCACGGCTCCGGACGGGACAGGCTCAGGACGGACGGGTAAGCGCGAACGTGCAGCCGCGGCAGATGAAGTCCTTGGGCGCTTCCTCGAGACCGTAGACCCAACGCCGCATGCGGGCCATCTCGGGTCCGGTCAGCACCTCGTGCACGCTTTCCCGGGTCAGGTCGCCGACGACGTACTTCTCGTCGTAGTCCTCGCAGCAGAGGACGCACCGGCCACGGGGCGTGATGTGGATGTGCTGCAAGGGTCGCGAGCCCACGTTCTCGCAGCCGCAGAGACGGCGGTCCCGGGTGGCCGGCTTGAGGCCGATCTGCAGGTACCCGGCGCGGTCCATCACCTCGAAGTACTTCACTTCGAAGCGGCTGCCCGCGAAACGGCGTGAGATCTCGTCGAAATCGCGCCGGTGTTCGTCGTTGCCGGTACCGAGCACCACCATGTCCATCTGCTCGGCGAGCGGCTGGTCTTTCGCATAATCCAGATTGCGCAGCACGAGTTCGAGATGGTCTCCGCCGCGGTCCCGACGGTAACGCTCGCGGTCCAGTGTCGACAGGTTGATCGAAAGGAAGCGCAGCCCGCCCACCGCCACCAGCGCGTCGACGCGGTCCGGCGTCAGGCCGGAGCCATTGGTGAGGACAGCCGGAGGGAGCCCCGCCGCCTTGATGGTCCGCACCTGGTCGACGAACCGCCGGTCTGCGGTCGGCTCGTTGTAGTTGATCATGAAGACCGTCTCGATCGTGTCGCGATAGCAGGCCAGCTCACCCACGATCCGCTCGTAGAGCTCCGTGGGCATGAAGTAGTCCTCGCGGGGAGCGATCGATACTGGGCAGAAATAGCAGGCCTGGTTGCAGACCGTGTGCGCTTCGAGCGACACGTATTTGAGGCGGAATTGCCGGGCCGGCTCCGCCTTCCCGGCCAGCAGCCAGCCCTGGGCCGAGAGCTGCGCGCGATCCTCAGCCGCCAGCATTCCGGGAGTGAGCGCGCCGGAGAGGACCTGCCGCAGCTCAGCGTACCCCGGCTCCCCCCGCTGCAGCGTGCGATCCCTCAGGGGGTCATAGACTCGATCTTCCCCGACATGCAGGAAAGGGTTCGCCTGGAGAGCCGGCGTGGCGGACTCATCGGCGAGGACGGGAAGATTGGCGGTCTTGATCATCGGGATCGCTCGTCCATCAGCCTCGGGCTACGCTGTGTTGTACGGATGAGGGGCTCCGGGCGTCGAGGTCCCAGGCGTGGTCGGCCCGCACCAGGCCGAAGGCGTAGGATGGGCTGTGGACCGTGAAAGCAGCGGGCAGCCGCCGCTGGTCGTAGATGTGCAGTCCTTGCTCGTCCATAAGGAAAATATATAGGGTGAACTCCCCCTTCACCAAAGGCAGGCGGGGGATGCGCAGGCGCGCCGAGTATGTCCGCTCGCCCGTCAGGGCCGGGAGACCGTCGAGGTGAGTGGCGAAAGAGCAGACCTCGACCTCGTCGACACGGTTGACGCCGACGCCCAGGTGGAAGGCGAGCCGCGAGTCTTCGCACTCCCACTCGACTTCCAGCTCCCAGGGATCGCCGCAGCGATAGAGGAGATCCCTCCGGTCGTCGACGAGGCGGGCCGAGACGAGGCGCGCCGGCAAGACGCTGGGCTCTGCCTCCACCGCCGCCGGTCTCGCGCTCTCCGCGGCGCGGGCACTCTTCGCCACCAGGAAGTTTTCGTAGTCGCGCACGACCGCCGCCGCGGGTCCGAGCCCTTCCACCCGCCCCTGGCGAAGCCACAGCGCACGTTGGCAGAAGGCCGAGACGTAGTACATCGCATGGGAGCAGAAGAGCAGAGTCCCGCCCGAGGCGACGAAGAGACGCAGGCGGTCCATGCACTTCTTCTGAAAATAACCGTCTCCCACCGACAGGGCTTCATCGATGATCAGCACCTCGGGCTCGACCTGAGTGGCGATCGAGAAGCCCAGCCGCATGGCCATGCCGGTCGAATAGGTCTTCACCGGCTGGTCGATGAACTCCCCCAGCTCGCTGAAGTCGACGATGTCCGGCATCTTGCGCCGTAGCTCGTCCGGAGAGAGGCCGAGCATGGCGGCATTGAGGACGATGTTCTGCCGGCCGGTGAACTCGGGGTGGAACCCCGAGCCCAGCTCCAGGATCGAGGCCACCTTGCCGCCGACCTTGAACGAGCCGGAGGTCGGTGCGGTGATGCCGGCCAGGATCTTGAGCAGCGTGCTCTTGCCGGCTCCGTTCTCGCCGATGAGCGCCAGCCCTTCGCCGCGGGGAAGCGAGAACGTCACGTCCTCCAGAGCGTGAAAGGCCCGATGCCGGCTGTGGCGCGTGATCAGCTCGCCGATCCGGTCCCACGGCGTCGCGTACACCCGGTACGTCTTGGTCAGCCCCTCGGCGGTCACGACCGGCTCGGACATCATGACGATTCTATCTCCCGCGGGGGGCCCGGCCGCGGAAAGGGAAATCCGGCGGGAGCCGCAACATTTCGAACAGGACGGCAACCAGCTCGTGGCGCTCGCCGGCGCGGTGCGGGTTGTAGAACTCCCAGACGGTCCGGCCTCCCGGAGTCACCTCGAGAGCACGGCCGTTCTCGGACTCGGTGATCAGCGTATTGTCGTTCGGCAGCCGCTGAGCCGAGCCCAGAGTTTTGGAGAAGAAGTCCACGGCCCGGGTGCCGCCATATTGCCAGAGGACCGAGCCGCTGACGGGATCCATCTCCAGCACTCGCGACCGGTCAGGAGCGGCGCCCAGGTTGTCGAAGACCAGCAGGTGACCGTTGTCCAGGAAGGTCGGCTGATGCTGGTGCCGCCATCCTCCCGTCTTTGCCCAGACGATCGTCCGGAGGTCCGGATCGAGGACCGCCACGGTGTTGAGAACGAAAACCGAAATCAGCAGGTTCCCGCGGCGGAACGCCGGGTTCAGCCTGGCGAAGCGGCCGTCCAGGACCTCGATCGTGTTGGTGTGAAAAATGTCCCCCTTGCGGAGCGGCATGGCGCGCAACAGCGCGGCGTAAGGCGAGCGCTCGAAGCACCTCAGGATAGAGATCTTGCGTAGCAGCCGCCCCTCCGGGCTGAGCACGATGACGAAATCCTCGAGCACACCCTGTTCGGGATTGATCGAAGGGATGATCTTCCCCTCCCGATCGAGGGTGTAGATGGTGCCGTCCTCGGTCACGAAGAGATCGTGGTGAATGCCGCCGCGATACGACCAGAGGACACGGGAGCGGGCGTTCAGCTTGACGAGCCCCAGCCCCTCGTAGATGGCCAGGAGGTCGCCATTGGGAAAGAGATAAGCCCGACGCCAGTACTCGAGCTTCGCCATCTCGGGATCCCGGGCGAGCCCCGGCCAGAGCCGGCGCAGGGGATACCGCCAGCGATGCAGGGTCTTCCCCTCCATATTCATCAGCACCGCCTCCGCCGCGTGGCCGGAGACGTAGAGATTGAGGCCCTGGAACGCCGCGGTGGGATCGCGCTCGATCACCACGGGACGGTCCTGGGCCGGACGGTAGCCCTGGAGATAGGGGATGGCCTTGACGTCGGCGGCCATCTCTGATCCCGCATCCCGGGAAACCGGATCGCGCGCGGTGCGCCACTTCCCGGAGTGCGGATCCTCGGCGCGCCCCTGCACCGAGCGAACGGCCGGTGCCGGAGTCGAGGATGAGGCGGGGGCGGGCGGCTCAGGAGCCCGGCGGCAGGCGGCGAAGAGCGAAAGGCCGGCGGCGAGCGCGATCGTTCGCGCCGCCCGGTTATCGCACTTCACCTTGGATATCGGCCTGCCCGTTGCGGGTGCTGTTGATGACCTGGGCGGCGCTCAAGACCTTGCCGCTTTTGACCAGAACTTGCACGGAGAACCCTGCGGCCACGGACGGCGGGTGCTGGCGCGGGCCGAAGGGATGCATTTTGCCGGGGTCCAGCCGCACGCCCGGGATCATGCCGAGCACCGCGCCGTCCTCGGAGCGGTAGATCACGTCATACTCGGCCGCCACCTCATCGGGATTGAACAGCCAGAACGTAGTCTGGTTCTCCATGTCCTGCCGCAGACCCACCAGATATTGCGACTGACCGGCCCCCGCCGCTTCGCCGTCCCTCGCCGCCGCCGCCGCGGACTGCCGGAAGCGCCTCGCCGGGCTGGCCGGCGGGCTGATGGCTGGGCTGGAGGAGGTCGCCGGCAGGCTCTGCATCGCCGAGCTCGCGGCCGTACCGTCCGTGAAGGTCCAGAGCCAGCTCGAAGGCCCCCCGATCGAGAGATCGGTGAACGTCACCGGCGTGCCCGGATAGATCTCGGTCGGACCCCACGTGAAATCCACTTCCGGCAGGCTGTTGCCGGCCAGCCTGTGGATATCGAAGAGGGACCGCGCGGCACGGTAGAAGTAGTCGCCGAGGAGCTTTCCCGCGCGCGGCGCCACCAGATTGAAGCCCGTCGGGCTGCCGCGGTAGTACGAGCTCCAATAGTTGACCGTCTTGGTGAGGTTGACGCCGCCGTAGTTCCCGATGGCCGATGCCGTCCCCCCAGGGGTGACATCGACCGGGTTCGACGGATTGCTCACGTCGAGCAGCCACTCGCGTTGCTGGCCGTCGCTGCCGGAACAGGTGTTGTCGCCGCCGACGTAGAGGAACGGTTTGGAGCCGCTGCGGGAGAAGGTCAGGTACTCCGAGGTGCTTATGGAGCTCAGGTTCAGAGCCGCGAGCGGGGCGCCCAGGCCCGCGCAGCTTCCGGTGATGCAGCTCACGTCAAAGATCGCCGTCTGCGCCGGCTGGGTGATCGTCGCGCCGAGGCGGGCGGCGAGATAGTAGGCCGCGCCCTGGTTCCACAGCGCCACTCCCTGAACCGGCCGGCCGCCTGGATTGGTCAGGGCGGTGAGCTTGAGCTGCGGGCTCGCCGGATCGCTGACGTCGAAGATCTGGAGGCCGAAAGAGGAGCCCAGGCCGACGGCGATGTAGTTGCCGGCGCCGTGCACGAAGTACGGCGTGCCGACGGTGGAAATCTTCCCGACCAGCACGCCCGAGCAGGGGGCCGTCGCCGGTGTCGTCGCGCTCTCCAGGCAGCCGCCGAAGGCGAGGGCTCTGGTGAGGTTGTAAACGAAGACCCCGGCCGGGCTCGAGGACGCCATGAAGGCATAGCTCGTGCTGCCGAGCTTCGTCGCGTAGACGGACTCGGAGGTCTTCTCGGTGCTCTGGTAGACCGGCTTCGGCTGCGTCTTGTCCGCCAGATTGAACACCAGCAGACCCGCGCCGTTGTAGCCGGCCAGGGCAGCCACCGTGTCGTCCGGAGCGTCGATGGCGCCGAAGACGATCTTGGAGGCTTCGCCGGTCGGAATGTAGGGGAAGCTCCTGCCAGGGCCATAGCGCTTGACCACGAAGAAGGTCGGATGGGCGGGATCGGTGCGAGCATCCCAGATGCCGATGCCATGCGCCAGGCCCGCGAGCACCCAGCCGTTCTCGATATCGACGCCGTAGAACCAGTTCCGGTTATAGTAAAACTCGCTGAACTCGTTGAAGTTCGTGGTGTCGCGCTCCGCCGGCAGCGGGGATGAATCCGCTGGCACGAGAAACCCCCACAGGCTCCGCTCCACAGGCTTCGCCGGCGCTCCGCAATCGACCCGGCCGCAGCCATTGCGGTCACAGGTGGCGGTTACCGCCGGATGCGCCGACAGAATCGCCGCCGCCAGCGCGAACAGGGTCTGGATTCGCCGACGCCCGATCATCGCACTTCGCCCTGAATGTAGGCCGGGTCGTTGGTGAGGTTGTTGATCACCTGGGCGGCGCTCAGCACCTGGCCGCTCTTGACCACGATCTGCACCGTGAACCCGTTCGCTACTCCCACCGCCGGCAGCGGATGCTGGCCCGGTCCGAACTGGCGCGTCACTCCTCCACCCAGCTTCACCCCCGCCGTCGTCCCCAGCACCTTGCCGTCCAGACCCCGGTAGACCACGTCGTACTCCGCCGTCGTGCTCCCCGGGTTGAACAGCCACAGCGTCGTCCGGTTCTTCGCGTCCTGACGCAGACCCACCAGGTACTGCGCCTGCCCCGCTGCCGCCGCGTCCTCGTCGCTGACCGCCGTCATCGACTGGCCGAACCGCTGCGCCGGATCCGTGTTCGTGCTCTCGTAGCTCTCCCCCTGCACGATCGGGTACACCCCGTTCGACGACGTGCTGGTGATCGTCAACACCCCGATGCCGCCCTGGCTGATCCCCAACTGACCGCTGATGACGTTGGCCAACCGCTCCGTCTTGCCCGCCGCCAGCGTCACGTGCAGCGGCGCGCTCGGCTTGGCGTTGACTCCCAACCCCGTGAACCTCACGTCCGCCGTCGCCGGCTGATCGCTGATGTTCGACAGCAGCACGTCCGTCTGCCAGAGACTGTTGTTCAACCCCGCCGCCGTCAGCACACCCACCAGATACACCTTCGCCGATCGCGACGAGCCCGGCTCGATGAACGACGGGTCCGCCGAGACCGACCGCAGGTTCGAAGCGTACGGAATGATCCCGCTCCCCGACTTCGTCTCGATCTCGATCCGGTAGTCGTCGACGTTGGTGACTCCGAAGTCCTCGCGGATCTCCCGCTCCTGGAACTGCCGCTGACCGAGCCGCGACAGCGACAGATCCGTGCTCGACTCGCCGATCTGCTTGCCCGTCTTGTCGAAGAACCGCAGGTGGTACGTGGCCGGCTGATCCCCAGGGTTGCTGATGCCGAAGTAGGCCAGCCGCTCGGCGTTGTCGATCAATCCCACCAAATGCTGCCGGCTCTCCGTGCCCCCGCCCGCCGCGCTCTGCGTGTGGCTCATCGACACCCCCGCCACCGTCTGGCCGAACTGCCTGCCGTCGTCGGCGAAGGTGGTGTTGAACGAGGTGATCACCGGCTCGACCTCGGCGTTCTGCGCCGTCACCGAAATGAACCCCGCCACGTTCTCGCGAGAGAACAGCTCGCGCAGCACGTCGCCCACGTACAGCGTCGCCCCCGGCTGGATCGTCTGCGTCGACCGCGGCGGATTCGACTCCGGAGCCCCCCGCTTGCGGAACTCCAGCGTCACCTCCATCGCCGACGTCCCCGGGTTGTGCACGTACAGATCGCTCGACTGCACCAGCGCTCCCCGCGTCTGCGCGATCCACGGCAGCACCACCGACTTCACCGTCGGCACCGGCGCTCCCGTGATGATGAACGTCCGTGTCTTCGTCGCCGCGGTTCCCTTGATGACGGTGAGGATCACCACGTACGCACCCGGCCGGGACCAGGTGTGGCTCGCCGACCGGCCGCTGCCCGTCGACGCATCGCCGAAGCTCCAGCTATAGCTCGTCGCGTCGGCCTCGTTGGCCGTCAAGGTCACCGTCTGGCCCATGTTCGCCTGGCACTGGTCGAAGCCGCCGACGTTCTCGCAGGCGGCGTTGGCCGTGAACTCCGCAGAGACCGGCACCGGCGGCGCCGTCCCCGCGACCGCCACCGTCCTGGAGAGAGTGGCCTCGATGACACAGGGCTCGAACGAGCAGCCGGTGGAGGGCTTCGAGATCGTGAGCAGCACATCACGATCGCCGGCGGTGGTATAGGTGTGGGACACCGTCTTGCCGCTGCCGGTGGTGCCGTCCCCGAACTGCCACTTGTAATCGGTCGGGCCGCCCACGGACGCACTGGCATCGAAGCTCACCGCCTCGCCCGGCTGCGGGTTTTGCGGCGAGAAGGTGAAATCGGCTTGGAGAATCCCGGCGTTCGGATCGGTGATGGTGACGCTGCGGAGGCCCTGGGGACTACCGCAGGCGCTGTTGGTTGCGATCACCGCTTTGTAGCCGGCCGCCGGCCAGGTCACCGAAATGCTGCCGGCGTCGGCGGCGCCGGAGATCGTGCCGTCCTCGACGCTCCAGCTCCAGCCGCCGTCGCTCGGCGCGCAACCGGTAGCCGAAGCGGTGTAGGTGTAGCTCTGGCCGACCTGCCCCGAGCTCGGCCCGCTGACCGAGAGCGAAACCGGCTGTGGGACGACCGAAGGCACCAGAGGATCGATCTCCGTGGCCCAGACGTTGGAATGGCCCGACGCCAGGTAGAGCACGTCGGTGCGGTCCTGCTCCGTGGCCACGTAGTCCGCCGGCAGGCCCCAGAGCTGGTAGCGCTGGATGACCTTGGTGAGGATCTCGGCGTCCGTGTCCTCCGGCCCGCGCAGATAACCGAAGGGCACCGAAGAAAAGCCATATCGGGCGAGGATCGCGTCCCAGGACGAGCCCGGTCCGGCCGGAACCGCCGGGTCGAACGTCCCGTACATCCTCTTGCCGGTGCCGTCCACCAATGCCACCGTCTGCTGGTAACCGAGATTGTGGAGACGCTGCCCCACCTGCTGTGGGAAGGCGGGCAGAGCCCCGAGGACGAAGAGCAGAACCGGCAGCGTGCGCTTCATGCGAGTGTATGAAAAGGGCCGCAGGTCAATGACCGGCGGCCCGTGTTCACTTGAGTTACGGGCGGCTTGCCCGTCAGCGCACCTCGCCCTGGATGTAAGCCGGGTCGTTGGTGAGGTTGTTGATCACCTGGGCGGCGCTCAGCACCTTGCCGCTCTTGACCACGATCTGCACCGTGAACCCGTCCGCCACTCCCGCCGCCGGCAACGGATGCTGCCCCGGTCCGAACTGCCGCGACACGCCCGCTCCCAGCTTCACCCCCGCCGTCGTCCCCAGCACCTTGCCGTCCAGGCCCCGGTAGACCACGTCGTACTCCGCCGTCGTGCTTCCCGGATTGAACAGCCAGAACGTCGTCCGGTTCTTCGCGTCCTGACGCAGACCCACGAGGTACTGCACCTGCCCCGCTCCCGCCGCGTCCTCGTCGCTGACCGCCGTCATCGATTGACCGAACCGCTCCGCAGGATCATCGTTCGTGCTCTCGTAGCTCTCCCCCTGCACGATCGGGAACACCCCGTTCGACGACGTGCTGGTGATCGTCAACACCCCGATGCCGCCGCCGCCCGAAGGCACCCCCAACTGACCGCTGATGACGTTGGCCAACCGCTCCGTCTTGCCCGCCGGCAGCGTCACCCGCAGCGGCGAGGTCGGCTTGGCGTTGATGCCCAGGCTCGTGAACCTCACCTCCACCGTCGCCGGCTGGTCGCTGATGTTCGACAGCAGCACGTCCGTCTGCCACAGGCTGTTGTTCAACCCCGGCGCGCTCAGCGCACCCACCAGATACACCTTCCCCGACCTCGACGAGCCCGGCTCGATGAACGACGGATCCGCCGACACCGCCCGCAGATTCGAGGCGTACGGAATGATCAGGCCTCCCGACTTCGTCTCGATCTCCACCCGGTAGTCGTCCACGTTGGAGACCCCGAAGTCCTCCCGGATCTCCCGCTCCTGGAACTGCCGCTGGCCCAGCCGCGACAGCGACAGGTCCGCGCTCGACTCGCCGATCTGCTTGCCCGTCTTGTCGAAGAACCGCAGGTGGTATGTGGCCGGCTGATCCCCAGGGTTGCTGATGCCGAAATAGGCCAGCCGCTCGCTGTTGTCGATCAGCCCCACCAGGTGCTGGCGGCTCTCCCCGCTCTTCGCAGCCTCGCTCTGCAGGTGGCTCATCGACACCCCCGCCACCGTCTGACCGAACTGCAGGCCGTCGTCGGTGAACGTGGTGTTGAACGACGTGATCACCGGCTCGGCCTCGCCCTCCGTCCTCACCGAGATGAACCCCGCCACGTTCTCGCGAGAGAACAGCTCGCGCAGCACGTCCCCCACGTACAGCGTCGCTCCCGGCTGAATCGTCTGCGTCGACCGCGGCGGATTCGACTCCGGAGCTCCCCGCTTGCGGAACTCCAGCGTCACCTCCATCGGTGCGGCCCCGGGGTTGTGCACGTACAGATCGCTCGACTGCACCAGCGCTCCTCGCGTCTGCGCGATCCACGGCAGCACCACCGACTTCACCGTCGGCACCGGCGCACCCGTGATCAGGAACGTCCGCGTCTTCGTCGCCGTCGACTGATCCTTGATGACGGTCAGGCTGACGAGATACGAGCCCGGCTGCGCCCAGGAGTGGGTGACCGTGCGGCTGTTGGCGCCGGCCTTCTCGTCGCCGAACGTCCAGCTATAGCTCGTCGCGTCCGCCACGTCGGCCGTCAGGGTCACCGTCTGGCCCGTGTTCGCCTGGCACTGGTCGAAGCCGCCGACGTTGATGCATTCGACGTTGGCGGTGAAGGCCGCCGAGACCGGCGGCGGAGGCGGCGGGCCGGACACCACCACCGTCTTCGTCGTATCCCGGAAGCAGGCGGCGCTCAGGCAGCCCGACGTGGCAACGGTGAGGCGGACGGTGTAGCTACCCCCCGCCGCATAGGAGTGCGTCGCGATCTTGCCCTCGCCCACGCTCCCGTCGCCGAAGTCCCAAGCATAGGTCCCGGGACTGCCGGTGGAAGACGAGCCGTCGAACGTCACCGTCTGCCCGATCCCCGGAGCGGCAGGCGCGAACGTGAAGTTCGCCGCTAGCGTTCCAGGGTCGCCGGGGCCAGGGTTGCCCGGATCGGTGATGTTGACGTTCTTGTTGCCCTGGGCCGTACCGCAGCCGCTGTTGGTGGCCGAGACGGTCTTGCTGCCCGTCGTGGTCCAGGTGACCGCGATGCTGCTCGTGGTGGACGAGCCGCTCCCGCCGCCGCCGATGGTCCAGGTCCAGCCACTGGAGTTGGCGGAGCAGTTGCTCGCCGAGGCGGTGAAGGTGTAGGCCTGATTGATCTGGCCCGATGAAGGTCCGCTGACCGCGATCGATGGCGTCGGCGGCGGCGCACCGGTCTCAACGATGATCCTCCCGTGCACCAGCACGTTTTGTTCACTGGCGCCGCGCCGGACCCGCAGGCAGGGATAGACATCGCCCGCCAAGGTGAAGGTGTGCGAGGTCACCGGCGAGGTGTGGTCGTTGTCCGTGAAGTTGCACGTCGCTGCGCTCGTGCTGTTGTGCGTCCAGTCGTAATCCCAGAACTGGGCGCCCGTCGACGAATCCGCGAACGGCACCGATTGCCCGACGGTGGCGAAGCACTGTCCGAACTGGCAGAACACACCCGCCTGAAAGCTGGCGACCAGCGGCGTCGTCTGCGAGATGTGGATGCTCAGCGGCGCGCTCTCGGCGCCCGCCAGGTTCTGGCAGTTGCGAACTTGCACCTTGACGGCCTTGTCGCCGATGCTCGTGTAGACGTGCAACGGATTGGGCCCGTTGACCGGATCGTTGGTCCAGTTGCCGAAGCCAGCGCCGTCGCCGAAATCCCAGCGCCACTCGGTCGCTCCCGCCGCCGTGACATGGAACTGCACCGTGCCGTCGGTGAAGGCGTCGTTGGCGGGCGTGAAGCTGCCGTTGCCGGGCAGCGGGCTGAGCGCCGCGACGTTGACGACGATGCTCTTGTTCGCCGTGCCGCCGGTGTTGCTGACGTCGAGGCTCACGGTGTGGTCGCCAGGAGTGACGCTCGTGGTATCCCACACCGGCTGCGTGCCATTCGAGAAATTCTGACTGTCGATCTTCCACTGATAGAACAGCGTCGGCTGGCCCTGGACGCCACTCGCCGACAGCGTCACCGGCTGGCACACCTTTGGCGAGGCAGGCGAGGCGCTGATCTGACCTATCACCGGCGTCGGGTCGAGCACCGTGACGGTCTTAGACTTCGTGTTGCCCGGTCCCAGGTTGTTGTTCGCCGTCAGCGTCACGGTCTTCGGACCCACGGAGTTGAAGGTGACCTGCGGACCAGCGGTAACCGCCGTGAACGGCGAGCCATCCTGGAACGTCCATTGCCAGCCCGTGGGGGCTCCGCTCGATTGGTCGGCAAACGTCACCGGTGTCCCTGGGTAGACCTCCAGCGGACTCCATGCGAAGTCCGACACCGGCGGAGCGTTGAGGGTGATCTTGTGAATATCGAAAATCGACCGCCCCGCGCGGTAGAAGTAGTCCCCGATGAACTTGCCGGCGCGCGGCATCACCAGGTTGAAGCCCGTCATGCTGCCTCGGTAATACCAGCTCCAATAATTGACTGGCTTGGTCACGGTGGCGCCGTTGTAGGGGCCGGTCACCTGCATAACCGCCTGCGGCGTAACGTCATGGGCGGCCGCTGGATTGCTGACGTCGAGGAGCCACTCCCGTTGCTCGCCGTTGGCGGAGGCGCACATGGCGTCGCTCCCCACGTAGAGGAACGGCGCCACGCCGCTGCGCGAGAAGGTCAGATACTCTGTCGTGCTCGCCGAATCCAGATTCAGGCTCTTGAGCGCGGGTCCGAGTCCCGAGCAGCTCGTGGTGATGCAGCTCACGTCGAAGATCGACGTCTCCGCTGCCGCCCCGACGAACGAATTCTTTCCGAGGCGGGCACCGAGGTAATACGTCAAGCCCTCGTTCCACAGCGCCACCCCGTTGACGAAACGGTTGCTCAAGCCGGTCAGCTTGAGCTGGGGGCTTGCCGGGTTGCTGACATCGAAGATTTGAAACCCGGAGGAGGAACCGAAGCTGACGACGAGGTAATTGCCGGCGCCGTGTACGAAGCGGGGCGTGCCGGCCGTCTGGATTTGTCCCACGCGCACTCCTGGGCAAGCATTCGGGCTGTCAGCGTCCTCCTTACAGCCGTTGAAGGTGAGAGCGGCATCCAAGTTATAGACGAATAGACCCGTAGTCGCGGCCAGGAAAGCGTACCGCGTGTTCCCGATCTTTGTCGCGTAGACCGCTTCAGCGGTTTTATCGGCGTTCTGATAGATCGGCTTCGGATCGGCTTTATTGCTCAGGTTGAAGACCAGAATCCCAGCGCCGTTGTAACCGGCCACGGCTGCCACCGTATCGTCCGGCGCGTCGATGCCGCCGAAGACGATCTTCTCCGACTCGCCCGGGGGAATGAAGGGAAAACCCGTGGAGGCTCCATAACGCTTGGCCGCGACGAACGTAGGATTGGCGGGATCGGTACGGGCGTCCCAAATGCCGATGCCGTGTGCTAGGCCGGCCAGCACCCAGCCGTTTTCGATGTCGACCCCGTAAAACCAATTCCGGCTGGGATAGGACTCTCGAAACTCAGAGAAATTCGTCGTGTCCCGCGCGGCGGGAAGGCTGACATCCGCCGGCTGGAGATCCCCCCACAAACTCTGCGGAGCGGGCGTCGCCGGCGAGGCGCAAGCCAGCCGGCCGGGGCACGCCTCCAAGCCGTGATCGCAGGTCTGCGCCGCCTCCGCCGGATGGGCCACGAGGAGCAAAACCGGCAGCGCGAGCAGGGCCAGTGTCGAGAGCACGAGGTTTTCGGCGCGTGAGCGGGGCTTCGTCATTGGGGAACACCTCCTACCAACTACGGGTCAACGACATCAGGCTGGCACGGCTCAGGTTCGCAACAGGCTACGCCCGGAACCGCCCCGCCTCCCTTCAACCATACAGCTAGTGAACTTTGAGCATAAGTTTAGCCCTAAATGCCCTACCCCGCAAGCCGGTTGAGCTCCGGCGCCGGACCATCGACTGCTGGGCTTCTCAGCTCTTCCAGGCTGCCCCCTGAGTCAAGAGACGGCCTGCAGGAGCCGAGATGAGGGTGGAAAGAAAAGGGTGGGCCCGAAGATCGGACCCACCCTCGTCACACCCTGAGATCAGGGACCAGGAGTGAAGTGCAGCGCGTTGCAGGCGCTGTCGAGCTGGATGGCGTCGAAGCCGACGCTGAACCGGCCCTGAGCGTCCATCACCACCGTCACCCATGCCTGCGACGCCAGCGGATCCTCCGGCGGGTTGGCGCCGGCCGTGGCGTTCGACTGGTTCAGGTTGGCGTAGATCCACCCGAAGTCAGGCGTCACCGGGAACTGCGCACCGCCGATGATCGTCCGCTGCGCCTCAGCCGGGCACAGCAGGTTCGTCGTCGTCGGCGGCTGCGGCGACACCGGGAACGAGCTCGGCACCTCCGGGTTCTCCTGC
>DASYTJ010000143.1:0-28549 GCA_036002325.1 Thermoanaerobaculia bacterium | reverse complement strand
GCACTCGACGGTGGCGGGCCTGGCCCGCGCCGTCGAGAATGCCGGTGCCGAAGCGAGGCTGGAGCCGCCCGCCATTCAACGGTCGCCCCGCGATGGTCCGCTGCCGCTTTCCTTCGCCCAGCGGCGGCTGTGGTTCCTCGACCAGCTCTCGCCCGGCTCGGCGGTCTACAACCTCCCTTATCCGCTGAACCTGCAAGGGCAGCTCGACGTGGCAGCGCTGGAGGCCGCTCTCACGGAGCTGGTGCGCCGGCATGAGGCCTTGCGGACCACATTCATAAACCTTGATGGCGAGCCGTTTCAAGAGATCGCGCCGGCCAATGCTTTCCCGTTGCAGATCGTGGATCTGCAAGGATTGGAGGAGCCGGTCCGCAGCGCCGAGGCTGCGGCTCGGCTCGCGGCGGATGCGATGCGGCCGTTCGATCTCGGCCGAGCGCCATTGTTCCGGGTGACGCTGCTACGGCTCGCTCCGGAGCGGCACGCCCTGCTGCTGACGATGCATCACATCGTCTCGGATGCCTGGTCGATGGGAGTCCTGCTGCGGGAGATGGCGGCGCTGTATGAGGCCTTCATCGCGGCACGCCCGTCGCCGCTGCCGGAGCTGCCGTTGCAGTACCCCGACTTCGCGGTATGGCAGCGGCAGTGGCTGAGCGGCGAGGTGCGGTCGCGCCAGCTCGACTACTGGCGCCAACAGCTCGCGAGCGCACCCGCGGGCCTGGACCTGCCGACCGACTTTCCGCGGCCGGCGTCGCAGACGTTCAACGGCGCCACCCGCTCGGCGGAGCTGCCGGCGGAGCTGTCGGCCGCGTTCCAGGCGCTCTGCCGGCGTGAGGGAGTCACGCCCTTCATGCTCCTGCTCGCCGCCTTCGACGTGCTGCTGGCGCGCTACTCGGGGCAGACGGACGTGCTGGTCGGCTCGCCGATCGCCAACCGCAATCGCGCGGAGATCGAGGGACTGATCGGATTCTTTGTCAATACGCTCGTGTTGCGGTCGGATCTCTCGGCGGCAGCATCCTTCCGGGATCTGCTGCGGCAGGTGCGAGAGACCGCGCTGGCGGCCTACGAACACCAGGACCTTCCTTTCGAGATGTTGGTCAAGGAGCTGCGGCCCGAGCGCGAGCTATCCCGGTCTCCTCTCTTAGAGGTGCTGCTGGCCATTGAGACTCTTCGCGATCTGCCGGTTCTGGATCATCTCGAGCTCTCACGAATCGAAGAGGTGACCGCGACGGCGAAGTTCGACCTTTCGCTGACCGCTCTCGAGTCGGATTCGTCCTTCCGGTTGAGGCTCGAGTACAACACGGATCTATACGAAGGGCCGACGATCCGGCGCCTGCTGGACCATCTTGAACGGCTGCTCGCCGCCGCGGTGGAGGAGCCGGAGCGAGACTGGCGCGACCTGCCGCTGCTCTCCGCAATCGAGAGTGAACAGCTCCTGGTCGGCTTCAATGACACCAGCTCGCCGACCGGCCCCGAGATCTGTTTACATCAACTCTTCGCAGCCCAAGTAGCGAGGACCCCTGAGGCTCTGGCGGTCGTGGCCGAAGAGGGCGCCCTCACGTACTTCGAGCTCGACGAGCGATCGAGTCTCCTGTCGCAGCATCTGCGGCAGCTTGGAGTCGGGTGCGAAGTCCTGGTTGGGCTCTGCCTGGAGCGGTCGCTGGAGATGGTCGTGGCTCTCCTCGGGGTGCTCAAAGCGGGAGGAGCTTACGTGCCGCTGGACCCCGAATACCCGGCACACCGCCTCGCGCACATGTTCGCCGATGCGGGGATCCAAATCGTCCTGACCCAGCGGCGGCTGCTATCCGTCCTGCCGCAGCCGTGGCCGTCGTCCGTCGTCTGCCTGGATAGCGACTGGCCCGCGATCGCAGCCCACCGATCCGCACCCACCGTGCAGCAGCTCGAGCCCGCCGGCAACAGCCTGGCCTACGTCATCTTCACCTCGGGCTCGACGGGCCGGCCGAAGGGTGCCGCGATTCCTCAGCGGGCCATCGTCAATCACATGCTCTGGATGCAGTCGGAGTATCCCTTGCAGCCGGGCGACCGGGTCCTCCAGAAGACGCCCTTCAGCTTCGACGCTTCGGTGTGGGAATTCTACGCGCCGCTGATCGCCGGGGCTGCGCTCGTCATCGCCAAACCGGGAGGCCACCGCGAGCCGGCCTATCTGGCTGCAGCCATCCAGGAGCACGGCGTCACCATCTTGCAGACCGTTCCGGCGTTGCTTCGCGCGCTGCTCGATGACGGGTGCCTGGGGGAGTGCAAGACGCTGCGCCGGGTCTTCTGCGGCGGCGAGGCGCTGACCCCAGACCTACAGCGGGATTTTTTCGCCGTGCTGACGGCAGAGCTGATCAACCTGTACGGCCCCACGGAGACGACGGTTGAGATCACCTCATGGCGCTGCCGGGCGGAGGGGCTCGATCGCCCGGCCTTACTTGGGCGGCCGATCGCCAACAGCCGGATCCATGTGCTGAATCCTCGGGGTGAGCTATGCCCGTACGGCGTGCCGGGGGAGATCTGCATCGGCGGCTTGCCGGTGGGGCGAGGTTATCTCGGCAGACCGGAGGAGACCGCCGCCCGCTTCATCCCCGACCGCTTCGGCGCCGAGCCCGGAGGGCGTCTCTACCGTACCGGCGATCTCGGCCGCTGGCGGCCTGAGGGCACGCTCGAGTTCCTCGGCCGCATCGATCAGCAGGTGAAGATGCGAGGCTTTCGGATCGAGCTCGGAGAGGTCGAGGCGGCGCTCGCCTCGCATCCGGCGGTCGCGGAGGCCGCGGTGCTCGCCGATCGGCAGCGGCTCGCGGCGTACGTCGCGGTCCGTGCGGAGGCCGCTCCTGCCTCGGGGCTGGAGCTGCGGGATTTTCTGCGGCAGCGTCTACCCGATTACATGGTGCCGTCGCTCTGGCAGCTCCTGGAGTCTCTGCCCCATACTCCGAGCGGCAAGGTGGACCGCCGGTCGCTCTCCCTGCTGCCGGCTCAGGCGCAGGTCGGTTCCCCCGCGGCGCTCGCAACGCCGAACGGGCCGATCGAGGAGTCCCTGGTCGGCGCTTGGGCCGAGCTTCTCGGCGTGCGGTCGGTGGGAATCCACGACGATTTCTTCGACCTCGGCGGCCACTCCTTGCTGGCTACCCGGGTGGTCTCACGGGTACGACAGGTGTTCGGGATCGAGCTGACGGTGCGGCACGTCTTCGAGCGGCCAACGGTCGCCGGGCTCGCGGCGAGCATCGAGGCGGCGCTGGGCGCGGGAGGAGCCCGGGAGGCGCCGCGCATCGAGCCGTTGCCACGGGGGGGTCCCTTGCCGCTCTCTTTCGCCCAGCGACGCCTCTGGTTTCTCGACCAGCTCGCGCCGCACTCGGCGGTCTACAACCTTCCGTATCGGCTCGATCTTGAGGGAGATCTCGATCCCTTGGTGCTGAAACAAGCTCTCGGTGAGGTGGTGCGCCGACACGAGGCGTTGCGCACGATCTTCCCGAGCCGCGACGGCGAGCCGTACCAAGCCATCGTGCCCGCCGGTTCCTTCCCTCTGCCCATCGTGGATCTCCAGGGATCGGAAGACCCGATCCGCTGCCGGGGGGCCGCGGCTCTGGCGGAGGAGGAAGCCGCGCGGCCGTTCGACCTCGGCGCCGGGCCTCTGTTCCGCATGACGCTGCTGCGGCTCGGTGCGGAGAAACACTTGCTGCTGCTGACGATGCATCACATCGTCTCCGACGGCTGGTCCCAGGGCATCCTACTGCGCGAGCTGTCGGTCCTCTATAAGGCGTTGGCGGCGGGGGAACCTTCGCCGCTGCCGGAATTGCCCCTGCAGTACGCCGACTTCGCGGCCTGGCAGTGGCGCTGGCTGACGGGAGAGGATCTCGCACGCCAGCTCGCGTACTGGAGGCAGCGCCTGGCGGGGGTGCCGGACCTCCTCGAGCTGCCTGCGGACCGGCCGCGACCGGCGGTGCGTAGCTCGCGAGGCGATCATCTGGAGCTGAACCTGCCGGCCGAGCTGACCCACAGCCTCAGCGACCTCGCCCAATGCGAGGGAGCGACCCTCTTCATGGTGCTGCTTGCGGCTTTCGATGCGCTGCTGTTCCGCTACACGGGACAGGAGGCTTTCCTCGTCGGCTCACCGATCGCCAATCGCAACCGGGAAGAGACCGCAGGACTGATCGGCTTCTTCGTCAACACCCTGGTGCTGCGGGCAGATCTCGCCGGCGGTCCGCATTTCCGCGAGCTGCTCCGCCGCACGCGGGAGGTGACTCTCGAAGCCTACGAGAACCAGGACCTCCCTTTCGAGAAGCTCGTAGAGGAGCTACGCCCGGAGCGGAGCCTGTCCTACACGCCACTGTTCCAGGTAATGCTGGTGGTGCAGAACGCTCCGGAGGAGGCCCTCCGGCTGCCCGGTATCACCGTCCGCTCCTTGCCGGCGACCAGCCCTACCGCCAAGTTCGATCTAACCCTGATCTTCGAAGAGCGAGACGGCGGGCTCGCCGGTCTGCTGGAGTTCGCCACCGACCTCTTCGACGCGCCGACGGCGGGCCGCCTCGCCCGCCACTTCCAGGCTCTCCTCGCGGGTGCGGCTGCCCGGCCCGAGGCGCCGGCCGGCGGGCTGCCGCTGCTCACGCCGGCCGAGGTCCAGCAGTCGGTCCTGGAATGGAACGACTGCCATGCCGCCTACCCGCGCGAGGTCTGCGTTCACGACCTCGTCGCCGAGTGGTCGGAGCGGACGCCGGATGCCGTCGCTCTGGTCGCGGGAGAGGATTCGCTGAGCTACCGCGAGTTGGACGAGCGGGCCGGGCGCCTCGCTCGCCGCTTGCGTGCCTGGGGCGTGACGCCGGACGTGCGAGTCGCGGTGATGCTGGAGCGCTCGGCGGACCTCGTCGTGGCCCTGCTGGCCGTGCTGAAGGCGGGAGGGGCTTTCGTGCCCCTCGATCCAGGCTATCCGCGCGAGCGCCTGGCCTGGCTGCTGGAGGAGGTGCGGCCGCCGGTGGTGATCGCCGAGCGCGAAGCCCTGGAGCGTCTGCCCGCCGTCCCGTCGCGGACGCTGCTCCTGGAGCCGGGATGGGAGGAGGCGCTGCCCGGGGCACCCGCCGTCAGCCTCGAGAAACCGCGAGCCCTGGCGGACAACCTGGCGTACGTCATGTTCACTTCGGGCACCACGGGCCGGCCCAAGGGCGTGGCCGTGCCGCACCGCGCGATCGTCCGGCTGGTGCGCCACACCAACTTCGCCCGCCTCGACGCCGGAGAGGCGCTGCTGCTCCTCGCCCCGGTCTCGTTC
Source organism: Thermoanaerobaculia bacterium (assembly GCA_036002325.1). Taxonomy (GTDB): domain Bacteria; phylum Acidobacteriota; class Thermoanaerobaculia; order Multivoradales; family UBA5704; genus DATARR01. The sequence continues at coordinate 23,298 of DASYTJ010000143.1, read as the reverse complement.
GACGCCTCGACCCTGGAGATCTGGGGCGCCCTCGCCAACGGCGGCCGGCTGGTGATCTATCCCCGCCGGCAACCCACCCTGGAGGAGTTGGGCGAGGTGCTGGCGCGGCATCGCGTCTCGACTCTGTGGCTCACTGCCGGGCTCTTCCATCAGATGGTGGAGCGCAATGTCCAGAGCCTGCGGCCGGTCCGCCAGCTCCTCGCTGGCGGCGACGTCCTCTCGCCGCAACACGTGCGCGCGGCCCTGGAGGCGCTCCCGGGCTGTACGGTCATCAACGGCTACGGCCCCACCGAGAACACCACGTTCACCTGCTGTCATCCCATGACCGATGCCGCCGGGCTGGGGGAATCGATCCCCATCGGCCGCCCTATCGCGAGTTCCCGCGCGGTGGTGGTCGACCGCGACTTCCGGCCGCTGCCGGTGGGCGCCCCCGGCGAGCTGCTGGCCGCCGGCGACGGTCTTGCCCGCGGCTATCTGGACCGTCCCGACCTGACCGCGGAGCGCTTCATTCCCGATCCCACCGCCGGCCTCCTGGGCAGGCCGGGAGAGCGCGCCTATCGCACCGGCGACCTGGTGCGGCTCCTGCCGGACGGGTGCTTCGACTTCCTGGGCCGCATCGATCAGCAGGTGAAGATCCGCGGCTTCCGCATCGAGCCCGCGGAGATCGAGTCGGCGCTGTGCTGCCACCCCGCGGTGACCGCAGCCGTGGTAACGACGAGCGCGAGCCGCAGCGGCGTGGCGTCCGACCGCCGGCTGACCGCCTACGTGGTCGCGCACCCGGGCCCGGGCGCTCCCACCGCCACAGCCCTGCGCGCCTATCTCCGGGAGCGCCTCCCCGAGCCCATGATCCCCACGGCGTGGATGTTTCTGGAGGAGCTTCCCCTCACCGCTCACGGCAAGGTGGACCGGCGGGCGCTGCCCGAGCCCGGAACCATCCGCACCGAGGGCGCCGCGAGACCCACCGCTCCCCGCACTCCAACGGAAGAGGTGCTGGCCGGCCTGTGGTGCGAGGTGCTCGAGATCAGCGACCTGGATCTCCATGACAACTTCTTCGATCTCGGCGGGCACTCGCTCCTCGCCACCCAGATCGTCTCGCGGATCCGCGACGCCTTCGGCGTCGAGCTGTCCCTGCGCCGGCTCTTCGAGACTCCCACGGTGGGCGGCCTTGCGGAGGGGATCGATGAAGCCCTGCGCGGCGAGGCCGGCGTCGCGGCTCCCCGCATCGAGCCCATGCCGCGCGACCGCCCGCTCCCCCTCTCCTTCGCCCAGCAGCGCCTGTGGTTTCTCGACCAGCTCTCGCCCAACACGGCGGTCTACAACATCGCCTCCCGGCTGAGCCTGGCCGGCGAGCTCTCTCCCGCCGTCCTGGAGCGGGCTCTCGGGGAGGTGGTGCGCCGGCACGAGGCCCTGCGTACGACCTTCCCGAGCCTCGGCGGTGAGCCGTCCCAGGCGATCTCACCGGTCCGTCCATTCGTCCTTCCCCTCGTCGATCTCGGGGCACTGCCCGAGCAGGAAAGGGGAGGCGAGGTCGCCCGCCTCGCGGCGGCCGAGGGTCACCGGCCGTTCGATCTCGGCACTCCGCCGCTCTTCCGGACGACGCTTCTCCGGCTGGATCGCCGGCACCACGTGCTGTTGCTGATCATGCACCACATCGTCTCCGACGGCTGGTCGATGGAGATCCTGCTGCGGGAGCTGACGGCGCTGTACGAGGCCTTCGCCGCAGGCCGTCCGTCGCCGCTGCCGGAGCTGCCGGTGCAGTACGCCGACTTCGCCGTGTGGCAGCGGCGTTGGCTCAGTGGCGAGACGCTCACGCGCCAGCTCGAGTTCTGGCGGCGGCAGTTGGCAGGAGCACCGGCGAGCCTGGACCTGCCGACCGACTTCCCGCGGCCGCCGGTCCAGACGTTCAACGGCGCGACCTGCTCGGCGGAGCTGCCGGCCGGTCTCGAGGCCTTCTGCCGGCGCGAAGGGGTCACCCGGTTCATGCTGCTGCTCGCTGCCTTCGACGTGCTCCTCTGCCGCTACTCGGGACAGCAGGACGTCCTGATCGGCTCGCCGGTCGCCAACCGCAACCGGGCGGAGATCGAGGGTCTGATCGGGTTCTTCGTGAATACCCTGGTGCTGCGGACGCGCCTCGGGGAGGCCGCCTCCTTCCGGGACCTCCTGCGCCAGGTGAGGGAGACGGCGCTGGCCGCCTATGGCCACCAGGACCTTCCTTTCGAGACCCTGGTCGAAGAGCTGCGTCCGGAGCGCGACCTCTCCCACTCCCCTTTCTTCCAGGCGCTGCTGTCAGAAGCGGTCCGCGAGGACCTGCCGGGTCCGCAGGGTCTCGGCTTCTCGTTGACCCTGGGAGAGGCTGGAACGGCGAAGTTCGATCTCTCACTGTTCCTGGACACTTCCGAATCCGCCGTTGCGGCGCTGGTCGAGTACAACACGGACCTGTACGAAGGGGCGACGATCCGACGCCTTCTGGGGCACCTCGGGCGGTTGCTCGGCGCCGCGGTCGAGGCGCCGGAGCGGGGCTGGCGGGACCTGCCGCTGCTCTCCGCAGGCGAACGCCAGCAGCTCCTCGTCGGCTTCGACGACACCGGCGCGACCTCCGGGCCCGAGCTCTGCCTGCATGAGCTTTTTGAAGCCCAGGTGAGGATCGGGCCCGAGCGGGAGGCGATGGTCGCTCCTGAGGGCGTGCGGCTGAGCTACGGCGAGCTGAACGCTAGGGCCGAGCGGCTGGCGCGGCGCCTGCGGGCGTTGGGGCTCGGTCCCGAGATGCTGGCCGGCGTGCTGCTGGACCGCACGGCAGACTTGATCATCACACTGTTGGCCGTGCTCAAGGCCGGCGGGGCCTACGCGCCTCTCGATCCGAACTATCCGCAGCAACGGGTGCTGCTGATGCTGGAGACCGCGCGGGCGCGGGTGCTGGTGACCCGGCGGCACCTGGCCGAGGCGCTCGGCGAGACGGGAGCGGAGACGGTGCTCTTTGATGCGGGTTGGGAGGAGGAGCCGGTCGAGGAGAGCATCGAGAGGCCGGCCGTGCTGCCGGACAACCTCGGCTACGTGATCTTCACCTCCGGCTCGACGGGCGTGCCGAAGGGGGTGGCGATCCAGCACCGCAGCGCGGTGGCGATGATCCGCTGGGCCCACACCATGTACTCGCCGGAAGAGTATGCCGGAATGCTGGTGTCGACCTCGATCTGCTTCGACATGTCGGTGTTCGAGATCTTCGCCACGCTGGCGGCGGGAGGCCGGCTGATCCTGGCTGAGAACGCGCTGGCGCTGCCCGAGCTGGCGGCCAAGGAGGAGGTGGTGCTGGTCGACACCGTGCCCTCGGCGATGGCGGAGCTGCTGCGTATCGGTAGGCTGCCGCGCTCGATCCGGACGGTGAACCTGGGCGGTGAGCCGTTGAAGGCCACGCTGGTGCGGGAGATCTACGACCAGCTGCCGAGCGTCGAGCGGGTGGTCAACCTCTACGGCCCGTCGGAGGACACGACGTTCACCTCCTACTCTGTAGTGCCGCGCGATACCCGCCACCCCCTGATCGGCCGTCCCCTGACCGGGGAGGCGGCCTACGTGCTCGACGGCGAGATGCGGCCGGTGCCGATCGGCGTCCCGGGAGCGCTCTTCATGGGCGGGGAAGGGGTGACGCGCGGCTACCTGCATCGCCCGGAGCTGACGGCGGAGCGTTACATCCCGAACCTATACGGCCCGCCGGGCTCGCGCCTGTACACAGTGGGAGACCTAGTGCGGTATCTGCCGACGGGAGAGCTGGACTTCCTGGGCCGCCTGGACCACCAGGTCAAGGTGCGGGGGTTCCGCATCGAGCTGGGAGAGATCGAGTCGGCGCTGGTGCGCCATCCACAGGTGCGGGAAGCGGCGGTGCTGGCCGAGCCGGAGCCGGGCGGCGCGGGCAACCGCCTGATTGCCTACGTCGAGACGGACAACGCGTCCTCCGAGCTGACGAGGGAGCTGCGGGCGTTCCTCAAACAGAGTCTGCCGGAGTACATGGTGCCGTCGCAGTTCATGCTGCTCTCCGAGCTGCCGCTGACGCCGAACGGCAAGATCGATCGGCGGGCGCTGGCGGCAATGCCGCAGCGCTCGGAAACGACCGCGGCGGCGGAAGCGGATCGGGTCCCCCGGAGCTACGCCGAGGAAGTCCTGGTCGGGATCTGGGGCGAGATCTTCGAGCGGCCGGTGGGCGTCGAGGACAACTTTTTCGACCTCGGCGGTCATTCGCTGCTCGCCACCCGGGCGGCTTCCCAGGTGCGAGAGGCGTTCGGCATCGAGCTGCCGGTGCGCCGGTTGTTCGAGCAGCCGACGATCGCGGAGCTGGCGGCGAGCATCGAGGCGGTGCTGGGCACGGGAGCTGCCCTGGAGGCGCCGCCGATCGAGCCGGTGCCGCGCGGCGGATCCCTGCCGCTCTCCTTCGCCCAGCGGCGGCTGTGGTTCCTCGATCAGCTCTCGTCGGGCTCGGCGGTCTACAGCATCCCCTATCCGCTGAGCCTCGAAGGGAGGCTCGACGCGGCGGCCCTGGAGGTCGCTCTCACCGAGGTGGTGTGCCGTCATGAGGCATTGCGAACGACGTTCCCGAGCTTCGACGGCGAGCCGTATCAGGCCATCGCGCCGGCCGCTCTCTTCCCGCTGCCGATGGTAGATCTGCAGGGCCTGGAGGAGCCGATCCGCAGCGCCGAGGTCGCGGCTCTGATCAGGGCGGATGCGGTGCGGCCGTTCGATCTCGGGGCCGGACCGCTGTTCCGGACAGCCTTGCTGCGGCTCGCTCCGGAGCGTCATACCCTGCTGCTGACGATGCACCACATCGTCTCCGACGGCTGGTCGATCGGCGTCCTGCTGCGTGAGATCACAGCGCTTTACGAGTCCTTCACCGCGGGCGGCACATCGCCGCTGCCGGAGCTGCCGGTGCAGTACGCCGACTTTGCGGTGTGGCAACGGCAGTGGCTGAGCGGCGAGGCGTTGTCACGGCAGCTCGAGTATTGGCGCCGCCAGCTCGCCGGGTCGCCGGCGGGCCTCGAACTGCCGATCGACCTTCCACGGCCGGCGGTGCAGACGTTCAACGGCGCCGGTTGCTCGGCGGAGCTGCCGGCGGAGCTCTCGGCTGACATTCAGTCGTTCTGCCGCCGCGAGGGCGTCACGTTGTTTATGCTGCTGCTCGCCGCCTTCGACGTGCTGCTGGCGAGCTACTCGGGACAGGAGGACGTGCTGGTCGGTTCGCCGGTCGCCAACCGCAACCGGGCGGAGACGGAAGGGCTGATCGGCTTCTTCGTCAACACGCTGGTGCTGCGCGCCAATCTCGGCGCGGCGGCCTCCTTCCGGGATCTGCTCGGCCAGGTGCGGGAGACCACGCTGGCGGCCCAGGCCCACCAGGACCTGCCCTTCGAGCTGCTGGTCGAGGAGCTGCGGCCCGAGCGGGACCTGTCGCGTCCGCCCCTGGTGCAGGTGCTGCTGGCTCTGGAGAACGCCTCCCGAGAGCCGCAGCCTGCGGGGCTGCGGATCCTGCCGCTCGAGATCGATACCGCCACGGCGAAATTCGAGCTCGCTCTCAGCGTCCGCGAGGGCGAGCACCATCTGTCCGCGTTCCTGGAATACAACACCGATCTGTTCGAGGAGCCCACCGTCCGCCGCATCGCCGCGCACCTGGAAACCGTGTTGCGGGGAATGGTGGCCGACCCCGAAGCACGGATCGCGGAGCTGGCGTTGCTGGATGAGAGCGAGCGCCGCCAGCTCCTGGCCCGGCGGGAGCTGGCGGCGAAGCGGGACACGGCGGAGAAGGCCGCGGCCGAGGACCGCGCGCCGCGAAGCTACGTGGAAGAGGTTCTGGTCGGGATCTGGAGCGAGATCCTCGGCCACAGGGTGAAAGTGGGCGACAACTTCTTCGATCTCGGCGGCCACTCGCTGCTGGCCACGCGGGTCGTCTCGCGCATTCGCTCCGCACTCGACGTCGAGCTACCGCTGCACCAGGTCTTCGCCACACCGACGTTGGCCGGCTTGGCCGCCTCGATCGAAGAGGAGATCGCCCTCCGGCGCGGCGTGCCCTTGCCCCCGATCGGGCGCGCCTTCCGCGACGGTGAGCTGCCGCTCTCCTTCGCCCAGCAGCGACTCTGGTTCCTCGATCGTCTGGAGCCGGGAACGCCGACCTTCAACCTGCCGGCGCCGCTCCGCCTCGCCGGCCCGCTGGACGTCGCGGCGCTGGTCGGAGCGCTGGCTGCGATCGTCGAGCGCCACGAGTCGTTGCGCACCATCTTTGCCGAGCGCGAGGGCAGACCTCGTCAGATCGTACTGCCGGCGGACCTCAAATCCCTACCCGTAGCCGATCTCGGCGAGCTGCCCGTGGAGTCCCGCGAGGCCGAAGCCCGGCGTCTCGTGGACGAGGAGGCGCGGCTCCCCTTCGACCTCACTCGCGGACCGCTGCTGCGCACCACCCTGCTGCGGCTGGCTGCCGACGAGCACATGCTGCTGGTAACCATGCACCACATCGTCACCGACGGCTGGTCCACCGCCGTGTTCGCCCGCGAGCTCGCGGCGCTATACGAGACCAGATTGGCCGCGCGACCGTCGCCGCTTCCCGAGCTGCCGTTCCAGTATCCGGACTTCGCCATCTGGCAGCGCCGGGTGCTCGACGCCGACGCAATCGCTGCCCTCCTCGCCCGCTGGAAGGAGCGGCTCGGCACCGACCTGCCGGTGCTGCACCTGCCCACCGACCGGCCGCGACCGGCAGTGCAGACGACCCCCGGCGGCTATCGCTATGCGCTCTTGCCGCCGGACCTGACGCAGGGGGTCCGGGGCCTCGCCCGCGCCTCCGGTACGACCCTGTTCATGACTCTGCTGGCGGCCTTCCAGGCGCTGCTCGCCCGCTACACCGGCCAGGAGAAGATCGTCGTAGGCTCTCCCGGAGCCGGTCGCGGCCGCGCCGAGCTGGAAGGGCTCATCGGCTTCTTAGTCAACACCCTGGTGCTGCCAGCCGATCTTTCGGGCGATCCCACCTTCGCCAACCTCCTGGAGCGGGTGCGCGATATGACGCTCGCGGCTTATGCCTGCCAGGACCTCCCCTTCGAAAAGCTGGTCGAGGAACTGCAGCCGCAGCGCGATCGTGGCCGCAGCCCGCTCTTCCAGGTGATGTTCTCACTGCAGAACGCCAGCGAGACCGCGGGTGGAACCGCGGCGCGGCTGACCCTCTCCCCGCTGCCGGCCACCAACGGTACTTCGCAGTTCGACCTCACCCTGGCGGTCGCCGAGACGCCCGACCGGCTGTGGACCGTCGTCGAATACAACACCGACCTGTTCGACGGGCCGACCATCGAGCGGCTGCTGGAGCACTACCGCCGCCTGCTCGCGGCGGCGGTGGCCGATCCCGAGGCCCGCCTCTCGGCGCTGCCGCCGGCTCCCGAGGAGCTACCTCAGCCCGTTTCAGAGGCCGCCGTGCCCGTCAGGCCTCAGGTCCCGGACGTGGACGCCCGGCGCGATCGCCTCGCCGCCCGCATGTCCAAGCTCTCCGCGGCGCAACGCGAGGCTCTCAAGCGGCGATTGCGGGGAGGCGGCGCCGCCTGAGCGACCCCTTGGAGATCCGAATCGAATGAGCGGGAACGATCCGTCCGCGCGCCGCGCGCGTCTGCTGGAGCGCCGCAATCAGCTCTCCGAGGAGCAGCGGCGGCTGCTGGACCAGCGGCTGCGCGGCGCCTCGCCGGCTGTCTCTCCGGCACCCGCCGCAGCCCGCTGTCTGGTGGAGATCACTCCTTCCGGCGCCTCCTCCCGCCCGCCGTTTTTCTGCGTCCATCCGGCCGGCGGCGACGTGCTCTGCTTTTTCCCCCTGGCGCGCCACCTGGGACTTGACCAGCCGTTCTACGGTTTTCAGGCGCGGGGCCTGGAAGACGAGAGCCAGCCTTTCGCCACCCTGGAGGAGATGGCGGCTCACTACGTCTCCGAGATCCGGCGCGTGCAGCCGGCCGGTCCCTACCGCCTTGGCGGCTGGTCGTTCGGCGGTCTCGCCGCCTTCGAGATGGCCCGCCAGCTTGCAGGAGAAAGTGAGCAGGTGGCCTTCCTCGCGGTGCTGGATACCGCTCCCGGCATTCCAGCCGAAGAAGCCGCCAAGGGAGCCGATCAGCCCACGCAGGAGGGCGATACCCCCTGGCTGCTCACCATCGCCGAGTATGTCCGGGGGCTCCGCGGCGCGGACTTGAGGGTAACCGCCGAGCAACTGGCGCCGCTGCCTCCGGAGGAGCGCCTGCGCGCCTTTGTGGATCGTCTGCGGGCCGCCGGCGTCGTCCACGCGGATGAGGACGGTCTAGGGCAACTCCGGCGCCTGCTGGGAGTGTTCAAAGCCGACGTCCGCGCCTATCGCGACTATCGGCCGCAGCCCTATCCCGGGCCGGTGAGCCTGTTCCGGGCCGGCGGCGCAGAATTCGATCCGAGCCTCGGACACGACCTCGGCTGGGGCCGGCTCACGCCCCGGCCGGTGGAGGTCTACGAGCTTCCGGGCGACCACATCACCCTGATGGCGGAGCCTAATGTCGCCGCCCTGGCCGGGCGCCTGCGCGCCTGCCTGGATGGTTGAACAATCCCGAGAGGAGGGCGCGTGAAGAGACGTCTGCTGAAGATCTTGAAGATTCTCGGCCTCACCCTGGTCGTGTTAGTCGTCGTCCTCGCCGCCGTGGCCATCTGGATGGTCCGCCGCTCATGGACACAGACGGCAGGGACTCTCGCCGTCAACGGCATATCGGCGCCCGTCGAGGTGATCCGCGACGAGTGGGGCGTGCCTCATATCTATGCCGCCAACGAGCACGACCTGTTTTTCGCTCAAGGATACGTCCACGCGCAGGACCGACTCTGGCAGATGGAATTCAACCGCCACGTCAGCGGCGGAAGGCTGGCCGAGCTCTTCGGCCGCTCCGTGCTGCCGGCCGACAAAGCCATGCGGACCTATGGTGTACGCCGCGCGGCCGAGCGCGATCTCGCTCTGCTGACGCCGGACACCTACGCCATTCTCGAAGCCTACGCCGAGGGGGTCAACGCCTACATCACGGCGAACCGCGGCCGCCTGCCCGTGGAGTTCAGCATCCTCGGCGTCAAACCCGAGCCTTGGACGCCGGCCGATTCGGTCGCCTGGGGCAGGATGATCGCGCTGTCGCTGGGCCAGAACCGCACGCAGGAGGAGATGCGTCTTCGCCTGGCAGCCAAGGTGGGCATGGACGCCGCCCGCCAGCTCATGCCTCCCTATCCCGACAGCGCGGGTGTCATCGTCACTCCCCAAGCAGGCGGCTACGGGGCTGGACCCACTTCCGGCCCGGCGGTCCACCCGCTCCTCGCGTCGTTCCTCGGCGAGCCCGTCACCGCCCGCGGCAGCAACAACTGGGTGGTCCACGGCAGCCGCACGGCGAGCGGCCGGCCGCTGCTGGCCAACGACACCCACCTGTGGCTGAACATGCCCTCCGAGTGGTACGAAAACGGCCTCCATTCCGGCCGTTTCAACCTGGCCGGATTCTCCTTCCCCGGCGTGCCCATGATTCTCATCGGCCACAACCAGCGCGTCGCCTGGGGCATCTCCAACATGTGCGGCGACAGCCAGGATCTGTTCGTCCAGACCCTCAACGACAAGCGGCAGGTAAAGGTGGGGAGCGAGTGGCGGGACACCCAGATCGTCAAGGAGACGCTGAAGCTGAGGAGCGGTAAGACCGAGAGCTTCGAGATCGTCGTCACGCCGGACGGACCGCTGGTCAACGAGGCGGAGGAGCTCAAGGGCATGCCGCCGCTGGCCCTGCGCTGGACGCTCGCCGAGCCGAGCCGGCTGTTCGAGTCGCTGGCCGGCTTGAACACCGCGGGCGACTGGGCTTCTTTCCGCCAGGCGCTGTCGCTGTGGAGCGCGCCTACCCTCAACTTCGTCTACGCCGACGTCGACGGCAACATCGGCTACCAGGGCGCCGGCCTGATCCCCGTCCGCGCGCCCGGCCAGGATGGGCTCGTGCCGGTGCCCGCCAGCGCCGCCGACCGCGGATGGAAAGGATTTCTGCCGTTCGATCAGATGCCGAGCCTTTACAATCCGGCGGCCGGTTTCATCGTCACCGCCAACAACAAAGTGGTGGCCGACAGCTATCCGCACTTGATCGGCCACGACTACGCCGATCCCTACCGCGCCGCCCGCGTCACCGAGCTGCTGGCTGCCAATCCCAAGGTGACGCTCGACGACATGCGGCGCTTCCAGGCCGAGACCTACTCGCCGCCGGCGGCGGCCTTGCGCCCATACCTGCTGGCCGCCGCTCAGCCGGCGAACGACCGCGAACGGAAGGCTCTCGATCTGGTGCGCAAGTGGGACCTCCGCTTCAATCCCGAGAGCACCGGCGCGACGATCTGGTTTGCCTGGCACTCCAAGCTCATTCCCGCCATCGTCGGCGACGAGCTCGGCGACGACCTGATGAAGGCCTACCGGCCCACCGGCTTCAACCAGACGCCTATGTACGTCGAGATGATGAAGAAGCCCGACACCCCATGGTTCGACGACCGGCGCACGGCGAGCAAGGTGGAAACCCGGGACGATATCGTCCGCCGCGCCTTCAGCGAGGCCGTCGCCGATCTCGGCAAGCGGCTGGGAGACAATCCTGCGTACTGGCGGTGGGGGAGCCTCCATCGCGCCGTCTTCGCCCATCAGCCGCTCGGCAACGTTCCGCCCCTGAAAAAGATGTTCAACGGTAAGCCTGTGGCTCTGCCCGGCGAGGCCTTCAGCGTCGACTCCATGACGCCGAACCGCATGAACCCCTTCCGCGTGACCTTCGGGGTGTCGCAGCGACTGATCGTGGACCTTAGCGACCTCGCACGCTCCTTATCCGTGAACAGCACAGGGCAGAACGCGCAGGTGTTCCACCGTCATCGGGAAGACCAGACGGAGCTGTGGAGCCGCAACGAGTATCACCCGATGCTGTTCACCCGTGACGCCGTGGAGAAGGCGGGGAAGGAGAAGCTGACGCTGACGCCGAAGCGGTGAGCGCCGGGAAGACGCCCTCTATCCCCGCGATCTCGCTAACCGCATAGGGGACATTCTATGTAGCCTTGTATTACCGCACAGCATTGGCACTCGTCAGGGTAGCAACAGATCCAATGACTGCAAGCATTCGCTGGAGTGACTTGGGACATCGCGATCGCGGCGAGGGCCGCCAAGGCCAAGGCCAACTGAATCAGCTTCTTTCGCACGGAGAGCTCCTTTCAAGATAGAGCGTCTGATGCCTCTATTATTTAGGTGCTCCAGAGTCTGCGAAGGAGGCTGAAATGACTCAGGCGGCGCTGCTGTTCGCAATCCTGCAAAATTTCAGCACCGCAGCTCGTTGAAATCCCGATAACTCGCATGCCCTCCCGCCTCCGTCGGCTTGTTCCCAGGACGCACGACCAGCCCGGTCCGCATTCCCGCCGCCGCGGCCGCGTCCAGCTCTTCCCGCACGTCACTGAGAAAGAGGACTTCACCGGCGGGCAATGCGTACGCTTCGGCGATTGCCGTATAGGATGCCCGCTCGCGCTTGGGACCGGTCGTGGTGTCGTGAAAGCCCTCGAACAGGGGAGTGAGGTCACCGAAGTCGGTGTGGCCAAAAAGGAGCTTCTGCGCCCGCACGCTGCCGGAGGAAAAGACCCGCAGACGGATCCCAGCCTCGCTCCAAGTCGCCAAGGCCGGCGGCACGTCAGGAAAGACATGGCCGCGCAACGCGCCGGTCCGGTATCCTTCTTCCCAGATCACCCCCTGGAGCAGCTTCAGACCGGTCGACTTGCGGTCCTCCGCCATGAGGTGACGGGCGTAGGCGGCGCCGTCGCCGAACGGCGGCAGTGCGGCTCCTCGTCTGGACTCCTCTTCGTACTCGCTGCGCAGGCGAGCCAGCGCCTCGGCCAGCTCGGGTTCCGGAGCGGTCCGCGAGCAGTACTCGTCGAGGCGGGCGGCGGCGTAGGGAAAGAGGACGTCGTAGACGAAGGAGATGGAGGTCGTCGTGCCCTCGATATCGGTCAGGACGGCCCCGATCTCCTCCGGGAGAGGCACTCTCTAGAGCGTCCCGTGAGCCGGGATGTAAGCCGGCCCGAAGCAGAGCGGCTGGAACTTCGTCTCCTCGCCGGTCTCCGTGTAGTGCGGCGTCCAGCCCGACGTGTCCTGGAACAGGCGGATCGCCCGGATGGTCTTGTCCGTGCAGAGGTCGAACCAGTGGTGGGTGCCCCGCGGCACGCGGATCATGTCGCCCTTGACGACCTCGAGGCTGAACACCGGCCCTTCCTGGGGATGAATATGGAACAGCCCGCGGCCGTGGACGATGAAGCGGACCTCGTCCTCGTCGTGCCAGTGCTCCTTGTTGAACCTGTTGAGCATCGCGTCCAGCCCGGGAGTGCTGGGCCTGACGTTGATGACGTCGGCCGTCCGGTAGCCGCCCTCGGCCATCAGCTTCTCGATGGGGCCCTTGTAGGCGTCCAGAATCTCCTGATCGCCGGCGTCCTCCGGCAGCGAGTCCGTGCCGTCGAAACGGCCGTACCAGATCCCGACACCGGCGAGAAAGCGGGAGATTTCCTGTGGATCCTCGACCGTCCGCCCTTCCTGTGGAAATGTCAGCGTTGCCATACACGAACCTCCTCGCGCCCGCGGCGCGTCCTACCTTTCTGGTGTGGGAATCTAGCAGAAAGGAGACAGAGGGAAACGAGAGGATCGGATAGAGTCCCTCCACCATGGCCGCTCCCGATCCCCGCCACGTTCTCGCCGCCGCCGCCCGCCTCTTCTACGACCGCGGCTGGATGATGGGCACGGCGGGAAACCTCTCTCTGCGGCTGGCGGACGGCACCTTCTGGATCACCGCCAGCGGCAAGCAGAAAGGGCGGCTGCAGCCCGAGGACTTCTTGCGCATGGCACCCGGTTGTGAGGTCCTGGAGCGGGGCCGGGAAGACGACCGGCCGTCCGCCGAGACGAGCATCCACGACGCCATCTACCGCCTGTTCCCCGAGGCCCGCGCCTGCTTTCACGTCCACTCGATTGCGGGCAACGTGGCGGCGCGGCTGACCGCGGGAGACGCTCTCCGCCTGCCGCCGCTGGAGATGATCAAAGGACTCGGCGTCTGGGACGAGGAGCCGGTCATCGACCTGCCGGTCTTCCGCAATCACGCGCGCGTGCCCACCATCGCCGAGGAGATGATCGCCCGCTTCGAGACCGAGCCGCCTCGCCTCCCCGGCTTCCTCATTCGCGACCACGGCCTCACCACCTGGGGCCGCGACGCCGACGCCGCCTTCAACCACGTCGAGCTGTTCGAGTACATCTTCGGCTACATGACGGCGGCCCCTGGATCGAGCAGAGGCTAGTGGGCCTCTTGATACGCCCGTAGCGCGCTCGCCAGAAAACGGCCCATCTGGGACACCTCTACGATGCCCGTCTCCCGCAGGTTGTCGAGGGAATCGACGACGCACTGCGTGTACCCGGACGGGCTCAGCGAGGGATCATCGAAGCTGCAGGGGATCTCCGGGAATTCAATCTTCTCCCCGGCGCGGATGTCGTAGATCCGGTTGCGGTAGCCGCTCGGCCAGTGCACGTCGATCGTTCCTTGCGGATGGTCTCCGAGGCCGAAGGTCAGCGTCTGTGAGTGCATCGAAGCCAGACTGGAGCCGGCGTAGACCTCCTGGAGCTCGGTCAGGTCGTCGGCGCGCACCGTCACGCGGGCGCCGACGCCATCGCGGTTGCTGACCGTTCCGATGGTGCGGATCTGGAGCGATCCGTTACTGCCACCGAGATTGCGCAGCAGCACCGGCTGGCCGCTCGCGGAGAGCGGCGGCAGAGAGGTGACCATCACCGCCAGGTCCTCGAAGCCGTCGCCGTCGAAGTCGCCGGCCGCGACACCGCTGGAGAAGTCATGCCGGAAATCGTGCGCCATCGTGGCGGAGATGTCATTCCACGTGCCGTTCTGGTTGTTGGCCCACAACACGCCGTGGTTCGCCTCGCCGTTGATACCGAGATAGGCGGTGGGATCGAAGGGGCTCGGCAGCGCGCCGGTGAAAAAGAGGTCGAGGTGGCCGTCGTTGTCGAAGTCACGCATGGCGCTGCCCCAGCCCCAACCATACTGATCGAGGCCGAGCGCGAGCGACAGGTTGGTGTAGGTGCCGTCGCCGTTGTTGCGGAAGAAAGGGTGGGGATAGATGTAGGGAGGCAGGCCCAGCGGCGGAGCGGCTCCGGCGTTGGAGACGAAGATGTCGATGTCGCCGTCGTTGTCGGTATCGCCGAAAGCGAGCCCCATCAGGAAGCCCCGGTCGGTGAGGCCCGCCTCCGCCGCCACGTCGGTGAAGGTGCCGTCGCCGGTGTTGCGGTAGAGCCCCAGGCGGGTCTCGCCGGGCGGATTCAGAAAGTTGCCATCGCTGGTCACCAGCAGCTCCTGGTCGCCGTCGTTGTCGAAGTCCGCCGCGATGCCGCCGCCGGCGCCGAAGCTTGCGGCAAGACCGGCCTGGGCGGCACGATTCGTAAAGGCGCCGTCGCCGTTGTTGTGGTAGAGAGCGTTGCTCCGGCCCTTGCCGTTGGGCAGGAACAGGTCGATGCGGCCGTCGCGGTCGTAGTCGAACCACACCGCGCCGACGACGCCGGTGCCGCCGGACTGCAAGCTTTGGGAGAGGAACGGAATCCTGCCGCTCACCTCTTCGAAGGCGATCGGCGGCGTCTGTGCGAAGGCGAGGCCTTGGGCCGTCAGTGCCAGGGCTGCGAATAGAGTGGTCCGGTGAAGCATGGCTGTCTCCTCTCGTCCTTCTTGGACGTTGTCAGGGTTGACGGGTGGATCAGATCTCGCTGTTCACTCGCGGGCCGGCTTCACCCGGGCGCGTTCGTGATGCCACTAAGATGCCGGTCTGGCGAATAGGTTTCAGAGCGGGCGGCTTCCCGCGGCACGAGAATTTTTGCTAGTATTTCTTCAGTAACTGAAGGCCGAGCCTCAGGGTATGGAGGTTCCATGGCACCGGAATCCTTCGGCACGAACCAGATGACCGAGGCGGATCGCGCCTACGCGGGATCCCGTTTCTCCGTGGTACGGGACGCCCTCTTCGCCAATCCCTATCAGAAGGTGTGGGGCGGCGTCGGCGAGCCGTTATTGCCAACTTATGAAGTCACCTTCGGGAGCGTCCTGCGCGGGCTCCTGTCCTTCAGCCGGCCGTACCTGTTTCGCCAGGCCAGCGAGCGCGCCGTCGATTCCCACGCCGACCTGCGTTGGGGCACGGACGGCAAGGGTTATCGCCGCCTGCTGCATCCGAACGGCATCTGCCTGACCGGACGCTGGGAGATCACGGCAGAGACCGGCTACTCGGGATACTTCGCGAACGGCAGCAGGGCGCTGGCGATCGGGCGCTATTCCACCTGCTGCACGGAGACGCGGCGCGGACATACGAGGTCTCTATCACTGATCGGCAAGCTGTTCCCCACAACCGATCCGAACCATGCCGAGCCGCTGCGCACCGCCAACTTCTTCACGCAGGAGGATATCGGCGGAGAACGGACCGACTTCATCAACGACGCGGAGCTGCGGAATGCTCCGGACACCCGCGCTTGGCGCCGCGGCAGCGGGACGCCAATCCTGCTCACCGCCGGCGTTGTCTTTCCGCGCGTCGACAAGCAACCCACGATTCGCCAGCTCTATCAGATCGCCGAGCTCGGCAAGCCCGCGCACGAACCGACGCGGACGCCCGAGTTCATGCGCCTACTGGTCGCACCCGAGCAGCCGCGGATCGCCGGCGAAGCCTTGGATTTCCGTGACGAGATCATGGCCCAGATCTTCGACCCGGGCGATCCGGCGCCCAAGCGTACCCTCACTTTCCAGATCGAAGTGACCGATGAGGGAGAGACGCGCGGCACGGCGGCCTTTCAGCGGCGCACCTTCAGGAATTGGCGATCTATCGGCAGGCTGATCTTCGACCACGCCGTCGCCTCCTACAACGGCGATTTCGTCTTCCACTGCAACCATCCCACCTGGCGCAGCGACCGCAACGACCCGGCAACCGCAACCCGCGTCAACGGGCGCAAAGTCCGTTGACGGCTCTGGTGGGATGCAGCTTACCCGGGCAGCTCGATTGTGCGCTTCTCCGGATCGGGCTGGCGGCGGTAGAGCGTCACCACGTTGCCGACCAGGCCGACCCAGGCGCCGCCTGACTTCTCGGCGATCTCCTCGGCCAGCTCGCGCTTACGGCCCTGGGGATCGGCGAGCCTCACCTTGATCAGCTCGTGATCGTCGAGGGCCTGGCCGATCGACGCGAGCACCGCGTCCGTGAGGCCGTTCCTGCCGACCTGCACCACCGGCTTGAGATGGTGGGCCATTCCTCGCAGGTACTTCTTCTGGGCGCCGGTGAGCTCTTGCATCGCGTCCTCCCTCCGCGGTTGATTCTAGAATGAACCGGCATGGTGGCATCCCCGCATCCGGTGCTGCTCTTCGACGGCGTCTGCAATCTCTGCAACGGCTCGGTGCAGTTCATCATCCGGCGCGATCCCCAAGCTCGTTTCCGCTTCGCCTCCCTCCAGTCCGCGGTGGGACAGCTCTACCTCGAGGAGCTGCAGGTCGACCGGCAGGCCATCGACAGCGTCATCCTCGTCGAGGGGGACCGTTGGTACAAGGAGAGTGACGCAGCTCTGGGCGTGGTCCGGATCCTCGGCGGTCCCTGGCGCGCCCTTGGCGTCTTGCGGCTGATTCCTCGCCCTCTCCGCGACCGGCTCTACCGCCTGATCGCGCGGAACCGTTACCGCTGGTTCGGCAAGCGGGAAGCCTGCTGGTTGCCGACGCCTGAGCTGCGGGAGCGGTTTCTCGATGCTCAGCCCGGCTCCGCCACCACCGCCGTGCCGTAGCAGAGCACCTCGGTGGCGCCCTCCATGACCTCGGTGGCGTCGTAGCGGATGCCTACGACGGCGTTGGCGCCGAGCTGCCGGGCCTGCTGGAGCATCATCTCGAAGGCCTCGGCGCGGGTCTTCTCGCACAGCTCCGTGAACAGCGTGATGTTGCCGCCGACGAGCGTCTGCAGCGAGCCGCCGATGGTGCCGAAGATGGAGCGCGAGCGGACGGTGATGCCGCGGACGACGCCGAGATTCCGCTGGATCGCGTAGCCCTCGATGGTGAAGGCCGTGGTGGTCAGGGCTGAGTTCATGGCCTCGCCGAGCGAGCGGTAGACGGGGACGGGCACCTACGCGGGTCACGCCGGCCGGGCTCACCGCCGAGTCCAGAGCCCCTTGCCCAGCGCCCCGGTCATCTCCACCGAGCTGTCGTTGACGAAGTTGTAGGTGCCGCCGTCCGCGGGCTGCATCGAGGAGGTGGTCCGCCATTGACCGTTGGCGGCCTGGAAGGTCCCGGCGTCCTTGCGGCGGAGCCAGAGGTTGTAGCGTCCGTCGGCGGTGATGTCGAAAGTCCACTGCCAGGTGCCGTTCGGCAGCGTGGCGCTGGTCTCCCAATTGCCGGCGAAAGAGGAGTCCGGAACGGCGCCCGACTTACGGGTCCAGGTGCTGGAGCCCAGGGCGCTGGTCAGCACCATCGTGTTGGCGTCGAGAAAGCGGTAGGTGCCCGGGGTGACTGTCTGGTTGGCGGAGACGGTGCGGTAGCTGCCCGAGGCGTCGGCGGCGAAGGCGCCGCCGTCGTGGCAGGCGATCTCGGTTTCATAGGAGCCCTTACGGTCCACCCGCGACGTGCCATAGCACTGGTTGCCGGCGGTCTGCACCTGCATCTGCCACGCGCCGATGAAACGCCCGTCGAGGGTCGAGGACGAGGAGGGGCGAAGCAGATAGACGGCCACCGCCGCAAGGAGCAGGACCGCGGCGCCCGCTCCGACCCAGAGTCCCAGAGGCCGGGAGGGCGCCGCGAGCTGGGTTTTGGGTTGCGGCGGACCGGGCGGCGATGCCGGGCGTGGCGACGGAGGCGCCTGACCTCTCTTCTGCAGCAGGGCCTCCACGGCGTCGCCGAGGAGAGCGAGGTGCTCGTGCAGAGGAGGAGTGAGGGCGTCGAGCCAGTGGGGCGTGCTGATGAAGTACTCCAGCGACTCGGAGACCGGGACGTCCTCGATGCGGAACGGCAGGATCGCCAGCCGTTTGTTGACGGCCCGTTCCACCTCACGCCGGATCTGGGGTGAATCATTGGCGCTCGCCGAGTAGATCAGGACGAGGATCTTGCTGCCGTTGATGGCCTCGATGATCGAGGCGCTCCAGTCCGTACCCGCCAGGATGTCCCGCGGCGCGATCCAGCAGCGGATCCCTCGGCCCTCCAGGGCGGCGCAGACGGCGTCGGCCGTCGGCTTGTCCTTCGCCGAGTAGCTGATGAAGACATCGTGGGCCACGGCGTCTCCGTTCGTCGTTAGCGATGAAGTCCTCGTGATTGTACAGCAGGGAAGATCGAGCCTGCCCCCCGCGTCCAAAGGCGTCTTGCCGGCCATAGCGGAGCGCCCCTGGACCGGACCATCCAGCAGCTCACAACCTCACCCCCGCTCTCTACGTAGCAGGAAGGAGGGCAGGGTGGCCCCCCGTTATAGAATCCACCCTTCGTTCGGAGCGATTCGACCGGCTCCGGGGAGGCCAGCCTTGAAGGACGTGCTTTCGGCGTTCCTGCCGAACCGGGCGATCTCCGCCATGACGCTGCGCATCATCGTGGCGTTCCAGGTGGCGATCGTCCTGATCCTCTGGATCAACTCGCCGTTTCCGGTGCTGCCGCGGCCGGACGAGGTGGCGCGGGCGTTCCGCGGCCTGTGGATGGAGCAGGGGCTCGGGCGCGAGCTGTGGACCAGCTTCAGCATGAACTTGGAGGCCCTCGGCCTGACCGTCCTCTTCTCGCTGGCCCTCTCGTATCTGACCGTGGTGCCGGCCTTCCGGCCCATCGCCGCCGCCGTCTCCAAGGGCCGCTTCCTCGGCCTGGTCGGCCTCACCCTGGTCTTCACCCTGATGGTGGGCGGCGGCCGGTCGCTCAAGATCTCGCTGCTGGTCTTCGGCATGACGGTCTTCTTCGTCACCTCGATGGCGGCGGAGATCCTGGCCATCCCGCGCGAGAAGTTCGACCACGCCCGCACGCTGCGGATGAGCGAGTGGAAGGTGGTCTGGGAGGTGGTCGTCCTCGGCACCGCGGAAAAGGCCTTCGAGGTGCTGCGCCAGAACGCCGCCATCGGCTGGATGATGCTCACCATGGTCGAGGGGATCTCCCGTTCCGAGGGCGGCGTCGGCGCCATGCTGCTCAACCAGAACAAGCACTTCCACCTCGCCGAGGTCTTCGCCATCCAGATGACCATCTTGCTCGTCGGCCTTCTCCAGGACTACGGCATCGGCGTCGCGCGGCGCCTCTTCCTCCCCTACGCCGACCTGACCCTGGAGAGGAGATAGGCGGTGGCGTTCGAGTACGAACAGAAAGGGACCATCCTCAAGGCGGAGCACATCTCCGTCACCTACGGCGGCGTGCCGATCCTGCGTGACGTCAACCTGGAGGTTCGCGACATCGTCCGCCCCGGCACCATCGCCGGCCAGGTGGTGGGGCTGCTCGGTCCCTCGGGGATCGGCAAGACCACCCTGTTTCGCGTCCTCGCCGGCCTGGATTCCCCGACTTCCGGGCGGGTGGTGCTCGGCGAGGACGGCCGGCCGGTCCAGCGCGGAATGGTGGGAGTGGTGGCGCAGAACTATCCGCTGTTTGCCCACCGCACGGTGATCGGCAATCTGATGGTTGCCGGCGGGCAGGCCGGGCTGTCGCGGGCGCAGGCGCGGGAGAAGGCGATGGACTACCTCAAGCGCTTCGGTCTGGAGGCGCAGGTCAAGCACTACCCGCCGCAGCTCTCCGGCGGCCAGCGGCAGCGGGTGGCGATCGCCCAGCAGTTCATGTGCAGCGAGCACCTGCTGCTGCTCGACGAGCCCTTCTCCGGTCTCGATCCGATGGCCATCGACCGGGTGGCCGAGCTGCTCAACGAGGTGGCCTGCATGCACGAGCTCAACACCATCATCGTGGTCACCCACGACATCGCCGCGGCGCTGGAGGTGGCGGACACGATCTGGCTCATGGGACGCGACCGCGACAAGGAAGGCAAGTTGATCCCCGGCGCCCGTATCCAGGAGAGCTACAATCTCATCGAGCGAGGGCTCGCCTGGCGCGACGGCATCGCCACCACGCCGGAGTTCATGCTGACCATGCGCGAGATCCGCG
This sequence comes from Thermoanaerobaculia bacterium, assembly GCA_036002325.1. GTDB lineage: Bacteria > Acidobacteriota > Thermoanaerobaculia > Multivoradales > UBA5704 > DATARR01. The sequence goes on along the minus strand of DASYTJ010000143.1, from coordinate 3,178 downwards.
ACCGGTTCCCGACTCTGTAGCGCCGATCATGTCGCTCGATCGCAAGACCCTCCTCAAGAAGAGCATCGCCAAGGCGATCCAGTCGCCCGGCAACCTGGTTACCGGTGCGGTGAGCCTGGCGGCCTCGGCGGTGCTGTGGAATCCGCTGCCGCTGATCCTCTGGGGGCTGGGAGCCACCGGCTGGGTGAGCATGGCGGCGACGGGAGACCGCTACCTCCGCAAGATCGAGGAGGAGGAGCGGCGGCAGCAGGAGGCGAAGGCGGAGAAGGACCGCGAGGCCCTCCTCTCCAGGGTCGACGGCATGCTGGCGGAGAACCCGATCGCCGGCTGGATCCGCGCCGGCCTGCTGCCGGACTACCTGTCGGTCTACCGCCGGCTGATCGAGATCCGCGCCCGCGTCGCCAGGGTGCTCGCCGACCGGACGGACCTCGACGCGGCGACGCAGGCCGGCATCCTGCAGCAGCTCGGCTACATGCTCACGGCGTATCTGAACTTCGTCCGCGAACGGGTCGTCTACCTGCAGATCCTCGCCAACATCCGCCCGGCCGCGAACGCCCCGCGGGAGGCCCAGCCGCCGCCTCCGCCGCCCGAGCGCCGCCGCGGCGACTCGCGCCTGCAGCCGGTGCGGCCGTTCGCGCCGGCCGCCGCGCCGCTGCCCAGCGTCGACAAACGGCTGGCGGAAGTAGACGAGAAGGTCGGCCAGCTCCGGGAGCTGGCGAAGCAGGAGCCGGCCACCGCCCGCACCCGCCAGTGGCACATCGGCATCCTGGAGAAACAGCGTGAATTGCTGCTCGAGTGCCAGAAGCGCGACCAGTGCGTGGTCGCGCAACTCGGAGCGTTCGCCGACGTATTTGAAGTCATCCTCGGCCGGGTCAGCGCTTCGCAGTTCAGCGCGACCGAGGTCGCCAGCTACATGGGCACCGTGGTGGACCAGATCGTGGAGACGGAACGGTTCCTCGATTCCCTGAAGCCGGCCATGGACGAGCTGATCGGAGGCCTGGAACCCGGCCTAAACCGCTGGCCCGCTTCGACTTGAGATTGACAGTCGAAGGCGCCCCTGCTAGCTTGATTACCCAACGAAACATCCCTCTATTCACCAGGAGACAAGAAAATGAAGCTCACCCCTCTGGGGAAGGCCATCATCGTCGTCGCGTTGCTCGTGGCTGCGTTCTTCAGCGTCCGGCGGTTCGCTCCCGGCCTGCTGGACAAGATCGTGCCGGGCGCCAAGGGGCGGGATTCCGTGGTGCCGTCCAAGGCGGACCTTCCCGACCTGCCGGCCTCCCAGGCCACGCAGGCGTCCAGCCGCAACGTGCAGATGCCAGGGAGCGGGCCGGGGTGTGAGGATCAGCCGGAGGTCCGCTTCTACCACTGGGCCTGGAACGCGCAGATGGGCCTCATGTTCGCCACCGGTGGCCAGCAGGCCACCCAAGGCAGCCTGATGTGCAAGAACGGCGTCAACCTCAAGTTCGTCCGCGAGGACGACGCGACCAAGATGCAGGAGGCGCTGATCGCCTTCGCCAACGAGCTCAAGAACGGCAACCCGAACCCGCGCGACGGCGCCCACTTCGTGGCCATCATGGGCGACGGCTCGGCCGCCTTTCTCAAGGGGCTGAACGACACCCTGCGGCGCCTGGGCCCCGACTACATGGCCAAGGTGGTGGGCTCGGCCGGCTACTCGCGAGGCGAGGACAAGTTCATGGGCCTGCCGGAATGGCAGCAGAACCCGGCCTCCTCCAAAGGCGGCCTGGTCTCCGGCTACCTGCGCGACGGCGACTGGAACATCGCCCAGAAGTGGCTGGGCGACAACGGCCTGTGCAACAACCCGGACGAGAAGACCTGGGATCCCAACTGCCTCAACTGGGTGGCCGCCAACGACTACATCGACGCCGCCGAAAAGTACGTCGCCGGCTACTGCGAGGACCGGCCGGTGGTGGAGAACGGCCGGCGGACGGGCAACTCGAAGAAGGTCTGCGTCAACGGCGTCGTCACCTGGACGCCGGGCGACGTCACCGTCGCCCAGAAGCGGGGCGGCCTGGTCTCCATCGCCTCCACCCGCGAGTACAGCTCGCAGATGCCGAACACCATCATCGGCATCGACAAGTGGATGCGGGACAACCGGCCCATCGTCGAGGGCATGCTCAAGGCCATCTTCGAGGGCGGCGACGCCGTCAAGACCAACCCGGCGGCGCTGCGCAAGGCCGCTGAGGTCAGCTCCGAGGTCTATCACGAATCCGACTCCGGCCCCGACTACTGGGAGAAGTACTTCGACGTCCAGAACGAGCGCGACAAGCAGGGCCTGCGGGTGACGCTCGGCGGCTCGGCGGTGAACAACCTGGCGGACAACCTGCTGCTGTTCGGCATGGCGCCGGGCTCCTCCAACCTCTTCGCCGCCACCTACACGGTGTTCGGCGACATCGTCAAGCAGCAGTATCCCGACCTCGTGCCGTCGTACTACCCGGTGAGCGACATCCTCGACACCTCGTACGTCCAGGCGATCGCCTCCCAGGCGCCGGCCGCCGCCACCGCCGTGGCCGCCGCCGAGCGGCCCACCTTCTCGGCCGCCGAGCCGGTGCGCAACGTCGTCAGCCGCCGGGCGTGGAACATCAACTTCGAGACCGGCAGCGCCAACTTCACGCCGGAGGCCGAGCGGCAGATGCAGCAGCTCCTGCGCGACCTGCTGGTGGCCAGCGCCGCCGTCGTCGAGGTCCACGGCCACACCGACAACGTCGGCTCGCCGCAGAGCAACATGCAGCTCTCCGAGTCGCGGGCCTTCGCCGTCAAGCAGTGGCTGGAGAACCAATCGCCGGCCAATTTCCCCGAGGGGCGCATCCGCGTCTTCTCGCACGGCCAGGAAAACCCCGTCGTGCCGAACACCACCGACACCGGCCGGGCGCGCAACCGGCGGGTGGAGATCGTCATCGGCACCACGACCAGCGGGTAGGCGACCCGGCCTTTCCTGCCCTGTGGAGATCTGGGGGGAGGTAGAAGAATCGCGGCGTCCTGCCCTTCGAAGCCTCACCCCCTGTCCCCCTCTCCCTGACGGGCGAGGGGGGACGCTCCACAGCCCGCCTTGCCCATAGGAGGCCTGCTTTTTGGGTAATCGCCTACGCCGGGGTCCCCCCTCGCCCGTCAGGGAGAGGGGGACAGGGGGTGAGGCTTCGAAGGGCAGGACGCCGCG
>DASYTJ010000142.1:0-44829 GCA_036002325.1 Thermoanaerobaculia bacterium | reverse complement strand
AGCCCGCCGTATCGGATCGAACCCCTCGGAGCTCACCACAATCGGGCAGCCTTCTCCTCGGGAGTGGAGCCGCTCGATCGCTATTTGAGAGCGCAGGCCGGCCAGGACAGCCGGCGAAGAGTGGCATCGTGCTTCATCCTGACGCGGGCCGACGAACCCGCCCAGGTTCTCGGCTACTACACGCTCTCAGCCCTGAGCATCGCCCTCTCCGACTTGCCGTCCTCGATCGTCAAGCGCGGCCGGCAGCCGGCGGATGTTCTTGCCGGTTACGGAGATCGCGGCTCTCTTCGCCTGAGCTCGACTCGCACCCCCGCCATCTCCAGCCGGCCCCCCTCTCCAGCTCTGCTGGAGAGGGGTCGGGGTGAGGTCTCGAAAAGCAGACTGCTTCGTCCGGCATGACCTCCATGGAGCTCGACGGCTCCCTTACTGCTCCCTCACGCCCCGCGCCTCCCGCTCGGCGCGCTCCGCGTCGAGCTCCAGGCGCTTGGCGGCTTCGAGGAGCTGCGGGCGGTCGAAGGCCTGGTTCCGCATCTGCTCCAGCCGGTAGGGCCGGGTGAGGTGGGCGTTCTCCACCAGATCGTTGAGCGCGTTCGGCATGCCGGTGGTGGTGGCGAGCGCCACGGTGCCGAGGCGATAGGGACCGGCGATCTGACGGTCGTGGAACATCAGCCCGTAGAAGGAGAGCTCGATCCAGCGCCGGCCGGGCTCCAGCTCGGCGGCGGTTTGCGCGGTCCCGATCGGCTCGCCGGCCGGGGTGCTCAGGGTGGCGGCGAGATGGAAGCGGCCTCGCGCACTCACCTCGACCTCGGCGGCCACGACGAGGTTGCCGTCGCGCAGGACGTCGCGGTAGCGGCCGGTCAGGCGGGCCGCCGGGTTGCTGTAGAGGAAGCCGCCGGCCGCCTCGACGGGATCGCCGTCTGCCAGCCGCGTCTTGACCCGCACCATGTAGCTCGCGGCGAGCGCCGGCTCCAGGTCTCCGGGCAGCGTCAGGCGCGCCGAGTAGACGCCGTCGTTGGCCCGCAAGTCGGCTCCTTGGCCGTCGTCGCGATAGGTGACTTCGGCGACGATGGCCCCGGAGGCGTCGGCGATCTCGCCGGTCATGGCGTCCGCGGCCGGCACGGCCTTGCCGCGGCCCTCCAGCGTGGCATAGAGGTCCACCGGCTGTCCTTTTTCATAGCTCACCTTCGAGGCCCAGACGGAGAGGGTCGGATCGTTGGCGTCCGCGCCGCGCCGCGATTGCCGCGTGGGCAGGCGCTTCTCAAGGATCGGATCCGCCTCGCCCTGCCTCAGCGCGCGGGAGCTCTCCGGATAACGCGCCAGCTCCCGATACTCTTTCGCCGTCTCGCGGGCCAGCTTGCCCGCCTCCACCTGCGCCGCGGCCGGCCGTGCGCCGAGCGCCGGGACGGCCGCCAGCACCATCGCGATTGCCATCGTCTTATGGATCGTCATGGTCGGAATTCTCCTAGTAGAGGGTGCTGATGAAGCGGGCGGTGGTCATCGAGCTCTGCACGGTGGTGTTGGGAGCGCACGGCACGCCGTTGCAGGTCCAGATGCCGCCGGGGATGGCCTTGCGCACGTCCGAGTCGCTGGCGTCGCGCTCGTCGCTGTGGTTCTCGTGGGTGGCGTCGAGGTTGCGGAAGCCGGAGGCCTCCTGCTTGCTGGAGTTGCCGCAGACGTTCGAGTTGTCGTAGCTCGCCGTGGCGCTGCCGTTGCACGCGAAGATCGAGGCGTATTGCACGACGCCGTCGTCCTCGCCGGTCAGGCAGGCGCTGGCGCCGAAGATGGCCTCGTAGCCTCCCGTGAGATAGACCGTGCGCGCCGGCGCGTTCGAGAAGGTCCGCACCTGCACGTCGTCCGAGCTGCGCAGCCAGAAGGTGGCGTCGTCGCAGCTCTGGATGAAGACGGCGATGAAGCTGCAGAAGGGGTTCGACTGCAGGCAGACGGCGTCGGCTCCCTGCGAGCCGCGGTGGGCGCCGCCGGTGGTGATGGCCAGGCTGATGCGCTGCGCCACGACGTCATAGGGACCGTTCATGTTGAAGTTGGGGTCCGAGCTGTCATTGTTGCCGAGGATGAAGTCCATTACGGCGCCGCCCATGCTGTGGGCGATCACCCAGAAGGTCCCGCCCTGGGCGAAGCTGAGCCGGCAGCGGTTGCCGCCGGCATCGGCGCCGCCGTTGGTGGCGTTGACGATCTCGTTGGCCACCTCGCCGGCCGCCTGCGGCTCCCAGTAGGGCCGCGTGCCGTTGTAGCCCACCACGTAGAAGGACGCGGCGAAGCTCTTGGTGGCGGTGCGGACGAAGTCGTTCGAGCCGTTCACCCAGTAGTTGCGGGCCGCGCTGTAGCTGGTGAAGGTGTTGGTGTCGGTCTGCTTGCCATGGACGAAGATCAGGCAGGGCTGGGCTCCCGCCTGCCCGGCGATGGCGAGGGCTGCCAGGGCCATGAGAATGGGAACGGTGAGACGGCGCAACGGCATCAGGGCTCCTCCTCCGTGAAGAAAGGTTGTCGACAGGTCCACAGAGCATGGTGCGCCGGACGGGCCGGGACGCGCCCCCGCGACGACCTACCCGTATGGGTAGTTTCCGCCTTTCCTTTTTCTGCTATATTTAAGTCAGTTTTCCGACCCAAGGGAGGTAGACGATAAGATCAGGACAGCCCTGAAAGCCGGCGGCGTCCTCATCGCCGACTGAGACGTACACGGCCCCTGGATCCGCCCGGCGGGATCACTCTCCGCCGGGCCGCGTCTGAAGAGCCGTCAGCGAGACATCAGTCGGTATACCACTGCATGTCTCCGGTCAGATACCACTCGCCGCCGATCTCTTCCCACTCATAGTCCGGGCCGTTCCAGATCTCGAACCAGCCGTTGTCGTCGAAGGGATACAGGCGCGCGTCGGAGCCGTGGACCCGCAGGATGTAGCCGGGCTTCAAGCGGACCCAGGAGAGGTCCTTGAACTCATCGGCGAACTCCGCGAGCGGATGGGCCGCACGGTACCGGGGGGACATGACGGCGTACGCGTCGGCGAACCGCTCCTCATCCAGCGCCGTCTGCCACCGCGTGTACCGGCTCTCGATCGCTTGCCTCTCCTCCCGGGAAGGACGCTCCCAGAGCCACACCCCCGCCCCGTCGCAGCCCGCGAGGAGCGCGGACGCCAGAACCACTCCTGTGAGCCATCGTAGCGGGCGGGCACGCATGATCTTGATAGGCGAACATTGTACCTCAGGATGTGAGCTCCTTCGGCGGCTCAGGCGCCTCCGCCCTGAAGAGGCTTCTCCCAGGTGACGCAGATCTCGATTCCGAAGTAGGGAGACGGCCAAGAAGCCCGGCAATAGAGGAAGTGCGACGGGATCTCGAGGGTTCTGAGGAGACTGTTCCTCGCCTCCCGGGTCGGGCACAGCGGCTCGCCATCGGGCGCCTCGCAGAGGTCCAGAATACGCCGCTGCATGGCGCTGACCTCACGCCGGACCTGCTCCGCGTTGGCGTCGGTGACGTCGTCGAGCTTCCGGCCTGTATGCACCTCCATGGGATTCTCCGGGTCGCGGGCGGGCTCCCTGCCCTTGAACCGGGCTCCTTCCCGGTTCCGAAACTCGACCCCGAGCAGGGCGAGCTCTTCTTCGGTATCCGCGTTGTGGCGGTAGAGGCCCGTATCCACCATGACGAAGATGTCCAGGTTTCGCGTTGGGATATCGATCGCGATGTCGAGCCGATCGTCGCTTTCCGGCGCCGGGGTCGGAGCGCGGAGATCGCGTCCGCCGGTTTGCCATTGAACGTAATCGCGCAAGCCCACCAGCACTTCACGGGTGAGCACACGGCCGCTGCGTTGATTGATCACCAGGTCGGCCAGCTTCGCGTCGGTGCCATCGCGATCGATCCAGGAGCCGAGCGGCGGGCCGCCGATCGTCTCGCCGTGCCAGACCGCGAAATGGTTGAGCAGCCATCGCGATCGGAACCACTCAGCCTCTTCGACCGCCACATCACGGTTGAGGAGGAAATCCCTTCTTTTCTCAGGCTTCATCTCGAGCCCGCAGGGCAGCCGCTCCCGGTATGAGTTCAGCTTCAAAACCTGATCGGTCCGATAGAACACGTCGCCATTGGCGGTCACCAGGAAGATGTGGCGGGCCGACCGGCAGATGTAGGGGGCCTCCCGCCACTTGGTGATCGTGGCGGAGATCATCTCGCGCACGAGCTGGGACCTGGATCCCCTGGGGTCGGCATAGCCGAGCTCATGCCCCAGCTCTTCCAAGCCGCTCCACAGCTCGTCGGCCATCGTGATCTGCCTCGCCCTGCTCATGGACCGACCTCCCCGAGTTCCCGAAGTATCTGTGTCCGTAATATACCCATATTCTATACACAGCCAGAGCCGGCTGAAAGAAGCGATAGGAAATGAAGGTCTTCAAGTATGCAAAGAAGGCTTGACGTTCCGCTCGGGCCGTGGCTAGCATGAAATCTCCCACCCCATCGGGTGGGGGGACGACAGGAAAGGAGACGGGAATCGAAAAGCACGACGGCCCAAGACAGCATGCAGTCCCGGATCGACCTCTCGAACCCAACTCACTTGCGGGCTGCCTTCCAGGGCTCCACCGCCACGGCTGACCTCCTCGTACTCCCTCCAGCAAGCCAGACGCGACCCGGTCCCCCTGGAACTCAGGCGTGGGGTGGAAACCTCCTAACGATCGAGGTCGCTATGAGAAACAAGATCTTCATCAGCTACGTCAGACAAGACAAGGAAAGGGTGGAGGCAATCTACGACAAGCTGGCGGAGGCGGGATTCAAGCCATGGATGGATACGCGGGACGTCCTGGGCGGACAGCTCTGGCGTCCCAGCATCGAACAGGCGATCAGAAACGCGGATTTCTTCCTCGCCTGCATTTCGCGGCGCTCGGTGAGCAAGCGAGGATTCCTCCAGAAGGAGATCCGTGACGCCCTGAGCCTGTGGAACGAAAAGCTGCCGGACGACATCTTTCTGATCCCGGTGCGGCTGGAGAGCTGCAAAGTGCCGGAGGGGCTCTCCCAGTTCCAGTGGATCGATCTCTTCGAGGCGAAGGGGTGGGGGCAGTTGATGAAAGCTCTCGAAGTCGGCTCGTCGCCTCGCAGGCTGCCCGGAGGCGGCCAGGAGAGGAAAAAGAAGCCGGGCATCGCCGCCGTCCCCGCGCCGGCACAGCCGGACCGCCCTGCCGGCGGGTCTGTCCACGATCTGGAAGCCGGGGCTCTGCCGAGGCCGGTCAAGCCCGAGCTTCCCGTCGTCACTTTCCCGGAAGACCTGCGCGGGTTGATCGAGGACTATGCGCCGGAAGCGTGGCAGGAATTGAGCGAGCCGCTGCGCAGGTTCGTGGTCACCCTGGGGACCAAGCTGGAGCCGATCATTCAGATCGTGCGGCCGACGCCGGTGCCCGTCGTCATCGGCTTCGAGAGCCTGGCTATCGGCTCGCTGGGAGAGAACTTCCGGCAGATCCGCAGCCAACTTCCCGGATTCGATCCCGGGCTTCTTCGGCTGCTCTTGATGCTCACCGCCATGAAGACAGCTTCCCTGCTGCGGGTGAGCGCCGCCGAGGCCGGCAACGCCGGAGCGAGGCACCTTCTCTTCACCATCAACCTCGATCCGGAGACGCTCAATTGCCCGTTCTTGACCGACTTTCTCAAGCGATACCAGCACTATTGGGAGAGGAACGTCCTCTTCGAGGTCAATGAGCAGACGACCGTGCGCTCTCTCAAGGGCCTCAAGCTCCTGCAATCCGATTTCGACCTTCGCTATTGCGCCGACGACTTCAACAATTGGCGGCCGGAGGTGAAGATCGCGCTGCGAGAGCGGGTCGAGATGACCAAGCTCGACTTTCGCGGGTTCCAGCAGGCGATGGCGATCCGCGGGGACGATCCGGACGAAGCGATCGAGCGCATCGCCATGAACCTGATCCCCGGCAAGCCGCTGGTGGTCGAAGGGGTCGAGGACGAGAACCATCTGCTGTTTCTGGAAGGCCGCTGGCCTTTCGAGAAACACGGCGATCTCTTCGGACAGGGTTACTACATCGAGCCGGGGTACCCGTGGGAGGAGTGGACCAGCGACCTCCGTGTCTTCGGCTTCCCGGGCGGCCACATCTTGACCGGAGCGGAAGCTCCTGCGAAGGGCGATTGGGCGGCTCGCCGGAGGGACCGGCTCGCCCACGCCGCCCGGCCGGCGGCGTACCCCGCGAGGAGCGGCTCCAGGACGAGGGTCCGCCGTTTCCCGGCCGCCAGACCTTCGCCGGCGGAACGGATCATGTAGGAACCGCCGGGGCTTGGAGCGGTCGCGGCCGCTCCAAGCCCCGGATGACAAGCATCTCCCGCCGACGCCCGATTTGCCCGCCCCGCGGCCCTGTGGTACAAGCGCCGGCTGACCCGGGGCCATGGCGACCGATTCCAGCGTCCAGATCCAGAGCGTCACCAAGCGCTTCGGCGGCGTCACCGCCGTCGACGCGGTCTCGCTGGATGTCTGCCAGGGCGAATTCTTCGCCCTGCTGGGGCCCAGCGGCTGCGGCAAGACGACCCTGCTGCGGCTGATCGCCGGTTTCGAGGAGCCGAGCGCCGGCGCCATCCTCATCCACGGCAGCGACGTCACCCATAGGCCGGCTCACCGGCGGCCGGTCAACATGGTCTTCCAGCACTACGCGCTGTTCCCCCATCTCTCGGTCGAGGAGAACGTCGCCTTCGGCCTGCGCTACAAACCGCCGGCGCGGGCCTCTCAGGCCGATCGCGTGGCGGAGGTCCTGACGCTCGTCCGCCTCACCGGCTATGAGAAGCGCCGGCCGGACCAGTTGAGCGGCGGGCAGCGCCAGCGGGTGGCCCTCGCCCGGGCCCTGATCCTCGAGCCCCGGGTGCTGCTGCTCGACGAGCCGCTGGCGGCGCTCGATCCCAACCTGCGCAAGGAGGTGCAGGTCGAGCTCAAGAGCCTGCAGCGGGCGCTCGGCATCTCCTTCGTCTTCGTCACCCACGACCGGCAGGAGGCGCTGGCGATGAGCGACCGCATCGCGGTGATGAACGGCGGCCGGATCGAGCAGGTGGGGACGCCGGCGGGGATCTTCGAGTCGCCGGAGACGGAGCTCGTCGCCCGCTTCCTCGGCGCCACCAACGTCTTCACTGCCGAGGTGCGCGGCGCGGAAGGCGGGCTTCTCCTCCTGCAGCTCGCGGACGGCACCGAGCTCGCAGTGCCTGAGCAGGGTCCGCCAAGGCTGCGGCGGGAGCCGGTGCGCTTCGTGGTGCGGCCGGAGAAGCTCACCCTGCGCGCCGTGCCGGCCCCTTCCGAGGTCGCGCTGGCGGTCACCGTCGAGGACCGCGTCTACCACGGCGCCAGCACCGAGTGGATCGTCCGCGACGGCCGCGGCGAGCGCTTCACGGTCTACTCCCAGAACACCGGCGAAACCCCGCCGTTCTCTCCCGGCAGCCCGGCCTTTCTGGGCTGGGATCCGCGGCACAGCGTGGTGCTTCGCTCGTGAGCCTCCGCAAAGGCCGCGCCGCCTATCCTCTTCTCCTGCCCACCTGGCTGGTGCTGGGGATCTTCTTCCTGGCGCCGCTCGCCTTGATGCTCGCCGTCAGCTTCGCCGCGCGGGGCACCTACGGCGGCATCGAGCCGGTCGGCGACCTCGTCTCGTATCTCCGCTCCGGAGCGTTCCTCGCCAACTACGTCCGCTCCTTTGCGTGGATCTATCTCAAGATCGGCTGGCGCTCCCTGTGGATGGCCTCGCTGACCACCGTTCTCTGCCTGATCGTCAGCTTCCCCATCGCCTACTATCTGGCGATCCTGGCGCCGCAGCGGTGGAAGGGACTGCTGCTCGGTCTCGTGGTGGTGCCGTTCTGGACCAGCTTTCTCATCCGCACCTATGCCTGGATGTTCATCCTGCGCACGGAGGGGTTGCTCAACCTGGTGCTCGTGGGCGGCGGACTTCTCCATCAGCCGGTGGAGCTGCTCTACACCCAGGCGGCGGTGATGATCGGGCTCGTCTACGGCGAGCTGCCGTTCATGATCCTGCCGCTCTACGCCTCGCTGGAGAAGCTCGACCGGTCGCTGCTGGAGGCGGCCGCGGACCTCGGCGCCGGCAGCGGGCAGTCGTTCTGGCGGGTGACGGTGCCGTTGAGCGCGCCGGGGATCGCCGCGGGCATCGTGCTCGTCTTCATCCCCAGCCTCGGCCAGTTCGTGGTCTCCGACCTGCTGGGGGGCGCCCGCGGCATGCTCCTCGGCAACCTCATCCAGAACCAGTTCGCCGTCGCCCGCGACAAGCCGTTCGGCTCGGCGATCGCCTTCGAGCTGATGGCCGCCGTACTCGTCCTGCTGCTCGCCTATGCCGTCTACGCCAGGCGGCGGGGCGGCGAGGAGCTGCTGTGAACGGCGGCGGCTGGCAGCGGCGATGGCTGGCGGCGCATACGGCGCTCGTCTACCTCTTCCTCTATGCGCCGATCGCCGTGCTGGTGGTCTTTTCCTTCAACGCGGCGCGGCAGACGGCGTTCTGGCAGGGGTTCACCCTCGACTGGTACCGCCGGCTCCTGGACAACGCCCTGCTGTTCCGCTCGGTCCGCAACAGCTTGCTGGTGGCGGGCCTGACGACCGTGGCGGCCGTGCTCCTCGGCACTCCCGCCGCTCTGGCCCTGGCGCGGCACGAGTTCCGCGGCAAGCGGACCACCCAGGCCCTGCTCTACCTGCCGGTGATCATTCCCGAGGTGGTGCTCGGCGCGGCGCTGGTCACCTTCTTCGGCGCCGTGGAGCTGCGGCTATCGCTGTGGACGGTGGTGATCGCGCACGTCGTCTTCAGCGTCTCCTACGTGGCGATCGTCGTGCGGGCGCGCCTCGCCGGGCTCGATCCGACCCTGGAGGAGGCGGCCCGGGATCTCGGCGCGAGCTCCTTCGAGACCTTCCGGCGGGTGACGCTGCCGCTCGCCGCGCCGGGCATCCTGGCCAGCGCGCTGCTCGTCTTCACCCTGTCGATCGACGACTACGTCATCACCTCCTTCGTCGCCGGCGTCGGCGCCACCACGCTGCCGCTCCACATCTACTCGATGCTCAAGGTGGGCGTCACGCCCGAGGTCAACGCGGTTTCGACGCTGCTGCTCGCCGGCACGATCCTCCTGATCGTGATCGCTCACCGGCTGCTGCAGGACCCTCCCGCCACAGGAGATCCGAAATGAAAAGGTTTTTTCTCATCGCTTGCGCCGCCGCGATCCTGGTTTCCTGTGGCGACAAAATCTCGGTTGAGGTGGTCCGCAAGGAGGTGAACGTCTACATCTGGACGAACTACCTGCCGCGGGAGGTGATCGCCGGGTTCGAGAAGCGAACGGGCATCCGCGTCAGCGTCGACACCTACGATTCGAACGAGGCGGTGCTCGCGAAGCTGCAGTCCGGCGTCGCGGACTACGACATTGTGGTGCCGTCCGACTACATGGTGAAGATCCTGGTGCCGCAGGGGCTCGTCCAGCCGCTCGACCGCGCCCGCCTCCCCCACTTCAAGAACCTCGATCCGCGCTTCCTCAATCAGGCCTACGACCCCGGCAACGGCCACTCGCTGCCCTACCTCTGGGGCACCACCGGCATCGGCTACGACAAGCGGAAGGTGAAGGAGCCGATCGACAGTTGGCAGGCCCTCTTCGACGAACGCTACGCCGGCCGCATCCTGATGCTGGACGACGTGCGGGAGGCTTTCGGCGCCGCCTTGAAGCTGATGGGAAAATCGATCAACGAGACCGATCCGGCGACGCTGCGCCGGGCCGCCGCCATGCTCAAGGCGCAGAAGCGGCTGGTGCGCACCTACAACAGCTCGGATTTCGCCAATCTCCTCGCCGCCGGCGACGTGGACCTGGCCCAGGGCTACAACGGCGAGATCGCCGAGGTGGTCGGGAACGCCCCGGACCGGCTGGCCTACGTGGTGCCCAAGGAAGGCGGCACGCTGTGGATCGACAACCTGGCGATTCCGAAGGGCGCCCGCAACCTGGACGCCGCCTACGCCTTCATCGACTACGTCCTCGAGCCGGAGACGGCGGCGAAGATCGTCAACGGCGTTCATTACGCGGGGGCCAACCGGGCCGCCTGGCCGCTGATCGATGATAAAATTCGCCGCGATCCCGCGATCTATCCGCCGGAGGAGGTCCTCGACCGCTGCGAGCTGATCGAGGACCTGGGAAAGACGTTGCAGTTGATGGACGAGCTATGGACGGAAATCAAGGCCCAGTGACCGCGATGAAGAACCCCCTCCGCTCCGGGCTTCTCGCCCTGGGCCTCGTCTCGTGCACCGGCTGCGACCAGGCGGTCAAGGCCATCGCCCGCGGTGCGCTGGAGTCGTCGCCGCCGGTGACCCTGCTCGGCGGCGCCGTGCGGCTGGAGTACACGGAGAACCCCGGCGCCTTTCTCAGCCTGGGAGCCAATCTGCCCGCCACGGCCCGTTTCCTGGTCGGCGTCGTCTTCGTCGCCGTGAGCTTGGCGACCCTCCTCGTCTTCACCTTCCGGGCGGCGGGCCTGACTCCACGGCAGAAGGCGGGGCTGACCCTGATCCTGGGCGGCGGGCTCGGCAACCTGATCGACCGCCTGGCGAACCACGGCCAGGTAATCGACTTCGTCAGCCTGGGGGTCGGCCCTCTCCACACCGGCATCTTCAACGTCGCCGACGTCGCCATTACGGCCGGGGTGCTGCTGATGTTCCTCTCGTGCTTCAAGCAGAACGGCCCCGGGCCGGAGTCCGAACCCTCGGCGTAAGCTCCTAGTCGAAACGCCGGGTGAATTGAGGACCGATAACCACCACAAGCCTTGCGATGGGCCAGGCGTAAACTGAGGTAGCCGTGATTAACCGCGAGGCCACAATCGAATCCGCCGATCAACTTGTGGCGCGGGGCAAGTTCGAGGCGGCCTTGGCCGAATACCGGCAGTTACTTGCCAGGAACCCTAACGACCCGCTGCTGCTCAATCGCGTCGGCGATCTTTATGCGCGTTTAGGACGGATCAGCGAAGCATCCGATCTTTTCTTGCAGATTGCCGATCGTTATGAGAAGGCTGGACTGCCCACCAAGGCCGTGGCAATAACAAAAAAGGTAATAAAACTGGATCCAGGCAGGCTCGAAACCTACGAAGGTCTAGCTGCACTCTACCATCGTCAAGGATTGGTAAATGAGGCACGCACTCAATACCAAGTAATCGCGGATTTTTACCACAAACACGAGAACCTGACCTCCGAGATTGCCATCTACAGGAAACTCGCAGAGCTAGAACCGGAGAACCCTTCGTACCATGTTTGTTTGGCTGAGCGTTATCGGCAGCAAGGCGCCCTGACCAACGCCTTGATCGAGTACTGCACTATAGCCGAGATGATGCTCTCGCACCGACGCCCGGAAGACGCTGCCGATGTCTATAAAGCTGCCCTGATGTTCGCGAGCGAGAATCTCGGCTTCATCACTGACGCGAGCCTGAAACTGAAGGGGGCCGGAGCTATAGCGGCAGCCGAAACTTTCCTAGCGGAGGCGATCAAACACAACCCGAAGGCGAAGAGAATTTCAGTTGTTGTTGGCCTGAAAGTCGAGAACCCTGAAGATCGAGTCCCCGAGGCGGTGCCGGACCTTCTCGAGGCGGCTACCGCTCTGCTTCTCAGTCAACCTACGGACGAGATTGCCGCTGAACCTAGTCGAGCCAACGAACCAGCCGCAAGCATTCCGCATTATGATGTCGCAATATCCTTTGCTGGAGAAGATCGCGCGATAGCAGAGGAGTTGGCAGCCAAGTTAAAGGCGCGCAACATCGCTGTGTTTTATGATCGGTATTTTAAGGCGGACTTATGGGGCAAGGACTTGTCCGCGCACTTGACCGACGTGTATGGCAGACGAGCGAAGTATTGCCTGCTTCTCATCTCTCAGCATTATGCAACCAAAGGATGGACGAATCTCGAGCGCAGAGCCGCACAGGCAAGAGCTCTTGAGGAAAACCGTGAATACATCTTACCCATCCGTCTCGACGCAACCTCGATTCCCGGCATGACCAGCAACATCGGATATTTGGATATCAAGGAGAACGATATCGAGTCCATTGTGCGACTGGTCCAAGAAAAGCTGGTCAACTTAAAATAAACGAATCAGCTGGTCCACACCCGCCTGGTCGCGGACGACGTTCCACTTGCCGAAGGCGAGCCCGAGGGTGTGAAGCTCGCCGTCGATGTCCTCGAGCTGCACCAGGACCTTCTCTCCCAGCCGGTATTGCGCCTCCCCTACCGTTTCGACGTCGACGCCGTCGAGGCTCCCTCCCCAGGCATGGAAGGAGACGATCTGCCCGGACCCGGCCGCTCCCTTGAGCGGCTCCTCGACCAGCACGTCGACCCGGGTTACGATCTCCCCCTCGCGGTTGTACTCCGCCTGCGCGCCGAGGACGTAGCCGACGAGCATCAGGTCGCTCATCTGCACCGACCGCCGCATGGGGACGTAGACGATGGTCGTGGCGGAGGCGACGGCGGTCGCCAGCGCCAGGCACAGCAGGGCGAGAACCAAGGGCTTCCTCATGACTCCTCCTTTTCTTGAAGGTGGCTGCTACCAAACACCGTGCCGGCAGACCGGAAAGCGGGACGCGAATCCGGCCGGTCTGGCGGCACGTAGGATGCAATGGAAGGAAGAAGCGGAAGGAGAACGAATGATGAAACGGATCTTCACCCGGGGCTGGCTGGTATTCGCGGGACTGCTGATGGCGGCCGCGCCGAGCCCCGGAGATGCCAAAGCGGCGCTGGCACCGGCCCACCAGGCCCATGCCACGTTCGCCGGCGGCTGCTTCTGGTGCATGGAACACCCGTTCGATCAGCTCCCCGGCGTGATCTCCGTCACCTCCGGCTATACCGGCGGTCACAAGAAGAATCCCTCGTACGAGGAGGTCTCCTCAGGTGGCACCGGCCACGCCGAGTCGGTCGACGTCGTCTACGACCCCTCCAAGATCGCTTACGAGAAGTTGCTGGACGTCTACTGGCACAACATCGATCCGCTCGCCAAGGATCGCCAGTTCTGCGACGTGGGAACGCAGTACCGCTCGGCGATCTTCTATCACGACGAGACTCAGAAGCGCCTCGCCGAAGCGTCGAAAGCCGAGGTGCAGAAGCGCTTCAAGCAGCCCATCGCCACCGAGATCGTGCAGGCCTCGCCGTTCTATCCGGCGGAGGAGTACCACCAGGACTACTACAAGAAGAACCCGATCCGCTACAACTTCTACCGCACCGGCTGCGGGCGCGACCGGCGGCTGGAGGAGCTCTGGGGAAAGAGCGGCGAGTAAGCCTCACCGCGAGATAGACAGAGGCATCGGAATTCCCTCCTCTCCCGGTGTCGTGGGAGGAGAAGGGGCGGGCGATGAGGCCCGAGGCGGCGAGGGCCGCGGCACCGGCGGCGGCCTCTCGGGGAGATCGAGAAGGATTCCCTGAGACCGCAGGCCAGCACCCGGTGGGATCAGGAGCCGCGACGCCGGCGCGGCCGGCGGCGGCCCCGGGGCTGTGGGAACGGCCGTCGCAATGGCGCCTCGCCTCCTTGCCGCCAGCTCGCCAAAGAGTGCCGCCGCAAAGGACAGGATCTCCCGCTGCTCCGCCGGCTTGGTGAACCGGCTGCCGTGGCCGGCAAAGATCAAGCGCACCTGCAGCTTGCCGGAACGAGGGCTCTCGTCCCGCTCGTCGCCACCCATCTGAAACGGCTGAAAGCGGTCGAACCATTCGTAGACCTGACCGAGCGGTCCCGGATCGAGCCGGCCGACCACCTCGCGCTCCCAACCGCACCCCGTGGCGACCGCCTCGCCGGTGAGATAGAGCACGACGTCCTCGCAGAGGCCGGCTGGCCCTCCCTGATGCCAGGCGAGAACCAGTCCATAAGCGGCTCCGCCCCGTCCGCCAGCCGCTTCGGTCGCCACCTGGCGCGCCCATTCGAGAATCATCCGCCGCTCGGCGGGCCCGGGTTTCACCTGGCCGTGACCGCGAAACGCCAGGTCTCCTGCGGGCGATTTCATCGTGAACGGCGCGAAGACCCGGAAGAAGTACCAGGCATCGTCGGCGCGGCGGGGCTCGGCGAAGAGCTTCCACGCGAGCGGTCCACCTTCCGGACCGATGGTCACGCCGCGAGTGCCGATCCGCGCCAGCTCCCGCGGCTCGCGACCGCGCCGCAGCTCGATTCCCACCTCCGGAGCCGCGGACAGTTTCGGAACCGCCGGCTCTTTGTTCGGCTGCGCGCCTGGCGCCGTGCCACTGCCGGAGGAGGCGTCGCCCCCGCAGGCGGTGAGGCCCAGGAGCAGCAGGAGCGGTAGGGGCGCAGCATGCTGCGCCCCTACCGAGGCCCGGCAGAGGCGCTGGAAAAGTCCCATCGTCAGAGCAGCGTGCCCCGCAGGATGAGGCTGGCGAACGTGAAATAGATGATGAGGCCGGTGACGTCGACCAGCGTCGCCACGAAGGGCGCCGAGGCGCTCGCCGGATCGAATCCCAATCGACGAAGAAGGAAGGGCAGCGACGAGCCGATGAGGGTCCCCCACAAGACCACTCCGACCAAGCTCAAAGCCACGGTGGTGGCGATCAGCCATCCATGCTCGCCGTAGGTGTGGAACGCCGACTGCCAGATGGCGATGCGGGTAAACCCGAGAACCGCCAGGATGCCCCCCAGACCGAGACCCGAGACGAGCTCGCGGCGAAAGACCCGCCACCAGTCGCGCAGGCGCACCTCGGAAAGCGCCAGGGCGCGGATGATCAGCGTCGTCGCCTGCGAGCCCGAGTTGCCGCCGCTGCTGATGATGAGAGGGATGAAGATCGCCAGCACGGCGGCCCGCGCGATCTCCTTCTCGTAATACCCCATCGCCGTCGCCGTCAGCAGCTCGCCGATGAACAGCGCCGAGAGCCAGCCCGCCCGTTTCTTGATCATGTCCAGCAGGCCGACCTGAAGGTACGGCGCGTCGAGGGCCTCCGAGCCGCCCATCTTCTGGATGTCCTCGGTGGCTTCCTCCTCGACGACGTCGACGATGTCGTCCCAAGTGACGATACCCTTCATTTTCCCCTCGTCGTCGAGCACGGGAATGGCGATGACGCCATGGCGGCCGAGGAGCTGGCTGGTGGTCTCCTGGTCCGTGTCCTCCGAGACCGTGACCAGATCGGTGTTCATCACCTCGGAGACTCGCTTGTCGCCCGGTGCGGTGAACAGCTCGCGCAGCGACATCACGCCGAGCAGGCGCTGTTGCGAGTCGAGGACGTAGGCGTAGTTGATCGTCTCCAGGTTCTGGCGCGCCTGCATGCGGAGGTAGCCGATCGCCTCGTCCACCGTCATGTCGGGACGCAGCCGGGCGTAGCGGGGGCTCATCAGGCCGCCGGCGTCGTCCTCCTCGTAGGCGAGCAGGGCGTTGACCTCACGGCGCGTCGCGGGATCGAGCAGCGCCATGAGCTCGGAGCGCTCTTCCGGTTCGGCCTCCTGCAGGAGGTCGGCGGCGTCGTCGGGAGCCAGCAAGCGAAGCCACGAGCGCCGGATCGCCGGCGGCGAGTCGCGCACGATCAGAAGCTGATCGGCGGGCCGCATCTCCAGGAAAAACTCCTGGGCGTCTTCGGGAGCAAGAAGGCTGAAGCTCTCGCGGCGCTCCTCGGGCGACAAGAGCCGCCAGGCTTCCTGGAGCTCCTCCGTGGTGACCGTGACGTTGGCGATAGACATCGTGGCGCCCTCCCGAATTCGCACCCCACAACAGGGACAGGGCCGTACCATACCGCAGGGCAGGCACCTTGACATGCGGGTCGACCCCCTGCCACAATTTTGAACGATGGTTCAAATCTCGGCCCGAGCTCGACAGCTCGATATCCCCGCCAAGGTCGTGGAAAAGAAGCGCGAAATCCTCGATGCAGCCTCTCGGGTCTTTCGTCGCAAGGGCCTTCAAGCCACCGGGATGCGCGACATCGCGGCGGAGCTGAGGATGGCCGTCGGAAACCTTTACTATTACTTCAAGGACAAGGAAGAGCTGCTCGCCTTCGTGCAGGAGGACGCCCTCACAGGACTCCTCGACCTCGCGGCGCAGGCCCGGGAGAGAGACCTGCGGGCGGATGCGCGCCTCTTCCTTTTGATCGAAGGGCACGTCGTCCGCTTGAACGAAGAGACTCCCGGCTCGCTGGCCCACCTGGAGGTGGAAGCCCTGGGCGGGCCGTGGCGGCAGGCTGTGCAGGCGCGGCGGGACGAGTACGAGAAAGCCTTCCGCGAGATCCTCGAAGAAGGGATGGCCGCCGGCGTCTTCCGCGCGATCGATTCCAAGGTGAGCGCGCTGGCCATCCTCGGCGCCGTGAACTGGACCGTGAAGTGGTTTCGCCCCGACGGCGGCAAGAGCGCAAGGGAGATCGGCCGGGAGTGCGCCGAGCTGCTGGTACGGGGTCTGCTGGCGCAAGGAATGAAACTGGAACAGCCGGAGACGCGTCCATGAATGACCTGACCACCCTCAGGCTGCGGATCAACGGCGAAGAGCGGGCCGTGGCCTTCCCCACCCATCACACGCTGCTGGAGGTGCTGCGCGAAGAGTGCGGCCTGACCGGCACCAAGCACGGCTGCGAGCTGGGCGAATGCGGCACCTGCACGGTCCTGGTGGACGGCCGGCCCGTGCTCTCCTGCCTGGCGCTCGCCGCTGAAATGGCCGGCCGGGAGATCGAGACCGTCGAAGGCCTGCAGCTCGGCAACGAGCTCCATCCGCTGCAGGCGGCGTTCGCCGATCTCGGCGCCGCCCAGTGCGGCTATTGCACGCCGGGCATCCTGATGGCGGCTAAAGCGCTGATCGCGGAGAAGCCACACCCCGGCCGCGACGAGATCCGCGAGGCGCTCGCCGGCAATCTCTGCCGCTGCACCGGCTACCACAAGATCGTCGAAGGGGTGGAGTGGGCCGCCGCCCGGATGCGCGGCGAGGACTGGACGCCGCCCGCAGAAGTCTTCTACGGCTCGCCGTTCCCCGGAGAGGACTAAACCGCCATGGCCGAACCCGTACGCAAACCCGAGCCCGAGCCCCAGCGCGAGCTCAACCTCATCGGCAAGCCGTTCCGCCGCGTCGACGGCCGCGCCAAGGTTACCGGCGCCACAAAGTTCGCGGACGATCTCGCCTTCCCGCGCATGTGCCACGTCAAGCTCGTCCGCTCGCGTGTGCCGCACGCGTTGATCCGCTCGATCGATGTCTCCGAGGCGGAGAGGGTGCCCGGCTTTCTCGGCCATCTGACGGGCAAGGAAACGCCGATCCCCTTCGGAATCCTCCCTGTCTCTCAGGATGAGCACGCCCTCTGCCCGGACCGCGTCCGCTTCGTCGGCGATCCGGTCGTCGCGGTGGCCGCCACCACCGAGGACGCGGCGTACGAGGCGGCGCTGCGCGTCCGTGTCGAGTACGAGCCGCTCCCCACAATCTCCTCCATCGAAGAGGCCCTCGCCACTCCCGAGCCGCGTATCCAGGACTATGGTGATCACGGCAACGTCCACAAGGTCGTCTCCATGACCTTCGGCGACGTCGAGGAAGGGTTCGCGGAAGCGGACGAGATCTTCGAGGACGTCTTCTTTTACGAGGGCAACACCCACCTGCCCATGGAGCAGCACTCGGCCGTGGCGGTGCCCGAAGACGACGACCGGGTGACCCTCTACTCCTCGACGCAGACGCCGCACTACGTCCACCGCGCCCTCGCCAAGGTGCTGGAGCTGCCGGCGTCGCGCATCCGCGTCGTCGCCTGCTCCAACGGCGGCGGCTTCGGCGGCAAGAGCGATCCGTTCAACCACGAAATCGTGGCGGCGAAGATGGCGCTGAAGCTCGGCCGGCCGGCCAAGATCACCCTCAACCGCGAGGAGGTCTTCTACTGCCACCGCGGGCGCCATCCCGTGCTCATGGAGGTGAAGACCGGCGTCAAGCGGGACGGCGACGGCGCGCGGATCACCGCTCAACGCCTCCGCACCGCGCTCGACGGCGGCGCCTACGGCAGCTATGGCGTGGCTTCGACCTACTACACCGGCGCCCTGCAGACGGTGACCTACGAGCTGCCGGCGTATCAGTTCGAAGGGGTGCGGACGTTCACCAACAAGCCGCCCTGCGGACCCAAGCGCGGCCACGGCACGCCGCAGCCGCGCTTCGGTTTCGAGGTGCATCTCGACAAGATCGCCGCCAAGCTCGGCGTCAACCCGGCGGACCTGCGCCTCGGCATGCTGGCCGAGCCGGAGACCATCACGGCCAACTGGCTGCGCATCGGCTCGATGGGCCTGCGCTCCTGTATCGAGGCCGTGGTCGCAGGCAGCGGCTTCCGCGAGCGCTGGGGCCAGCTCCCGGAAGGCCGCGGCCTGGGGCTCGCCTGCGGCTCCTATCTCTGCGGCGCCGGCCTGCCCATCTACTGGAATCACATGCCGCAGTCCGGGGTGATGCTCAAGCTCGACCGCTCGGGCGGCGTCGCCGTCTTCTGCGGCGAGACCGAGATCGGCCAGGGCTCCGACTCCATCCTCGCCGCCGTGGTGGCCGAGGTGCTGGGAGTCTCCCTCTCCGACATCCGCCTCTGCGTGGCCGACACGGATCTCACACCGGTCGACCTCGGCAGCTACTCGTCGCGCGTCACTCTGATGGTGGGCAACGCCGCGCTCCAGGCGGCCGAGCGGGTGCGCGAGATGATCGCCAAGGCGGTCTCCGAGCAGCTCGAGATCCCTGCCTCGCGCCTCGTCTTCGCCGACCGCCGCGTGTTCGACGCCCAAGACCCGGAGAAGGGGGCCTCGTTCCAGGAAGCCGTCATCGCCGCCGAGGCCCGCTTCGGCACGCTCGCCACGGCCGGCAGCTACATCCCGCCGCGCTCGCCCGGCCGCTATCGCGGCGCCGGCGTCGGTCCTTCGCCGGCCTACTCCTACACCGCGGCCGTCGTAGAGGTGGAAGTCGATCCCGAAACCGGCCTGTGGAACCCGCTCCACGTGTGGATCGCCCACGACGTCGGCAAGTCGATCAATCCCGTGCTCGTGCTCGGCCAGGTCGAAGGGAGCGTCTACATGGGGCTCGGCGAGGTGATGATGGAAGAGCAGGCCTTCCGCCGGCTGCCCCGCCACCTCTCCTCGGCCCTGGTGCACAAGCACCCTTCGGTACTGGAGTACAAGAGCCCCACCTTCGCGGACATGCCGCCGGTGACCACCTACCTCATCGAGGATCCGGACCCGCGTGGCCCCTTCGGCGCCAAGGAGGTCGGCCAGGGTCCGCTGCTGCCGGTGATGCCGGCGGTCGCCAATGCTATTTATGACGCGGTCGGCGTGCGGGTGGATCAGGTACCGATCCATCCGCACATGGTGCTCAAGGCGTTGCAGGCGAAGGCCCAGGGCGCGGAGCCGCGCTTCGGACCGCAACGATTTCCCGCGGTGGACTTCGGCGAGACGCTGATCGTTCCCACGCCTGAGCAGGGCGGCGACGGCACCGCCATCAACGACTACCGCGAGAAGCTTCGCTCCGGGATGCGCTCCGCCTCCGGCACGATGATGAGCCGCGAGGAGGCGCTGAAAAAGAGGAAGCTGGCGGCGCTGACCACGGACCTCAAGGGAGCGAAGTAAATCATGCTGCGCCTGCCTGCCTTCAACTTCATTCGCGCCCGCACGTTGAACGAAGCCGCGGCGATCCTCGCCGGTGAGGGCGCTGCCGAGGGCGAGAGCGTCCGTCTCGTCGCCGGCGGCACCGACCTTTGGCCCAACATGAAGCGCCGCCACCAGAAAGCGACGACCGTGGTGAGTCTCATGGGCATCCCGGAGCTCGGGGGCATCAGCGTCAACGGCGGCGTGAACATCGGCGCCACCACACTGCTGGATGACGTCGTCCGTCACTCGGGTCTGCGCGAGCGCTACCCGGCCTTCGCGGCCGCCGTGCAGTCCATCTCCTCTCCCCCGCTGCGCAACATGGGGACGATCGGCGGCAACCTGTGTGTGGACACGCGCTGCACCTACTACAACCAGACGGAGGACTGGCGGCGCGCGATCGACTACTGCATGAAGGAGGAAGGGACGATCTGCTGGGTCGCCACCGGCTCGCCCCGCTGTTGGGCCCACTCCGCCTCCGATTCGGCGCCCATGGCGTGCGCCCTCGGAGCCGAGGTGAAGCTGGTCTCCACGGCGGGCGAACGGATCCTTCCCGTCGAAAATCTTTACAAAGACGACGGCATCGATTATCTCGCCAAGCGGCCGGAGGAGATCCTCACCGCCTTGCACCTCCCCGCCGTCGCCGGCCGATGCCGCTCCGCCTTCTGGAAACTCCGCCGCCGTGGCTCGATCGACTTCGCCGTCCTCTCCGTCGCCGCCGCCGTGTGGACCGACCCGGCGGGAATCGTCGAGAGGGCACGGATCTATCTCGGAGCGGTCGCCTCCTATCCTCTCCCCGCTCTCGAAGCGGCGAACCTCCTCGTCGGCAAGAAGCTCTCCGAGGAGACCATTGCCGAGGCCGCGAAGCTGGCCAGGAAAGTGGCGACTCCGATGGACAACACGGATTTCCAGACGCAGTGGCGCGGGGTGATGGTGCAGCGCTACGCGGAGGCGGCTTTAAGGGAGGTTGCGGGGATGGAGCCAAAGCGGCTGGCCCCTAAGCATGGATTGCCAGTCATCGGATAGTGGAGCGCTGACCTGGGATCTATTTTGATGAGCTCGCAAGATCTCCGCGCTTTACGGGAAAACCGTCCTCAAGCTTGGACCAATTGGTGGGATCAGCTCACCAAGCTCTCAGAGCAGATCCCCAACGTTGAAGAGGTCCGTCGACGACGCCGGACGATCCGATCCCATGCTCCACATTCAACAGCGGGCAATGCTCTTACACCTACGACCGGGCGTCGAACTGCTGCATTACGAGCGGCGGCTGTTTTAATAAGTGCTGCTGACGACGGACTTCGAATGAAACAGGCGGGCGCCGAAGCGCCCGCCTGTCAGAAGCCGCGTTCAACGGCGTGCGATCAGCCGCAGTGCGCCGGGCCGCCCGGATAGACGCCGTTATTGTAGTCGTCCAGAATGGCGCCCCAATCCTTCTGAGTGCCGCACGAGCCTTTCGCAGCGCACGCGCTCGGGTCATTGAGGGCGAGCCAGGCCGCGGCCTGGTCGATGATGTCCTGTACGCCGGAAGGCACGCAGGCGTTGTTCGCAGTGTTGAGCGTAGCCGCGATGAACTGCACCGCCAGGATGTAGTAGCCGTTACCCTTGGGAGCCGTGTCCAAAACCCCCTGCCAGGTCGTGCCGCTCAAGTAGAAAGTGTCGCTCGGGAGATAGCCCGCCGGCCAATCTCCGGGGACCTGCGAAGGATGAGTCCCCCAGTAGCCTTGCGTCAGAGTGCAGCCGCAGGCGACCTGACATGGGGCCGGCGTGCCTCCGAACCAGGTGGCTTTCGGCTCCGGGCCGAACGGAGTGGGAGGATTGGTGATGTGGCCGGAGTGATTGAGAATCGTACACCTGGCGATGTTCCGGATGTCGCCCGTAAGTGCAGGGGCCGTAAAGCTGTAAGGGAATGTGAGCGCCGTCAGCTGAGTGGTACCCGGCGGAATCTCGGTGACAGTCAGATTGTTGCAGTAGACATCCCCGAATTGTCCGCTGCCCACCTTGTTCTGGATGCAGTCCTGGATGGCGAAGCCGCTCGTGGCAATCACTCCCTCGTTCCAGACGGCGACCTCACCCGAGTAGACCCAGTTGCCGTCGCCGGCGTCGCAGATTTCGATGGTCTTGACCGCGGCGAGGGTCGTGCCGTTTTTCCCTGCCGCGAAGGCAGCGCCTGCGACAAGCACGATCGCCACAAGGAAGATCAGGCTTACCCGAATCTTGGTGTTCATCTTCGATTCCTCCGTTCGGCCCTAGGGCATCACGCTTTTAGCGCGTGGGTGGGGCAATTCCGATGTCTGTTGTTTCGCTTCTAAAAGAGTCTAGGCGTTTGCCCAGGGCAAAACCATTTATCGACCGGGTGATTTTTCTACCCCTTTGGGCGTACTGCCCAAATAGAACTGGCTATAAGAGAAATCAAGGGTTTGGCGTGACTGCGGCAGGGCGCCAGCGGTTCCGATCAGAGTCAACTGTCTATGATCGAATCAAACGAATCAATCCCTTGTCTTCGGCATAGCGGAGCAGCGCCAGCCGGCCATTCACCTTCAGCTTTTCATAGATGTGGCGGAGATGCACCTTGACGGTCGACTCGCTGATCGAAACGTTCTTCGCGATTTCCTTGTTGCGCAGACCGCGGCAGAGCAGGTGGAGGATCTCCTGCTCGCGCGGCGTCAGGAGGCGCGCTAGATCGCGCGCGCCCTGCTCCTGCTTCAGCAGCTCCTCCAGCACTTGCGAGGCTGAACGCCACTCCAGCCAGTACTCTCCACCGTAGACCCTGCGGACGCATTGCACGAGCATCCCCGGCGGCATCTCCTTGAGGAAGACACCGCGGACCCCCAGCCGGACGGCTTCGCGAATCAGCTCCTCCTCGCTGCTCTCGGCATGGAGCACCACGCGCGGCGAGGAGCGATCGCGAATCAAGGCGCGGATGACCTCCAGGCTGTTGGTGGCCGGCATTCGGGAGTCGAGGATTACGACATCCGGCTTCTGGCGGCGCACAGCATCCAACACCTCTTTGCCGCTGCCGCAACTGGCCGTGACCTCGCAGTCGGCCTCACAGGCGAAGAGATGCTCAAGCCCCGTCAAGACGATGGGGTGATCGTCGGCCAGCACCAGCCGGATGGTCACCGGCGGCACCTTCTGTTGTGCGGCATACTTCTATTTTATATCAACCCGCGGATGTCCAGGTTCCTCATGTCGCGATGCGATAAGCTCGCCGCGTGACAATCGCTGTCCTTCCCGCCGCCGGCGTTTCGCGTCGCATGGGCCGGCCCAAGCTGCTGCTTCCCTTCCGCGGCAGTCCTCTCATTGCCGGCATTGTGAACGCTCTGCACGGCAGCGGCGTGGAGACGATCGTCCTGGTTACCTCCCCGGGCGATGACGAGCTGCGGGCCTGGGCGCGAGAGGCCGGCGTCGAGATCGCCGTGAACCCCGATCCGGACCGCGGCATGCTCTCCAGCATCCGGGAAGGAATCGCCGCACTGGGTGGTACGGCGACGCTGGCCGAACGTGGCGAAACGCTCCTCGTCTCCCCCGCCGACCTGCCGAACCTCAGTGCCGGAACGGTCGCGACACTGCTTCGCAGGATGGCGGAGACCGGAGCACCGCTCGCCGTGCCGGCCTATCGCGGCAGGCGGGGCCACCCCCTGGCGATCGCTCCGGCGCTGATCTCCGAGATCGACACCCTGAGCCCGGACATCGGCTTGAAGCAGCTCCGCGACCGACATGAAGCGGAGCTGCTGGAAGTCGAATTGGAGGACGCGGGAGTGGTGCAGGACGTGGATACGGCGGAGGATTATCGTCGGCTGTCTTTCCTCATCGTCATCGCCCACCGCGGCGCCAGCGGCTCTCGGCCGGAGCACACTCTCGCCGCCTACGAGCTGGCCATCGAGATGGGTGCGGATTTCATCGAGCCGGACCTCGTCGCCACCAGGGACGGCGTGCTGATCGCCCGGCATGAGAACGAAATTTCGGAGACGACCGACGTCACGGATCATTCCGAGTTTTCCGATCGAAAGAAGACCAAGCGGATCGACGGCCGTGAAGTCACCGGCTGGTTCGCGGAAGACTTCACGCTCGCCGAGATCAAGACGCTGCGGGCGAAGGAGCGCCTGGCGTTCCGGAATCAGGACTTCAACGGCCGCTTCGAGGTGCCGACCCTTGCCGAGGTGCTGGACCTCGCGCGGCGGAAGAGCGCTGAGCTGGGACGGACCATCGGCGTCTATCCCGAGACGAAGCACCCGAGCTATTTCCGCTCGATCGGCTTGCCGTTGGAGGAGCCGCTCCTCGCGACGCTACAGTCGGCCGGTTATGGCGGGCGGAGCGCCGCGGCTTATATCCAGTCCTTCGAGACCGGCAATCTCAAGGAGCTGCGCAGGCGAACCGATCTGCCCTTGATCCAACTCCTCGACGCCAAAGGACAGCCCTACGACCTGGCCCTCGCCGGCGACGGCCGCACGTACCGCGATCTCGCCACGCCGGCCGGCCTGGCCGAGATCGCCACCTACGCGGACGGCATCGGTCCCAACAAGCGGCTCATCGTCCCTGCCGGCCCGGGCGGGCGGCTCGGGGAACCCACCTCGCTCGTCGAGGACGCCCACCGCGCCGGCCTCCTCGTTCACCCCTGGACCTTCCGCAGCGACGGCCCGTTCCTCGCGGCGGAGTACGGCGGCGATCCGGAACGCGAATACAATCAGTTCTTCTCACTGGGTGTGGACGGCGTTTTCAGCGACTTCTCCGACGCCGCCTCCCGCGCCCGCGAACGTTGGAGCAAGAAATGACGGCGACGATGGAAGAGCTGGCCCCCGGAACGGATCACGAGCGGGTCCTTCTCTGCCGCGACCCTGAGTCCGGTTACCGCAGCGTGATCGCCATCCACAGCACGGCGGCCGGACCCGCCGCCGGCGGCACGCGCTACTGGACCTACGCATCCGAGGACGAGGCGGTTACGGACGCCCTGCGCCTCTCGCGAGGCATGACGTACAAGAACGCGATGGCCGGCCTTCCCCTCGGCGGCGGCAAGTCGGTCATCCTTCGCCAAGGAGACGGCATCGACCGCGAGGCCCTGTTCCGGGCTCACGGCCGCTTCATCGAACGCCTCGGCGGCGTCTACATGACCGGCGAGGACGTGGGCACCAGCCTCGAAGACATGCAGATCGTCCGGCGCGAGACGCGGCACGTCGCGGGCGTCACCGGCGATCCGTCGCCGTACACGGCGCGCGGCGTCTTCCGGGCGATGAGCGCCGCAGCTCTCCACCGTTGGGGCTCGGAGGACCTCTCCGGGAGGACGGTCGCCATCCAGGGCTGCGGCAACGTCGGCTTTCATCTCGCCCTGGAGCTTCACGCGGCCGGGGCGCGGCTCGTCGTGGCGGATGTCAGTGCCGAACGCGTGCGGCAGACGGTCGAGGCCTCCGGAGCGCACGCGGTGCCGGCGGAGACGATCTACGACGTGGAGGCGGACGTCTTCGCTCCCTGCGCTTTGGGCGGCATCCTGAACGCGGCGACGATCCCCCGTCTGCGCGTCGAAGTCGTCGCAGGTGCCGCCAACAACCAGCTCCTGGAGGAAGAAGACGGCGAACGCCTGCTGGCGCGCGGCATTCTCTATGCCCCGGACTACGTGGCCAATGCCGGCGGTGTCATCGCCCTCGCCGGCCGGGAGGTCTTCGGCTGGGACGACGAGACGATGCGGGTGCGGGTCGAAGCGATCCACGGCACGATTCAGGAGGTGCTCGCTCTCGCCGAAGAACGGCAGGAGCCGCCGCACGTCGCCGCGGACCGGCTCGCGGAGCAGCGGCTGGCGTCGCTCGCGGCGTCTCGCTAAGCCGCCGCCTGCGCCAGGTTCAGAGCAGTCCTGGCGAGCTGAGTCGAGAAACCCATCTCGTTGTCGTACCACGAGGTGACGGTAATCAGCGTGCGCTCGCAGACCTGCGCCAGCGGCAGGTCCACGATCGAGCTGTGCGGGTCGCCGACGATCCGCGCCGACGGCCACTCCTCTTCCAGCACGTCCATCACACCTTGCAGCGGCGGGTGCGCTGCGGCGGCGCGGAAGGCCTCCACCACCTCGTCGCGCTCGGTGGCGTGCTCGACCACCGCCACCAGCTCGACGATGCTGCCGGTGCGGACGGGCACTCGGCAGGCCTTGCCGGTCACCTTCAGATCGGGCCAGATGAACTTCAGCCCCTTGGCGGCGCCGGACGAGGAAGGGATGATGTTCTCGACCGCGGCCCAGGAGTCGCGGCGGTCGGCCTTCGGCTGATCGGTGAGCGACTGCGAGTTGGTGTAGGCGTGGACGGTGGTGAAGAAACCTTGCTTGAATCCCCACTGCTCGCGGACCACTTTGACGACCGGCGCCAGCGCGTTGGTGGTGCAACTGCCCATGCTGACGATGCGGTGGCGATCGGGCTCGAACACGTCGAGGTTGATACCCGGCAGCAGCACGGCGTCGCAGTCCTCCAGCGATTTGCTCGGCGCGCTCACCAGCACGTGCCTGGCGCCGCGGTCGAGGTGCGGCTGGGCGCCGGCGCGGGTGGTCGCTCGGCCGCTACACTCGATGACCACGTCGATGCCCAACGCGCCCCAGTCCGGCAGGCCGTCGGTGACGTTGTGGTATGGGATGGCCCGCTCGCCGACCCGCAGCACGTCACCCTCCGCGCGCACCGGCTCCGGCCAGCGTCCGTAGTTGGTGTCCACGGCAACCAGCGCGGCGAGCGTCGGCAGATCCTTGACGTCGGCGATCGCCACCGGTGTGAAGCTCTCTTCCTTGAGCGCCGCCCGCAGCGTGGAGCGCCCGACCCTGCCGAATCCCTGGATGGCGATGCGTGGCATGAAAGCCTCCTCGTGAATGTCGCGTGCACCGGGAGGGCCGCACGCACCGGTCACGTTATCAGCATCATGTCGAGGGAGCGGCATCGGACGCGGCTTCGGCAGCCTTGGGAGGACCGAAGACGCATTTGGACGCGCCTTGGAAGCATTTTGGACCGCTCCAAACGGCCTTGAAACGGCCCAAGAAGCATTTTGGACCGCTCCAGAATATTTCTCGACCGCTCCAGAAGCGTTTTGGAGCACTTCGGAATGTTTCTTCAGCGGTCTGAACGCCCCTGGACGCGCTTCAAAATGCTTCTTGACCGCTCCCAAACGCTTTTTGACCGCATCCGAATGCTTCTAACGTGCCCCCGAAATGTTTCCAGGCGCTCCCAAGCGTTGCATCCATACCGCTGAGCGTCCGGCTCACTCCGGCAGCGCGCACGAGGAGAAGCTGAAGGCGTAGGCGCGATTACCTTCAGGAAAGCGCAGCACCAGCCGCCGCCGGCGGAACCGGGGGAAGTCGACGAGGCGTACCATGCGCGGGCGCTCCCAGACGGCGAAGGTCCGGCCTTCCCGTTCCACGATATCGGCGCCACGTTCCTCAGCCGCCACGGGCGCGCCGTCGACCTCGATCTCCAGCTCTCCCGCCGGCTCCAGCACGAGGTTGACGCCCGCCGCCTCGCAGACCAGGTCCAGCTCGGCTCCCGCTTCCCGCGCCTCCAGGTACTCGGCCTCGTGGCGCCACAGGCCGCGGGCGGCGAACATGCCGTCTGGCGCCGGACCCTCCTCGCGCTCGCGGTGCCGCACTTCCTCACCGGGACGATATCCCTCGGGCGCCAGCAACTTACCGCGGTGAAACCCGATATGGATCTCGCGGGTCGCCGGATAGCAGACGGCTCCGGGTCGGTCTTCCCCGCGCAGCGGCACCAGCGGCTCGGGCATGGCCGCCGTGTCGCCCGCCTCGCGCAACAGCCGCTGGATCCACTCCTCCGTCTCGCCGTAGGCCCCTTCACCGAAGTGCTCATAGCGCAGATAACCGCGGGCGTCGATCAGGTACTTGGCCGGCCAGTAGTGATTGGCGAAGCGCAGCCATGTCGCGCGGTCCTCGTCGAGCAGCACGGGATACGGAAGGCCCTCATCGCGCACGGCCGCCGCTACCAGCTCGGGGTCGGCGGTGAGCTCGAACTCCGGAGTATGGACGCCGACGATGACGAGCCCGCGGCCGGCGTAGCGCTCGTGCCAGGCCTTGAGGTACGGCAGGGTCCGCAGACAGTTGACGCAGGTGGACTCCCAGAAATCCACCAGCACCACGGTACCGCGGGCGAAGGCGATGGAGACCTCCGGGCCTTGGATCCAGCGGCCGGGAGCCAGCTCCGGAGCGTGCAGGGGAACGGTGATGGGAGGCAAAACGAAGGGCCAAACGGGCCCGGACGCTCGTCCGGGCCCGGCGAAAGGCTACTGGAACGAGGCTGACAAATCGTAGTTGTTCCGGGTGTCGTTGGCGAGAAAGACGCGGATGTAACCGAAGACCGGTCTGCTACTGACATTCTGCACGGTCACCGATTCGTTATCCGTCGTTCCATCTGAAGTGGCCACCGGCTCCTGGTTGCAGGCGCCGAAGAACTGGACATCGACGTCGCCGTTGGCGTTGGCGAAGCTGAGGTCGACGGTGAGAGTCTGTCCCCCCTTGACCTGGATCTTGTACCAATCCTCGTCAGTGACTTTGACGATGCGGGAGCCGAGGGTGCCGGCCTTGATGACGCGCGCCTTGACGCAGGTGTCGTTCTGCTCGGATTTGTCGTCCGGGCCACCCTTCAAGAAGTTCTTGACCTTGGTGTAGGTGGTCGCGAAGGAGCCGTAGCAGTCGAACAGATCCTCGGGGGCTGCGCCGCAGGCCGACGGTCC
The DNA here is from genome assembly GCA_036002325.1 of Thermoanaerobaculia bacterium. Lineage (GTDB taxonomy): Bacteria > Acidobacteriota > Thermoanaerobaculia > Multivoradales > UBA5704 > DATARR01. The sequence continues at coordinate 16,616 of DASYTJ010000142.1, read as the reverse complement.
GCCCAGGAGCTGGCCGTAGAGCTGCTGCGTATCCTGACGGAAGATCCCGGATCCCGAAGAGCCCGGCTCGGTGACCGCGTTGGTCCAATCCGTCCGCACCAGCTTGCGGCCGCCGAATCCCGGGAACCGGAAGCACTCGGCGACCGCGGCGCCCTTGAAGCCGAAGCTCACCCGCTTGAAGTCCCCCGAGGGGTGGTGGATGGCCACGGCGTCGGTGTTGTTGGCCGGCTCCTTGCTCGTCCAGCCGGCCCAGACCAGGTCGGGCGGCAGCGCGCCCTCGATCAACAACAGCGTGTAGTCGGAAAGGGGGTTCGTGGAAAGGAGCGTCGCTCCCTGCGAGCGCGGCACGCTCGACAAGGTCGGTGGAGCGCCGCCGCAGGAGGCCGTCTGGTAGAGCCAGAAGAACTCCGCCGACCCGGCGTCCACCTGATCGCTCATGCAGTGGTTGGCGGTGAGCCAGTAGGGCGTGAAGTCCGCCGCCTTGCCGTTGATGTTGAGGAGCTGGCCGGTGCAAAAGAGGCTGTTCGAACCGATGAATCCAACGCCCGAGACAGCCCGGGAGACGTCCGCGACCTCGGGGAAGCAGGTCACGTCGTTCTCGCAGGCGCCGGCCGCCTTGGCCAGGCTCTTGGCCTGCAGGGCCACCGGATCGCGGTAGACGTGCTGCAGGCGGTCGACGGCGAAGGGTAGTGCGTCGGCAGCCGCGCCGGCGGGCGCCAGGTACTCGATGCGCGCCTTGTCGCCGAAGAGAGTGCCGGTCCAGAACTCGCCGCGCTTGGCGGCGGGGCTGGCCGATTCGTAGAACTCCACGTAACGGTCGGGATCGAACCGCGGCGAGCCGATCTTGACGATGCCGCGGCCCGGATCGCTCGCCGCCGGCGCGTAGACGGCCAGCTCGGCACCGGCCGGCAGGCGGACGTCCTTGAAGTGGAGGCGGAGCCCGAGGGCATCGGTGGAGGCCACCTCGGCTACCCACAGCCGCTTGCCTTCCGGCAGGTCGTACCAGTTGCCGTCGACCGCGGCCACCTGGACGTCGCGGCCGAGTCCGAAGCGCAGGACCTTGGTGAAGCCCTCACGCTCCGACTTCAGGTCCTCGCGCAACAGGGCGTCGGTATCCAAGGCCTTCAACCGCACCTCCGGCACGAGACCGAGATCGAGGCCCGTCCTCTCCGAAGGAGTGGGGCGCACCGGCTTCAGGGCCTTCTCGTAGCTGGGGCCCTTGACGGTGAAGGCCTCGGCGGCAGCGGCGGTCTCGCCCGCCGCCGGCGGTAGGGCCCACACGGCCGTGCCGAACCCGAGAACGACGGCAAGCCCGATCCCCCACAGGAGCCGGCCCCTCTGACGCTGCCTAAGACCTCTGATGAAGCTGTTCATACTGATCTCCTTCTTTTCGAGGTGCCGCGGAGCGCCGGTCGCTGGATCCCGATGGGACGATGGGCTGAACGCTGCGAAAGCTACCTCTCGAGTCCGAAACTTGGATATTTTACCACGATGCTATAAATCCCCCCTCGTCTCCCCTTGCACGTACGCCGGATCGTTGCTGACGTTGTTGACGACCTGAGCGGCGGAGAGCAGCTTGCCGGCATGGACGAGGATCTGCACGGTGAAGCCACCCTGGACGCCGGCCGCCGGAATCGGGTGCTGGCCGGGACCGAGCTGCCGCGCTTTGGCGGGGAAGACGGTGAAGCCCTCCAGCCGTCCCAACAGAGTGCCGTCGAGAGCGCGATAGACGACGTCGTAGATGCCGGCGGAGGAACCGGGGTTGAACAACCAGAGAGTGGTCCGGTAGCTGCCGTCCTGGCGCAGGCCCGTCAGATACTGGCCCTGCTCGGCAACCGCCAGGTCGAGCGGGCCGCCGGCGGCCATCGACTGGCCGAAACGCTGGGACGGATGCGAGTTGTCGTAGCTCTCGCCGAGGACGACCGGCAGCGCGCCCGTGGGCTCGCGGCTGGCGACGGTGAGCACGCCGATGGCGTTGGTGATCCCCCACTGGCTGTTGATGACGTCCACCAGCCGCCGCGTCTCGCCGGGTTGCAGGGTGAGCGTCGAGGCCGCGGTCGTCGTGGAGTTGTTGCCGATGTTGGTGAAGGTGAGGTCCAGCCGCAGCGTTTGGGCGCCCGGATTGAAGAGGATACCGTCGGTCCGCCAGACGCTGTGGAAGAGGCCCGGCACGCTGAGCACGCCGACGAGGTAGGAGCGGGTGAACTCCGGGACCTGCGGCACGACGAAAGAGGGATCGCCGGTGGCGGCCCGCAGGTTGGAGCCATAAGGGTAGAGCGGGCCGCCCGAGATCGTCTCGATCTGCACGCGGTAGTCGGTGCCGGAAACCCCGAAGTCGGTCACGATCTCGCGCGACTGGAACTGGCGCTGGCCGAAGGCCGAGACCACGAAGTCGTGAGATTGGCCGATCTGGTGGCCCGCGGCGTCGAAGAAACGCAGGCGGTAGGCGGCCGGACCGGCGTTCGGGTTGGTGACGCCGAAGTAGGAGAGCCGTTCGGCGTTGTTGTTCAGGCCGACCAGGTTCTGCACCGCCGGCACGGTCTCTCCCAGCACCACTCCGGGGACCGTCTGCCCGAAGCGCAGATTGCCCTGGAAGGTGGTGTTGACCGAGATCACCACCGGCTCGGCGTCGCCGCTCTCGGGCTTCACCAGCAGGAAGCCCGAGACGTTCTCCCGGTTGAAGAGCTCCTTGAGGACGTCGGCGAAGAACAGGGTGGCGTCGCTGCCGATGGTGCGGCTGGCGCGCGGCGGATTCGTCTCCGGTGCGCCCCGCTTGCGGAACTCCAGCGTGACGACGAGCGGCAGAGCGCCGGGATTGTGGACGTAGAGGTCGCTCGACTGCACCAACGCTCCCCGCGTCTGCGCGATCCAGGGGAGCAGCACGGTCTTCAGCGGCTCCGGTCCGGGGCCCGGAGACTCACCGACGGTGAAGGTCTTGCTCCGCGTGTCGCTGGTCTGGCCGTTGCTCACGGTGAGGCTGACGACGAAGATTCCGTGCTGCGTGAAGGTGTGGGTGGTCGAGCGCGTGCCCGCTGTGCCGCCGTCGCCGAAATCCCAGACGTAGCTCACGGCGCCCGTGGCGTCGGCGGTGAAGCTGACCGGCACGCCGGGCTCGGCCGCGCACTGGTCGAAGCCGAAGAGCGAAACGCAGGGAGCGCTGGTCTGGAAGGACGCGTTGGGCGGCGGCGGGCCTTGGGCGATGACCGGCACGACGCGCGTGGTGGAGGCGAAGCAGGTGCCCGAGATGCAGCCCGGCCCGAAACCGGGACGGCTGACCGTCAGCCGGACGGTGAAGCCTGCCGAATGGTCAAAGGTGTGCGTCGTGATCCTGCCCAGGCCGATGGTGCCGTCGCCGAACTCCCAACTGTACTGGGACGGTCCGCCGGTCGAGGCGCTCGCGTCGAAGGTCACGGTCTGGAACGGCTGCGGAGAGCCCGGCGAGAAAGTAAAGCTCGCGGCCAGCGCACCGGTCCCCGATACCGTCACCGACCTGATGCCCAGGGCGCTGCCGCAGGCGTTGTTGCGGGCCGAGAGGGATTTGGTGCCGGCGGTCGGCCAGATGACCGACACCGTCGCGCCGGTGGAAGGGCCGCTGATCGCGCCATCGCCGACCGTCCAGGTCCAGCCGTTGGCGTTCGGCGTGCAGTTGGTCGCCGAAGCGGTAAAGCTCAGCGCCTCGCCGACCTGGCCGGTGTTCGGGCCGGCGATGTCGATCGCCGATCCGCCGCCGGCGAGCCCCGTGCGGCGGTGGAAGTCGAAGAGCGAGAGGGCCGCCCGGAAGAAGGTTTCGCCGACGAACTTGCCGACCCGGGGCGTCACGTAGTTGAAGCCGGTGGGTCCGCCGCGGTAGTACCAGCCCCAGTAGTTGAAGGGCGAGATGTCCTCCGGCGCCGCGGGGTCGCGCACGTCGAGCAGCCACTCGCGCTGGGTGCCGCCGGAGCAGCGGTCGTCCGATCCCAGATAGAGGAAGGGAACGCCGTTGCTGCGCGAGAAGGTGAGGAGATCGCTGTTGCCGCCGCCGTCGAACTCCGCCGACCACAGCGGAGCTCCCAGTCCCGAGCAGGAGGTGGCCACGCAGCTCGCATCGTAGATGGCGGTGCGGTGCACGACGCGGCTGAAAGCGGGCTCGAAAGCCGAGCTGCGCGCGGCCAGGTAATAGGTGCTCCCCTCCTTCCACAGGGCCACGCCGTCCACCCGGCGGTCGCCCAAGCCCGTGAGCTTGAGCAGCGGCGTCGACGGCGTGGCGACGTCCCAGATCTCGAACCCCTTGCCGGAGCCGAAGCTCGCGACGACGAACCGGTCGACGCCGTCAACGAAGCTCACCGACAGATGGGAGCCGATCCGCCCGACGTACACGCCGGGGCAGTTCACCGTGGCTCCGGGATGGGGAACGAACTCGGCGCAGCCGTCATAGAGCTTCGCCTGGGTCATATCGAAGGCGAACAGGCCACCGCTCGGGTCGCCGGTGGAAGCCGCCAGGAACGCGTAGCTCCTGCCGCCGATCGGCGCGGCGTAGACCTGCACGCCGTCCTTCTCGTAGTTCTGGTAGAGCACTTTCGGCTCGGATTTGTTCGCCAGGTCGATGACGGCGATGCCGATGCCGGCCACTCCGGCCACCGCGGCCACGTCGTCCACACCGGCCGGCGCGTCCACGTCCTGGAGCGGCCACTTCACCTCAGGATTGCTGCTCCAGAGGGGAAAGGCGGTAAACGAGAGCTGCGACAGCGGCTCCGGGAAAAAGCCGTGAGCGTCCCAGACCTGGAGCCCGTGCGAGAGCGCCACGAAAACGTAGCTGTTCTCCGCGTCGAGCGACATGAACCAGGGAAAGGTGGAATACGGTTGAGTGAACTCGTTGAAGCTCGTCGAGTCCCGGCAGAAGGGAGGGCCCAGATTGGTGCAGGTCGGTATCGAGGCATCGAGCGGCTGGAGCCCGCCCCAGCGGTCCGAGGGCACCGGCGTCGCCGGCGTGGCGCACGTGGCCCGGCCGCAACCCGAGCGGTCGCAGGGCTGCGCTGCCGCGGCCGAGACCAGCAGGAGCGACAGGACGGCGGGCAGAATGAGCGGCGAGGCCATGACGGCAATGGTCTTCTTCATGAAGAGACTCCTCCAACGAATCGAAACGTCGCGCGATGCTAAGATAGCATAGAGCATGCCATTCAGGAAAAGGGGGTAGGATGAGCTTCCACCCATGATCGCTCCGCCTTACGAGGCGCCCCGTCGGGGTCGCCTGCGGCTCCTGCTCCTGGCGGGCCTCGCCCTGCTGGGGCTCTGGCTCGTCTGGGAGGTGGCCACCTGGCCGGACATCTCCGGCCTCGCCAAGGCCCATCCCACGACGACAGCCTTTATCGAGCACTACCGCGGCTGGGGGCTGTTCGGTGAGAAGAGGGAGGTGGAGTGGAAGTGGGTGTCCTATTCGCGGATCTCTTCGAACCTGAAGCGGGCGGTGGTCGTCAGCGAGGACATCCGTTTCTTCTCCCATGGCGGCTTCGACGACGCCGAGATCAGAGCCGCGCTGCAGGATGCCTGGGAAGACAAAGAGCTGCCCCGCGGCGCCTCGACGATCACGCAGCAGCTCGCCAAGAACCTCTGGCTCACCCCTTCCTACAATCCCCTGCGCAAGGTCAAGGAAGCGCTCCTCACCCGCCAGCTCGAGAGTCATCTGAGCAAGCGGCGCATCCTCGAGCTGTACCTGAACGTGGCGGAGTTCGGCCGCGGTGTCTACGGCGCCGAAGCTGCCGCCCGCCACTACTACCGCAGGTCGGCGGCGAGGCTCAGCGAGCGCCAGGCTGCCGAGCTGGCCGCCGGTCTTCCCCGCCCCAAGACCTGGCACCCCGGCGTCCAGAGCCGCGCCTACCAGCGCAAGGTGCGGGCCATCCAGCGGCGGATGGCCAAGGCCCGGTGGCTGCGCGGCCGGATCTGATGAAATAGCCGTATGGCAATGGATTTGCACCTCTTATACGAGATCGGCTGCGGCCGGTCTTCGTGAAGGAGGAAATGGCAGCCATGGCCGAAGTCCTCATGCTGTTCCCGGAACAACTGGAGGCGACCGGGGGCATCCTTTACACAGCTCAGGCCTGCGGCCGTCCGGCGGTGGATGGAGGCTGGGAGGGCTGGATCGAGTTTCTGCCGGACGACGGCTCGCCCGCCTTGCGTTCGCAGCGCGAGACCCGTCAGCCCGATCGCGACGCTCTCGTTTATTGGGCCACCGGTCTGACCCGGGTCTACCTGGAAGGCTCGCTGGAGCGAACCCTCGATCCGGTCCGCCCGAGGCCCAAGGTTCATGCCGAGCCGGCCTACGGGGGACCGGCCCCCGATCCCTTCGCTCCGGCGCCGGCCGTCCCGGCGGTGCTCGATCCGTTCTCCGTCTACGCCAAGGGGGAAGAGCTCCTCAGGCAGGAGCTCAACGCTCTCTGCCGCTGGCATCTGCGCAACATCAGCCGCGCCTACGGCCTCCTCGATGCAGATGCGCCGGAAATGCTGCGGCTGACCCGCGTCGAGCTCGCCGAGCAGATCGTCCAGGCGGTCAGGACGAGGGTGGAGGAAGCCGTCAGCCTGCCCTGAGCAGACTCTCTCCAGCAGGCCATGGGTGCGACAAACGCCGGCCCCGCTGGTACGGCCTTTGTATCTCTCCACCAGTGAAAATTGGCGGAGGTTCGGCTCGCTGGCCGTGCTCCCTTGAAGAGAGCCTCGAATGAAAAAATTACGTATCGCCCAGGTCGCTCCTTTGTACGAGAGCGTTCCACCGAAAATGTATGGCGGCACCGAGCGCGTCGTCGCCTATCTCACCGAAGAGCTGGTCCGGCAAGGCCATGAGGTCACCCTGTTCGCCAGCGGCGACTCGCAGACCACTGCCCGGCTGATCGCCCCCTGCGCTCGGGCGCTGCGGCTCGACACGGAACGCCGGGATGCGCTGGCTCAGCATCTGGTGATGATCGAGGAGGTGTACCGCCGGGCGGACGAGTTCGATCTCATCCATTTCCACGTCGACTACCTCCACTACCCGGCTTCCAGCCGCCACAGGTTCCCGCACGTCACCACCTTGCACGGCCGGCTCGACCTGCCCGACCTCGTGCCCCTGTATGAGACATTCTCGGAGATGCCGTTGATCTCGATCTCGAACGCGCAGCGGGAGCCGCTCCCCTGGCTCAACTGGCAGGCTACGGTCTATCACGGGCTGCCGGAGAACCTCCACGACTGCGAGGAGGAGCCTGAGGACTATCTCGCGTTTCTCGGCCGCGTCTCGCCCGAGAAGCGGCTCGATCTCGCCCTCGAGATCGCGCGCCGAGCCGGCCTGCCACTGCGCATCGCAGCCAAGGTGGACCTGGCGGACTCCGACTACTATAAGGAAGTGATCCGGCCGCAGCTGCGCGAGCCCAACGTGGAGTTCCTGGGGGAGATCGACGAACGCGAGAAAAAGACCTTCCTCGGGCGCGCCCGCGCTCTCCTCTTCCCCATCGACTGGCCGGAGCCTTTCGGATTGGTGCTGATCGAGGCCATGGCCTGCGGCACCCCGGTGATTGCCTTCCGCCGCGGCTCGGTGCCGGAAATTCTGGACCACGGCCAGTCGGGGTTCATCGTCGGAAGCGTCGGGGAGGCGGTCGAAGCGGTAGGGCGCCTGCCGGAGATCCCTCGCCGGCGCTGCCGGCAGGTCTTCGAGCGGCGCTTTTCAGCCGCCCGCATGGCGCGCGACTACGTAGACGTATACCAGAGACAGCTCGAAGGGTTGGTCGATGGAAGAGATCATCCAGATCAAGGAACAGTTCTACATCCTCGCCACCAGCTCGCGCGCCGGTGACCGGACGCGGGTTCTGAAGCATGGCGAGAGCTTCGCGGTCTTCGACCGCGCCGGCACCATCCGCCCCATGGGTCTGGCCGAGATGGGGCTCTTCCACGAGGGCACCCGATTCCTGAGCGGCTTCGAGCTGTTCCTGGAAAACCAGCGGCCCCTGCTGCTGAGCTCCACCGTGCGCCGCGACAACGCGCTGATCGTCGACCTCACCAATCCCGATCTGCCCGAAGGCCCCGTGGGACCGCTGCCCCGAGATGCGATCCATGTCTTCTGCACCACCTTCCTCTGGGAGGGTGCTTGCTATGCGCGGTTCCGGCTCCACAACTATGGGCTCCGGGCGCTCGACCTCAACCTGTCGCTGCGATTCGCGGCCGACTACGCGGACATCTTCGAGATTCGCGGCACTCGGCGCGAGCGGCGGGGCCACAAGCTCGACTCCACCGTCGGCCGCAGCACGGCGGTTCTCGCCTACGAAGGGCTGGACGGCCGCGTGCGGCGAACGCGGCTCGCCTTCTCTCCTACCCCCGACGAGCTGACCGATTCGCTCGCCTCCTTCCGATTTCACCTGCGGCCCCGAGGCGAGCAGACCCTCGACATGACCGTCGCCTTCGAGTCCGGCCGCCAGGCGCCGCGCACGGTCGCCTTCAACAAGGCGCTCGACCGTTCCACCTCGGAGCTGGAGGCCCGGCGGAGCTGCTGCGCCATGATCGAGACCTCCAATCAGCGGTTCAACGAGTGGCTCGACCGCTCCTCCTCCGACCTCCAGATGATGGTCACCGACACCCCGCACGGCCTCTATCCCTATGCGGGCGTGCCGTGGTTCAGCACCGTCTTCGGCCGCGACGGCATTCTCACCGCCTACGAGACCCTCTGGCTCGACCCGACGCTCGCGCGTGGGGTCCTCGCCTTTCTCGCCGCCACCCAGGCGCGGGAGATGGTGCCGGAGAAGGATGCCGAGCCCGGCAAGATCGTCCACGAGCTGCGCAAGGGAGAGATGGCCGCCTTGGGGGAGGTCCCGTTCGGCAGCTACTACGGCACGATCGACGCGACGCCGCTGTTCGTGGTCCTCGCCGGCGCCTACTGGCGGCGCACCGGTGACCGCGCCTTCATCGAGTCCATCTGGCCCAACATCGAGCGCGCCCTCGCCTGGATCGACGACTACGGCGACCTCGACGGCGACGGCTTCGTCGAGTACTCGCGGCGCTCGCGCAACGGGCTGACCTCTCAAGGATGGAAGGACTCGATCGACTCCGTCTTCCACCGCGACGGCACGCTCGCCGACGGTCCTATCGCCCTCTGTGAGGTCCAGGGCTACGTCTACGCCGCCCGCCGCAAGGCCGCCATGCTCGCCCGCATGCTGGGACATACCGAGCGGGCCGAGCGGCTGGAGCATCAGGCCCAGGAGCTGCGGGAGAGCTTCGAGCGCACGTTCTGGCGCGAAGAGATCTCCACCTACTGCCTGGCCCTCGACGGCGAGAAGCGCCCCTGCGAGGTGCGCGCCTCCAACGCCGGCCACTGTCTCTTCGCCGGCATCGCCAGCACGCCGCGGGCCTGGCGGGTGACCCATACGTTGCTCAGCGAAACTTCTTTCTCCGGCTGGGGCATCCGCACCGTCGACGCCAACGAGGTGCGCTACAACCCGATGGCCTACCACAACGGCTCGATCTGGCCGCACGACAATGCCCTCATCGCTCTCGGCATGGCGCGCTACGGCCGCAAGGACGCCACCGCGAAGGTGCTCGCCGGACTCTTCGAAGCGAGCCTGCACTTCGACCTCCACCGCATGCCCGAGCTGTTCTGCGGTTTTCGCCAGCGGCCGCAGGAGGGGCCGACGCTCTACCCCGTGGCCTGTGCTCCCCAGGCCTGGGCCGCGGGCTCCGTCTTCCTCCTCCTTCAGGCCTGCCTGGGACTCGAGATCGACGCCAACAAGATGCGGATCTGCCTCGAACGCCCCGAGCTGCCGGAGAGCCTGGAAAGGGTCACCATCCGCAACCTGCAGGTCGGCGAAGCCCGCGTCGATCTCATCCTCAACCGCCACGAGGGCGATGTCGGCGTCCACCTGGAACGCCGCGAAGGCGAGGTCGAGGTGGTGGTGGTGAAATAAACGGCCGCGGAGCCGCCCACCGTCTTTGCTTTATGCCGGGCTCAGAACACCTTCACTTCCGGCGCGACCTCCAGCTCCGCCAGCACGTCACGCGCCCGGCCGAGCTGGCCGCCGGCGACCAGCACGTCGATCTTGAATAGGGGACCGAGGAAGAAGAACAGGGATCGCAACCGGTGTCCCCGGGCCAAGGCGTCGATCCCCTCCTCCTGCAGGCGTCCTTCAAGCCAATACGAGAAGTGGACGTTGTCGAGCGCCACCAAGAGTTCGAGCCCGGGGTGCCGCCGCTGGAAACGGTACTGGTCCCAGAGGTCGAGCAGGACAGCCATCAGAAGAACGGCGCCGGGAAAACTGAACGACGCCAGAAGAGGAGAGGCGAGGGGAAGCGGCGCGTTCAACTGCCAGGCCATGAGCGCTGCAGTGCCGAAGGCGAGCACCGTCGTCGCCGTCACGGTTTGCCGCCGCAGGCTCGCCCCAAGGTCGTCGAGAGCCTCATTGGGCTCTGGCAGATCGGCGGCCAGCCGGCGGCGGCTGCTGAACAGGTGAAAGCCGGCCCACGACAGCAGGAGGATCGCAAACAGCGTTATCACGGGCATCCGGAGGTTGAGATCCCCCAACGGCTCGCCAAGCCTGGGGATGAATGTGAGAAGGTAAGAGGCGCCGATCATCCCCAGATATGCCGGCAGGATGCCTTGCGGAAACGCGGGCAGCCAGGCGTCGTCCGCCTTCTGCAGGAAGCGGAAGAGCAGCAGAAGGAGGCTGGCCGCGAGCAGGAGCCCCACTACGGCGCCGGTGGATCTAAAATCCACCGGCGCTCCCAAGGCCGACAGGCCGGACGCCGACGACAGACCGGACTCGGCCAGCAGCAGGAGCACGAAGCCGTTGCCGATCCCGTACCCGGAGAGGAGCTTGCCCAACACGAAGACCGCCGCCGTCACCGCGGTCAACGTGACGATCACCAGAACCCGAAACGCCAGCCCGGGATTCGTCACCACCGGCGCGCCGCCGGGTGAAACCATCGCTCCCAGGTAGATGGAAATGCTGGCGGCCTGGATGGCAGCGATGACCAGGCTGGTGATCAGCGCCGCCCGGTTCAGCCGGCCCCGTCCCGGCGCCCCACCTCTCCTCAGCCGGCGGCCAGGCGAGGTCAAGAGAGAAAACAGCTCAACCAGGACGAACCCGGTCAACAGAGGATTCAGGCCCAGCATCAGGATGCTCATGTCCATATTCCGGAAGGTCGACAGGAAGGCCTTCTCATCGACGGACGGCAGCGGCACCCGATGGCCAAACCAGTACAAGCCCAGCGCGAGCATCGTCACGACGACGCGCACCCCATACGGGATTACGGTCGCGGCCCTTGCACGTCCGAGCGCGGCGTCAGTTATCATCGCATTTCTCCGGGACAGAGCTGGTTTTCACAAGAATAACAGAACGGCCTGCGCTACCATCTCTCCGTGCCCACCCACTTCCGCGAAGATTCGACCCCCGTCGTTCAGTTCGATCCCCAGCTCGAGGTTTCGCCCTTCGCCCTGTTCCGCAGGATGAAAGAGGGCCGGCCGCCGCTCCTCGTCGACGTGCGCTCCCAGCCCGGAGCGCTCAACCTCGCCGGAGCGATCTCCTATCCGGGGCCGGAGTGGTCTCCCCCGGCCGACGAGGACGTTGTGCTGTTCGACGACGACGGCGCGCTCGCCATCGACGGCGCCCGCCACATGCAGGCCGCCGGCTGGCCCCGCGTCAAGGCGCTCTTCGGGGGGCTGGAGCTCTACGAGTTCTCGCTCGATCCGGCGGTGGTGGGAGAGGAGACCTTCCTGGTGCGCTCGGAGGCCTGAGCGGCGTCTCCCACCTGCTCCTCCAGCCTCGTCCCCAACTCCAGCGTCCGCCGGTAGGCGGCGTCGATGGCATCGGTGAGCACGGCCGAGAACCGTCCCTGATGGAGAACGTGCAGCGCCCGCGACGTGGTGCCGCCCGGCGAGGTCACGCCGTCGATCAGCTCGCCCACGTGGCGTTCCGAAGAGAGGATCATCTCCGCCGTGCCGATGATGGTCTCCAGCACCGACCGCCGGGCGAGGCTGCGCGACTCGCCGATGAAGTTGGCCGCGTCCTCCAGCGACTTCACGAAATAGGCGATCAGGGCCGGGCCGGTGCCGTTGACGGCAGTGGCGCGGTCCACGTCTGTCTCGTCGGGAACGTAGATCTCCTTACCCATGGTCTGCAGGATGCTCCTCACGTGTTCGCGCACCGGTGGGGAGACCTCGGGAGTCGCCGTCCAGATGGTCATGCCGCGGTGGATCTGGCAGGGCAGATTGGGCATGCAGCGGACGATCGCCGGGTGCCCCAACGCACGGCCGATGGCGCCCATGCGCGCGCCCGCGATGATCGACATCACCAGGTGCTCGTGGCGGATGCTGCCGCGGATCTGCTCCAGCACCTTGGCGAGCGTCTGCGGCTTGACGGAGAGGACGACGATGTCCGCGTTCTCGACCGCCTCGACGTTGTCCGTCGTGCCGCGAATGCCGTAGGTCGTGAAGAGCTGGTCCGCCCGTTCCTGGCGGGGACCCGCGGCCCAGATCCGCTCCGGCGAAGTCACCTCACGGGTCAGCAGACCGTTGATCATGACCTCGGCCATCACGCCGGAGCCGACGAAAGCGATGCGCTGCATCTCCATGGGCTGGATCTCCCTTCCTACTCCGCCCCGCAAGGACGTTCGGCCGTATTGGACAAGATTCCCGATCCGGACTTGTCCCGCACCATGAACGAGACCTTGTCGCCGGCGGCACAGGTGACGGCCCAGGTCCAAGGCCCCTGGGGCGGTCCTTCGACCACCCGGTAATCCTTGCCATTCAGGCCCTGCATAGCGACCAGATAACCGGCACCGCCCTTCCCGGTGCCCGTGCAGGTGCCCGCGCAGTGGGCCGGCGTCTCGTCCGAGCACTCCCACTGGCAGGGCCCCAGCTCCGCCTTGGGAGCGCACGAGACGACAAATCTCCGGGTCGCGAACTTGCCGTTCTCCGTGCAATGCACCAGGACGTCGCCTACCTTGAGCGAAGGGAACACGTCGACGCGGAGCGTGCTGCGGTCGCATCCCGTCCAGGGCAGAGAAACCTCCCAGGTGCCGGCCTTGCCACTCCTCGACTCCGCCCACTGCCGGTCCGACTGGATGCGGTACTCCACCATGGCCCCTGCCGACTCCTCTCCCACCTCCCAGGTGCCCGAGGCCTTCATGATGCCGTCCGCATGCGTGACGTTGGTGATGGTCACGCCGGCCTTCGCCTTCGAGCAGAGGTTTTCAGCCCCGGCAAGAGTCGGAAGGATCAGAATCGCCAGCCAGAGATGAAGGCCCTTCATCAGTCCGCCCCGAAAGATCCTGGATTGTAGAGGAAAGGCTAAAGCGTGACCACCCGGCCCGCCTCGCGGATCATGCGGGAGAAGCTCTGCCAGCCGAGCAGGGCGTCCACCGACGCCTGCACCTGGGCGGTCTCCAAGCCGAGCATGCGGGCCGACGCACTACACGCGTAGAGCCGGATCAAGCCCTCCTCCCTGCCGTGCGCGAGCATCTCGGAGAGAGGGGGCATGCCGAGCGCTTCCAGCCGCTCCGCTGAGACCGGCGGCCGAGGATCGAGATCGTCCCACTGACCCCGCGCCCACGCGTTGAGCGCGCTGAAGAACAGAGCGATGTCCACCCGCTCCCCCGCAGCCGCAGCGCTCGCCGCGAGGGACGTGATCTGGAACCGCATGTCCCAGGAGCCACCGTGGGCGAGGATGAGGAGGTCGGGCATATAGACAGCCTACCAGCAAGAACACTTCGGGACCTTTAACGAAAATGGTTCCGTAGAGACGTCCCAGCCCGATCACGACAGCCCCAGGCAGGTCACGGAGACGGCGGGACGTCTCTTCTTCGAAGGGCATACTCTTCATCGGCCGCCACAGGTGTGGGGATGGCACGACATTTCCCAATGCTCGGAACGCGCCTGGTGATCACGACTGGGTGTCGTCGATCCGCGGCGGCCTTGCCCCTCCGGAGACGTCCCGCCGTCTCCGTGGCTTGCGCAGGGATGTCGTTTTCGGCTGGGACGTCTCTACGCTCTATGATTCCGCTGAAGATACCTCGATGGCCTCAACACGCGAGATCCCGCGCAGCCTGGATCTCCGCGCTAACCTCCTCGTCGCGAAGATTGATGGCCGGCACGCCGACCCGCGCCAGCTCACGGAGGAACCTGACTCGCGCCATTCCCGCCAAGCGAGCCGCCTTTTCCGGAGGAGAGACGCCCGAGTTCGTAGAGCTTCGCGGCAGCCAGGAACCGGAGTTCCTCCTTGAACTCGTCGTCAGAGAGCTTCAGCATCTGGGGCATTCCCGCAGGGTAAGGGATAACAGCTTGCTTCGTCGAACCAGGATGTTCAGCCATCTCGGCCTCCCAGCGTCAGTGTACTCGACCGAGGGAAGAAGGTACAACGCAGACGCGATCAGCGTACATCTTAGAGGCTGGGACCACGACCAAGCTGCCTCCGCAGCGTCTGCAAACACCGGGTCATCGTCTTCTTCAGGCTCGACGGCTGATATCCAAGCCTGTCTGCGGTCTCCTCAGGCGTCAATCCCAACCCGTAGCGTAGATGGAGCAAGGTTTGGTGCCGGGCCGGTAGCCGCCGGACCACTTTTCGCAGATCCCTTTGCAGGCCGGGATCGGTTTTCGCGAGGCCGTCATGGCCAGCCAGCCGCTCCAACGCCAAGTCGTCAACCGCGGAATAGATCTGCCGTCTCCCGCGTCGCCGGTAACGCAGGCACTCCATTCGTAAAGCGGAGATCAGCCAGGCTTCGTAATCCCTGACCTGTGCGCGCTTACGCCACAGCGCTATGAGGGCCTCCTGAAGGAGATCCTCGCCATCCTCTGACGCCACCCGGTACAGCCTGAGCAGCGCTCGGAGCCGCGGGCGTGCTTGCTCAAACAGCTGAGCGAAGAGCTCCTCGTCTCTGGAGTCACCCATCCTGACGGCCTCCTCACTTGGTAGTGACTCGGTATCGACATTCATTTCACATATGCGAAGAAGCCTTTGTCTACCCTCTAGACCCCCTGCGGCGGCTTCTTGGTTGAGGAGTCCCCACGCGCAGCAGGCGGGAAGACGCTGAAGCGGGGAATTCCGGACTCAGATACTCGCAACTACCCGCGCAAGCGGAATGAGGAGAGGTCATGCGTCACAGACGAGAGCTGCTCCGCTGGTTCACCTTGGTTTCGATCATCACCTGCCCTTTGCCTTTATGGGGAGTGGACAGAGACATGCAGGAGCCGAAGACTCCCATCGCTCGACTCGAAGTGCAACCAGCGCGTGTTGACTGGCTGCCACACGTAGACTATCAGGGCCTAATCCTGACGGTTGCCGGTCCAGGTGATCTCTATGTTCGCCAGGAGTTTGAAGCCGGTCAGGCACCCTATCTCAGCCTATTTGACTCCAAAGGTACCCGCTTGCCCGAAGGCAGCTACGCTTACGAGCTGCGTATCGAACCGCGACTGGACCAAGACCCTCGTGAAGGAGAAGAAGTCCCGAAGCGAGCTCTCGTGCAGTCGGGCTACCTCGCGATTCAAGGAGGAAGCTTCCTGAGTACGGATTCCACCCAACAGACCCCCACTGGCCAGGGTCAACTTACCCCAAGACCTCCACTTCGGGATGTCACGGCTAAGGACATAGTACAGAACGATAACCTGATCGTCCATGGAAACGCGTGCATCGGTTTTAACTGCAACAGTGGAGATGCTACAGTTAGTCTTGTCTTGAAGGACTCTATCATCAGGGTTTTGTTCGACGACGTTCCAGAAGGTCTTACTTATACCGGAGACTGGATGTTCGAGTTCAATGGTATTCAGGGCGCGGATATCTCTCGCTTTTCGGTCCGGGACTACACCAACAACCTCGTACCCTTCACAATCGCGGCAGGTGCACCGAATCATTCCCTCTACGTGAGGAGTAATGGCAACCTGGGGCTGGGGACCTCGACGCCAAGCGCTCCACTCCACGTCATTCGCTCCAATGGCACAGCGCAGGCCTTGGTCGAAGAGGCAAGTGGTATCACCGCTCTCCGGAATCTCTTCACGATGAAGAACAACGGCGGCATCCAGGTTCTCTGGGACCGCACCGACGGCTCGTCCAAGGACTGGCAGATGTCGAACTTCAGTGCCACCTTCGAGATCTCGATCCCAGGTTCATCACCCGGACAGTTCAGCTTGAACCAGAACGGGAACCTGACAATCGGCGGCACGCAGTACCTCACCGGATCCAGCCGCAGCTTGAAGGAGAATTTCATCCCTGTGGACGGCCGCACGATCCTCCAGCGCCTTGCCGACATGCCGCTGACCTCCTGGAACGCCAAGGACGATCCGGTGCAGCGGCACATCGGTCCCGTGGCGGAGGATTGGTGGGCCACCTTCGGCCTCGGTCCGGACGACAAGCACGTGTCGACCACGGACGTCGGCGGCGTGGCCCTGGCGGCGATCAAGGGCCTGCATCAAGTCGTCGCCGAAAAGGAGACGGAGATCGCGTCGCTCAAGCGAGACAACACCGGCCTCACACAGAGAATGGAGGCCCTGGAAGCCCTGGTCGCGCGGCTGATGAAAGAAAGGGAATCTCCGGCCCAAGCTCAACCGGCTCCTGCCGAGCAGAATTGACCGGCAACATCCCTATCCGCGGGCTCTCTGCTTCCATAATCGGGATAGGGGGCAGCGGTTCAGCCCGCTGCTC
>DASYTJ010000141.1:0-38411 GCA_036002325.1 Thermoanaerobaculia bacterium | reverse complement strand
TGTGATCACTGAGGAGGAGCGCAAGTGGTTGCCTTCTTACCTGTATAAGGCAGAAGGGTCATTGCCGGTGATACGAGTCCTCCGTGGTGAAAAAATGCATACGCTTCAGGGTCTCATGGATGAGGTCGGCGCAGCGCTTCAGTTTTTTGACGGGTTCGGTGAGAACTGGAATGCTCTTGATGAGTGCTTGTCCTATCTCGACGAATGGTTGCCCGCTGACGCTTATATCCTAGTAATCACCAAGCCCCAGGAACTCCTGGCGCAGGAGAGCGAAGATGAGCGCTTATGGTTCCTGAAGATTGTAAATAAGGTGGCAGAGTGGTGGAGCCGTCCAATCGTGGATAACGACCGATTCAAGCGGGATGCAATACCCTTTCATCTTATCCTGCGGTGCGATGAGAGGGAACTTGGCGAGGTTATACTTCGCTTCCCGCGACGTTTTCATCGTAGATGGCGCGATGATCAGCCTCGATTGTCGCGATCTGTCTCTTCTGTGTCGCTAAATTCTGATTCAGCTCTGTAAGGATAGGCTGGAGTGTCGCCAAAGTCCATAGGGATCGGAGAGTTACCCGTAAATAGCGACATTGTACCCTTCGTCCTTGATCCTGCAGCCGTAAAAAATTTTTTGGATGGGAAGAACGCGACAAAGGAGAAAGATAATGGCGCGAATTGCGGCTTCAACGCGGCGATGAAGCCGCGGAACGTCGCGTCTTATCGACATGATGTCGCGAACGAGAGGTACATCGCGCGATCAAATGGAGACCGGACGGAGGGTTACGCCTGTTCCGCGATGAGCGAGGGACAGACTGCAAGGATGGATGGGCTCGGGGTCGAGCTGAACGCGTAGAAGTTTGTCTTGTACGCGTAAGACGCGACAGTTTGCGCGTAAAACTTTTTTGGTACGCGTATGATGCGACGTCGTATGGGAAGACTGCAAATCGAAACGCTTAAATCTTTACGTTGCAGGGCTTGTCGCGACGTTTTTGTGACATACAGGCGCCGGGCGCCCGGTTCGCGCCCGGCTGTGGGTGGTGTTACGCCCCGCAGGGCCCTGGGTCGCAGCGAGTGGTTTCCGTCGGCACCCACTGCCCGTTCTGGAGGATGTAGAGGCGTTGGAAGGTGCCGGGAGAGTTGAAGTACACGCAGCAGTCCTCCGGCACCCAGGCCAAGGTCGGGCCGGCGGACGCCTCGCGGGATGGGAGAGCCGCAAAGGCGAGGGTGAGTGCGATCACGGAGAGGAGGAGGCGGGACAGTTTCTTCATGATGATTCTCCGAGCAGTTAGGCGTTCACGGTGGAACTGGACCCTGCAAAAGAGGTGCGCCCGGACAGGCAGGGCGAGCCGGGCCGCCTACAGCTCCGGCTCCCGCCCCGTGATCCGTCGGAAGGCCTCGATGTACCGTTCGAGCGTGCCGCGGACGACCTCGTCCGGCAGCTCCGGCGGCGGCGACTCCCGGTCCCAGCCCGATTCGTCCAGCCAGTTGCGCACGAACTGCTTGTCGAAGGAGGCGGGCTCCTCTCCTGGCAGCCAATACGCGATGTCCCAGTAGCGGGAGGAATCCGGGGTGAGGACTTCGTCGACGAGCAGCAGCTCGCCCGTGTCCAGGGCGTGGCCGAACTCGAACTTGGTGTCGGCGAGGATGAGGTCGTGCTCGGCGGCGTGAGCGGCGCCGGCGCC
The DNA here is from genome assembly GCA_036002325.1 of Thermoanaerobaculia bacterium. Classification (GTDB taxonomy): domain Bacteria; phylum Acidobacteriota; class Thermoanaerobaculia; order Multivoradales; family UBA5704; genus DATARR01. Next base: position 36,735 of record DASYTJ010000141.1, on the reverse strand, counting down.
GTAGAGAGCCAGGGTCAGGTCGCGCAGGGTGCCGGCGAGGTCCGCTCCGAGGGACCTCTCGACGGCCGCGAAGTCGACGTTCTCGTCGTGCCCCTGCTCGGCCTTGGTGGCCGGAGTGAAGATCGGTTCGGGGAGCTGGCTCGCACGCTCGAGGCCGGCAGGCAGAGGAATGCCGCAGACGGTGCCACCCTGGACGTACTCCCGGTAGCCGCTGCCGGCGAGGAAGCCGCGGGCCACGCACTCGAAGGGGACGACCCGCGCCTTGCGGGCAAGGACGGCGCGGCCCCGCAGGACGCCGCGGTAGGAAGCCAGGGAGCCGGGAAAGTCTTCCGGCTCGGTCGCCAGCAGATGGTTGGGGAGCAGGCCCGTAAGCCGGCTGAACCAGAAGTTGGAGAGCTGGTTGAGGATCTTTCCCTTGCCGGGGATGCCCGGCCGCAGCACATGGTCGTAGGCCGACAGGCGGTCGCTGGCGACGATCAGCAGCACCTCGCCGAGGTCCGCTTTTTCGAGGTCATAGACGTCCCGCACCTTGCCCCGCCGCGGCGGCGGCAGGCCGGGGAGATCGCTCTGCCAGAGGGGTTCGGGCATCGTTCGAGATTCTATTACGCGCGGTCGCCGTCGTCGCGGATGCCAGGGGGCCGGCGAGCTCGGCTTCGAGCCCGCCGTACTCCGAGCGGCGTAGAGCCCGTCCTTGTCGGCGTGCCAGACGTCGACCGGGTACCTCCAGCAGGTGGTGAAACCGTCGGCGTCGACGGCAGGAGGTAGGATAGGGAGCGTCTCTTGCGGAAATCTTGCGCTGAGGCCATAGAGTGGATCGGGTCATGAAGGATCGCAGAATCTGGAAGCCGCCGAATTTCTGGGTACGTTTCAGCGGTCCGATCCTCACCCTCGCGCTGGCTGCCCTGATGGCGCTCCTGGTCAAGACGCCGCTGCACGTTGCCAATCCGCCGGCATTGTTCATGCTCGCCATCGTGTTCTCGGGCTTCAGCGGGGGCCTGATCTCGGGCCTGATCAGCGCCGGCATCGCCTGGACCTATACCGCGTACTTTTTCTCCCAGCCTGGCCAGCCCTTCCAGTTCAGCGAGGAAAACTTCCGCCGGGTCATGGTGTGGGCTGTGACCATGCCGTTCACGGCCTACCTGGTCGGCCTCCTCAACCGCCGGGCGGCACGGGCTCTGGCGGAAGCCGAGATCTCTGCCCTCCGGCAGGCTCAACTGGAGGAGCGCGCCCGCGTCAGCGAGGCGTTGCGGCAGGCGAACGACGATCTCCGCGCCGGTGAAGCCCGGTTTCGCACCTTCGTCGATCACGCGACCGACGCCTTCTTCCTGCACGACGACCAGGGGATCATCCTGGACGTGAACCGCCAGGCCTGCGCGAGCCTGGGCTATACGCGCGAGGAGCTCATCGGCATGAGCCCGTTCGATTTCGACGCGGAGGTGGACCCCGCCGTCCTCGAGCAATTCGCCGCGCGGCTCGACGCCGGCGAGGTGATCGCGTTCGATACCCGGCACCGCCGCAAGGACGGGACGTTGTTCCCGGTGGAGGTCCGCGTCCGTCCATTCTGGGAGGGCGGGCGCCGGTTCGGGGTTTCGCTGGCCCGGGACATCACGGAACGCAAGCAGGTAGAGGAGGCGTTGCTCGAGAGCCAGGAGCGGCTGCGCCTGGCCGTTCAGGCGAGCGATCTCGGGCCATGGGACTGGGACCTGCGCACGAATGTGGTGGATTTCTCACCCGAATGGAAGCGGCAACTCGGCTACGAGCCGCACGAGATCCCAGGCCGGTATGAGGAGTGGGAAGGCCGGCTGCACCCCGACGACCGTGGGCGGGTGCTGGACACGCTGCAGGATTACCTGGACGGGCGGCGGCCGGACTACACCGTCGAATTCCGCTTACGCCACAAGGATGGCTCCTACCGCTGGATCTACACGCGAGGCGTCGCGCTGTGGGACGCTCTGGGCCAGCCGGCTCGCATGCTGGGCTGCCACCTGGATGTCACCGAGCGCAAGCAGGCCGAGCGGGCATTGGTCGAAAGCCACGGCCTCCTGAACGCCGTCATCGAGGGGACCGCGGACGCCGTTTTCGTCAAGGATCTCCAAGGCCGCTACTTGATGATCAATTCCGCTGGCGCCCGCTTCATCGGCAGGCCGGTTGAAGAGATCGTCGGCAAGGACGACCGGGAGCTGTTCACGCCGGAGTCCGCCCGCCTCATCAGGGAACGTGACGTTCAGGTGATGGAGACCGGTGGGCCCCAGCTCGGCGAGGAGACCGCGACGGCGGCCGGCGTGAGGCGGACCTATCTCACCACCAAGAGCCCCTTCCGCGACGCGCAAGGGAAGGTGGTGGGCCTCATCGGCATCGCCCGCGACGTCACGGAGCTCAAGCGGCTGGAGGAACAGCTCCGCCATTCGCAAAAGATGGAGGCGATGGGTCGGCTGGCCGGCGGGGTGGCTCACGACTTCAACAATCTCCTCACCGTCATCAACGGCTATGGGGAGATGGTCTTCAGCCATCTCCGCGCGGACGACCCGAGCCGCGAGCTGGTCGCCGAGATCCAGAAGGCCGGCGAACGCGCCGCCAACCTGACGGGTCAACTGCTGGCCTTCAGCCGCAAGCAGGTGCTCCAGCCCCAGATTGTCAGCCTCAACGGGCTGCTCGGTGAGTCGCACAAGCTGCTGCAGCGGCTGATCGGCGAGGATGTCGAGCTGGCATTGGTCCTGGATCCCACCCTGGGCCTGGCGAAGATCGATCCAGGGCAGTTCGAGCAGGCCGTGATCAACCTGGCGGTCAACGCCCGGGACGCCATGCCCCAAGGGGGGCGGCTGACCATCGAGACGCGCAACGTCGAGCTGGACGAGAGCCACGCCGAGCGCTACCCGGAGGTCGGGCCGGGCCGCTACCTCCTGCTGGCGGTGACCGACACCGGGCACGGCATGGACGAGGCCACCCGGGCCCGTATCTTCGAGCCGTTCTTCACCACCAAAGGGCCGGGCAAGGGGACCGGCCTGGGATTGGCCATGGTCTACGGCTTCGTCAAACAATCGGGAGGGCACGTCGAGGCGTATAGCGAGGTGGGCCGGGGTACGACCTTCAAGGTCTATCTGCCGGCCGACGAAGTGACCGCTTCCACCGCCAAATCCTCGCCGGACTCACTCGAGATCCCCAAGGGAACCGAAACCCTATTGCTGGTCGAGGACGAGGATTCCGTCCGTGCGTTTTCGCGGCTCGTCCTGCAGTCGAGCGGGTACACGGTTCTGGAAGCGCGAGATGGGCAGGAGGGCGTCTGGGTGGCGCAACAACACCCGGGCCCCATCCACCTCCTGGTGACCGACCTGGTGATGCCTCGCATGAGCGGCCGTCAGCTGGCCGACCTGCTGGCGCGGACCAGACCCCACCTGCGAATCCTCTTCATGTCCGGCTATACGGGAGAGACGGTGATGCACCACGGCATGCCCGAGGCGGACCTCGCCTTCCTGCAAAAGCCCTTCAGCCCGCTGAGCCTGGCCCGCAAGGTCCGCGAGGTCCTGGACGCGGAGGAGGCATAGCGCAGGTCGGCTTCGCTCTACACTCCTCCCAGCGCGTTCGCGAACTCCCGCTCGACCGCGGTGACCAGCCGCTCGCCCTCCTCGACCGGAGTGAGGATGGCGGTATCGAACTCCGCGGCGTCCACGATCTCGTAGACGGGCAGCTTTTCGAGCCCCTTGAGGTGGGCGAGGCCGAGCTTGCGGATACCGACCGGCAGCCGCCGGCCGGCGTCCTGCAGCATCAGCACGACGTAGCAGCGCTCGCCGTCGCTGCCGCGGTACAGCGCACCGCCGTCGAGCTCGCGGTCGAGCTGCGCGATGAACGAGCCGGTCGCCACCATGCCGTTGTTGTGCAGCGTGCCGTTGCGGTTGATGTAGGCGTAGAAGCGGCGCGATTCCTCCCGCTTGTCGACCACGTCCACGTTGCGGTGGGAGAGAGGGGAGAAGAAGCGGTGGACGGTCGCCTCGGGGTAGCCCTGGTTGATGAGCATGGTCTTGACCTCGTCGAACTCCTGGGTGGCTTTGCCGGTGGTGAGGCGCGAGAGCTCGACCAGTCCGGGCCCGAAGAACTCGTAGCGCTCGCCCTCCTCGGGCCGGCCGCCCATCGGGATCAGGCGGTAGGGTCCGTAGTTGAGGGCGATGCGCATGCCGCGGTCGAAAGGCAGCCCTTCCCGCACCGCCTGCACGTAGTAGCGCTGGAGGTGAACGGAGCAGAGGAGGAGGTTGGTGGCCTCGCGGCTGGAGTAGAAGGCGCCGTCGCCGAGGTACTTCTCGAGCTTGGCGCGGTGAGAGAGGGCGAGGCGGTTGATGCGCCGTTGGAAGCGGAACATGGCCAGGAAGGCATCGTCCTGGCTGATGTTGCCGGCCCGGTGGAGCACCGAGAGGGTCTGCGAGAAGTCGCTGATGTCGTAGATCATGCCGTAGCGTTCGACGCGCGGATCGACGACCCAGGGCGCGGCGAAGTCGAGCGGCCGGGTGGCGGAGGAGAGGCCCAGCTCGCCGGCCGGGACGGACCTGCCGGGGGACAGCTCGCGGCCGATCATGCGGTCGCCGCGCAGCTCGATGAGGACGATCAGCTTGCGCAGCCCGTGCACCAGCTCGAACTCCTTGAGCTTGACGAGCAGGTTCTCCCACACCTGGACCAGCGGCGGCGACAGGTGGCGCTCGGGATCGTAGCCCGGCAGCACGGAGAGATAGGCGACGTAGCCGGGGCGATTGAGGAGGTCGCGGGCGTCGTTGCGGGGATCGCTGCGCAGCAGGTGAATGGCGAGCGAGCGCAGGGCGGGATTGATGGCGAGCTGCTCGAAGTGCCAGCGCGTCAGGTTCTCCATCCGCCGGCGCAGATCGCGGCCGTCGATCCCCAGCGAGCCGTTGAAATAGCTGCCGAGCTCGGCGAGATCGCGGCTGATATGGTCCTCGGTCAGCAGCAGGACGTTGTCGCGCATCCTGGTCAGCAGCCGCGGGAAGAGCTCCTCCTCCGTCTCCTCGGTGGCGCCGGCGAGCTTCTGCACCAGGTCGTAGCTGGTGGAGAGCACCCGGTCGAGGTAGCGGTCGAGGATCCGGTACTTGACGGCGTCGCCGTGGCGGCGGCCGATGTCACTGTCCCGTCGGGCGATGCGTTTCGGCACGTCTTTGAGCAGGCGGGCCACGTCGACGGAGTGCTGCAGCCAGAAGACGGCGGGGTACTGGCGGCCGTAGCTGGAGATGGTGGCATTCTCGACCGCCCGGGCGAGCAGGGCGCCGTAGCGGTCCCAGGCCTGGGTGTAGGCCCGCACGTCGTGGCTCTCGCGCCGCAGGCCCGCCACCTGGACGTCCTCCTCGGCCGTGATGGTGTCGGCCAGGGCGGTGCGCAGGTCGTCCATTCCGGAGGAGAGCAGGATGGGGAAGCCCTGGAGCGGAGTGGCGCTCTCGTCCTCCAGGAAGATCGGCCGGGGCATGGGGAGCACCCGCTGGAGGTCGGGCATCAGCCGGCGCACCTCTTCAGGGTCCGGACGCAAGAAGTTGAAAGGACCCTGCAGCATCTGGAGGAAGGACGTAGAAATCATTCTCGTGCTCGCGGACGACCCTGGTTTCGACTTGGATTGGAACGATTACGTATACCATACGGCCGGCGAAGGAGAACGTCTTGGGTCCCGGGTTTCGGGTCCTGGAATCTGTTCAAGACCCGAGGCCCGGGACCCAAGATTGGGATTTTTTGGAGGATCAGGAGAGGCTTAGATGGGGCAATTGGCTGAGATTCACGTCGTCTCCGCGGCGAGGCCGGAGGCCGACCTGCTGGCGGTCGGGTGCTTCGAGGGAGAGGCGCCCGCGGTAGACGGCTTGGAGGAAGCGAGCCGGCGGGCGGCGGAACGCCTGGCCGCGCGCGGCGGCTGGCGGGGAAAAGAGGAGCAGGTGGCGCAGACGGAGGCGAGACCGGACGGTCCAGTCGTCTCGCTCTACGGCCTCGGCGCCAGGGGCGACTTCAGCTTTCAGAAGCTGGCGCGCTGGCTGAATCGCGCCGCCGAGGACGCCCGCCAGGGCGGCGCGCGGCGCGTCGCGGTGGTCCTGCCGGCACACCAGGAGACCGCCGGCCGGGCCGCCGGCCGGGTGCTGCGCGCGCTGGCGCTGTCGGTCTACCGCTACGACCGCTATCAGAGCGAGAGGAACGGCCGCGTCGAGCAGCTGTCCGCCGTGCCGCCGGCGGCGGCGGAGGCGGCCTATCGCGCCGCCCTGCCGGAGGTCCTGGCGGTCGCGGAAGCGGTGGCGTTCGCGCGCGACCTCGCCAATTCACCCGCCAACGAGGCCACCCCCACCTGGATGGAGGAGCGCGCCCGGGAGCTTGCCGAAAAGCGCGGGCTGAAGCTGACGGTGCTGGACGCCGGCGAGCTCGCGGCGCGCGGCATGGGCGGGCTGCTGGCGGTGGGAGCGGGATCGGCGCACGCGCCGCGGCTGGTGCGCCTGGAGTGGGGAAGCTCGGGGCCGCAGATCGCGCTGGTCGGCAAAGGGGTGACCTTCGACACCGGCGGCATCTCGATCAAGCCGGCCGCCGACATGGACGAGATGAAATACGACAAGAGCGGCGCTTGCGCCGTGCTCGCGGTGGCCCGGGCGGTGGCGGACCTGGAGCTGCCGGTGCGGCTCTCGGTCTTCGCGCCCCTGGTCGAGAACATGCTGAGCGCGAGCTCCTACCGGCCGAGCGACATCGTGCGCTGCTACAACGGCAAGACGGTGGAGATCACCAATACCGACGCCGAGGGGCGGATGATCCTGGCGGACGCCTTGGCGTGGGCGGCCGAGGACCGGCCGGATGCGCTGCTGGAGCTCTCGACCCTGACCGGCGCCTGCGTAGTGGCCTTGGGCCATCAGGCGGCCGGCCTCTTCACTCCGGACGACGGATTGGCGGCCGAGCTCACCACGGCGGCCGAGGAGGGGGGCGAGCGGCTGTGGCGGCTTCCTCTGTACCCGGAGTTCCTGGAGGAGATGAAGGGCACTCACGCCGATCTCCGCAACGCCGCCGGCCGCTGGGGCGGCGCGGGCCTCGCGGCGGCTTTCCTCTCGCAGTTCGTGGGCGACATGAAGCGCTGGGCGCACCTCGACATCGCCGGCGTGGCGAACGTCAAGCCCGACAACGGCGGCGGCGCCAGCGCCGGCGCGACCGGCTTCGGGGTCGCCTCGACGGTGAGCTGGCTGCGCCGGCTGGCAGGGTAGGCCGGCGTGGGCACCGCTCTGGCCCGGCGCTTCCGCACCGGGCTACCGAAATGTTGCTCCTCTGGAGCGAATCGCCCTCAGGGCGACGTCTATGCCTGAGAACGATCCCCGCGACCTCCCCCTCCTGGAGGTGCGCGACCTGGAGGTCTCGTTCCCTCTGGCCGGAGAGTGGACGCCGGTGGTGTGCGGCGTCTCCCTGGCGGTCGGCCGCGGCGAGCTCCTCGGTCTGGTGGGAGAGTCCGGCTCCGGCAAGAGCCTCACCGCACTCGCGGTTCTCGGCCTCGTGCCCCCGCCCGGACGGGTGAGGGGCGGCCACGTGCGGCTGGCCGGAGCCGGCGGACCGGCCGATCTCCTGACGCTGCCCCTGCGCGAGATGCGCCGGGTGCGCGGCGGCCGGATCGGTATGGTGTTCCAGGAGCCCGCCTCGGCGTTCGATCCGGTCTACACGATCGGATTCCAGATCGCCGAAGCCGTGCGCGCCCACCACCGTATCTCACCCCGGGAGGCGCGGGACGAGGCGGTCCGGTTGCTGGACCGGGTCGCGCTGGCGGACGCCCGCCGCCGTCTCGGCGACTATCCGCATCAGCTCTCCGGCGGGCAGCGGCAGCGGGCCATGATCGCCATGGCGCTGGCCGGCGGGCCGGACCTGCTGCTGGCCGACGAGCCGACCACGGGGCTCGACGTGACCCTGCAGGCGCAGGTCCTGGAGCTGCTGGAAGATCTGCGGAGGGACCTCGGCCTCTCGGTGCTGCTCATCACCCACGATCTGGGGGTGGTGGCCGAGACTTGCGACCGCGTGGTGGTGATGCGGGCCGGCCGGGTGGTGGAGGAGGCGGAGGTTTCAGCATTGTTCCGCGCCCCCGTGCACCCCTACACCCGCGAGCTGCTGGCGGCCCTGCCGCGGCTGCCCTCATCTCCCCGGGGGTTGGGGAGGTGAGGGGCCGGGCGGGGGCCGCCTCCCCGGAGCCGCTGCTCGCCATCGAAGGCCTGCGCATGGAGTACCCGGTGCGCCGCGGCCTTCTCCTCCGCCAGCAGGGGACGGTGCAGGCTCTGGCGGGCGTCGATCTGACCGTAGAGCGGGGGGAGTGCCTGGCGCTGGTCGGCGAATCGGGCAGCGGCAAGACGACGCTCGGACGGTGCGCTCTGCGCCTGGTCGAGCCGACCGCCGGACGGATCTGTTTCGACGGCGAAGACCTGCGGGCTCTGCCTGCGGGGGACCTGCGCCGCCGGCGGCGCCGCTTTCAGATGATTTTTCAGGATCCCTATGGCTCCCTCGATCCCCGGCAGCGGATAGGATCCATCCTCGCGGAGCCGCTGGAGATTCATTCCGGCCTGGACCGGACGGCGCGGGCCGGCCGGGTGTCCGAGCTGCTCTCCTCGGTCGGCCTCGCACCGGAGCTTGCCGGCCGGTTTCCCCATCAGCTCTCTGGGGGACAGAGGCAGCGGGTGGGGATCGCGCGGGCGCTGGCTTGCGAGCCGGAGCTGCTGGTGGCGGACGAGCCGGTGTCGTCGCTCGACGTCTCGGTGCGCGGCCAGATCCTCGAGCTGCTGGCCGCTCTTCGCGAGCGCCTGGGACTGGCGATGCTGCTCATCTCGCACGATATGGCCGCGGTCGAGCGGCTCGCGGATCGGGTGGCGGTGATGTACCTGGGACGGGTCGTGGAGCTGGCGCCGCGCGAGACGCTGTTCCGCCGGCCGCTCCATCCGTATACGGTGAGCCTGCTCTCGGCGATACCGGTAGCCGATCCGGCGAGGAGGCGCAACCGGATCGTGCTGCCGGGAGAGCCGCCGAGCCCGCTGGCGCCGCCGCCGGGATGTCCGTTTCACCCGCGGTGCCCGATTGCCCGGCCGCGCTGCGCCGCCGAGCGGCCGCCGCTGGAGGCGGTTGGGGAATGGGGAGGCCTCGCCGCCTGCTTCTATCCCGGAGAGATGTCCGGCGAATCTGTAAGGAACGGGCGGGAGGGGACGTAGAGCGCTTGAGAACTTTTGCGCGGCCAACCCGTACATTCGGGCGTGGGAAGGCGGGCCGCGACGCGTGCACGCAGGCATTTCCATAGTGTGAGGGGTCACTCATGAGGAGAACGTCTTTGCGATCCAAACCATGGCAGTACGTGTGGGCGCTCCTGGCGCTGGTGTCGGTGTGGCCGGCGGCGGCGGGGGCGGCGGAGGTAACCGTCAACGTCAACGCGGCCAGGCCGCCGGCGGAGGCGCCCACCCTGGAGATGAAGGACGACGCTATCCAGCTCTCGCTCGAACGGGCCGTCGAGATCGCCCTGGGGCAGAACCTCGGTCTCGTTATCGAGCGCTATACCCGGACGCAGCAGCGTCTGGGGATCACCCAGGGCCTGGGGATCTACGACCTGCTGGCCAACGCCACCCTGCAGGCCAACGACAGAAAGTCGGCCACCCTGTCGGCCATCGAGGCTTCGCAGTCGAGCTCACAGTCGGCCAACTTCAGCTTCACGCAGCTCGTCCCGAGCGGCGGCTCCGTGTCTTTCGGTTGGGACGGCTCCCGGACGGAGAGCAACGCCCAGATCTTCGAGGCGTCGACCTTCTATAACTCGGGCGCCAACTTCTCCTTCAGTCAGCCGTTGCTGCATGACTTCGGCCGGCTGGCCACCGAGCGCGGCATCCTGGTGGCGCGGACCAACAGCCAGGTCAGCCGCCAGGAGTTCGAGCGGCAGGTGACGGCGACCGTCCAGCAGGTGGTGGACGCCTACTGGAACCTGGTGGGCGCCCGCCAGCAGCTCGTGGTGGCCCAGCAGAGCCTGGGACTCGCCCGCGACCTGCACGAGCGCAACCGCATCCAGGTGGAGGTCGGCACGCTCGCACCTCTCGAGATGGTGCAGAGCGAGGCGGCCATCGCCAGCCGCGAGGAGGACATCATCCGTGCCACCTCCGCCATCGGCGATGCCGAAGACGTGCTTCGCCAGCTCCTCAACCTGCCGTCCGGCGATCTGTGGGCGAAGCCCATTCTGCCGACCACGGTGCCGGAGACCGAGAGAGTCTCGGTCAACGTCGACGAGGCGATCGCGACGGCGCTGGCGGAGCGCCCGGAGCTGCGGACGGAGGAGCTGCGGGTGGCGCAGGCGCGGCTCGACGCCGAGTTCTTCCGCAACCAGTTGAAGCCGACGCTCGACCTCAACGTCAACTACGGCTGGTCCGGCGTCGGCCTCAACTTCAGCGACGCCTTGAGCCAGGTCACCGGGCTCGATTTCCGCGGCTGGGAGGCCCGGCTGGTGTTCGCCTATCCCATCCAGAACCGCTCGGCCCGGGCCCAGAGCGCCATCGCCAACCTCGACATGGAGCGGGCCCAGACCGTGCTCGACCAGCAGAAGACCACGATCGCCACCGAGGTGCGCCGGGCCGCCCGCGCCGTGGAGACGGCGGCCAAGCAGATCGACGCCGCCCGCGTCTCGCGCGAGTTCCAGGAGAAGAACCTGGACGCCGAGCGCAAGCGCTACGAGAACGGCATGTCCACCGCCTTCCAGATCACTCAGATCCAGGAGGACGTCACCCAGGCCCGCAGCAACGAGGTGACGGCGACCATCACCTACCGCACGGCCCTCGCGGAGTACTACCGCGCCATCGGCCGGCTGTTGGAGCAGCACGACGTCGGCATCGACGATCCCGAAGATCCGGACTATGCCTCCCGCCGCTTCAGCTTCAGCCGCGCGCCGCTGCCGGGCGAGAGCAAATAGCCATGGAGAGCTCCAGCTTCGGGCGGTTGATCGGGGCCCTGGTCGCGCCCGGCAAGACGTTTCGCGCGATCGCCGAGCGGCCGACCTGGGCGGTGGCCCTGATCGTCCTCCTGGCGGCGGGCACCGTGGTCGGCGTCCTGGCGAACCAGCGCCTGGACAAGGACGAGCTCCGGCAGACGATCAAGGAACGGATCGAGAAGGGTCAGGGACAGGCCAGCGCCGAGCAGGTCGAGCGCGGAGTGGAGATGGCGGAGAAGGTCAGCTCCGTCACGCGCTGGCTCATCCCGGTCTTCGCGGCGGCGGTCTACCTGCTGACGAACCTGTTCTTCTGGATGGCGTTCCGCTTCTTCGCCGGCAGCGGTATCAGCTACAAGACGAGCTTCTCCGTGCTGCTGCACGCCTTCCTGCCGCAGGTGATCTCGGCGGTGCTGACCTTGCCGGTGCTCCTCAGCCGGGAGAGCATCGGCATGGAGGAGGCGCGATCCGGGATCCTGGCTTCCAGCCTGGCGGCCTTCGCCCCGGAGGACACCGGCAAGGTCTTGCGCTCGCTGTTGTCAAGCCTCGACTTCTTCTCGATCTGGACTCTCATCCTGCTCGTCATCGGCTACCACCTGGCGGCGCGGGTTTCGAAGGGTACGGCGGCGGCCATCGTGCTGGTGCTGTGGGCGCTCTACGTGGGCGGCAAGGTCGGCCTGGCGACCCTCTTTGGGTAAGGGACTTCTGTGAAAAAGAAAATCGTCATCGGAATCCTGGTCGCGGTGGTGCTGGCGGGCATCGTCTTCGCCAGCATCCGTGCCAACGGCCGTGAGAAGGGCGTCAAGGTCTACGCCGAGGCGGTGGCGCGGCGGGAGGTGGCGCAGATCGTCAAGGCGAGCGGCGAGCTGGAGCCCCGCGTCAAGGTCAACATCTCCGCCCACGTCATCGGCAAGATCGACCGGCTGTATGTGGAAGAAGGGGACTGGATCGAGAAGGGCAAGCCCTTCCTGCGCCTGGAGCAGCAGGCTTACATCGCGCAGCGCGACCAATGGGCGGCGCAGCTCAGCAGCGCCAGGACCGCGGTGCGGCAGGCCGAGGTCTCGCTGGCCGACAGCCGCCTCAAGCTCAACCGCGCCCAGCGCCTGAGCGGCGAGGGCATCGCCACCCGCGAGCAGCTCGAGGCGGCCCAGCTCGCCGAGGCCACCGCCAACCTGCGGCTCGACGAGTCGCGGGAGGCCGTCCACCAGATGCAGGCCAGCCTCACCAAGGCCCAGGACGATCTGTCGAAAACCACCATCTACGCTCCGCTGACCGGCCGGGTGATCGCCCTCAACGCCAAGGAAGGGGAGGTGGTGGTCTCGGGGACGATGAACAATCCGGCCTCGGTCATCGGCACCATCGCCGACATGTCGGAGATCCTCGCCACCGTGGACGTGGACGAGACGGAGATCGTCAACGTGCGGCCGGGGCAGACGGCGGTGCTCAAGGTGGACGCCGTGCCGGGCAAGGAGTACCACGGTAAGGTGGTGGAGGTCGGCAGCTCCGGCTTCAACCGCGCGCAGCAGCCGGACGTGACCTTCTTCAAGGTCAAGATCCTGCTCGACGATCCCGACCCGGACCTGCGGGCCAGCATGTCGGTGCGGGCCGAGATCCACACCGCTGCGCACCCGGACGCCCTGGTCGTGCCGATCCAGGCCGTCGTCGAGCGCCGGCCGCTGGGCAGCGACGGCAAGCCTGCCACCGGCAATGGCGGGAAGGACGAGGAGGTCAAAGTCGTTTTCGTCATCGAGAAGGGCAAGGCCCGGCAGCAGCCGGTCCACACCGGGATCTCCGACGAGACCCACGTCGAGCTGCTCGCCGGTCCCAAGCTCGGGGAGCAGGTGATCACCGGACCGTACCGGACGCTGAAGGCTCTCAAGAACGGCGACGCGGTCCACGTCAGCAAGACCTCCGAGGAGGAGGACCGCAAGGGCTCCAAGGAGGACTCCGGAGACCAGGACAAGGAGGACTGATGGCGCTCATCGAGCTCAAGGACATCGAGAAGGTCTACGACATGGGGGCGGAGAAGGTCCACGCCCTCAACGGCGTCGATCTGATGGTGGAACGGGGCGAGTACGTGGCCATCATGGGCTCGTCGGGCAGCGGCAAGTCGACGCTGATGAACCTGGTCGGCTGTCTGGACACGCCGACCGCCGGGAGCTACATCCTGAACGGCGTGGCCGTCCAGGAGCTGGACGACACCCAGCTCGCGGGCATCCGCAACAAGGAGATCGGCTTCGTCTTCCAGACCTTCAACCTCCTCGCCCGCACCGACGCCCTGCACAACGTCGAGCTGCCGCTGATCTACGCCGGGCTGTCGCGCGCCGAGCGGCGGCAGCGGGCCCGCCGGGCGCTGGAGAAGGTGGGCCTGGGCTCGCGCATGCACCACCAGCCCAACGAGCTGTCGGGCGGTCAACGCCAGCGCGTGGCGATCGCCCGCGCCCTGGTCAACGATCCCTCGATCCTGCTGGCCGACGAGCCCACGGGGAACCTCGATTCGGCGACGTCGGAGGAGATCATGCAGCTCTTCGACGAGCTGCACCAGTCCGGCAACACCGTGGTGCTGGTCACCCACGAGGCCGACATCGCCCGCCATGCCTGGCGGCAGGTGATCCTGCGCGACGGCAAAGTCATTTCCGACCAGCCGACGGCCCGCGCCGAGGCGGCCGCCGCGGCGCCCGTCTCCTGAAGGAGAAGCCTTGGTCTTCCTCGAAAACTTCCGCATCGCCATCGCGGCGCTGCGCGCCAACCTGATGCGCTCCATTCTGACGACGTTGGGGATCATCATCGGCGTGGCGGCAGTGGTGGCGGTGGTCTCCATCGTTCAGGGACTGCAGTTCACGATCAGCAATCAACTGCAGGGAGTGGGGGCCACCTTCGTCGTCATTACGCCGAAGACCGACCGCGACTTCCCCGGTATGGTCGCCCGGCAGGTGAAGCTCACCTACGACGACGGCAAGGCGCTCGAGGAGAAGGTCCCCGGCGTCAAGATCCTCACACCAGCGATCTTCGGCCGCGCCACGCTCAAGTATCGCGACCGCAAGCACACGCCCGCGGCGGTCATCGGGGTCAACGAGAACTGGCAGGACGTCAACAACCATACGGTGGACCGCGGACGGTTCTTCTCGCGGATCGACCTGGAGAACCGCCGCAAAGTCGTAGTGATCGGCGAGAAAGTGATCGAGGAGCTGAACCTCGATCCGCAACCTCTCGGCAAGGAGATCTACGTCAATACCTACCCGGCCACCATCATCGGCGTGATGGAGAAGAAGGGCCAGAGCCTGGGGATGAACGTGGACGACCTGGCGTTCGTCCCCTACGACTCGGCCCTCACCCTCTTCGGCCGCAACGCCGGCGACCAGATCCAGCTCCGGCTCCAGGCGGACGCTCCGGAGCACGTCGAGCAGGTCAAGGACGGCATCACGCGTCTCCTCCGCCAGCGCCACCGGCTGCCCTCGGACCAGCCCGACGACTTCGAGATCCAGACCCAGGACGAGATCCTCGACACCGTCAACACGATCCTCGGCAGCGTCACGGCCGTCGTCGGCGGCGTCGTCGGCATCGCCCTGCTGGTGGGCGGCATCGGGATCATGAACATCATGCTGGTGTCGGTGACGGAACGCACGCGCGAGATCGGCGTCCGCAAGGCGGTGGGGGCGCGCCGCCAGGACGTGCTCCTGCAATTCCTCATCGAGGCGGTCACTCTGTCGCTGATCGGCGGCGCCATAGGTCTCGGCCTGGGGTACGGGCTGGGGGCGCTGGTGGCCAAGCTGATCCCTGGTTTTCCGCCGGCCCACGTCCCCATCTGGGCGGTGGCCCTCTCCTTCGGCTTCTCGGCCATCGTCGGCATCTTCTTCGGCATCTACCCGGCGGCCAAGGCGTCGCGGCTCGATCCCATCGAGGCGCTCCGCTACGAATAGACGTCAGTGCTGCCGCGGAGAGCGCCGCTCCGCCAGCACCCAATCCATCCCCCGGCCGATGGGAAACCGCCGGACCATGCGGTATTCGAGGCCGTGGACGCGGAAGTCTCGGGGCGTTCCGCCCTGGGCGGCTGCGATGCCGTAGAGCACGTCGCGATCTTCCAGGATGTAGTCGGGGGCCCGCTTGCGCCAGGCCGCTGCCAGCTCGGGATCGGCAGGGGAGATGAACGCCCCCCTGTGGCGGCGGATGAGCCGGGCCACCGCGGGCTCGGTGAGACCGAAGGAGTAATCGAACACCGGATGGCCCGAGAAATAGGCGAGAGCGCCGATGCGGCGCGTAGCGATGGTGGTTCCGGCCGGCAGGTGGTCCCGCATCCAGAGCGCCGGCGCCACGAGACTGCGGCTGGTGAGGACGTAACCGGGGAAGTCGAGCCTCGCGCGCGCGGTCGTCCAGCCGAGGGCCGTCAGGGCGCCATCTGCGGCGATGAGCACGGCGAGCACCGCGGCGACAATGCCGGCGCTGCCGAGGCGGCCCAGCGCTCGCGCTGCCTCGATGAGCACCAGCCAGATGAGGACGAGCCCGACCCACAGATAGGGGCCGACCTCGAAAGTTCTCCATCCCAGAAGCGAGGCGGCGGCGGCGGCGGTGAGCGCGGTCAGAATCGCGACGATCGCGCTCGCGGCCCGAATCGCGCGGTTTCCGGCGAGCGCCTCGCGCCCGCCTGCAAGGATGCCGGTCCACAGCAGCAGGAAAGCGGCCGGGGCATACGGGGCGAAGTAGCGGCCCAGCTCGGTCCAGTCCGGGCGGGCGTACACGGCGAAGGCGAGGCCCGCGATGGAGGCCGCGGCGGCGAAGCAGGAGACGAGCGGTGCAGCGCGGCGCAGGACCCACCAGCCGCCCGCCATGAAAGGGAGGGCGAAGAGTCCAGCGAAGGGGAAACCGACGTTCACGGCGGAGCCCAGCGCGAGGCCGCCGAGGTTCTCCAACAGCGTCGTCACGCCGGTCGGTTTGGCGGTGAAGGTGTTGGGGAGCAGGGCCCCGAAGTACGCCCAGCGCGCCAGCGTGACGGCGGCGAGGCCGAAGACGCAGGCACCGGCGGTGCGCGCGGCGGCGCGGCCGGAAAGGGCGCCGCTGCTCCACGCCAGGGCCGCGCCCAGGGGGACCACCAGCCCCGCCTCCGGGTGGACGAGGAAGGCCAGCGTCCCGAGGAGCGGCAGCCAGCGGAGGCGGCGGTGCTCGGCGAGCACCAGCATGGCCATCAACAGAGCGGCGAGCAACGCGGTCTCCATCCCCAGGAGCGCGAAGGCCGTCAGCTCGGCGTGGAAGGCCGTGGTCGTCAGGGCCAGCATCGGCACGCTGGAAAACGGCGGTCCCAGGCGGCCGGCCGGCGCCGCCGCGGCAACGGTGAGGGCGAGCGTCGCGGCCAGCAGAACCAGGCTCGCCGCTTTCGCCGCGAGCGGCGGGCCGAGCACGGCGGCGAAAGGCGCGAGAAACAGCAGCCACCCCGCGTCGGTGACGCCTTCGACGCGCGCCGCTGGATCGAAGACGAAGCCGCGGCCGGCGAGCAGGTTGGCGATGTAGCGGAAGCCGATATAGGCGTCGTCCATGAACAGGCCGCGGTAGCGCCAGGCGGCGATGAGCAGCCAGGCCGCCGCCAGCGCGGCCACCGGGACGATGCCGAGCGAGACCTGCGAAGCCTTTAAGGATGCATTGCGCTTGCGCGAGAGCCGTTGACTTCCGATGGTAATCCCGTACACTTACCAGTGCTTTCGATAAAGGCAACTCCGCCGCGAGACGGACGCGCAAAGCCCAGGATCTCCCTGAGACAGCCGGGCTGCCGAATAAGCTGGTCCAATCCTATCCAGTTCTCCTCCTTCGGTGCGATGGGCGCGGGGCTCATCCACCCGGATTGTTGACTGTTTTACGGCAGTTAGGGGGTCTATATGCGAAGAATGAATTTCGTGGTCCTCGTTCTGGTCCTCGCCATGACGCCCGTCGCGGCGGCTTGGGCGGACCCGAGCTATGTGCTGACGGCAGCCAACTGGGGCGCCAAGCAGGCGGCCGCCGTTCAGCAGGCCGGCGGCACCGTTGTCTATGCCCACGACCGCGCCGGCATCGGCATCGTCACCTCCAGCGCGCCCGAGTTCCTGAGCCGGGCTCTGGCGAGCAACGCCTTCCAGTCCGGCGAGCAGGACCAGGTCGTCCAGTGGGCGCCGGCGGAACCGGTCCAGGAAGCGATCACGCCCAGCAACGACACTTTCTTTCCGATCCAGTGGAACATGCAGGCCATGGAAGCTCCGGCGGCCTGGGCGGCCGGCTGCACCGGCAACGGCGTGCGGGTGGCCGTCATCGACGGCGGGATCAACCCGAATCATGACGACCTGGCCGGCGGCGTCGACCTGGCGTGCTCCAAGTCGTTCGTGACCGGGATTCCCAATCCCTTCACCGATACCGGCTCCTTCTGGCATGGCACGCACGTCGCCGGCATCATCGCCGCCCGGGACAACAACACCGGCGTGATCGGCGTTGCGCCCGAGGCGACCATCGTCGGCGTCAAGGCCCTGCAGAGCGGCGGCGGCACCTTCGGCGCGGTCATCTCCGCCATCCTGTATGCCTCGGATCCGGCCTCCTTCGGAGCGGGCGGCTGCGCGCGGGCCGACATCATCAATATGAGCCTCGGTGCAGTCTTCCCGAAGACCGGCGGCGGAAGCCTGGTCAGCGCCCTCGCCAAGGCCGTCAACTTCGCGGCCAGCCAGGGCGTGCTCGTGGTCTCGGCCGCGGGCAACGAGGGCATCGACTTCGGGCAGGCGTTCAATTACACCACCGTGCCGGCTGATTCCGGCAGCGGTCTGGCCGTCTCGGCGACCGGTCCAATCGGTTTCGCTCTAGGCGCGACCAACTTCCGCCGGCCTGCCTCCTATAGCAACTACGGCGAGGGCCTTGTGACCGTGGCGGCGCCGGGCGGCGACTTCGTCCTGCCGGGCAACGCGCTCTGCACGCTGCCGACCGCCACGGGTACGGCGACGGCGCCGTGCTGGGTCTTCGACCTCGTCATCAGCACCTGCGGGCCGGTGAACAACATCTACTGCTTCTCCGCCGGCACGAGCATGGCCTCTCCCGCCGCGGCCGGCGTCGCGGCGCTGATCAAGGGCCGCTTCCCCAACATCTCGCTCGGCGCCCTCAAGACCCGCCTCGCCCAGAGCGCCGACGACGAGGGACCGGTGGGGCACGACGAGTTTTATGGTCAGGGCTTCGTCAACGCGCGTCGCGCGTGCACGCAGTAAAGAGTCCGAGCTCAAGCGATCGCGTTCAGGGGAGGGGCGACCCTCCCCTTCGCTTTTTGGGACAGCCTGGAAACACGGGAACCCGTCCTTCAAAGCCTTCTTGGATGGCGCCGGCTTGGGCTGCGGCCCGGCGTAGAATCCGGCGGCATGGAGCTGATCTCCACCCACCTCGGCGCCGATTTCGACGCCTTCGCGTCGATGCTCGCGGTGCGTCGGCTCCATCCCGGAGCGGAGCTCTTCTTCCCCGGCTCGCGGGAGGGATCGCTGCGCCGCATGATCGAGGCGCGGCACATCGAGGTCCCCGAGCTGCGGCAGAGGGACGTGAATCCTGCGGATCTCACCCGGGTCATCCTCTGCGACATCCGCCAGCGCGACCGCATCGGCATCCTGGCGGAGTGGCTGGAGGCGAATCCCCGCATCGAGGTGTGGGCCTACGATCACCATCCGACGTCGCCCGCCGATCTCGCGGTGGCGGGAGGCATCGTCGATCCGGCGGCCGGCTCGACCTCGACCCTGATCGTCGAGGAATTCCGCCGCCGCGGCCTCTCGTGCTCCACCGAGGAGGCGGATCTCTTGCTGATGGGGATCTACGAGGACACCGGCTCGCTGACCTACGCGACGACCGGCCCCCGCGACCTCAAGGCCGCCGCCTGGCTGCTGGAGCAGGGCGGCGATCTGGAGGTCGTCCGGGGCTCCGTGGTGCAGGCCCTCGACCCCGAGCGGCTGGACGTGCTGCACCGCATGACGCAGCGGCTGGAGGTGCACCGCATCCAGGGCCACCGGGTCGGCCTCGTCGAGGTGGAGCTGGGGGAGTACGTCGAGGAGCTGGCGCCCCTCGTCTCGCGCTGCCTGGAGCTCTTCGAGCTGCCGTTGCTCTTCGCCTTCTTCGGCGAGGGCGACCGGGTGACGCTGATCGCCCGCGGCATCCTGGAAGGGTTCGATCTGGGGGAAGCCCTGGCGGAGCTCGCCGGCGGCGGCGGGCATGCCACGGCGGCTTCGGCGCGGCTCCGCGACACCACCCTTCTCGAAGCGCGCGAGAAGCTGCTGGCCTTTCTGCAGCGGGCCCTGCCGCCCGCCGCCCGCGCCCGCGACTTGATGATTGCTCCGTTCCACGTGCTGCCGGCGGAGACCTCCATCGACGAAGCCAAGGCGGGGCTCAACGCGCGCCGCATCAACGCCGCGCCCGTGGAGCGCGACGGCCGAGTGGTGGGGACGGTCACGCGGCAGATCCTCGATGCCGCCATTCAGCACGGTCTGGGAGGGCGCCCGGTGCCGACGGTGATGTCGCCGGAGCTGGAATGGGTGCCGCCCGACGCCTCCGCCGAGGAAGTGCGGGAGCGCATGCTCGCCCGCCATCCCCGCTTCGTGCTGGTGGGAGACCCGGCGGCGGGCATGCCGCTCGGCATGGTGACCCGCATGCAGCTCCTGCGTCATCTGCACGGCCGGCTCTCGGAGCTGGAGGAACGGATCGACCGCCGGATCGGACGCCAGCCCGAAAAACGGGAGCCCATCGCCCGGCTGCTCGCCAGGCGATTGCCACCGTCCCTCACCTCCCGCATCGACACGATCGCCGCTGTCTCGCGCCGGTACGGCATCCCGGTCCACCTCGTGGGCGGCTTCGTGCGCGACCTGCTGCTGGAGCGCGAGAACCGGGATCTCGACCTGGTGGTGGAGGGTGACGGCATCGAGCTCGCGGCACGGCTGGCGGAAGCGGTCGGCGGCCGGATGCGCGAGCACCGTGCCTTTCTGACGGCCGTGGTGGTGGATCCCGAGGGGTTCCACTTCGACGTCGCCACCGCCCGCAGCGAGTTCTACCGCGCTCCGGCGGCCCTGCCCGAGGTCCAGACCTCGGCCCTGCGGCAGGACCTCTTCCGGCGCGATTTCACCATCAACACGCTGGCCATCCGCCTCGGTCCGGACCCGCAGCCGGAGCTGATCGACTACTTCGGCGGCCGGCGCGACCTCAAGGAGAAGACGCTCCGGGTGTTGCACAGCCTCTCGTTCATCGACGACCCGACGCGCATCCTGCGGGCGGTGCGTCTGGAGCTGCGGCTCGGCTTCCGCATCTCTCCGGAGACCCTGCATCTCGCCGAGGTGGCCCTCTCCGAAGGGGTGTTCGACCACCTCTCGGGCTCGCGCCTGCGCGACGAGCTCTCGCTGCTGCTGGACGATCCGGCGCTGGCCTTGCGGGGCATCGAGCGGCTGGCCGAGCTGGGGGTGCTGCGGTCTCTTGACCCCCGGCTCGCCTTGGACGATGCGGCGCGCGGCCGGCTGCGGGAGGCGCGGGCCGCTCACGACTGGTACCGGCTCGAAGGGATCACCGATCCGCCCGTGGAGGCCTGGCGGCTGCTGCTGATGGCTCTGGCGGGCGAACGCGAGGAGGAAGATCTCGTCCATCTCGCCGCGCGCTTCATGCTGGTGGGCGAGGACCGGCGCCTCCTCACCGGCTATCCGAGCCGCCTCGCCGCGGCCCGCGCCGTGCTGCGAGAGACGGTGGCGCCGCACCGCAGCGCCGAAGCGCTCGAGCCGCTGAGCGGCGAGGAGCTCCTCCTGTTGATGGCGGAAGAAGGCGAACCGGTCCGCGCCTGGGTGCGGCGCTACCTGACCGAGCTGCGGCACGTGCGGCTCGAAGTCCGTGGCTCGGACCTGATCGCCGCGGGCGTACCTCCCGGCCCGCGCATCGGTGAAGCTCTCCGCGCCACCCTGCAGGCCCGTCTCGACGGCCGCATCGACGAAACGGGGGAGCTTGGATACGCGCTGGCCTTCCTCTCGGAGGAGCCCATTACAGCCGAAGCGCCATAGCCCGGCGCCGCCGGGTCCTCGCGTGACACCGCCCAATCTGGCAAAGTATCCCCGATGCGAATCCCCTGCCTCTCCGTCTTTTCCATCCTCTTCGTCCTTGGCGCTCTGCCCGCCACCGCCGACGACCGCTCCTTCGAGGTCGTCCGCTACGACTGCACTACGGACACCACCCGCCGCGAGGTCACGCTGTTCGGCAACGGCACCATCCGCTTGCGCGACGGCCAGATCGGCAACGAATGGATGGGGCTGACCGAGCTGGGGCCGGACGAGCTGCAGGGCTTCCTCAACCGCCTGAGCGGGGAGGATCTCTCCGAGTCGCCGAATCCGGAGAAAGGGGTCGAGGGGGCTTGGATCGAAAGATGCGAGCTGCGGCTCCACCTCCCAGGCAAGTCTCTCCAGACCTATCACTTCGGGCACTACGATCCTCTGGCGCTGAATCTCTCGCACGTCGTCCATATCGCCGAGGAGCTGGCGGAGAAGGTGCCCGACGTCAGGGACACGGAGCAGGGCCAACTGCCCGTCGACTACGAACCCGAGCCGGGCGACGTTCTGAAGCGGATCGAAGACGGCGCCCGCTTCCGGGTCGTCACCCTGACCAGCGACGGCAAGGGAGTGGAGCTGCGCGGGATCGATATCCCCCTGGAGCTGTACGTCCCCAAGGACCAGATGAGGAAGAACTTCGCGGAGCTGGTGTCGAGGGGTTGGTGAAGCCGGGAGTCCGGATCACGGGCGGCGAGTTCCGGGGCCGCGGGCTCGCCGTGCCGCCGGGCGCGCGCCCCACCGAAGGGCGGGTCCGCGAGGCGCTGTTCTCGATCTGGAGCGACCGGCTCGACGGCGCGCGCGTCCTCGACCTCTTCGCCGGCAGCGGCATCGTGGCCCTGGAAGCCCTCGGCCGCGGCGCCATCTCCGCCCTGGCCGTGGACGACAACCTTCGCGCCATCAAGATCTTGGAGGCCAACGCCGGACGTCTCGGCGAGGATCTCCTGCAGATCCGCCGCCTCACCCTGCCCGCGGGACTCGCCCGTCTGGTGGAACAGGGAGCCGGCCCCTTCGACCTCGTCTTCGCCGATCCGCCCTACAACTTCACCCAGTACGAGGAGCTCCTCCAAGGAGTCGTCCCGCTCCTGGCCGCCGACGCCGAAGTCGTCGTCGAGCACTCCTCGCGCCGCGAATTGCCTCTGGAGATCGCAACGCTAACCCGTGTGGACGTAAGGCGTTACGGGGAGAGCACGTTGAGTTTCTATCGACGGTCAGGATAGCTCCAGCTTGGCGTTCCGCAGGATGAGGGAGCCGTATCTGAGATGACGGCGCCTCTCCCCAGGATGACGGCGCGATTTCTGAGATGAGGGCGGCGCTCCCCAGGATGAGAAATCACGCCGTCAGATGGGGGAGCGGCTCCCTCATCTGAGAAATCGCGCCGTCATCTGGGGGCGCGGCTCCGTCATCCGAGAAACGGCACCCCAGGCTGAGGGCGGCGCTCCCCAGGATCAGAAATCGCGCCCTCAGATGAGGGAGCCGCTCCGTCATCTGAGAAATCGCGCCGTCATCCGGGGGCGAGGCTCCGTCATCTCAGAAACGGCGCCCCAGGATGAGAGCGGCGATCCCCAGGATGAGAAACCGCGCCGTCAGATGAGGGAGCGGCTCCGTCATCTCAGAAACCGCGCCGTCATCCGGGGACGCGGCTCCGCCAACTGAGAAACGGCGCCGCAGGATGAGGACGGCATTCCCCAGGATGAGGAACCGCGCCGTCAGATGAGGAAGCGGCTCCGTCATCTCAGAAACTGCGCCGTCATCTGGGGGCGCGGCTCCGTCATCTGAGAAACGGCGCCGCAGGATGAGGGCGGCGTTCCCCAGGATCAGAAACCGCTCCATCAGATGACGGCGGGACTCCCTCATCTGAGAAATCGCTCCCTCATCCTGGGGCGGGCTCCGCAAGCCCGTTTCGCGACAAAAAAGGACGAGAGCGCCGGACCGCACGGTCGCTGAACCCGAATACAGCCTGGGAAACAGTCAGCCCAGGTACTCCTACAGCGCCGCTGATTCAGAGGGCCTTCACCTCGTCTGTGGTGCCTCCCGGCCGCTCCGATATCGCCTCGATATGCGCTGGCCGTACCCGCCAGCGATTCGGCGCCCGGGCCGCAGAAAGGCGGATGCCCGCGCTCGAAGCAAGGCGCCCGTCCGCCTACCTCGGGCGTCCGCAACACTGAACATTTTTCCAACGAACCCGTGTCTACCGGAATGAGGCCAGAGTTGTGGGCAGGCGCCGACGGAACGGTCGCTGACGATTCAGGTCCGGATTCGACAGGCTGAGGCAAAGGGCCCAGCGCCCCAGGATCATGACCAACTCGTCCAAATGGTGTTCACATCGATGAGCATGTGGCCCGGCTCGACTCATTCCGGGTCGTACTCGCGCCTGCCAGGCTCCAGCCCGAGTCGGATGACATCCGCCCTGCTCGCTTCGGGCTCCAGCTCGACCAGGTACAGCTCGACTCGCCCTCGCCAAGTTCCGAGGAGCGCTGGCCGAGGGCGACCTGGATCTCTCCGACGGTCATCTCAACCTGTCCCAGAGCCAGCGGATCCGGACCGGCGTCCTTTCGCTCAGTGCCATTGACGGTCAGCGCGGCACCTCATTGTTGTACAATCTGTGCAACTTCTTGGCATTCTGAAAGGAGAGCTCGATGCGCACCCTCTTTTTCCTGTGGACGGTGGTGGTCCCCTCGATTCTTGGCCTTTGGCCGGCAGGGACCCAGAGTGCCCGAATGATCGGAGGGGAGGTACTCGAGCCCTCCGAGGTCGTGAGACAGGAGCCGGCCAAACAGTGCATTCTCCCCCCGCCGCCTCCTCCTCCCTGGTCTACGGAGCCAGAACCTGACGCTGAGAAGCACTGCGGATAA
Organism: Thermoanaerobaculia bacterium; assembly: GCA_036002325.1. Classification (GTDB taxonomy): domain Bacteria; phylum Acidobacteriota; class Thermoanaerobaculia; order Multivoradales; family UBA5704; genus DATARR01. Next base: position 12,910 of record DASYTJ010000141.1, on the reverse strand, counting down.
GACGCGCAGATCTAGCGCCCCTGTACTTCGCCGGCTCCTCCCGAGACCAGTCGTTTGCTCAGATCGACGAACGACCGGTGTTTCCTCGCCCATTTGTCGATGTCCTGTGCCATTATTCATTCGTGCTCAAGAAGCCAGCTTGGTTGTTCGCTTTCGGTCTAGCCGCCGCACTGATGGGGTGCCGACAGAGCGGAGTCCAGCGCTGCCTCGATCTCGTCGAGGCCAAGCAGCATGCCGCGGCTGCAAAGCGATGCGAGGAGGTCTACGTAGCGGAGGGAGATCCTCGCGCGGGAGCGGCGGTGGTAAAGGCCTTTTACAACTTGGAGCAGGGAGACAAGGTCCTTGCCTGGAAAGAACGGTTGGCGAAAGACGGGAAGTTGACCGCCGGGGTAAGGAGCTACGCGGCGACGATCCACCAGCAGCGAGGTGAAATCGAGGCGGCAGAGAATGAATTTCGTCGCGACCTAGCCCTAAGCCGGGCTGAAGGTAATCATCAGCGATCGGCGGATATCCTCTACAGGCTTTATTACTTTTCCCGGGGTCGGTCCGGCTATCACGAAAAGTTCCTGCTCGCCAGTGAGGCCTACAAGGAGGCAGTACAGGCACGAGACAGAGACCTCCAGGCTCGAGCCGCGCAAGCTCTGTATGCGGCGCTCTTTGAACTAGGCGATCTTGAAGGGGCACACAAGGCGCTGGAGATAGCCAGCGAGTTGGTGGAGAAGAACGATCGAGCCGGGCAGGCTCATCTACTCAATAACTGGGGCACAGTCCTTACAGCAGAGGGAAAGTTAGCGCTCGCCCGACATGACTTCGAACAGGCGCTAGAGATGGGGAGTGGAGAATCCGAGGAGTTCTTCCGTGGAGTCCATTTAAACCTGACCGATGTCCTCCTCCAACTTGGCGATCTCTCCAGGGCAGCCCATCACCTCGAGGAAGCCTGGAAACACGCGGAGCCAGCTCAAGCAAAACCGAGTTCCATGCTGTATTATCGCGCTCGGGTCGCCTCCGCCCGTGGACGACTTGCTGAGGCGACCCAGTCTCTTGAGACGGCCTTGAGTCAGAACCCGGATTTGGACTGGGCATGGCAGCTTTGGTATCAGCAAGGCCTGCTAGAGGAAGCCCGTGGCAATCTCCGCGCCGCTGAAAGTTCCTATAAGCAATCAGTAGCCATAGTGGAGGAGCTTCGCCGGTCGCTTCCCTTTGACGAGTTCAAGGCCTGGCTGCTGGATGAAAAGCGCCAACCTTTCGAAGCACTGTTTCGCCTGCAGGCTCATGCGGGACGTGCCAGAGAGGCTTTGGCGACAGCTGAACGGGCGCAGGCAAGAACCTTTCTCGATGCCTTCCTCCATGCTAGCTCCACGATTGGAGCGGTTGAGGGCAAGCCTTGGTCTACTGGCGCCTCGCTCCAGCGAATAAGAGGCCTGGAATCGCTGCTGCCGGCGATGAGCGAATCTCCTGTTGCAACGCTGCAGCCCATCGACCAAATTCTGAACTCCTTTGGGGATCGCCATGGACTCGTCTATTTCGAGGCGGGAGATGAGTTCTGGTTGATTACCATAGCCGAGGGCCAGGTTCAGCTACGTGAGTTAACTGCTTCGGCAGATGAGATTCGCCGGATGGGTAGTCGCTTTCTTGCCAACCCGGACGATTCCCAACTGGCCACGCGGCTTGGAGCCATTCTTTTGCCGCCAGAATCACTACCGAAAAGAGGACACCTGGTCCATGTAGTCGCTGACGGAATTCTGGCGAACGTTCCTTTCGCAGCTCTGCGAAGAGACACTCGGTACCTTGTTGAGAATCGCTCCCTGGTCTTTGTTCCAAGTCTAAGCGCCCTTGCCGCCCTCGAGAGCCATCGCAAGGGCACCATTAGACCTCCGCTGGTATTGACAGACCCGCTGGGTAATTTACCTGGTGCAGCGGCAGAGGGCATAGCTGTAGCAAAGCTTGTAAACGGTACGGTCTTGACCTCCAAAAATGCCACTTCAGGCGAGCTGAGGAAAGCCTCTCAAGCAAGCACCCTGCATCTGGCAATGCATGGCGGTTTGGGTCCTCGTGGCCCGTGGCTTCAACTCGCTGATCGCCGAGTGAGTTCTAGCGACATCATAGCCGAACGAATTCACCCTCAACTGGTGGTGCTCGCAAGCTGCGCCTCAGGTGTACGGCCGGGCCGGCAGATGTGGGGGTCGCTCGGTACAGCTTTCTTGGCCGCGGGAAGCCGCTCCGTCCTGGCGTCTCTCTGGTCGATCGACGACCGACACGCCCGCGATTTCGTCCTGGACTTCTACTCGGAAGGGGGCGTTTCTGATCCGTCCGGAGCACTGGCCCGCGCCCAGCGTGTTGCGATCAGCCGTGGTCAGTCGCCTACTCTTTGGGCACCATTCGTGCTCTTCGGGTCTGGCTCGACCCTGAACGAGACCCAATAAGGAGGAAAAATGTCTAAGCGTTGGCTTATAGCCGTCGTTCTCTTTGGGCTTGGTTTCATCTGCGCTCTTCTGGTACAGCTGCCGGCAGCTAGCGCTGCTCCCACTGGTGCCGTCGCTTCCGTCACAACCGAGGTTATTGAAGGCGGTTTGAAATACGTCGACGGTGACGATCTCCGGTTGGTCTACCCGCCGGGCGGCAAGGCTGAATATCTTGTGGTGGTCTCCCGTAAGACCGGGGCGGCAACGAATTCAGAGCCCATAATCTCAGCCAAAACCGGACTTGGCGTTTTTTCTAAGAAGGACCTACAGAGCTTGACGGTCTATCGGGTAACACCTCTCATCCAATGGCGAGGCGACGGCCGTTCCAGTTCACAGAAGGCCTTGTTGTCACCTGCCGTGCACTGCGGCCGGGGGCCATACCTCTGCCCATTGCCACCTCCGCCTCCTCCTCTAGGGCTTCGTTACACGTTCTTCAGATCAGGAAACGTCCAGCTCGGAAAAACCAACTGACCCATGCTTTCCCTAGTCCCTAATTCCCGGCAGTCGCCAGGGTCGCCCGCTGATCCCGAGCAGAGCGTCCTGGCGGCGCTGGACCGGAGAGATCCCGAGGAGGCCCTGGGCATCCTGATGCGGGCCTACGGTACCGCCGTCTACCGCTTTTGCCGGCAGATGGTGGGCGATGATGACCTGGCTCAGGAGGTTCATCAGATGACCTTCGTCCAGGCCTTCGAGGGACTCCCCAAGTTCGGCCGCCGCTCTTCGCTGCGCACCTGGCTTTTCGGCATCGCTCGCCACCGCTGCCTGGACCTGCTGAAGATGAACCGGCGGCGTCACAAGCGATTCGGGCCGATCGAGGAAGCGCCCGACCAGCCGGAGCCGGGTGACAGCGTGGAGGACCGATTAGCTGAGCGCTCTCGCGCCCAGGCGTTGGAGAGCTGTCTGCGCACGCTCAATCCCCGGATACGGACCGCCGTCCTGCTGCGGTATCAGCAGGGACTCTCGTATCCCGAGATCGCCCGCATCTCGGATGAGAAGGCGCCGGCGCTGCAGCTCCGGGTCGCACGCGCTCTGCCTGTATTGCGCCGCTGTCTGGAGGAGAAGGGGATGGCGCCGTGACGCGCTGCGATCGCTTCGAAACCGAAGCCGTCCATTTGCTCGAGCAAGGCTTGCCCCTCGACGAGCACTTCTCCTCCTGCCCCGATTGCCTCGCCGCCCGCGCCGCCTATGAACGGCTCGGCGAAAGGGTCTCCGCGTTGAGCGGAGACGAAGAGCCGCCGCCTGGCTGGGAGGCGCGGGTCTGGCAGAGAATCGAGGACCGGCGGCGAAGCCGGCATCGATGGGGGCCGTGGTGGGTCGTGCCGGTGGCGGTCGCCGCGCTCGCCGCGTTCCTCTTCGTTCGCATTCCCGGCCAGGGCCCGCCTTCTCTGCGCGTCGAGGTCGAACCCGGGACCACCGTCCGGCGCGGTCTCGAGGCGCAGCCCGGTGACCGACTGCAGCTCAAAGCCACGACGGGCGGCGTTGACTATTGCGAGCTGCGCGTCTATCGCAATGACGCCGAGCTGATCCTGCGCTGCTCGACCGAGCCGCCATGCTCCCGGCGGGGAAGGGAGCTGCGGGCCTCTGTAGCCCTCGACGGCATCGGCCGCTATCAGCCGCTCCTGCTGTTCTCGAAGCGTCCGCTCCCCGCGTCGGCCTCCGATCTCCAGACGGATACCGGCGCCGCGCTGGCCGCCGGCGCCGACGTCGAGCTCGGCTCCGAGATCGTCGTTCGCTGAGCGGCCCTTGTTGTGATCGTTCGTCCGTCGTCGCCTCAGGTGGCGAAAGGAGACGATCACAATGAATTTCAAACCCAAGTCCCTCGTCCTGTTCATCCTTCTCGCGGTTCTGTTCGCGCTGCCCTCGCAGGCGCAGACCTGCATCAAGTTCGAGGCGCCGGCTTTCCCGATTCCTACCGTGTATGGAACGCCCGCGGCCCAGGTGAGCGGCGATCTGGCGTTCACCTTCAACCTGATCGACGCCTACATCTGGAACTTCAACACCTTCGGCCCCGGCATCGCCTTCAACCGTGCCTACATCGACGTCGCGCCGGTGGCGTTCAGCCCGGGACAGAGCCTGCGCTTCAACAACATCAGCATGCTCTTCGATCTCAGAAACCTGGCCTTCGCGGCTCACAGGGTGACCTTCGCCTATCTGGACCTCGGCGGCTATGAAAACCTGGAGGTCAACGGCAGCCTTCACCTCGGCGAGCTTACCGCGGCTCCTGCGATGCTCGGCGGAACCAGTGTCTCGGTCAGCAGCACGCCACTGCCGCCGCCGCGCAGCGGGAAGTTCGGCACCGTGACGATCGTCGGCAACGTGATCAAAACGGTGCGGGTCGGCGGTCAGGAGCTCTGGATCGACAGCTTCTGCGTGTCGCAGTAACACCGGTATACGGACTTCATACCGTCGCCGCTCAGAAAGGAAATTTCGAGATGTGTAGAGTGTTCATTCCGGAAGACTATTTTGCTTGCGGCGACGGCCTGAGGGACGATCTGCCCGCTTTTCGAACGATGATCGCGGCCATGGAGGACGGCGACGTGGCGCAGCTCGCGGCCAAGACGTACCGCCTCGAAGGGACCCTCCACGTCGATAAGAGGATCGCGATCGTGGGTGAGGTCGTCAGCCCGCATTACGGTGTCCATAAGTCGCGGCTGCTTTTCCTGCCCGACACCCTGGGCCTGCGGCTTTTGCGTGGCGCCACGGTCCGTGATCTGGCGGTCACCGCGCTGCCGGCCGGCACGGACGGCGAGGCTCATGGCATCTGGTGCCGGCGTACGGCGCACCTCCAGAACATTTTCATCCAGGGCTTCGGAGGGCATGGCGTCTCTCTCGACAGCAGGACCATCGAACGGGTCGTCGACTCGATCTCGGTCGAGGCGGACGCCGAGAGCAGGAGCATCGCCACGGCGGCGGTAGCCGACAATACCGGGTTGCTCTCCTTCCTTCCGGATATGGAGATCCTTTTGTACGGCTATACCGTCTCGACTCCGAGCGGGGGCGGCATCGTCTTGTCGGCTTCCGCAGGCGCGGTGGAGTTCGAGCTTCCCGGCACGCCGAGCGGTCCGCTCACGGGAATCACGCTCACCATCAACTCGGCGAGCGTCAGCGTCGTGGATAACGTCCGGCAATGCACCGTGAACGTCGGCCCGGATCACGGCCTGCTGCCGAACATGCACATCACCACCACCGACGCGATCGATACGCCGATCTTGTCAGTCCACCGCGATGGCTTGCGGGTTACCTTCGCCCTCACCGGCAACGGTCCAGGCCCGGTCCAGGGTGACAGCCTCACAGTGGTCCGCGGCCTCCTCCGAACGAATCAGAATTGCGACCACTGGTTCGCGGAGAACGTCCGCGCCTATGGCAACCGCGGACATGGGTGGCACACGGTGGGCGCGCGCTCGAACGCCGGCTGCGCGATCAATCTCGACTGCACCAACAACTACCAGAGCGGCGTCCACGAGGAGAGTTTCCTCGGCAACACGTACGTCGCATGCCATACCAGCGGGAACAGCCGGTCCAGGGGGCCGCAAGAGCCCCCGTGGCCTTCCTACAACAAGCCGGCGACCGCCGACAACAATCGCTCCAAGTTCTACAACTGCTACTCGGAGGGCTCGGCCCCGGCGGAAGTCTGGTATCCGGCCAGCGTGCTGGCGCCGGGACCCGGCAACTGGATCGGCTCCGGTCTCGCCGGGGTGTTCGACACGAGCTACGCTCTTCCCACGACGTTCTTGCACCACAACCCGGATTTCAATAATGACCTGGAGTTCGAGATCGGCGGGACGCGCAATACCTTCTTCGCCATGCGCGCGCAGGACAACAGCTCGAGCCGACGCTACTGGATGCAGTATCTCCGCAGCGGCAACCAGAGCACCGTTTTCCGCATGAACTACAACAACGACAACGGCGCCACTCCGTTCGCGCTCACCGGCGAACGAACGTCGGACAGCGAGGGACGGATCGGGCCCGGCCAGTTCTGGATGCCGAACGGCTTCTTCTTCGGCAACACCAACCCGTTCACCAAGCAGGTCGCCGTGCTGCGCGGCAGCGCCTCGCAAGGGTGCTATGGGATCGAGTTCTGGATGCCGATCTACAATCCCACCACCCGCAGGACCACCCGCGCCGTGCGGTTTCTGGGCTGGAGGGAGCAGATCCCCACCGACGGCGACTACCTGGCAGGAGACCGCATCCTCAATGCCTCGCCCGCGGTGGGCCAGCCGAAGAGCTGGGTCTGTACGGTGGCGGGAGGCCCCGGCGTGTTTGTTTTCACCTCGGAGGGGAACCTGTAAGAAACAAATTCAAAGCAGTCTCCCTTCTCCCCCGGTGGAAGGGAGTGCGGCGGGAGAGGAGGGCCGGGGAGGTGAGGGGCCTCACCGCAGAAAGAACGCCAGCTCCTCCAGGTTGATCCGCAAGTCGACGTTCTTCAGAGGCACGTCCGGCCGCCGCTTCAGACGGACCGGGGCGAAGTTGAGGACCCCCTTGACGCCGGCTTCGGCCAGGGCGTCGTAGTTCTCCTGCGCGGCTTCGGCGGGTACGGCGAGGACGCCGATCTCGGCACCGGTTTCCTTGACGATCGTCCTCAGCTCCGAGGACGGACGGATGGTGAAGCCGCCGATCCGGCGGCCGATCTTCCGGGGGTCGATGTCCACGCCGGCGACGACGTGAAAGGCGCCGTAGTTGAAGCCGAGGTACTGCGCCAGCGCGCTGCCGAGATTCCCCAACCCGACGATCACCATGGCGTGCGGCCGGTCGAGGCCGAGGAGGGAGTTGAGATGGTCGGCGAGGCCGTCCACGTCGTAGCCGACGCCGCGGATGCCGAACTCGCCGAACTGGGCGAGATCTTTGCGGATCTGGGTGGCGGAAAGGTGGTAGCGCTGCGCCAACTCCTGTGAGGAGACGCGCTTGATGCCGAGCTCCTGGAGGTGGCGCAGGCAGCGCAGGTAGAACGAGAGCCGGTTGAGGGTGAGAGGCGAGACCTCTTCCTGCTCGTTCACTTCACGGCGGTCGCTGCGGTCAACCACTGGAGCAGGTCCGTAGGCCAGACGCCGAGCGCCAGGGTGAACAGGGCCGCGAGCACGGCCGCGGCGCGTCCCCAGACGTCGATCAGCAGCCCTTCCGGCTGCCGCGTCTCCGGCTTCATGTAAAGGACATAGACGACGCGCAGGTAGTAGAAGACGCCGACCAGACTCGCGAGAACACCGACGATCGCGAGGCCGACGTGGCCGTCGCCCACGGCGTTGAGGAACACCACGTACTTGCCGAGGAAACCGACGGTGGGCGGAATGCCGCCCAGCGACAGCATGCAGACGGCGAGGCATCCGCCGAGCAGCGGGTAGCGATAGCCCCAGCCGGCGAGGTCGGCGATGATGTGCTGGTCGCCCGGCCGGCTGTAGAGCATCGCCACCACGGCGAAGGCGCCGGCGTTCATCAACGCGTAAGCCAGCAGGTAGACGAGGACCGGCATCAGCGAGGCGCGGTCGAGCGTCACCAGCGCCAGCAGCAGGTAGCCCATGTGCGCCACGCCGGAGTAGGCGAGCATGCGCTTGATGTCGCTCTGCACCAGGGCCAGCAGGTTGCCCACCACCATGGAGAGCACCGAGAGCGCCGCCACCACGGACGACCACTTGGCGGCGTTCGCGCCCGCGCCGCTCTGCACGACGGCGTCGAGCAACCGATAGAGCACCAGCGCGCTCGCCACCTTCGGCGCCACCGAGAGGAAGGCGACGAACGGCGACGGCGCGCCCTGATAGGCGTCGGGCGACCAGGCGTGGAAGGGGACGATGCTCATCTTGAAGCCGAAGCCCGCCACCAGCAGCAGGAAGCCGAGGCTGGCCAGCACCGGCATCGACGGCATGGCGGCGAGGGAAGAGCCGATCTCATCGAAGCGGGTGCTTCCCGTGGCGCCATAGACCAGCGCGATGCCGTAGAGCACGAAGGCGCTGACGAAGGCGCCCATCAGGAAGTATTTGATCGCCGCTTCGCCCGCGATGGAGATCCGGCGATGGAAGGCGGCGAGCGAGTAGAGGCAGAGCGAGAGCGTCTCGAGAGCGAGGAAGATGGTCAGCAGCTCGGTGGCCCGCAGCATGAGCAGCAGGCCCGCCGCGCACCAGAGGAGCAGGGCGTGATACTCGCCGGAGAGGATCTTCTCCCGCCGCAGGTAGCCCTGCGAAGCCAGCAGGCAGAGCACGGTCGCCACCAGCACCACGTACGAGAAAGCCCCGGTGAGCGGGCTCGTCTCGAGCAATCCCGTGAACGTCCGTGCCTCGTCCGTGAACGGCGTGCCAGGCGTGACCCAGTAAACGCCCCACGCGGCGACGGCGGCCGTCAGCACCGCGATGGGCGTGAAGGCCCGCCGCGTCGCAGGAGCGATGGCATCCACGAGCAGCAGCAACACGCCGCCGCCGCAGAGCACGATCTCGGGAAGCAGGAGCGTCCAGTCGAAGCTGACGTTCACTGGCCGACCTCCGCGAGAGCACTGACTTCGTTTCGTGTAGGGGCGGGTCTGGACGGTGGGCTGGGGGCTCGACCCGCCCTGCTGGTGCGATCTCGGCCTTCCAGGGCGGGTCGCGCCCCCTCCCCGCCGTCCAGACCCGCCCCTACCCCAAGCCCACCGACCGAGTTGTCACCCGCCGCGTTGGCCATCTCCGGCGCCGGCCGCAGCGTGGCCTCCGCCACCTCCGGCTGCTCGACCCGCTGCCGGTACTCCGCCATCACTCCTTCGAGAGCCTTCCGGCTCGGCTGCAGGAAGACGTTGGGGGCGACGCCGATCCACAGCATCAGCACGCAGAGCGGCACCAGCGCGGCCACTTCGCGGCCGGAGAGGTCGGAGAGCCCGCGGTTCTCCTCCTTGGTGATCGGACCCCAGATCGTGAGCTCGATCATCTTGAGGAGATAGATCGCCGCCAGCACCACGCCGAAGGTGGCCACCGCGGCGGGCCAGCCGAGGGCGCGGAAGCTGCCGGTCAGGATCATGAACTCGCCGACGAAGCCGTTGAGCGCCGGCAGCCCCACGGACGCCAGGCTGGAGAAGACCAGGAAGAAGGCGAAGACGGGCATCACCTTGGCGAGGCCGCCGAACTCGTCGAACTTCTTCGTGTGCCGGCGGTCGTAGAGCATGCCGACGAGCAGGAAGAGGGCGCCGGTCGAGAGGCCGTGGTTGACCATCTGCAGCAGCGCGCCCTGCCAGGCGATGAGATCGACCGCCACCAGGCCCAGCATCACGAAACCTAGGTGGGCGATGGAGGAGTAGGCCACCAGCTTCTTCATGTCCGCCTGCACCCAGGAGACCAGAGCGCCGTAGAGGATGCCCACCAGCGCCAGCGCCAGCAGCAGCGGCCGGGCCGCCTCGCTGGCGTGCGGGAAGAGCGGCATCGCGAAACGGAGAAAGCCGTAGGTGCCGAGCTTGAGGAGGATGCCCGCCAGGATCACCGAGCCGCCCGTGGGCGCCTCGACGTGCGCGTCCGGCAGCCAGGTGTGCAGCGGGAACATCGGCACCTTGATGGCGAAGGTCAGCGCGAAGGCGGCGAAGAGCCAGATCTGCGCCTGCAGCGGCAGATCGAGCCGCAGCAGATCCTCGTAGGCGAAGCTCCAGACGCCGCCGTTGACGCGCTGGAACGTCCACGCCAGCCACAGAATGGCGACGAGCATCAGCAGGCTCCCCGCCATGGTGAAGAGGAAGAACTTGACGGCCGCGTAGATCCGCCGCTCGCCGCCCCAGATGCCGATCAGCAGGTACATCGGGACGAGCATGACCTCCCAGAAGACGTAGAAAAGGAAGAGGTCGTAGGCGAGCAGGGCGCCGAGGATACCGGTGGTCAGCAGCAGCAGCGAGGCGCTGAACAGCGGCCAGTGGATCTCGATCCCCTTCCACGAGCCGAGCACCACTATGGGCAGCAGGAAGATCCCCAGCATCACCAGGGGCATCGAGATGCCGTCCATGGCGAGGTCGTAGCGGATGCCGAAGCTCGGAATCCAGGGGAGCACGGCATCGTGGACCAGCGGGAAGGTGCCGTCCGCGCCGAGGTGGGTTCCCAGATACAGGATGCCGAAGGCAAGCTCGATCAAGGAGGCGACGAGGATGTAGATCTTCGCCGTCCGCGCCTGGTCCTTGGCGAAGAAGAAGAGCGGCACGGCCGCCACCGCCGGAAAGAAGACCAGGCGGGTCAGCGTGTTGCCGATGAGGAGGCCGAAAAAGGTTTCCATATCCGGTCCGGTCAACTGAAAGCGAGCCACCAGAACAACACGATCACGCCGAGAAAGAAGTAGAGAGAGTAGGTGCGGATGTTGCCCGTGGTGCTCAACCGTCCGACGCTGCCGACGAGCTCGGCCACGAAGGCGCTGCCGTTGACGATCAGCGTGTCGATGAGCAGCGTGTCGACGATCTTCCAGAACCCACGGGAGAGCGCGGCCAGCGGCTTGACGATCAGCCGGTCGTAGATCTCGTCGACGTAATACTTGTTGACCAGCAGGCGGTGCACGGCCGGGAAGCGCTGCGCCCAGGCGCCGCCCTTCTCGAGCCCGGCGTCGCGGCCGTAGGTGCGCCACGCGAGGAAGATCCCCCCGAGCGCGACAACCGTGGTGATCAGCACCAGCGCCCATTCCAGCCCCGGGCCGATGTCGTGCTCGCCGGCCTCCAGCCCCTGCGGCCTGGCGATCGCCGGCTCCAGGAAGTGGTGGAACCAGTTGAGATCGCGCCCGGCGGAGAGCAGCTTGGGGATGCCGAGGTAGCCCGCGAACACCGCGCCGATCGCCAGGATCCACAGCGGGATCGTCATCACGGCGGGCGACTCGTGCAGATGGTGCTCCTGCTCGTGCGTGCCGCGGAACCGTCCGTCGAAGGTGAGGAAGACCGAGCGGAACATGTAGAAGGCGGTGAGGCCCGCGGTGATCAATCCGACCGCCCAGAGCATCCACTGGCCGTTGGCGGCGGCCGCGTGCAGGATCTCGTCCTTGCTGAAGAAGCCCGCCAGTCCCGGAACTCCGGCGATCGCCAGCGCGCCGATGACGTAGGTTCGATAGGTCGAGGGCAAGTGTTTCTTCAATCCCCCCATCTGCCGCATGTCCTGCTCGCCGCCCATGGCGTGGATGACCGAGCCGGAGCCGAGGAAGAGGAGCGCCTTGAAGAACGCGTGCGTGCCGAGGTGGAAGATCGCCGCCGTGTACGCTCCCAGTCCGGCGGCGAGGAACATGTAGCCGAGCTGCGAGACGGTGGAGTAGGCGAGCACCTTCTTGATGTCGGTCTGCGCCATGCCGATCGACGCCGCGAAGATCGCCGTGGTGGCGCCGATCACCGCCACGAATTGCGAGACGCCGGGCGCGAGCTGATAGATCACGTTGGTGCGCGCGATCATGTAGACGCCGGCGGTCACCATGGTGGCGGCGTGGATCAACGCCGAGACCGGCGTCGGGCCCGCCATGGCGTCAGGCAGCCAGACGTAGAGCGGGATCTGCGCGCTCTTGCCCATGGCGCCGACGAAGAAACAGAGCGCCACGAAGCCGGCGAGCGAGAGGCCCAGCGCGTAATCGCCCTGCACCAGCCCGGGATTGGCGGCCACGCGCTCGAAGATCTCGCGGTAATTCAACGTCCCGAAGCTCGCGAACAGCGCGAACATGCCGACCAGGAAGGCGAAGTCGCCCACGCGGTTGACGATGAACGCCTTCTTGCCGGCGAACGGCGGGAACGGCTGGTCGTAATAAAAACCGATCAATAGATACGAGCAGAGCCCCACGCCTTCCCAGCCGACGAACATGACGGGGAAGCTGGAGCCCAGCACCAGCGTCAGCATCATCGACATGAAGAGATTCAGGTAGGCGAAGTAGCGCCAGTACCCCTCCTCGTGAGCCATGTAGCCAACCGAATAGACGTGGATCAGGAATCCCACTCCGGTGACCACCAGCAGCATCACCGCCGAAAGAGGGTCGAGCGTGAAGCCCCATGGGATCGTGAAGGCGGCGCCGTTCGCTCCGGTGCCTGAGGCGAGCCACTGCGCGAGGGTGAGCGTGACCCGCTGCGCCGCCGGATCCACCTCCAGGACGCCGCGGATCGAGGCAACCGAGTCGAGGTTATCGAGCGAGAAGAAGGCGCCCAGCGAGAGCAGGAAAGCGAGCAGCACCGTGCCGCAGGCCACGGCGGAGATCGCCCACTTGGGCAGGAAGCGCTTCCCCAGCAGGCCGTTGACGACGAAGCCTGCAAGGGGCAGCAGAGGAATCAGGTACAGAAAACTCAGCAAGCCTGGACCCCTACCATCGCATCAAATTGACGTCGTCCACGTCGGCGCTCTGGCGCTTCCGGAAGACGGCGATGACGATGCCCAACCCCACCGCCGCCTCCGCGGCGGCCACCGTCATCACGAAGAAGATGAAGACGTGCCCCGCCATGGAGCGCAGCTCGTAGGCGTACGAGGCGAAAGTCAGGTTCACGGCGTTGAGCATCAGCTCGATGCACATGA
>DASYTJ010000140.1:0-10104 GCA_036002325.1 Thermoanaerobaculia bacterium | reverse complement strand
GCGAGTCACTCTGGAGTACGCCTCGAAACCCGCAGCCAAAGCCAGCGTCTTCTGGTCGGACATCCAACCTCCTCGGGCAGAGCAAAGAACAAACCGTTGAGTTCAAAAACACAAAACAACCAGACTTGATCAGAGATTCCTTAATAACCAGCTCGAAGGGATTGACGACGAAGGCCATGTTGTCGTCCGAGCCGACGATGTTGTTGCGGCTGTCGAAGGTGGGGCCGGGGAACGGCGGATTGGTGCCTTCGAGGTAGAGCCGGGCACCGAGGAGAGCGTTGCGGGCGGGGCCGAACCACTGCTGGCCGTCGAAGAGCACGTCGTTGACGTTGACGGCGATCTTGATGCCCATCTCCTGCGCCGGCTCGCGCAGGTTTTTCTCCAGGAACTCCCGGTCCTCGGGGACGGCGGGGTCGAGCTGCGTGCGGATGACCTGGTCGAGAACGTCTTCCGGCAGCAGGGCGATGGTGTAGCCGGAGACGCCGCGCTGCTCGTTGGTGGGGTCGGGGTCGGTGGCGATGCGGCACATGAAGTAGCCTTGGAACTGCATCTCCAACAGCTTGGCCACGGGAGTCGGCATGGCGCGGTTCTCCTCCTCAATCCTCAGGGGGTCACGATGAACTGCGGAAGCTGGCCGATCTGATAGATGCGGCGCATGTTGTTGCTCATCGCCGTAGCGCTTTCGTAGACGAAACGGAGCTGGCGGTCCATGAACGGCACGTCGCCGGCGGTGCGGGCTACGGCGGGGAGGTTGACGCTCGTCAGGCGCGAGAGGCGCTGGGTGATCTCGTCGAGCCGGCAGAGGAAGAACTCGATGTTGCCGAGCTTCGACGGGGTGAGCAGAAGAGCGCGATCGGCTGCGGAGAGCTCGAAGCTCGGTCCCGTCGTGTGCTCGCCATCGCCGGAGGCGGTATGGGCCATGATTTCGGCCATGGGACGGAGGAGCATGGTCATCATCGGGCCGAAGGCGTTCTCCTGCAGGGCAGAGCTGAAGAAGGGATACGACTGGCTGGCCTCGGGCTCGTAGTCGGCGTAGAGCGCGGTGAGCAGGAACGTCAGCGTGGCGTAGGTGTAGTTGAAGAGATCGAAGAGATCGCGCGCGAACGGGTTGGTGATCGCGTCCCTCTCGGGGTTGACGGGGAGCGGCAGCGACGGCTCGAAGCGCGGATCGGCGGCGAGCACGGCGACGAGGTCGTCGTGGACGTCGAAGAACCGCACGAAGTGGCTCTGGAAGTCCGGTGGCGCGGTGATCCCTTCGCCCTCTTCCACGATCAGGCGCAGCGCCATGACGGTGGAGGAAAGGTCGGTGATGGGAAAGACGTTGATCTGATACTCGACCGGCACGAAGACCTGCTGGCTGGGGTTGCCGGTGAACAGGTTCCAGCGCGACGAGAGCAGGCGAAAGAGGAATTCGACGAGGCGGTAGAGCTCCTGGATGGTGCCGGGGCGGAGAGATTCGCGGTCGAGGCCGGCCTTGAGCGGTCCGCCGTGCTTGGCCATTTCCTCCGTCGCGGGGCCGAGCAGGTCATCCGGGATGTGGCTGCCGGCGAGGGGAAAGGTGTTGGGACCGGCCTTCAGCAGACCGTGCGCGCGCTCTTCGAGCGAGGTGCTGGGATAGGGCTGGTCGCCGCAGGAGAAGCACCATTTCGGCACGCGCTCGCCGGCGTCGATCAACGTCTGCTCGGAGGGGCTCTCGAAGCAGACGAAGCGCTGGATGACCGGCAGGTCGAAGCGCTCGAACATGTACGGGATGTCGCACGGCCGGTTGGCGAGCTTCTTTTCGGCCTGCAGGTGGCTGCCGAGGAGATAGGGCGACTGGAGCGGGATGTTCTGGCGGTCGAAGAAGGGTGGAGCGCCGATGGCGGTGAGCATGCCGTTGACCAGGGCGAGGTGCTCCATCTCCTGGCGCGCCACCATGTAGACGGTGGACTGCCAGCGGCGGACGTGCTCGTACTGGGCGTCGGTGCACGTCTCGTCGGGGCGTTTCTTCATGGAGAACGCCGCATAGAGGTACTGGATCATGAGCTGCTGCTCGATCTCCGACGCCTCCTGGAGGCAGCGCACCAGCAGCTCCTTGAGGATGGGAGGGGGCGCATTCGTTGCGTCGTCCGCCATCGGTGGGCTCCTTTTCCGGGCTCGTTTCAGGAAGAAGTTTGGGAGAAACGAAGATAGCACAGATCGCCTTCGCGGAGACGCCGCGGCGGCGTAGACTTCGCAGGTGGCCACCGCGCCCGTCAATACCGTCCCGCGATCGCGCCCGTACTGGCTGCTGATCGCCGCTGCGTGCCTGGTGCCGGCGGCGCTGGACGTGCTGCAGACCTCCATGCAGGCGAGGCTCGATGGCCGTTCCGCTCGTTGGCAAGATCTGGTTTTCCAGGGGGGCGAGTGGCTCTTTCTCGGTGCGCTGACTCCCATCGCTTATGTGCTGGCGAAACGCTTTCCCTTCCGGCGAGAGCGGTGGCGACGCACGCTCGCCGCGCATGCCGTGGGCGCGCTGGTCCTGTGTCTCGGGTGGGCTTCGCTGGGTTTGCTTCTGGGTCTGGTTCTGCGGCGGTATCCTGCGGAGGGCCCGCTCCCGCGTGCCTACCTGAGCTGGATTCTCACCACGGTTCCGTGGTCGGTGTTCATGTATTTCGCGGTGCTCGGATGCGTCTATGCCTTCACCTACTTCCTGGCGGCGCGCGAGCGCGAGGCGCAGCGGGCGCGGCTCGCCGCGCAACTGGCCGAGGCGAAGCTGGGAGCGCTCCGCATGCAGCTCAATCCGCACTTCCTGTTCAACAGCCTCAACGCCATCGCCGTCCTGGTGCGCGATCAGCAGACGCGCGACGCGTCGCGGATGCTCGAGCTGCTCGCCGGCGTGCTGCGTCAGGTGCTGCACGCCGAAACGCGCCAGGAGGTGGCGCTGGAAGAGGAGCTGCGATTCGTCGAGCAGTACCTGGCGATCGAACAGGTACGCTTTTCCGACCGGCTCCAGGTGCGGTGGTCCGTCGATCCGGCGGTACGCGACGCCCTGGTGCCCGAGCTGATCCTGCAGCCGCTGGTGGAGAACGCCATCCGGCACGGCGTGGCGAAGCGGACCGAGTTGGGCACGATCGAGATCGCGGCCAGGGTATCGGAAGGAGACCTCGTGCTGAGCGTACAGGATGACGGGCCGGGATATAGCCCGGAGAACGGCGATGCCGGAGTCGGGCTCGCCAACACTCGTGCGCGGCTCGAGACGCTGTTCGGCGACGCCGGCCGCTTGCAACTGGCGCGCGGTGAGAGCGGCGGCACGCTGGCGACGGTGCGCCTGCCGTTGCGGAGGCGCAGCGATGAATGAGACGCGTCAGATCCGCGCCGTCATCGCGGACGACGAGCCGCTGGCACGGCGGGGGATCCGCCAGTTGCTGGCGACGCATCCTGACGTGGCGGTCGTCGCCGAAGCCCGCAACGGACGCGAGACGGTGCAGGCGCTGCGGGCGCTGCAACCGGATCTTCTCTTCCTGGACGTGCAGATGCCGGGGCTGGACGGGTTCGCAGTGCTCCGCGAGCATGGCGCCGAGCGCATGCCGGTGGTGATCTTCGTGACGGCGCACGACGAGTTCGCGGTGCGCGCGTTCGAGGCCCACGCGCTCGACTATCTGGTCAAGCCGGTGGCGGAGACGCGGTTCGCGGAGGCTCTCGAACGGGCGCGTGGGCGGCTGCGGTCGGCCGAAGCCGTGGAGCTGGCGCGCAGGCTCGCGGCGCTGCTCGCGGCGCACGATGGGGAGCGGGCAGCGCCGAGAATCAGACAGCGCGTGCGCGTACCGACGTCGGCCGGCGAGCTGGTGCTCGAGACGGAAGAGATCGACTGGATCGAGGCGGACGACTACTACGCGGCGATTCACGCGCGCGGGCGCCGCCACCTCCTTCGCGAGCCGCTGGCGTCGCTGGAACAGCGTTTGGACGGCGCGCGATTCGTGCGCGTGCACCGCTCGGCCATCGTCAATATCGATCGGGTGCGCGAGCTGCGGAGCGAGCCGGCCGGCGAGACCGTGCTCGTGCTCCGCGATGGATCGCGCGTGCCCGTCAGCCGCCGGCGGCGCGAGCAGGTGGCCGGTCTGCTGCGGCGGCTGACGGAGTGACCGTTCGCTGCGAGCCGAAGCCGTCGGCTGCATAGTTGTTGCCGATCGCTGCGCCGTTCTTGCCGGGAAGAAGACCCTCTGTTAAGTTCGTCGGCGATGCATCCGAATTCCTTTTCAAGAGGGAGGTACCATGCGCCGCGTCGTTCTCGTTGTCTGTTTCGGAATTCTGTTCGGACTCTCGCTTTTCGCGCAGACGAACGGCAAGCGAACCCCCGAACAGGTCAAGGCGTCCTACGAACAGCACAAAGGTGATTTCGACTACCTGCTCGGCGATTGGGAGCTCGCCACCAATTCGAAAGAGTATGGAAAAGGAAAGGGATACTGGAGCGCCGTGCGTCTCGCCGAGGATGGACAGGTTCTCGACGAGTATCGCGTCGTCGGCGACAACGGCGAGACCTACTATGTATCGACGACGCTGCGCGTTTACAACGCCCATCTCGATCAATGGGAGCTGGTTTCGGCGGAGCAGGGCACCGGACTGCAAAACGTGGGTACGGCGCACCGCGTCGGAGCGGAGATGCACATCGAGCAGAAGTTCGGCGTGATGAACGAAAAGCCTTCGCTCTGGCGGATCCGCTACTACGACATTCGGCCGGACCGTTTTTCCTGGACCGGTGACCGCTCCACGGATGGCGGGAAAACGTGGGAGAAGAACTACCTGCAGATCGAGACCCGCCGTATCGGGCCGCCGCGTCCTCTGGGGCCCTTGACGCCCCCGAAGAAGGACACGGCAGCTGCTCCGGCGCAGTAGAGGGAGGGTTTTTCGATGTCCGCAACCGAAGTTAGCCGTTGCAGTCATTCCCCCTCTCCAGCTCCGCTGGAGAGGGGGCCAGGGGGTGAGGTTTCAAAGGGCAGGTCGCCGCGGTGCTCCACGATCCGAATGGACCCGGACGCGGCGGCTTTTTACGGCGCGTGCTCGCAGCCGCTGATGCCGCCGCCGCTGAAGGTCACGCCGGCGTCTTTCCAGGCGTCGCCTGCGCTGTCGCAGGAGACGCTGCCGTTGACGGTGGTGCCGTCGATCAGCAAGGCACGCGAGAAGGAGCTGATGCGAGTCGTGCCCTTGAGCTGGCTTTGATGGGCGGTCTGGGCGGTGTCGACGTAGGGCTCGGCAATCAGGGTGCTGAAGTAGTCGAGGAAGTTGGCGAGCGTGTTTCCTGACGGTCCGACGCCGCTCGAAGTCTGCTGGGCGCCGTAGACGTAGACCTCGCCGTGATCGCTGCCGGCCAACTGACCGGCGAACGGGCCGGCCCCGTACATCGCCGCGGTCGAGCGGACTGTGGCAAGCGCCGCCGTCCGGGTGACGTTGAGGCTGCAGGGGTAGGCCGTGTCTTCACTCACGCAATCGATATCCGCATAGGAATCGGTGAGAGCCTGAACGCCGCGACCGCCGGTCACCACGCTGTCGAGCACCGAGAGCAGGCTGCCGCGGTTGGCGGTCGCCGCCCAGGTGGCGTTGTTCTCCAGCCGGCAGCCGAGACAGAAGCCCAGCGAGCCGCGCTGCACGTTGAGACCCTGGCGGCCGTTGTCGGAGAGGGTCAGCTCGGTGGCGTCCAGGAAGCTGGCTCCGGAGACATGGACCCCGGCGTTGCCGTTGGCGGTCATCTGGCAGTTCTTCATCTCGGCGCCTGAGTGCCAGAGGCCGACTCCCACGCCGCTGGGATGACGGATCGAGAGGTTCTCGATGTGCACCAGCTCGGAGTACCAGACCTCCAGCGCTCCGATGACCGGCGGATCCACCGTCACGCCGCGGATGCCGTCGGTGACGGGATCGAGACCGTGCAGGGTGAGCTTGCGGCGCTCGATGCGGACGTTCTCATTGCACAGCCCTCGCACTTCGAGGATGACCTCGCCGGTGCTCTTGTCGATCGCTTCCTGCAGGCTGTTTCCCTTGGCGCAGTCCACGACTTTCGAGCTCGCGGCCTTGGCCGGCGCAACGGTCCGCAGAGCCTTGCCGCGCGCCACCAGATCCGCTTTGCGAGCGCGGGGCGGTGCTGCCGGCTCCCGCGGCACCTCGAGGTCCGGCGGTACGAGCTCGATGGCCGAAGGCGGCGCCGCAAGGCCGGCGGCGGCGAAGCACACAGCGAGAAGCGCGAATGTCATCAAGACCGTTCCTCTTTTCATATCCCTCCTCCTTTCAGAATGGATCCCGAAATGGCATCACTTGAAGATGACCGGAGGCTGAAAAAGCTTTCGCCGTCCCTACGATGGAATGGGAGAAATGGAGATGGGAAGCAGGAGCCCGGCCTGCTATCATGACGCCGGAGGCTCGCCATGAACCAGGACGTCGAGCATCTGCAACTGTTATCGGTGTTCCACTACGTGGTCGCCGCCCTCGTCGGGCTGTTCTCCCTGTTCCCCGTCTTTCACCTGGTGATGGGCGTGATGATGCTCACCGGGCGCTTTCCGGACGGCCAGGCCCCCGAGGCACCGTTCAATTTCATGGGATGGTTCTTCGTCGTATTCGCCGTCGTGTGGATCGTCTGCGGTCTGACCTTCGCGATCTGCTTGCTGTACGCCGGCCGATTCCTGACGCAGCACCGGCGCTATCTCTTCTGTCTGGTCATCGCGGGGCTCTCCTGCACGTTCATGCCGTTCGGCACGGTCCTGGGAGTGTTCACCATCCTGGTGCTGATGCGGCCGTCGGTGAGGGAGCTGTTCGGGGTGGCGTGAGGCGAGCGCCTCCCCACTCCGCCGGGTGGGGCCCGCCTCCCGGGCGAAAGGGCGGCGAGGATCGGTGCGACCTCTGGTAAACTTCCTCCTGATGCAAGTTCTGCACGTCCTACCGAGCCCGGCCGTTCGCCCTGGGAGCCCCCCTCCAGGAGGACGGAGCCCGCTCCCCATAGCCCGGGATTGAATCTCCGGCATTCCGTGTTGTAATCCCTGGAAAGAGAGGATCATGAGTACGACCGTTGCAGAGAAAGAAGGGCGCGGAGCCGCGCCCGAGAGGCTTACCGAGGTCGTCATCCGCTTCGCCGGCGACTCGGGTGACGGCATGCAGCTCACCGGCACCCAGTTCACCAACACCTCGGCGCTGGTCGGCAACGACCTGTCGACGCTGCCGGACTTCCCGGCGGAGATCCGCGCGCCCGCCGGCACCCTGCCCGGGGTCTCGGCCTTCCAGGTGCGGATCGCCGACTACGACATCCACACGCCGGGCGACGCTCCCGACGTGCTGGTGGCGATGAACCCGGCGGCGCTGAAGAAAGAGCTGCGGGACCTCAAGCCGAACGGCATCATCATCGTCAACACCGACGAGTTCAACGACCGCAACTTCTCCCGCGCCGGCTATGCCGCCAACCCCCTGGAGGACGGCAGCCTGGAGAGCTACCGGGTGTTCCAGGCCGCCGTCACCACCATGACGCGGCGGACGCTCGAGGGCAGCGGCCTGGACTCGAAGTCGGTCGAGCGCTGCAAGAACATGTTCGCCCTCGGCATGTGCTACTGGCTGTTCTCGCGGCCGCTCGACAACACCATCGACTGGCTGAAAAAGCAGTTCGCCAAGAAGCCGCAGCTCGCCGACGCCAACGTCGCGGTGCTCAAGGCGGGCTGGAACTTCTGTGACATCACCGAGCTGTTCCACCACCGCTACGAAGTGCCGGCGGCGGCCATGGAGCCGGGCCTCTACCGCAACGTCATGGGCAACTCGGCTCTGGCCATGGGGTTGATCGCCGCCAGCCGGCGGAGTGGTCTGCCGCTGTTCCTGGGCGCCTACCCGATCACACCGGCCTCGGACGTGCTGCACGATCTCTCGAAGTACAAGAACTTCGGCGTCACCACCTTCCAGGCCGAGGACGAGATCGCCGCCGTCTGCTCGGCGATCGGCGCTTCCTTCGGCGGCGCCCTCGGCGTGACCATCTCCTCCGGCCCCGGCATCGCTTTGAAGGCCGAGGCCATGAACCTGGCGGTGATGACCGAGCTGCCGCTGGTGGTTTGCAACATCCAGCGCGGCGGCCCGTCGACCGGCCTGCCGACGAAGACCGAGCAGGCCGACCTGCTGCAGGTGATGTTCGGCCGCAACGGCGAATCGCCGATCCCGGTGCTCGCCGCCGCCTCGCCGAAGGACTGCTTCGACATGGCCCTGGAGGCCGCGCGCATCGCCACCCGCTACATGGTGCCGGTGATGCTGCTCTCCGACGGCTACATCGCCAACGGCTCGGAGCCCTGGAAGCTGCCGCGGGTCGAGGACCTGCCGGATCTGCGCACCGAGTTCCGCACCGATCCGCAAGGGTTCCACCCCTACGAGCGCGATCCTGAGACGCTGGCGCGGCCGTGGGCGATCCCCGGCACGCCGGGCCTCGAGCACCGCATCGGCGGCCTGGAGAAGGAGGACGTCACCGGCAACGTCTCCTACGACCCCGAGAACCACGAGCGCATGATCCACCTGCGGGCCGAGAAAGTGGAGCGGATCGCCAACGACATCCCGGAGATCGAGGTCTTCGGCGACCCGCAAGGCGGCGAGCTGCTCGTCCTCGGCTGGGGCTCGACGGCGGGCGCCATCACCGGCGCGGTCAACGTCGCCCGCAAGCACGGGCTGCCCGTCAGCCGCGCTCATCTGCGCTACCTCAACCCCTTCCCGAAGAACCTGGGAGAGGTGCTGGCGCGCTTCGACAAGGTGCTGATCCCCGAGATGAACCTCGGCCAGCTCAGCCTGCTCATCCGCGCCCGCTTCCTCAAGGACGCCATCTCCTTCACCAAGGTGCAGGGGCGGCCCTTCATGCGTCAAGAGATCCTCGACAAGATCCAGCAGATTCTGGAGCCCAATACGAATGTCAACTGAGACGGCCACCCCGACCCTCACCAACAAGGATTTCCAGACCGACCAGGAGGTGCGCTGGTGCCCCGGCTGCGGGGACTACGCCATCCTCTCGGCGGTGCAGAAGGTCTTCCCCGAGCTGGGCATTCCGCGCGAGAAGTTCGTGGTGGTCTCCGGCATCGGCTGCTCGAGCCGTTTCCCCTATTACATGAACACCTTCGGCTTCCATTCGATCCACGGCCGGGCGCCGGCGGTGGCCACCGGCCTGAAGATGGCACGGCCGGAGCTGGAGGTCTGGATCGCCACCGGCGACGGCGACGCCATGTCGATCGGCGGCAACCACCTGATCCACACCCTGCGGCGCAACGTCGGGGTGAAGATCCTGATGTTCAACAACCGCATCTACGGCCTCACCAAGGGGCAGTACTCGCCGACCAGCGAGCTGGGGAAAAAGACCAAGTCGACGCCGTCCGGCTCGGTGGACTACCCGTTCAACCCGCTGTCGCTGGCGCTGGGATCCGGCGCCACCTTCGTGGCGCGGAGCGTCGACATCTTTCAGGTTCACCTGCGCGACGTCCTGCGCAAAGCGGCCCAGCACAAGGGGACGGCCTTCGTCGAGATCTACCAGAACTGCAACATCTTCAACGACAAGGCCTTCACCTACATGACCGACAAGGAGGCCAAGGACGAGAACGCTCTCTACCTGGAGCACGGCAAACCCCTGGTCTTCGGCAAGGCCAAGGACAAGGGGATCCGCATGCACGGCACCCAGATGGAGGTCGTGCAACTCGGCGACGGCGTGGGCCCGGAGGATTGCGTGGTGTGGGACGAGACGCTGGAGAACCCGGCGACCGCCTTCCTCGCCGCCAACCTCCTGCCGCCGCAGTTCCCGACGGCCCTCGGCATCTTCCGCAACGTCCAGATGCCCTCCTACGAGGAGCGGGTGGTGGAGCAGATGCACCAGGAGACGGACCGCCTGGGCGTCGGCAAGCTGGAGGATCTCCTGAAGGCTGGGGACACGTGGACGGTGGGGGAGCAGCAGGCGGCGGCGAACTGAGCCTCCAATAATTGGTTGATTAGGAAGGGCGCCCGACGTGGGCGCCCTTTCTGTTGTATGCCCGGCATGGGCACCAGCTTGGAGGTGCAAGTCCTCCCGAAAGCAGGCCATCGCAATCGAAGCGAAGCGCAACCGCGGAAGGGCGACCGACCGTGGGGAGGAAGCGCGGAGCGCAACCGCTGGCCGACGTA
>DASYTJ010000139.1:0-101020 GCA_036002325.1 Thermoanaerobaculia bacterium | reverse complement strand
CGAGGGCGTCGAGATGGTGATGCCGGGCGACAACACGTCGATCACGGGCGAGCTGATTACGCCGGTGGCGATCGAGAAGGGTGGCCGCTTCGCCATCCGCGAAGGCGGTCGCACCGTCGGCTCGGGCACGATCACCGAGATCATCGAGTAGGAACCAGCAATGGCGATGTTTTCAGACAAAATCCGCATCCGCCTGAAGGCGTACGACTCGCGCATCCTCGACCAGAGCACCGGCGAGATCGTCGACACGGCCAAGCGGACCGGCGCGCGGCTGGCGGGTCCGATCCCGCTGCCGACGGCCAAGAACAAGTGGACCGTGCTGCGTTCGCCGCACGTGGACAAGAAGTCGCGCGAGCAGTTCGAGATCCGCACGCACAAGCGGCTGATCGACATCTTCGAGCCGACGCCGCAGACGGTGGACGCGCTGATGAAGCTCGACCTCCCGGCCGGCGTGGACGTGGAGATCAAGGCGTTCGGCAAGGAACACGGAAAGTAGGCCGCGATGGTGACGGGACTCATCGGCAAGAAACTGGGAATGACCCAGTTGTTCACCGCGGACGGCACCGTGCAGCCGGCGACGGTGCTCAAGGCCGGTCCCTGCGTCGTGTCGCAGGTGAAGACGGTGGACAAGGACGGCTACGAGGCCGTGCAGCTCGGGCTCGTCGACGCCAAGCCGACGAAGGAGAATAAGCCCACCACCGGCCACTTCAAGAAGGCCGGCGCCGCCCCCGCGCGCGTCAAGCGTGAAGTGCGCGTGAAGGCTGGCGGCGAGGCGCCGAAGCTGGGCGACCAGATCAACGTCGGCATCTTTGCCGACGGCGAGCGGGTGGACGTCATCGGCACCAGCCGCGGCAAGGGCTTCCAGGGCGTCGTCAAGCGGCACCACTTCGCCGGCGGCCGCGCTACCCACGGCTCGATGTTCCACCGCGCGCCGGGCTCCATTGGCGCGTCGTCGTTCCCGTCGCGCGTCGTGAAGGGCATGCGCATGGCCGGCCACATGGGCGCCGACCGCGTCACCGTCCGCAACTTGAAAGTGCTGAAGGTGGACGCCGACAACAACCTGCTGCTCCTCGAGGGCGCGGTGCCGGGCGGCCCCAACGCCGTCGTGGTCATTCGCAAGGCCGTGGCGGCCAAGGTCGTGAAGACGCCGCAGGTCGAAACGAAGAAGAAGGGTCGGAAGTAGGGCCATGCAGATCGACGTCGTCAACCAGCAGAACGAGAAGGTCGGCTCGGTCGACCTGGGCGAAGTGTTCGGCGGTCGCGTGAAGACCGATCTGATCCACGCCTCGGTGGTGCGTTCGAACGCGGCGGAGCGCCGCGGCACCCACGCCACCAAGAACCGCGCCCTCGTCAGCGGCTCGGGCAAGAAGCCGTGGCGGCAGAAGGGGACCGGCCGCGCTCGCGTCGGCGAAATCCGCAACCCGCTGTGGCGCAAGGGCGGCACGGTGTTCGGGCCGCAGCCGCGCAGCTACGACTACCACCTGCCGAAGAAGGTGGAAAAGGGTGCCCTCCGCGCCGCGCTCGCGGAAAAGCTGCAGGCCGGCGACGTGGTGGTCGTGGACGCGCTCTCGGTCGCCGACGTCAAGACCAAGGCCGCGCTGGAGATGCTGCGCCGCCTCGGTGTGGAGGGTGGGCGCAAGGGCAAGGCGCTGCTCGTGGACGTGAAACCCGAGGACAAGCTGGCCCTCTCGGTGCGCAACATCGTCGGGGTGCGGCTGCTCGCCAGCAACCGGATCGTCGCTCGCGACGTGGCCGACACGCGCCGCGTGGTGCTGACGCGCGCCGCGCTCGAGAAGCTGCAGGAAGTGCTGGGTTCATGATGATGAAGACCACCGACGTCATCCGCAAGCCGCTCATCACCGAGAAGACGACCGTCATCCGCGACGACGGCCGCACGCTGGTCTTCCAGGTGGCGATGGGCGCCAACAAGATCGACATCAAGCGCGCCGTGGAACTGCTCTTCGGCTCCAAGGTCGAAAGCGTTCGCACGTCGCTCGCGCACGGCAAGATGAAGCGCCAGGGCAAATATGTGGGCCGGCGCTCCGACTGGAAGAAGGCCTACGTGAAGCTGCGGGACGGGGAAAAGCTCCCCGAGATCCTGCAGGGCGCGTAGAGAGGGGCAGGAGAATGCCTATTCGCAAATACAACCCGACCTCGCCTGGCATCCGCGGCAAGACGTCGCTGACCTTCGAGGAGATTACGACCAACGAGCCGTACGCTCCGCTGACTGAGTCGCTGCACCGCTCGGGCGGCCGCAACAACCAGGGCGAGCTCACCTCGTGGTGGCGTGGTGGTGGTCACAAGCGCCTTTACCGTGTGATCGACTTCAAGCGCGACAAGAAGGACATCCCGGCCAAGGTGGCCACGGTCGAGTACGACCCGAACCGCTCGGCGCGGATTGCGCTGCTCACCTACGCCGACGGCGAAAAGCGCTACATCCTGCACCCGGTGGGGCTGAAGGTCGGCGACACCATCGTGGCTGGCGACGCCGTGGACATCCTGCCGGGCAACTGCCTGCCGCTGAAGAACATCCCGCTCGGCACCATGATTCACAACGTGGAGCTGCGGCCGGGCAAGGGCGGCCAGATGGCGCGGAGCGCCGGCGCCGCCGTGCAGCTGGTGGCGCGCGAAGGCGAATACGCGTCGGTGAAGCTGCCCTCGGGCGAGATCCGCAAGGTCCTCGTCGAGTGCGTGGCGACCGTCGGCCAGGTGGGCAACCTCGATCACGAGAACGTTTCGATCGGCAAGGCTGGGCGCAGCCGCTGGCTGGGCAAGCGCCCGCACGTGCGCGGCGTGGCGATGAACCCGGTGGATCACCCGCTCGGCGGCGGTGAGGGCAAGACCTCGGGCGGCCGTCACCCGGTGACGCCGTGGGGCCAGCCGACCAAGGGGTTCAAGACGCGCCGGCGCAAGGACACCGATCGTTTCATCGTGCAGCGCCGGAAGAAGTAGGCGGGACGCAGGACCGTTATGAGCAGATCACTGAAGAAGGGCCCCTTCGTCGACACTTTTCTCCTCGAGAAGATCGAGGGGATGAACCGCGTCAACGAGAAGCGGGTCGTCAAGACCTGGTCGCGCCGCTCGACGGTGGTGCCCGAGATGGTGGGGCACACGATGGCGGTGCACAACGGGAAGAAGTTCATCCCGGTGTACGTGACGGAGAACATGGTCGGTCACAAGCTTGGTGAGTTCGCCCCCACGCGCACGTTCAAGGGGCACACCACGAAGACCGAGAAGGCGGCCGCGGCGCCGGCGCCGGCGGCAGGAGCGAAGGCCTAAGTCATGGCGGTTGAAGCACAGGCAATCGCACGCGGTGTGCGCACCTCGGCCCAGAAGGCGGGCCTCGTGTGCAACCTCATTCGCGGCAAGAGCGTCAACCAGGCGGTGGCGACACTGCAGTTCACGCCGAAGACCATCGCTCGCGAGCTGGCCAAGGTGCTGCGCTCGGCGGTGGCCAACATCCAGCAGGCCGACGGCTTCGGCGGCGACATCGAGCGGCTCTACGTGTCGGCGTGCTACGCCAACCAGGGGCAGTCGATGAAGCGGGTGCGCCCCGCGCCGATGGGCCGCGCCTACCGGGTGGTGAAGCGCACCGCGCATCTCACGGTGAAGGTGTCGGAGCGGCCGCTGAAGATCGCGGCGGTCAAAGACGCTGCCGCCGGCGGGCAGGCGGGTGCGGCGGCCAAGCCGCGCGCG
Organism: Thermoanaerobaculia bacterium; assembly: GCA_036002325.1. GTDB lineage: Bacteria > Acidobacteriota > Thermoanaerobaculia > Multivoradales > UBA5704 > DATARR01. Next base: position 97,324 of record DASYTJ010000139.1, on the reverse strand, counting down.
AAGAAGACGGCCAAGCCGGCCGTGGGCGCATAGCGCAGCGAAGCGCTAGCAGACACTGGCAAGGGTTACGAAGGAGATAGCGTGGGTCAGAAAGTTCACCCTTACGGATTCCGTCTTGGCTTCAACAAGACCTGGCGTTCGCGCTGGTTCTCGGACCGCGACTACCAGAAGCTGCTCCACGAGGATCTGGCGCTGCGCCAGGACCTGAAGAAGCGCTTCTCGCATGCGGGCGTCGCGCGCATCGAGACCGAGCGCGCGGCCAACAACCTGAAGATCGACATCTACACCTCGCGGCCGGGGATCATCATCGGCCGCAAGGGCACCGAAGTCGAGAAGCTGAAGCAGGAGATCCAGAAGCGCACGAGCCGCGTGGTCTTCATCAACATCCAGGAGATCCAGAAGCCGGAGCTCGAGGCGCAGCTCATCTCCGAGTCGGTGGCAGTGCAGCTCGAGAAGCGCGTGGCGTTCCGCCGCGCGATGCGCAAGGCGGTGGAGAGCGCGCTGCGCTTCGGCGCCCGCGGCATCAAGGTGCGGGTGTCGGGCCGGTTGAACGGCGCCGAGATCGCGCGCTCCGAGTGGTATCTGCACGGCCAGCTGCCGCTGCAGACGCTGCGCGCGGATATCGACTACGGGTTTGCCGAGGCCAGCACGACCTACGGGCAGATCGGCGTGAAGGTGTGGCTCTACAAGGGTGAGCGGCTGGTGCCGCGCGCCGGCCGCGAGGAAGAGTACCGCGACCGCGCGCCGCGGCGCCCCGGCGGTGACCGGGACCGCCCCAGGGCCTAACAGGTAGGGGATTACTTCGATGTTGATGCCGAAGAAGGTCAAGTACCGCAAGCAGCAGCGCGGTCGCATGGCCGGCAAAGCGTGGCGGGGATCGGACGTCTCGTTCGGAGACTACGGCCTGAAGGCGATGGAGCCGTGCTGGATGACGGCGCGCCAGATCGAGGCGGCACGCGTCGCCATGACGCGCTTCATCAAGCGCGGCGGCAAAATCTGGGTGCGTGTGTTCCCCGACAAGCCCATCACCAAGAAGCCGCAGGAAACCCGCATGGGTAAAGGCAAGGGCGCGCCCGAGGAATGGGTGTGCGTCGTCCGTCCCGGCCGCATCCTCTTCGAGATGGAAGGCGTCAGTGAGACCGATGCCAAGCGGGCGATGCAGCTGGCCGCGGCCAAGCTGCCCATCAAGACGAAGTTCGCGGCCCGGTTCGGTCAGGAGTCGGCGTCATGAAGATTGGTGAGGTTCGCGAACTGGGCGTCGAGGATCTGCAGGCGCGGGCGAAGGATCTCGACGATCAACTGTTCCGGCTCCGCATCCAGAAGTCGATGGGGCAGCTCGAGGCGCCGGCCAAGCTGCGGACGCTGCGCCGCGACCTGGCGCGCGTCAAGACGATTCTCCGCGAGCGGCGGAAGTAGGTAGAGACATGAGTGTCAAGGCACAGCTGACGGGCACGGTGGTCAGCGACAAGATGGAGAAGACGGTGGTGGTGGCGATCGAACGCCAGGTGCGCCACGGCCTCTACGGCAAGATCCAGCGCCGCACCTCGAAGTTCGTCGCCCACAACGAGGGCAACGAGGCCAAGGCGGGCGACACGGTGAACATCGCCGAGTCGCGGCCGCTCAGCCGCCGCAAGCGCTGGATCGTCACGCAGGTCGTGACGAAAGCGCCGACCGTCTAGTCGAACACAACTGGAGACAGGAGACACGCCATGATCCAGATGCGCTCGATCCTCGACGTCGCGGACAACTCGGGAGCGCGGAAGATTTCCGTGATCAACCCGATCGGCGGCTCGACCGGCCGCTACGCCCGTCTTGGCGACATCATCACCGCGTCGGTGAAGGAAGCGACGCCGGACGGCACCGTGAAGAAGGGCCAGGTCGTGAAGGCGGTGATCGTGCGGACGGTGAAGGAACAGCGCCGCCGCGACGGCAGCTATATCCGCTTCGACCGCAACGCCGCCGTGCTGATCAACGACCAGAACGAGCCGATCGGCACGCGCGTGTTCGGCCCGGTGGCCCGCGAACTGCGCGAGCGGCGCTTCATGAAGATCATCTCGCTGGCGCCGGAGGTTCTCTAGTCCATGCAGCAGCCATCGATTCGCAAGAACGACAACGTCGTCGTCACGACAGGCCGCGACAGCGGCAAGCGTGGCCGGGTACTGAAGGTCATCCCGACGAAGAACCGCATCATCGTCGAGGGCGTCAACATCATCAAGCGCCACACGAAGCCGAACCCGCAGCGCAACATCAAGGGCGGCATCGTCGAGCGCGAGGGCGCCGTGCACGCGAGCAACGTCCAGCTGGTGTGCCCCGAGTGCGGCAAGATGACCCGCATCGGCCACCGCGCGAACGGCGACCGCAAGGTGCGGATCTGCCGCAAGTGTGAGGGAGTGGTGGACAAATGAGCCGCCTGAAAGAACGCTACCAGAAGGAAGTCGCGCCGGCGCTCAAGAAGGAGTTCGGCTACGGCAACGTGATGGCGATCCCCCGCATCGAGAAGGTGGTCGTCAACATGGGGCTGGGCGAGGCGACGTCCAACGCCAAGCTGGCCGACGTCGGCGCCGACGAGATCGGCCGCATCACCGGTCAGAAGGCCATGGTGCGCCGCGCCACCAAGTCGATTGCGCAGTTCAAGCTGCGCCAGGGCATGCCGGTGGGCGCGATGGTCACGCTGCGCGGGGAGCGGATGTACGAGTTCCTCGACCGCCTGATCTCGATCGCGCTGCCGCGCGTCCGCGACTTCCGCGGCGTGTCGCCCAAGGGATTCGACGGCCGCGGCAACTTCACCATGGGGCTGAAGGATCAGCTGCTGTTCCCTGAGATCGACTACATGAAGGTCGACAAGGCCCGGGGCATGAACGTGTCGGTGGTCACGACCGCCCGGACCGACGAAGAAGCGCGGAAGCTGCTGCAGCTGATGGGCATGCCGTTCCGCACAGGGCAGGCCTAAGGCCCAAGGCCCAAGGCCCAAGGTCAACAAGAGACATATATGGCTACGACCGCAAAAGTCGCCCGCGAAGAAAAGACGCTGAAGTACAAGGTCCGTCACCGCAACCGCTGCCACCTGTGCGGGCGCCCGCGCGCCTACATGCGGAAGTTCGACATGTGCCGCCTCTGCTTCCGCAAGCTGGCGCTCGAAGGCGACGTGACCGGCGTCACGAAGAGTTCCTGGTAGAGCCGCGGCTCGCCAGACCGCCGCGCGGAGCGCGGCAAGAGATACTGGTTTCTTGAGAGAGCAGACATGACCGATCCGATCTCTGACATGCTCACGCGCATTCGCAACGGGGTGTCCGCCAAGCATGCGCGCGTGGACATGCCCGCCAGCAAGCTCAAAGCGGAAATCGCGCGGATCCTGCAGGACGAGGGCTACATCCAGGGCTTCCGTCTCGTCGAGGGGCCGGTGGGCAAGAGCGGCAAGCCGGGCACGCAGGTGATCCGGGTATTCCTGCGCTACGGACCTCAGGGCGAGAAAGTGATCACCGGCCTGCAGCGCATCAGCCGTCCCGGCCGCCGCGTCTACTTCGGCGTCGAGGAGGTGCCGACCGTGCTCGGCGGCCTGGGCACCAGCATCCTGACGACCTCGCGCGGCGTGATGACCGGTCGCGCCGCCAAGAAGGCGGGCGTCGGCGGCGAAGTGCTTTGCACCGTTTGGTAAAGGTCTGAACCATGTCTCGAATCGGCAAGAAACCCATCGCGCTGCCCAAGGGCGTCACCGTGAAGATCGACGCCGGCGTGGTTGAAGTGCAGGGCCCGAAGGGCAAGCTGCGGCAGATGACGCCGCCCGGCATCCTGTTCGCCAAGGACGGCGAAGCGCTCGTGGCCAAGCTCGAGCGCGAGGACCCGACGCTGAAGAAGTTCCACGGCCTGGCGCGGAGCCTGGTGGCCAACGCGGTCACCGGCGTGACCGACGGCTTCAAGAAGGAGCTCGACATCGTCGGCGTCGGCTACCGCGCCGAGCTCAAGGGCAAGGAAGTGCATTTCGCCCTCGGCTACTCGCACCCGGTCGTGTTCCCGATCCCGACCGGCATCGACGTCGCCGTGGACAAGAACACGCACATCACGGTGACGGGCGCCGACCGGCAGCTGGTGGGCCAGGTGGCGGCGAACATGCGGCGGCTGCGCAAGCCCGATCCCTACAAGCAGAAGGGCGTGCGCTATACCGGCGAAGTGCTCAAGAAGAAGGTCGGCAAGACCGGAGCGAAGTAGTCATGCGTATCAAGACGAAGGAAGACCGGCGCGATCGGATCAAGTTCCGCATCCGCAAGCGGGTGCGCGGCACCGAAGAGCGTCCGCGCCTGACCGTGTTCCGCAGCGTCGCCCACATCTACGTGCAGGTGGTGAACGACGCCGACGGCAAGACCATCGCGTCGGCCTCGACAGTCGAACCGACGGTGAAGGGCGGGCTCGACAAGGCGGCCAAGGGCGGCAACGTGGCCGGCGCCAAGGCGATCGGCAAGACCATCGCCGAGCGTCTGCTCGAGAAGGGCGTGAAGCGCGTGGTGTTCGATCGCAACGGGTTCCTCTATCACGGCCGCATCAAAGCGGTAGCCGACGCGGCCCGCGAAGCCGGTCTGGAGTTCTGACGTGGCAACCATGAATCGCTTCCGCGAGAAGATCGACGCGGGCCAGATCGAGTTCAAGGACACCGTGGTGTCCATCAACCGCGTGACCAAGGTGGTCAAGGGCGGCAAGAACCTGAGCTTCAGCGCCCTGGTGGTGGTTGGCGACGGCCACGGCATTGTCGGCTTCGGGGTCGGCAAGGCCAAGGAAGTGCCGTCGGCCATCAAGAAGGGCATCGAGGCCGCCAAGAAGAACCTGATCAAGGTGCCGCTGAGGGGCACCACCATCCCGCATCAGGTCGTGGGCAAGTTCGGCTCGGGCAGCGTGCTGCTGAAGCCGGCGCCCGAAGGCACCGGCCTCATCGCCGGCGGCGCGGTGCGCGCCGTGGTCGAGAGCTGCGGCATTCACAACGTGCTGACGAAGTCGCTCGGCTCCGCCAACCCGCACAACGTCGTGCGGGCGACGTTCGCGGGGCTGATGGACCTGAAGAACCCGGCGTTCGTGGCCCGGATGCGCGGCAAGGAAGAAGCCGAGCTGGTGGGGGCGTAAGGCAGTCATGGCGAAGCAGGCAAACAAGACCCTGAAGATCACGCTGCAGAAGAGCGTGATCTGCTGCAACAAGTCGCAGAAGGCGACCGTGCAGGGCATGGGGCTGCGGCGCATCCGGCACTCGGTCGAACTGCCGGACACGCCGGAAACCCGCGGCATGATTCTCAAGGTTCGTCACCTGGTGGCGGTGGAATAGCGTCCGTCGGGTTGTGACGGACGCAAGGTAGGTAGGGTGTAATGGGTCTCGAAAAACTCAAGCCGGCCCACGGGTCGACGCACTCCAAGAAGCGCGTCGGCCGCGGTCACGGCAGCGGCCAGGGCACGCAGGCGGGGCGCGGGCACAAAGGCGCCCAGTCGCGCTCGGGCTACCACTTCAAGCGCGGGTTCGAAGGCGGCCAGATGCCGCTGCACCGGCGCGTCCCGAAGCGCGGGTTCCACAACCCGTTTCGCGTCGAATACGCCGTGGTGAACCTCGACTCGCTCGCCGAGCAGTTCGACGCCGGCACGGTGGTGACGCCGGAGCTGATGCGGGAAAAGGGGCTCGTCCACGGCAAGCGCGCGCCCATCAAGGTGCTGGCGCGCGGCGATGTGAGCAAGGCGCTCACGGTGAGGGCGCACAAGTTCAGCGGCAAGGCGGCCGAGAAGCTTGCCGCCGCCGGCGGTGCCGCCGACGTGTTAGAGGCCAAAGGCTAGAGGCTAGAGGCCCCAGACGGGGATGAGGCGATGGACAACCCGCTGAAGAATCTGTTCGCGATCACCGACCTGCGCAACCGCGTGCTGTTCACGCTGGCCATGCTGGGCGTGTATCGCGTCGGCGCCCGCATTCCGACCCCTGGCGTGAACACGCAGGCGCTGGAGGTGATGGCGGAGCAGGCCAAGAACACGATGTTCGGCCTCTACGACATGTTCACCGGCGGCAACCTGTCGAAGGTGACGATCTTCGCCCTCGGCGTGATGCCGTACATCAGCTCGTCGATCATCCTGCAGCTGTTGACGGTGGTGTGGCCGTACCTGGAGCGCATCTCGAAAGAGGGCGAGCTCGGGCGCCGCAAGATCACGCAGTACACCCGCTACCTGACGCTGTGCCTGGCGCTGGTGCAGTCGTTCGGCATCGCGATCTGGCTCGAGCGTTCGGCCGACGTGGCCGGCCTGCCGCTCATCTACAGCCCCGGCTGGGGCTTCCGTTTCGTCTGCGTCATCACGCTGATGACCGGCACCATGTTCATCATGTGGCTCGGCGAGCAGATCACCGAGCGCGGCATCGGCAACGGCATGTCGCTGCTGATCTTCAGCGGCATCGTCGATCGCCTGCCGTCAGCCGTGTTGACCACCCTCGACCAGATGCGGACGGGGCAGATTTCGCTGCTGCGGATCGTGCTGCTGCTCGTCGTCATGGCCTGCGTCGTCGGCGCCATCGTGTTCGTGGAGCGCGGCCACCGGCGCATCGCCGTGCAGTACGCCAAACGGGTGGTCGGTCGCCGCCAATATGGCGGCTCGAGCACGCACATCCCGCTCAAGGTCAACACCGGCGGGGTGATCCCGGTGATTTTCGCGTCGTCGCTGCTGGCCTTCCCGGCCACGCTCAAGACGCTGTTCGCCACCGGCACGTGGGTGCGGTCGGTGCTCGATCAGCTCGACTACGGGATGCCGCTCTACAACCTGCTCTACGTGGTCGGCATCATCTTCTTCGCCTATTTCTACACCGCGATCATCTTCAACCCCGATGACGTGGCGGAGAACATGCGGAAGTACGGCGGCTTCATCCCGGGCATCCGTCCCGGCAAGCGGACCGCCGAGCACATCGACACCATCCTGGCGCGCATCACGCTGGTCGGCGCGATCTATCTGGCCTGCGTGGCGCTGCTGCCGGAGTTCATGGTGAGCGGCTTCAAGGTGGCTCCGATTCCGTTCATCGGCGAACGGCTCGACGCCATCTTGCCCTCGTGGTTCACCAACGGCATGGGCATCACCTTCGCGTTCGGCGGCACGTCGCTGCTCATCGTGGTCGGCGTCGCGATGGACACCGTGCAGCAGGTGGAGTCGCAGCTCATCATGCGGCACTACGACGGCTTCATGAAGAAGACGCGGATTCGGGGGCGCCGTGGCTAGACGGGCGGGGGCACTGCATCGAGGTGAGCCTCGCTAGCAATGGGCCTGAACGTCATCATGATGGGCCCTCCGGGGGCCGGCAAGGGGACGCAGGCGGACCGGTTTGCGCGCGAGCGGGGCCTGCCCAAGATCTCGACCGGCGACATGCTGCGGGAGGGGATCAAGGAGCAGAACCCGGTGGCGCTCGAGGCCAAGAAGCTGATGGACCGCGGTGAGCTGGTGGACGACGCGACGATCATCGCGATCGTGCGCGACCGGCTGGCGCGGTCCGACACGCGGCCTGGCTTCGTGCTCGACGGCTTTCCACGCACGGTGGGGCAGGCCGCCGCGCTCGACGCGCTGATGGACGAACGCGGCCAGGGGCCGCTCGTCGTGATCGACGTGGTGGTGCCGGAACAGGAGCTGGTGCGGCGGCTGGACAGCCGGCGGATCTGCGGGCACTGCGGGACCAACGCCGAGGCAGGCAAGTCTGCGTGCGGGAAGTGCGGCGGTGAACTGGTGACGCGGGCCGACGACGATGGGCAGGTGGTGCTCGAGCGCCTGAAGATCTACGAGCGGGCGACGCGGCCGGTGCTGGACTACTACCGCACGCGGCCGACGTTCCGGACGGTGAACGGGGCGCAGGCGGCCGAGCAGGTGGCGCGCGACATGGACCGGATGATCGACGACGCGGCGGCGTCGAGCGGGGCGAAGCGGATGGCCGCCGAGCGCCGCGTCAGCGCACGGGTGGCGGAGTAAGAGGCGGCGACGCAGCATGGGCATCGTTCTTCGCTCGCAGGCCGAGATCGACAAGCTCCGGCGGGCCAATCAGCTCGTGGGGCAGGTACTGGCCGAACTGCGCGCGATGGTGGCGCCGGGCGTGACGACGCAGGACATCGACGAGGTGGCCGAGGCGCGGGTGCGCGAGGCGGGGGCGAAGCCGGCGTTCAAGGGCTACCACGGGTATCCGGCGACGGTGTGCGCGTCGATCAACGAGCAGGTGGTGCACGGCATTCCGTCGGCCCGGCCGCTCGTGAAGGGCGACATCGTGTCGATCGACATGGGCGCGGTGCTCGAGGGGTATTACGGCGACTGCGCGGTGACGGTGCCGGTGGGCGAGATTGCGCCCGCGACGGCCGAGCTGCTGCGGGTCACCGAGGAGTCGCTCTTCCGTGGCATCGACGCGGTGAGGCCGGGCGCGCGGGTGTCGGACATCGGCGCCGCCGTCCAGCAGCACGTCGAGGCGGCGGGGTTTTCGGTGGTGCGGGAGTTCGTCGGGCACGGCATCGGCACCTCGCTGCACGAGGAGCCGCAGATTGCCAACTACGGGCCCGCGGGGCACGGCCCCCGGCTCTCGGAAGGCATGGTGTTCGCGATCGAGCCGATGGTGAACGCGGGCAAGGCCGACGTGAAGGTGCTCTCGGACGGGTGGACGGCGGTGACACGCGACGGCCAGCTGTCGGCGCACTTCGAGCACACGGTGGTGGTGACGCACGAGGGGTGCGAGATTCTCACGCTGCTCGCGGCGGATGCGGGGCGTGCGAAGCAGCTGCTGGGCGCTCCGGTACGGAGCGCCTGAAAGTGGCGCCGGCGGCAGGTGAAGGACGCGCAAGTGGAGGGCATCGTGACGGCGCAATTGCCGAGCGGGCTCTACCAGGTGGAGATTGAGGGGCCGCACCGGATTACGGCCCACGTCGGTGGCGGCGCGGAGCGGAACTTCGTGCGAGTGCTGGTCGGCGATCGGGTAGTAGTGGAGCTGACACCGCGCGACACGACGCGGGGACGGATCGTTCGCAAGGTCTGACGTAGCGGTGGAAGGAACTTATGAAAGTACGGGCGTCGGTTCGGAAAATTTGTGACAAGTGCAAGGTCGTGCGGCGGAAAGGCGTCGTCCGCGTGATCTGCACCAACGCCAAGCACAAGCAGAGGCAGGGATAGCTCATGGCACGCATCGCAGGCGTCGACCTCCCGCGCACCAAGCGCGTCGAGATCGGCCTTACCTACATCTACGGCATCGGCCGCAAGCGGTCGAACGACGTTCTCGGCGCGGCGGGCGTGAGCCCCGACATCCGGGTGAAGGACCTCTCCGAAGAGGACGTCCGGAAGATCAGCCGCGTGCTCGAGGAAGTGGGCGGCGTCGAGGGCGACCTCCGCAAAGAGATCTCCATGAACATCAAGCGGCTCATGGAGATCGGCTGCTACCGCGGGCTGCGCCACCGGCGCAACCTGCCGGCGCGCGGCCAGCGCACGCGCACCAACGCGCGCACGCGCAAGGGCCCGCGCAAGGGCGCTGTGGCGAAAAAGAAGACAGTGTAGAAGACGGTTACACATGGCAAAGACAGAAGCGGCAGCAGCAGACAAGAAGGCCGAGGGCGGCAAGAAGGCGCCCCGCAAGACCTTCAAGAAGCGCGGCGAGAAGCGCGTGGTGCACCACGGCTACGTGCACATCCACGCCTCGTTCAACAACACGCACATCACCATCACCGACACCGAGGGGAACGTGATCGCGTGGTCGAGCGCCGGTGGCATCGGCTTCAAGGGCTCGCGCAAGGGGACGCCGTTTGCGGCGACGCAGGCGGCCATGAACGCCGGCAACGCCGCCAAGACGCACGGCTTGCGCTCGGTGGACGTCAAGGTCAAGGGCCCGGGATCCGGCCGCGAGTCGGCTATCCGCGCGCTGCAGACCGTGGGCATCGAGGTGAAGTCGATCCGCGACGTCACGCCGATCCCGCACAACGGCTGCCGGCCAACCAAGCGCCGTCGCGTCTGAGTTTCGGAGAGGATTACTGAATGGCTCGTTACATTGGTCCGGTCTGCCGTCTGTGCCGCCGCGAGGGGATGAAGCTGTTCCTCAAGGGTGAGCGGTGCTACACCGAGAAGTGCGCCATCGAGAAGCGCAACTTTGCCCCCGGGCAGCACGGCAAGACGCGGAAGGCCAAGCTGGCCGGCTACGGCATACAGCTGCGCGAGAAGCAGAAGGTCAAGCGCATCTACGGCGTGCTCGAGGCGCAGTTCCGCAACTATTTCTCGGAGGCCGACCGGCGCAAGGGGATCACCGGCGAGAACCTGCTGGTGATGCTCGAGCGGCGGCTCGACAATGTCGTCTACAGTCTCGGCTTCGCCGCCTCGCGCGCCCAGGCCCGGCAGTTCGTCCGCCATGGCCACGTGCAGGTGGACCGGCGCAAGATCACCATCCCCTCCTATCAGGTGAAGGCGGGGCAGAGCCTCTCCGTCAAGGAGTCCAGCCGCAAGAACCCGCTGATCCGCTCGAGTGTCGAGACGGCGCGGGGTCGCGGCGTGCCGGAGTGGTTGGAGCTGGACGCCGAAAATACCAGCGGCAAAGTGCTTCGGCTGCCCTTACGGGAGGACATCAAGCTCCCGATCCAGGAGCAGCTCATCGTCGAGCTCTACAGCCGTTGACCTCTAGCGGAAGTCAGGGAAGGAGTTTCTAATGCTTTGGAAAGGTTTTCAGCGCCCCAAGCGTGTCGAGGTCGATACCGAGACCCTGACCGGGACGTACGGCCGGTTCACGGCCCAGCCGTTCGAGCGGGGCTTCGCCACCACCATCGGCAACGCCCTGCGGCGTTGCCTGCTCTCCTCGATCGAGGGCGCGGCGGTCACCGCGGTCAACATCGAGGGCGTGCTGCACGAGTTCTCGTCGATCGCGGGCATCCAGGAGGACGTGACCGACATCATCCTCAACCTGAAGCAGGTGCCGATCTTCCTCCATACCGAGGAGCCGAAGGTGCTCTCGATTGACGTCGAGGGTCCCGGCGAGGTGACGGCCGGCCAGATGAGCGAGGACCCGCAGATCGAGATTTTCGATCCCAATGTCCACATCGCCACCCTCAACGAAGAGGGACGGCTCAAGCTGCAGGCGCAGATCAAGCGCGGCCGCGGCTACGTCTCGGCAGACCGCAACTTCGACGAGTCGATGGGCATCGGCTGGATCCCGGTGGACTCGGCTCACAGCCCTGTCCGGCGGGTGAACTATCGCGTCGAGGCGGCCCGCCTCGGCCAGACCACCGACTACGAGCGCCTCATCCTCGAGGTGTGGACCAACGGCACGGTGCGGCCTGAGGAGGCCATTTCGCTGGCCGCCATGCTGCTCAAGGACCACCTCGGCATCTTCATCCAGACCGAGGAGAGCCTGCGCCACGACGGCGGCGAGTTGGGCCGCGAGGAGCTGGCCGGGCTCGACGCCCTGCTGGCCAAGAACATCGACGAGCTCGACCTGTCGGTGCGCTCGGCGAACTCGCTCAAGAACGCCAACATCCACACCCTCCGCGACCTGGTGCGCCGGAGCGAGAAGGACATGTTGGAGACCAAGAACTTCGGCAAGAAGTCGCTCGAGGAGGTGCAGGAAGTTCTCGACAAGCTGGGCCTCTCCCTCGGCATGAGCGTGCCGGAGCGGCCTGTGGGCGTCTCGGCCTAAGGAGAGATCATGCGTCACGCGGTCAAAGGCAGAAAGCTGGGGCGGACCTCCTCTCACCGGGAGGCCCTGTTCCGCAATCAGCTCCAGTCGCTGGTGGAGAGGGAGAAGATCGTCACCACCCTCCCCAAGGCCAAGGAGCTGCGGCCCATCGCCGAGAAGGTGATCACCCGCGGCAAGCACGGCACCGTGCATGACCGCCGCTGGGTGCTGCGCTGGGTCTTGAAGCGCGATCTGGTGAAGAAGGTGTTCGACGACATCGCGCCGCGCTTCCAGGAGCGCCCGGGCGGCTACTTGCGCATCGTCAAGCTGGGACCGCGTCAGGGCGACGGGGCCGAGATGGCGGTGCTCGAGCTGGTCGAGCGCGAAGCGGCCGCCGCGGCTCCGGAGCCAGCGGAGGAGAAGAAAAGCAAGAAGGGCACGGCCAAGAAGGCGCAGCCCAAGGCCGAGGCCAAGGAGAAGGCGGAAGCCAAACCCAAGGCGGCGGCCAAACCGAAGCCGGCGGCTCCCAAGCGGGAGAAGAAGGAAGGCGGCAAGGTCCACACCAAGCGGGAAGGCAAGGCCCAAACCTCGGCGCCGAAGAAGATCGGGTCCTAGGACCCCACCCTCCGCCGTGCGCGGTCCAGACGGGCTGGCACGGCGGTCCGACATACCCTTCGAAACCTCACCCCCTGACCCCCTCTCCACGAAGTGGAGAGGGGAATACGACTTCCCTGGATACAATCGCCAGCGTGAAGGCCGCCTCCAAGCCCTCCCGGCTCGGCCGCAACGTTCTCGCGCTCTCCGCGGTGAGCTTCCTGAACGACGCGGCGAGCGAGATGACGTATCCGCTCCTGCCGCTCTTTCTGAAGAGCGTGCTGGGAGCGAGCGCCACGGCGGTCGGGGGCATCGAGGGGGCGGCGGAGTCGACCGCGGCGCTCCTCAAGCTGGCCAGCGGCTGGTGGTCGGATCGCGTGCGGCGGCGCAAGCCGCTGGTGCTTGCCGGCTACACGATCGCCGCGGCCGCCCGGCCTTTCATCGGCGTCGCCCGGCTCGTGCCCCAGGTCCTGGCGATCCGGGTGACGGACCGGCTCGGCAAGGGGATCCGCGGCGCGCCCCGGGACGCCCTGATCGCCGATTCGGTGGATCAGACCATCCGCGGCCGGGCCTTCGGATTCCAGCGCGCCGCCGACCACGCCGGCGCCGTGGTGGGCCCCCTCATCGCCTTCGCACTGCTGCGCTGGGCCGGTCTCGATCTGCGGACCGTGTTCCTGCTGACGGCGATTCCCGGCACCCTGACGGTCCTGACCCTGCTGCTGGGCGTCAAAGAGGTTCCGCGGTCCACCGCCAAGGACGGGATCGACTTGAAGGGCTCTCTCGGCGGGCGCTTCTGGGCCTATCTCGCCGTCCTGTTCGTCTTCACGCTCGGCAACTCGACGGACGCGTTCCTGCTGCTGCGGGCCGGTCAACTGGGTGTGGCGCCGGCCCTCTTGCCGATCCTCTGGGCCTTGCTTCACGTCGTCAAGTCGACCTCCAGCACGCCGGGAGGGATCCTCTCGGACCGCCTTGGCCGCCGGCCGCTCATCGTGGCCGGCTGGCTGGTCTATGCCGCGGTCTACTTCGCTTTCGGCAGGGCGCAGGAGCAGTGGCAGGCCTGGGCGCTCTTCGCCGTCTACGGCGTCTACTTCGGCTTGACCGAAGGCGTTGAGAAGGCTCTGGTGGCGGACCTGGTGGCTCCGGAGCGGCGGGGCGCGGCCTTCGGCTGGTACAACCTGGCGATCGGCGTGGGGGCCCTCCCTGCCTCGCTGCTCTTCGGCGCGATCTGGGACCGCTGGGGATCGACCTCCGCTTTCGACTTCGGCGCCCTGCTCGCGCTGATCTCAGCGGTCGGGCTGGCCTTCGTCGTGCGGGGACGACGGTCGGACGGCTGAGCGCGTCGTCAGGTCGCGAAATACTTTCCAGCCGGTTTACACTTCTCCATAGATACTGAAGGTCCGCCTTACTTTCTCGAGGGCTATCCGATGGCTCGTATTCACCGTGGTCTCCTCCTGTTTGCAGGTTTGCTCGTCCTGTGGGCGGCGACCGTCCAGGCCGAATCTCCTGACCCGAATTCTTTGCGTCGCGAGATCGAGCAATCGCGGCTCGATCCTGCCCGTGCGGTGACCCTGAAGAACGTCAAGCTCGACACGGGGCTCGCCAGCCTCCTGCTCGAAGAAGGCACCCTCCTGCCGGCGACCACGGTCGGCGGCAAGACGGCGGAGCTGGTGTTCCTCGGCAAGGGCAAGGTCTCCCTCGAGCCCCCCGATCCGATCGAGGCGAGCCAGCTCGAGCTTTTCACCGGCGATCCCCGTATCGACGAGGAGTTCACCGAGATGGTCCTCGTCCTCGGCCTCGACGCCGCGGCGGACGCCATGCTGCGGAAGCCGAAAGCGGGAGCCCTGGACGCCGCGCTCTCCCGGCGTGCCGAGGAGGTCTACGCGAAGTGGAAGGAGAGCCCGGAGCGCAAGCTCCTGAACGTGGAAGGGGCCGTGCTGAAGGACGCCGCCGGCGACACCGCGTACCAGGGTTTCTTCGCGGCCTGGTTTCACGGCGCCGAGCTGGGAAACTTCCTCTACCTCGTCGAGCCGGATGAGCAGGAGCAGGTGACCCTGGGGAAGTTCGTGCCCCTGGAGGCCACGGAGAAGGAGAAGCGCAAGATCGTCCGGCAGTTGAACCGCCAGCAGCGGCGCGGACGCTTGATCGGCGTCGAGCTGGACGACCTCGGCCAATGGGACAACTGGCTTTCCGCCTCCTTGCGCCGCGGCGGTACGGCCACCCCTGGGCGGGCCGCCTTCGAGCCGGAGAAGTACACGCTGGACGTGACCCTGGCGGAGCGGGACCTGCGGTTGAGCGGCCGCGCCCGGCTCGACCTGAAGCCGGCCGTGCGGGGCTCCCACGCCGTCGCCTTGAGGCTCAACAGCGACCTGCAGGTCGACAAGGTGACGGACGGCTCCGGCGCCGCTCTCTTCTTTTCCCGCTCCGGCCGCGATCTGACGGTCATCCTGCCACGCGCGCCCGCCGATCAAGAGAAGGTTTCCTTGGTCATCGAGTATTCAGGCGGCATGGTGGAGAAGGAAGGTGGGAGCTTCGCTCTGCTCGACACCCAGGAGTGGTATCCCCACACCGGGACGATCGACCGGGCGTCCTACGACGTGACCTTTCACTGGCCCCGGAAGTTCGAGCTGCTCTCCTGCGGCCGGCGTGCGGACGGCGGCGAGACCGGCGACGGCATGCGCTGGGAGCGGCGGACACTGGAGATTCCGGTCGCCAACTTCGCCTTCGAGGTGGGGCGCTACCGCATCGAGACCGTGCAGGCCGGGCACGTGGCGGTGAAGCTGGCGTTCGATCCCGACGTCACCTGGATGGGAAAGGACGCGAGGGAAGAGATCAAGAAGACGGTGGCCGACTCGCTCGTCTACTTCGAGGAGAAGTTCGGCCCCTATCCGCTGGGCGAGCTGACGGTGGTCACCGTGCCGCGCGGCTTCTCGCAGGCCATGCTCGGCTTCGTCACTCTCTCCAGCGTGATGATGTTCGACCTCGACGCCTGGAATCTCCTCTTCGGTCTGGAGGACCGCCGCACCGTCATCGCCCACGAGGTATCGCACCAGTGGTGGGGGCACATGGTGGGCTGGAGCAGCTATCGCGATCAATGGATCAGCGAGGCCATGGCCAACTACGCCGCTCTGCTCTATGCCCGCAACAAGATCAGTGACAAGAAGCAGCGGTACGGCTTGGGGCCCACCGCCGGCTGGCAGGACTCGCTCACCGCCACGACGGCCGACGGCCGGGCCATCGAGTCGCTCGGCCCGGTCGTGCTCGGCCAGCGCCTCCTCTCCAGCCGCTCGAGCGACGCCTACCAGGCCATCGTCTACCACAAGGGCGCGGTGATCCTCGACATGCTCTCCCGCACCCTGGGAGAGGAGAACTTTCCGCTGATCCTGAAGCAGATCGTCAAGGTGGCCGCGAACCGTGCGATCTCGACCGAGGACTTCCTGACGCTCATCAAGCGGATCACCTCCGCCGATCTCGACTGGTTCGCCAACCAGTTCGTCTACGGCACGGGATTGCCGGAGGTCTACTACAGCTACCGGTTCGAGCCCAAGGACGAAGGCAAGTGGCTGGTCAAGGGAGAGGCCCGCCAGCAGTCCCCCTATCGCTTCCGCTACCGCGTCGTCAAGACGGCAGGAGGCGGCTTCGACGTGGCGCGCGAGAAGCTCGACCAGACGCAGGCCATGACATCCTCGACCCTGGTGGTCCCGGTCGAGATCACCGTCTACGATCCCGCCCGGGAGGACGGCAAGAGGAAGGAGAAGGAAGCGAAGGAGAACGGCAACGCAAAGGTCCGCGGCAACATCCTATTGCGGGGCGAGAAGACCGACTTTGCTATCGACGTCGACTACGAGCCGAAGGGCTTCTGGCTCGACCATCACCGGGAGGTCTTCGGCCTGTTCTACAACGAGAGCCGCAGCCCCAAGCGGATGTTCCTCTACCAAGGGGTCGATGCCGTGGCGGCGGGCCGGTCCGCCGAAGCCGACGATCTCTTCGCCAAGGCGCTCGCGGCCGAGGTGGAGACCGCTCCCGATCCTGAAAGGCCGCACGACAAGAGCTGGCTCAAGGAAGAGGCCCGCCTGCTCGACGCCCAGGTCGATCTCAGCCGGACGCGGCTCTATCTCGAGCGAGGCCGCACCGCGGACGCCCAAGCGGCCTTCGATCGCGCCCGCCGGGCCCTCGGGTCCTACGGCGGCTGGATCCAAGAGGAGCTGAAGATCCTGGAGTCGCGGCTCGAGATGTCCCGCGGCGTCTACGACAAAGCCTTCAAGCGGTTGCGCAAGGGGCTGCTGCGCGGTGGCGGTCTCGACAGCACGGAGGGCTACCTGCTACTGGCGATCGCCGCAAAACAGACCTCGCATCGGTCGGAGTTCGACGAGGCGGTAAAGGAAGCCAAGGAGAACGGGGCGGACTTGACGGCGCTGACGGGAGGGTGAGGACCCCGATCCAGCCGTTCTCGATAACTCGTCGGTGGTCCCTGCCGTCGTCCCTCACCTCCCCGGCCCTCCTCTCCCCGAGGGAGAGGAGGGAGAACGGCAACCAGCGTCAAGTCGCTCCTGCTTTTCTGGCGATCGCTCCGTATCCCAGAGCCCGAGCCTCCTGCGCCAGCGCGGCGAGGCGGGTCCGCCGCTCGGCGACCGGCTGCATCCCGGCCAACGCCAGATCCGCTTCGAGGCGCAGCTCGAGAAGCCCGGCGCGGGATGCCTGCTGAGAGACCGCCTGCAGGACCGCGGCCGGATCCCGCACCTGGTGCAGCCGGGCGGCGGCGATCTCGACGGTGAGCCGGGCGCGCAAGTTCTGATCTCGCTCGGTGAGCGTCATGGCCCGGCTGATCGCTTCCCGAGCACGAGTGGCGTCGCCGCGGCCGCTGGCGGCGAGGGCCGAGACGGCCAGGGCCAGTGCCTCGTTGCTCGTCGCTCCCTGCTGGCCGAGGACGCCGGCCGCGCTGCGGGAGAGATCGCCGGCCCGCACCGCGTCTCCGGCGTCGAGCAGCACGGCCGCGAGAGCCAATTGACTCTCGGCGAGGGTTCCCTTTTCCCCGAGCTGCGTGCGGATGGCGATGGCCTCTTCCAGCCGCTTGCGGGCGTCCTCGGTGTGGCCTTCGCGGGCGAGCACCTCTCCCAGCCCGAACAGGGCATGGGCGGAGCCGCTCTTGTTATCGGTGCGGCGGCAGAGAGCGAGGGACGACTCGAAGCTCCGGCGCGCTGCCGAGAGCTCGCCCTGGTCCAGCAAGGCTCCTCCGAGATTGGTGAGCGACGCCACCTCCCCGATCTTCTGCCCGATCTGGCGCCGGATCGCGAGCGCGGCTTCGTGGCGCTGGCGGGCTCCGGCGATGTCGCCCTTGCGACGCAGCGCCACGCCGAGGTTGTCCAGGGCGGAGGCCTCGCCGGCGCGGTCCTGCTGCTCGCGGCGGATTTTGAGGCAGTCCTCGAGCAGCCTGGAGGCTTCGTCGAGCTCGCCGCGCCGCAGGAGCACCCCCGCGAGGTTGTTCAACGCGTAGGCCTCCCCTCCGCGGCTGCCGATCTCGCGGCTGATGGCGAGCACCTCGTCATAGAGCTCCTTTGCGCGGTCGAGGTTCCCCTGGTTCTTCAGCACCACCGCGATGTTGTTGAGAG
The DNA here is from genome assembly GCA_036002325.1 of Thermoanaerobaculia bacterium. GTDB lineage: Bacteria > Acidobacteriota > Thermoanaerobaculia > Multivoradales > UBA5704 > DATARR01. The sequence goes on along the minus strand of DASYTJ010000139.1, from coordinate 79,513 downwards.
CTCCGGCCTCGGCGCCCCGGTTGCCGATTTCCCGATAGGTGCCGAGGGCCTGCTCGTAGAGCCGGGTGGCGCCAATCAGATCGCCGCGGTCGTAGAGCACGTTGGCGGCATGGGTGAGAGCCTCGGCCACGCCGGCGCGATTGCCGGCCGTCGCGTGCAGCTTTCGTCCCTTCTCGCACGCGGCCAATGCTGGACCGGGCTGGCCCAGGTTGCGCAGCGCCTGGCACTCCAACAGGCTGGCCTGCGCGACCATCAGGGGCGCTCCCTGCGCCTGGCTCTTGGCGGCCGCCTTCGCGGCCGCTGACCGCTGGCGGTTGAAATCGGCGCGGGCACCGGCTGCGGTGGCCTCGGCAAGATCGATGCGCGGATCGTCCCGTGACGGCGCCGGCAACGTGCGCAGGGCCTCAGCGGTCACGAGAGCGTCCTGCACCTGGCCGGCCGCCGTCTGCGCGGCGGCGAGACGGAGGCCGTGATCGAGGCTGTCGGGGAACATCGACCACAGGGTCCAATAGATTTGGATGGCACGTGGCCAGTTCTGGGTCACCTCGCGATAACGCCCTTCGATGAGCAGCCGTTCCTCTCGCGGTAGGCCGGCCGCAAGGTCGAGGGCTGTCTTGGCCTCTTCCCGAGCCTTGCCGTCATAGCCCAGGGCGAACCACGCCGCGGCGAGAGCGGAATGACAGAGGGCGTTGCCGGGCTCGGCCGCCACCGCCCGGGAGAGGCGGTCGCGGGCGCCGGCGGGATCGAAGAGGCGCAGCCGCTCGAGCCCTTCGGCATAAAGCCGCGCGGCCTCCGGGCTCGCGGGAAGGGCGGCCCGCACCTCGCCGTCCGCGATCTCCTCGACCCCCAGCTCGCGGCGCAGCCGTTTGCCAACGCGCGACACCAGGTCGAAGAGCTGCCCTTCGCTGCCGGTCTCCGTCACCGTGGCGGTGGTCTCGCCGGCCACGGTGTCCTGCAGGCGCAGATCGAGACGGATCTGCCGGTCCGCGGCTCCATTCAAGACGACATAAGAGCCAAGCACCACGGCGTCCGTTCCGAGCAGGGTCCGCAAGCGGCCGAGGGTGTCGCGGGCCAGCGAATCGGCGGCGCCGAGACCGAGCTCCATGCGCGCCCGTGCCACGTTTTCGCCGGTGATCACACGCACGCCGCCGCCGGAGGCCAACTCGGCTGAGAGCATCTCGGCGAGAGCCGAGGAGAGCCAGGCCGTGCCGGCCTGGCCGGAGAGGTCCTTGAAGCCGAGCACGGCCACCGACCTCCGCGGCGTCATGTCGGCGATGTCCGGCAGCGCGAGGCGGCGGCCCGGAGCGGCGGCCTGTGCGGCCCGCCACTGGCCGTAACGGTAGAAGCCCACGGCGGCGCCGATGAGGATCAGTGCCGCGAGCACGGCCAGTTGCAGCAGGCGGCGCTTCGTCGGTCTGGGCTCTCGGGGCGGCTCGGCCGCGGGAACCGTTTCGGGGGGAGGAAGAGCGGCGGAGGGCCGAAGGAAGACTTCCGTGTGCGAGGGATTGGTGATGGCCTGGAGGATCTCGGGCGCGCTGACGAAGCGGGCGGCGGGCTCGCGTTCCAGGCACCGGAGGATGGCGGACTCCCAGCGTGGATCGAGCCCCGGAGCATGCACGCGCGGCGGAGTGGGAGCTTCTCGGAGACGCTTGACGGCCGTGGACAGGGCGTTGTCCGCCAGGAAGGGGACCCTGCCGGTGAGCATCTCGTAGAGGACGATGCCCAGCGCATAGATGTCCGTTGCCGCCGTGATCTCGCTCCCTTCCACCTGCTCCGGCGCGAGATAGGCAGGCGTGCCGACGACCGCCGCCGCAGCCGTGAGGGTGAGGCCATGCTCCGCCGCAGCCTCGCCGCCGGCCTCCAGGCGCGCCAGGCCGAAGTCGGTGACCACCGCGCGGGTGGCGCCCCGGCTCTCCACCAGCATCACGTTGCCCGGCTTCAGATCGCGATGCACCACTCCCACCTGATGGGCGGCGTGGAGCCCTTCGGCGATCTGGCGGGCGATCGGCAGCGCCTCCTCGGCCGACATCGGGCCGCTCCGCCGGAGCCGCTCGGCCAGCGATTCACCCGTCAGCAGCTCCATGGTCAGGAAGATGAACCCTTCCCCGGTACCGGCGTCGCGGTGATAGGAGACATCGAAGATCCGGCACACGTTGGGGTGCGTCACCTTGCGGGCGAGCTGAATCTCCCGCCGGAAGCGCTCGACCGCCACGTTGTCCCGCGCCACCTCCGGACGCACAGTCTTCAGGGCGACCCGCTCCCGCAGCTCCAGGTCGTCCACCTCGTACACCTCACCCATGCCGCCGCGGGCGATGAAGCGCACCACCCGGTAGCGCCCGGCGATCGTCGTCTCCGGCGCGAAGGCAGGCTCGTCCACCCGCCGTGGCCGAGCCGAAGCCGTCGCCGTCCGCAGGACCGATTCGCCGGTCGTCGAGGCGGGATGAGCGGGAAAGGCGAGATAGGTCGGCGGCGTCTCGCCGATCGATCCGGCGGTCGAGGGCTCGCCTGGCGCGGTGCCGGGACGCCGCACGCCGAAGGTCGTCTGGCAGGAAGAGCATTGGATCCGCAACCGCGGCGGCATCTCCGAGGCGACGGAGAAACGCAGGCGCACGCCGCACCCGGGGCAGGTGACGTTGAAGGACGACGGCGAGACCGAGGAGTGCTGGGTCATGCTGCTGGATCAGATTTTTGCGATCTTACCCCGATATGCACGGATCTTGCCCGGCGAGGGATGCACCCTTTGAAACCTGGTCCCTCGGCTCTCAGGCGGCTGCCCTTCCAACGTTCGACACCCCGCCGGACAGGTTTTGACGCCCTCCCCCGCCTTCTGAGAGGATCACCCGCACCGAGAGGGATCTCTGGAGGACATTCATTCATGAAAAGGAAGAGGCTGTTCCTGTGGATCGCCCTCCTGCTCGCAGGCGCGCTGGTCGCCGGAGCGGTGGAGCAGAAGGCGCCAAAGAAGGATGCGCCCGCGGCCAAGGCCGAGGAGAAGAAGGAGGACGAGTCCATTCAGCCGGCGCCCCCGCGGGCCGAGGGTGAGGGCCCCTACAAGCGCCTCATTCTGCGCGGCGCGACCCTGATCGATGGCACCGGCGCTCCACCGATCGGTCCGGTGGACATCGTCATCGAGCAGGACCGCATCACCCGGATCGCCATCATCGGCAACCCGGGCATCGCGCCCGATCCCGAGAAGCGGCCCAAGGCGGAGGAGGGCGACCGCGAGATCGACCTTAGCGGCATGTACGTGCTGCCGGGGCTCGTGGACATGCACGGCCACATCGGCGGCAAGGAGCAGGGCACGCCCGCCGAGTACGTCTTCAAGCTGTGGATGGGCCACGGCATCACCACCGTCCGCGATCCGGGGAGCGGCAACGGCGTCGACTGGGTCCTCGACCACAAGGCCAAGAGCGCCAGGAACGAGATCACCGCGCCGCGCATCGAGGCCTACGTCACCTTCGGCCAGGGGCGCGACAAGCCATTCACGACGACGGAGGAGGCGCGCAAGTGGGTCGACGAGATGGCGGCCAAGGGCGCCGACGGCGTCAAGTTCTTCGGCTACCGGCCGGACATCATGCAGGCCGCCATCGACGAGATCAAGAAGAAGGGGATGCGCAGCGCCTGCCACCACGCGCAGATGGACGTGGCGCGCGTCAACGTCCTCACCTCGGCGCGCTGGGGTCTCACCACGATGGAGCACTGGTACGGCCTGCCCGAGGCCCTCTTCGACGAACGCACCATTCAGGACTACCCGCTCGGCTACAACTACGCCGACGAGTCGCACCGCTTCGGCCAGGCCGGCCGCCTGTGGAAGCAGGCCGCGCCGCCGTTCTCCAAAAAATGGAATGAGGTGATGGACGAACTGATCAAGCTCGACTTCACCATCGATCCCACCCTCACCATCTACGAGGCGAGCCGCGACTTGATGCGCGCCCGCCGGGCCGAGTGGCACGAGGAGTACACCCTCCCTTCGCTTTGGGATTTCTACGCGCCCAGCCGCAAGTCGCACGGCTCGTATTGGTTCTACTGGACCACCGAAAACGAGGTGGATTGGAAAAACAACTACCGCCTGTGGATGACCTTCATCAACGAATACAAGAACCGGGGCGGCCGGGTGACCACCGGCTCGGACAGCGGCTACATCTACAAGCTTTATGGTTTCGATTACATCCGCGAGCTCGAGCTGCTGCGTGAGGCCGGCTTTCACCCTCTGGAGGTGATCCGCGCCGCCACTTTGAAAGGCGCTGAAGCCCTGGGGCTCGACAAGGAGATCGGCACCGTCGAGGCCGGAAAGCTGGCCGACCTGGTCGTCCTACGGGAGAACCCGCTCGAAAACCTCGCCGCCCTCTATGGCACCGGCGTCATCAAGGTGAACGAAAAGAACGAGGTCGTCCGCGTCGGCGGGGTCTTGTACACGATCAAGGATGGGATCATCTACGACGCCGGCCAGCTTCGTGCCGACGTGCGGCGGATCGTCAAAGAAGCGAAGAAGAAGGCGAACCGGCCGGTGCTCTACCAGCCGGGGATGGAGCCGCCGAAGACGATGGCGGCTGGTAGCACGCCGGCGGAGAAGACCGGCGGGGACCGATAGGGTCCTCGCTGCTCGATACGAAACCGTCGGATCGCTGACGAAAGTAAAGAGCGCCGGCCGGCAAGTCTCAGCCGGTCCGGCGCCCGCTGTCTCTCAGAGACGATGTTGCACGTCGGGCATCTTGTTATATGCCGAAATTTTTCGTATCGACCCACTCCATGCACAGCAAGGACCAGAAATCCAAGGCCAGCTTGTTCAATACATAGTCATAGGGCAACCAACCATAGCCCTTGTCCCCCCATCCTGTACCCCACGAGTTGCGGATAAGCAGAGCGCCGGTTGTCGTCTTGTTGCACTGGGTGTTCTTGATCTTTTTCGCGTCGTCATAGCCGACGGCGACGACGGCATGCCCCCACTGCACTTGCTCACCGGAGCAAGGGTAGGGAATGCCACCCTTCACGTCGCTCGACCCGAAGGATGGAAATCCCCAGAAGCCGAACATTGAAGGAATCCCGGCAGCCAGGTACTTCTTGACACTGGCCAGCACGGCGGCGCCCGCGACGTTGGCTCCGATCGGGTCATGAGCGAAGTACTTCAACGCTTCGCAGTTGTCCGCTACGGCGTAGAGGAAGCTCGGCGGTTCTTTGTCGAAGTCCGGCGTGGCATCCGTGTAGGGCCAGTACTTCTCGTCCGGCACTCCACAGAGCACCAGGGCGCCCATCGTGTTTCTCAACCATGCACCGGTATCACCCGTGACCTGCATCAGGTTCCGCGTCGCCTTGTAGACGAAGAGGCGGGAGCCGTCCAGGTGCTTGTCGAAGCTCCGGCGCTCGAAGTACTCGACGACTCCGACGCCGGCTTGGGCCGTGCACGAGCCGAGATTTTTCTGGTCCTCGATAGGGGAGCACCACGGCCGGAGATCAACAGTGCTGGGTGCGGCCAGCGCGCCGTTTTTCTTGGCGGTGAGGCCCAGCTTCTTGGCCATTTCGGCGATTTCCGGCTTCCCCTCGTGGTAATCCCGCAGGTCGGGAACGGGGGGGAGCCAGCCGGTGCCAACGACCTTTTCCGTTTCAGGGAGCGTGGCGTGTCGTGAAAACATTATGATTCTCCTTTTGTTTAGCTTTGCGATCCTGCTTCATGGAGGATGTTCGCGCCGAGCCGCCGATTTCTGACCTACGGTGGATCAACGCTCCGGGAATCAGTCATCCACTGGATTCAAAACCACATCCTCGCAAGGAAAGTCGACCCGCAGGTCGTCGATCTGGATCGAGGCGTCCGCATTGGGCGCCCGGCCGAGAAGACCGTGCCCGCATCCGGATGCGGGCGAGCCTCGCCGCCTCCACCGCTGGTGAAAGCGTTGGTAGGAACTATGAATTGCTCCACGGGAGGAGCCTTGCGCTTTTTCTGAGAGTACGCTGCCTATTATGGCGGTGGTTTGATGCATGCCGCGCAGGGAGGATCCTCGGGCTGGGGAAAGTTCCACGGCTGGCAGGAACCTCTGGACCACGACCTATTGCCTCGCTCAATTGGAGGCGGATCCAAGGAAACGCGACTAGACGGTTCAAGCGCGGTGGAGAGCGAGAGCCTGTGGACCATAGGGGGCTCAGAAGAGCCGGCGGGGAGTGGCACAGCCGATCCAGCGGGAGCGGGCTTGACGAACCAGAAGTCCGCCGGAACCTTCAGCTCGTTCCCGCTTTCGTCGAGCTTGTCCATCACCCCGTGGGAATCGAGCCCGGGGTCAGAATTCCACACGAAAGCGGCGATCGACGAGACGACCGCCGTGGCAACGGAGCTGCCACTATAGATCCTACCGTTGTAGGTCGGCTCGGAGGTATCGAGATTCACTCCAGTCACTACTGCGGTTTCGCCGTAGGCAGCCCGTCTTGGCATCCCTTTAGGGCGCGCATTAGCCAGGGGGCGGTTGTCGGTATCCACGCCGCCCACGGCGTAAAGGAGCGGTTTTTTCCGAGGCTCGATAGGGCAGCCCTGCTCCTGGGGCACGTCTTTTTCCCAGGCGGCCGGCAGGAGCGGCCCGTCGTTCGGGCAGGGCTCGCATTTTTGATTGCCGGCCGCTGCTAGCACCAGTACGTCGAAGCTGGCCGCATATTGCAGAGCCCAATAGACCGCCTGCGTTCCGGCCCGCATTTCATTGATCCACTCCTCGCTAAGGCCGCCGAAGAGCCTTCCATCCCAGGCCAAGGAAAGGTTGAGCACGAGATGCTGAGGCGACGTTCCATTCTGGCGCCCCTCTTGCCAACGATCCACCTCGTCGCGGATGGCCATGGCAAGATCGCTCTGCATGCCGATATGCCCTCCATGTTCGGCGTCAATCTTATTGTATTTTGAGCCCTTCGGATTGAACTCGATGATCGGAAGCGCCAGTCGAGTGGTGATCTGTGCGGCGCAGTGAGCAGGAGACTCGAAAGTGCACAGCAGATTCCGGGCAATGTTGGCGAGGGTATAGCCGTGCGGCGAGTTCCCCGACTGCGCAGAAAAGCTCTCGCGAGTCGGCTCGGTATCCAGGAAAGCCAGGCGCACGCTGGTGCCGGTCTCGCTCTCGAGCAGTTCCTTCTTTTGGCCAACTTCCGAAAAGAAATGCTGGTAATTTGATCTCCACTTCTCCTTCTCCTTTTTCGGATACTTCTCTTCCGGAGCTCGATCCACCGGCGGATCTGGGTACAGTTCCGTATCGGCAAACGAGAGGGCCGCACAGTCTTGATCGAATCGTATCAAGTCGGCGCTCGAAGCCGCAGGAAACGGGGGTTTTTGGAAGATCCATTTCGGGTGCTGCGGCTCATAGACGCAAAAGCGGTTGAGCTCCCGGATCAGGTTTTCGTCAGGGACGTGCTCCTTGAGTCTCTCCTTGCAATAGCCACACTCGGGGGGATCTGCTCCTTTGCAGAAGTCGTCCGATTTCTGCCAGGCAGGAGCCAGTTGCGGAAACAGGGGCCGTACGGTCCAGCCGGGGATCTCCGGGCATCGGGTCTCGGACCGGCTGATCCCGATCCAGCGCCAGTCGGCGCAGGCCTTCGCTGTGGTCGGAGGCCGCAGGGTCGTACACGCGCTCATCCCGATCGCAAGGCAGGAAGCGATCAGGGAGAAGAGTTTTCTACTCATGATGCGTATCTCCTTACGGTTATGACGCTCAGCGCCAGAGGCCGCTATTCGAGCATCGCAGAGAAGCTTCGCGGGCAGGCCGTGATTTCTGACAGGGCGCCCCAGGAGCGACGCAAAGCGGGCGTGTTCAGGGCTCGAAGAGGCGGAAGCTGGCCCAGTCCGCTTCAGGATTCCGCTGGCGCCAGGCGAGCTGAGCGCGCTGCAGAGCCACGGCGAGGTCCGACTGCCCATCCCAACGCCGATAAAAATCGATGAAGAACTCAGGTACCGTGCGGTCGTCTGCGCGCCGGGTGGAGGCGATTACGCCGCGTGAGCCGGCCAGCAGGAAGGCGTGAGGCAGGCCGAGGCTCTCGACGGAAACGTCAGTGGACGACCGGCCGGTCTCGCAGGCGGAGAGGACGACCCAGGCCGGCACCCGGTCGAGCGTCAAGAGATCGCCGAGGGTCAATTGACTCTCTTCGGCCAGAAGCAGGCCGCTCTCCCAACCGCCGAATCCGGAGAAAGTGCCGTGCCCCGCGTAGTGGAGGAGATCCGCGACTGGCAGTCGGCCTTGTACGGCCTTCGCCGAAGCCTGCGCGCCTTGCAGCTCTTCGGTGATCCAAGGCTGGGAGCCTGACTCCAGAACCTGACGGATGGTCTGGGCTTCTTTGAGCGTTCCTGGAAGGTCGTTCCGCGGATCCGCCACTAAGAGGGCGCGCCGTCCCGGAGACTGCGCTGCGACCATAGAGGAAGGAACGTCCAGTCCATAGACCACGGGAGCGCTTGCCAGGAGAACGTCTCCCTCGAACGGCAGCGTATGGAATTCGACAGCCTGTAGCGGGCCGCTGGGCAGAATCCGGATGCGGCTTGCAGTCTTGATTGACTTGAGAAACGGCAGCAGCAGGCTCCGAGCCAACTCGTCGGGCCGAGACAAGATGCCGGGCGCCAGCTCGAACCGATGAACTCTGACGGTTTCGCCGTCCGCCGCGAAGCCGACCCAGCCTTGAGGAAGAGGGTGATAGGCGAGGATCAGCTCCCCGGGACGCGGTGGCGGCGCCTCTCCCTGCCGTTCTCTCGGGTCTCCCAGGATCTCGAAGGCTTCATCCAACAGCTTCTTAACAGAGTTCGCTTCTAACCTCCTCGCAGCTTGTTCCCGGTGGAGCTGGTCCTCCGGCAGCTTCCAGTCGTCCTTCGCGCGCTCCTCAAGAGCTGCGCGCCGATCCTGGTAATTTGCCAGCAGACGCTCCCACTGCGCCCGCTGCTGGGGCGTCAGATTCGCCAGTCGATCGCTGCGCTCCAGTTGCCAGAGCAGCCGTGACCGGCCATGGCGGGCTACAGCGAGGGCCTCCGCCGGTAGGCCACTGCGGAGGAGCAGCTCCACGTGCAGGTTGACGACGGCCTGGCGCGTGCCCATGAAGGTTTCGCGTCCCTCGTAAAGAGGAATTTGGAGGCTCTGATCATCGAGCAGGACCTCGGCTCTCGCGAGGGTCTCCAAAGCGGCGTTCCGGTCCCCCAAAGCTTCTTGAGTGCGGGCCTGCCCGAAAGCCGCCCGGAGCCTGCTGTCAGAGGAGCTTGTCGCAGACGCAAGCTCTTCGAGCTTAGCGAACCGATGCAGGGCCTCCGCGGGCTGCCCTTCTTGCAACGCGATCCGCGCCTCGAGATCGAGCCACCACAGTGTATGGGGAAGGGTTGGATGGGGTTCGAGCTCGTGCGCCCGTGCCAGAAGGTTCTTCGCCTGAGCCAGACGGCCCCGCTGCAAGTGGGCTAGAGCCAGATTGATCAGGGTATTCACCTTCTGTTCGGGATTGGCCTCCGCGCAGACCTCATAGGCTGCGAGTGCCTTCTCGAGCAGGCTTGTGGGATCTTCGAAGCTTTCGCCGGCCTCCCGCCCGAGCAGCCTGGACCAAGCCTGGTTGTTGAAGAGCTGTGCCTCCTCGCAGGAATCCGAGGAATGCGGCATCCGCGCCAGTTGGTCAAAGATCTCGGCGGACTCACGGGAGCGGCCGAGACCGCGCAGGAGGAGGGCCAACTGCTCTTTGAATATCCATAGTTGAAAGTCCAGCTTCACTCGTTCCGCAATCCCCAGCGCCGTCTGGATTTCGGCCATCGCCGTGCGGTAGTCACCTTCCCTCTCGGCGAGCAGGTTGCGGTAATAGGCCACGAGGCAGCGGGATTCCGCGGATGCCTTAAGGGGAATCCGCAGGCCAGCCAGCGAATCCCGCACAGCCGCGAGATTGCGGTTCACGATGTCGTGGTGCGCCTGGAGCATCTTCTGCTGGATTTCGCCTTGCATGTCGCGAGACGTCCTCTGCGGCGCCACGTTTCCCTGTGCCTCTATAGACTCTGGCTCCGCCAGAGGCAAGAACCAGGACGCCTGCCCTTCCGGTGTGTCTGCGATCACGTCCACCCTTTTCGCCCCTGCTGGCATGAGCAATGAGAACGTCTGCCCATCCTGAACGTCTTCCCCTGGCACGTCGATCCGCCTGCCATCGACCTGAATCTCGATCTGTGCATCCGGTACAGTCCCGATCCAGAGCCGCAGCTCGCGTTTGGAGGCGAGCACGCAAACCGGGCCCGGCTCGAGCACGGCCTTGCAGCCGGCGTACTCCACCTCCAGGGCCGGCGAGGAATGAGTGGGCTGTGAAGACGAATGGGGACCGGCCAGACCGAAGGCTACGAGGAGAACGGCTAACCGTGAGCCGCGGCGAAAGCGATCTAGGGCTCCGGGGTAGAGGTTCATGGCGGCACCTGCTCTTCGACGCGCAGGTCGGCGGAGACCGCCTGCCAATACTTCTTCTTCCGCTGCCCTTCGCGCAGCCTTTCCTGAATCTCGGTCATGTGCGGAATTTTGCCCGGACGGCCGACGACGATCCAGAGCCGCCAGTCGCCGGGATGGATCGCCCGGCTCAGCTCGCCCTCGAGGCGGACTGAGCCGTCGACTTCCTTCTTAGGCTCCCAGGAGACCCACTCGTTACCGCGGGCGAAATACGCGCGGACGTCCAAGGGGCCGGAAACGGCTTTCTGGGGTCGTACCTTGACCGTCAAAGACGAGCCGGGCCGGTAGACCGGGACCTCCTCACCGCGGAACTTCTTCTCCCCGCCGCTTAGCTCAGGGGGGTTATACGCGGTCAGGATGGGCATCGAGGCAGGAATGCGCAGGAGAAGAAACAGGACCGCAGCCGCTGCGGCTGCAGCGGTCAACCACCTTGTGATCTGGACCGTGGTAAGACGAAAGGGGAGGATGCGGGGGGGCGGTTGCTGGGGCTCGGGCTTGGCTTGGGGTTGGGTCAACTCGGCGGCGATGGTGTCGATAATTCGGGCTTGAAAGTCGGGGCCGAGCGGTCGGAAGGCTTCGTGGGCTTCTCGGGCTTCGGGGGAGGTCTCGGCGAGAGCGCGGAGCTCGGCTTCTTCTTCCGCGGTCAGCGTCCCGGCGGCCATTCGGTCCCAGCGTTCGTCGAGGCGGGAATGCACGGCTTTGTTCTCCTCGTTCGCCAGGTGTCCTAGGTCGCGCAATAGCCGGTCCTCACTCATGCTGTCCCATCCTTCCGGGTGTTTCGCGCGGGGGCGGTTTTTCCTGACATCTCGGCCAGCAGCTTCTGGGCCAGGCGGCGCAGCCGGCTCCGCCAGGCGTACACGGCGTCGGCGGACAATCCGCTGGCGGCCATGGTCTCGGCCTGCGACAGCTCCTGGACGAAGAGGAGATCGAAGAGATGGCGGCCGAGCGGGCTCAGCTTCTCCTGCAGCCGGTCGAGCAGGAGGCGCAACTGCTCGCGGCTCGCCGTAACTTCCTCGGGCCCCTGATCGAGGGTCTCGGATTCGAGATCTCCCGCAGAGGTGGGGTCTTCCTTCCAGGGATTCCGTTTGCCGCTGCGGAGGAACGACACGACGTGACGCTCGCTCACCAGTCCGACGAAGTTCTCGAGCGAGAGGCCCCGCTCGGCTTCCCAGGTGCGCAGCACGTGGCCGTTTCTGGTGAAGAGGGAGAGGAAGACCTCTTGCGTCAGATCTTCCACCTCCTGGCGCACGTTGCGGCCAGCGCCGAGAAGCGACCGGCGCGCCAGCAGAGTCCGCGCCACGCGGGCCTGGATGACGGGGGTCAGCAAGGCCACCAGCCGGGCGAGGGCATCCCGATCGCCGGCGAGGGCTTCTCGCACCAACTCACAAGTGTCCTCGGCGTCCATGTCTCAGGGCCGGCTAGGGAACACATTTTATTATATGGCTAATCCCCTGTGGGCGACCACTGATTCCGCGACGCCGGCCCAGTTCGTTAGACGGACGAGCCGGCGACAAAAACCCCCAATAGGCGGGCGTCTTGCTGGCTCAGTCAGGGAATGCTCTAGGGCCGCAAGGCATATACATAATTGATCGGAGCATGATCGGCGAGGTCGCGAATGGCGACATTGCCCTTTTTCCAGGCGTGCTGCTGGAAGTAGTCTTCGCGTCCCGCTCGGCGATCTGCCTTTATGTGATCCTCAGTGGCGTTCGGTATGACTTGTCCCAAACTGTTGATGTACAGCCGTGTTCCGACGTGCTCGAAGCCGAAGTTCTCCGGAGGGACGCGGGTGACGAGATCGCAGCAGTCCACGTAACGCCGCGCGGTGTTGGCTGGCAGGGTCGCGGCGAAGTCGTGATCACCGACGGCGGGCGAGCCGAACGTCACGAGCCTGTCGGGATTCCTCAAGCTCGCCAGGAGCGTACTCAGAGCCGCGCCGAGGCTGTGTCCGGTCAACAGCAGGCGTCTGGGCCGGTGCTGCTCGATCCAGTTCACGACATCCTTGCGGACAAGCTCCAAAGCCCTCTTGAATCCCTTGTGAACTCTGCCTCCCTGCGGCCAGGCGGTCCAAAGGGCATTCAGATCGTCGGCGAGATCCATGACGTCGTCCGGCTCCGTGCCGCGGAAGGCAACCAGGGCGGTGTCTGACTCGGCGTTCCGAGCGGCGAACGCCTGGGTCGATCCTCGGGCAAAGTAACTCACCACGTTGAAGCCAACCGATCGCAGGGCTTGGTCGACCTGAGCTTTTTCGCCCGCTGTCCTCTCGAAGTGCTTGTAGACGAGGCGGGCCGACTCTGCACAGAGCAGCTCCTCAGAAACTCTCCCCTCGACGGGAAATATGCTGGCCGCCAGATCGGGGTGGTAGAGGGCGTCGCGAGTGGCATCGTAGGGGATTGTGCGCATAGGGAGATCCTCTCACTCTTGGACGGACCCAGCAGTATTTTCCGGCGGATCAGGTGCTCCCGCGCCTTCCTGTTGTACCATCCCCGCAGACTTTCAAGGAGCTTTCCTCATGCCGAGAACGCCTATCGCCGAAACAGTGGGCGACTGGATGGGGCTGACCGGTTGCGTCACGCCGGAGACCGTGGCCGAGATTCCCTCGATCCAGGTCATCTACGACAAGCTCGTGGCGAGTCTCGCGGAGATCCAGGAGCTTATCCAACAGCGGGACTTCCACGAGGCGCGCAAGCAGGAGCTCAGCCGACGGATCGACGTGGTCCTGCCGAAGGGGCGCAAGGAGGCGAGCCTCGTCCGCGCCATCCTCAAGGTGCACTACGGTCCCGACAACGAGAAGCTCGCCGCGTTCGGCATTCAGCCGTTCCGCAGCAAAAAGAGACGGCGGAAGGACGGCTCGCCGTCTCCCGAGACGCCGGAGCGTGATAAGGGGAAATAGCTCGGTTCGATCTCTTCGATGAGCCGCCGTCCCTCGACGGCGTTTCGGCTCGGCGGAACGACGCCGAAGCATCGCCATGCGGCGTCTCGGGCTCCGGCGGCGATGCTTCGCCGTCTCCTTACGATGATCCATCGTCCCGAGGGAAAATGATTTTCCCTCCAAACGACGTCTTGCAGACCGGCGGGAAAGTCTCCTTCCCTCGGGTCGGCAGTCCGTCGTCCGCAGGGAAAGCCGCCTTCCCTTCGGTCCGCGTCTCGTCGTCCCGAGGGAAAGCCGCTTTCCCTTCGGTCCGCGTCTCATCGCCCGGGGGGAAGATGGCTTTCCCTCCGGTCCGCGTCTCGTCGTCCCGAGGGAAAGCCGCTTTCCCTCGGTTCCGCGATCCACCGTCTCGAGGGAAAGTGATTTCCCTCCGGTCGATGAACTGCCGTCCGCGGGGAAAGCCGCTTTCCCTCCGGAACCCAACTCGTCGCCTCGAGGGAAGGTGACGTTCCCCGCGTTCGACGGACCGCCGTCCGGAGGGAAGGTGACTTTCCCTGCGTTCAACGAAGCGTCGTCCGGAGGGAAAATGACTTTCCCTCCGTTCCGCGGCAGGCCGTCGGCGTACGGCGCGACGGTGAAACAAATCCTGGAGAGACAGAGCTTTACATCATTACCGCAGCACTGCGAAAGCCGCCGCCGAGATGGGCTCGAAGATGTAGGGGAACACCTTCCAGGCGAGCAGCAGCCCAATGAGGGAGAACATCGGCTGGTGGAGGAACTCGCGGTAGCGCCGGGCGGCGTTGTCGCTCATGAACATGGGCAGAATGGCGCTGCCGTCGAGCGGCGGCACCGGCAGGAGGTTGAAGACGAAGAGCAGGAGGTTCAGCAGGAAGAGAATGCCGATCGGCATGATGGCACCGTGGATGAGACCGGCGATGCCGAACTTGATCAGCAGCCCGGCGATCACCGTGAGGAGCAGGTTGGCCGCCGGACCGGCCGCGGCCATCAGCGCGGCGCGCTTCGGATAGCGGTGCGCCCACGCCGGGTCGTAAGGAGCGCTCGCCCAGCCCATCATCCAGCCGTTGAGGGCGAAGGAGATGATGGGCACGATCACCATGCCGACGGGCTCGCGCTGGATGTGGGGGAGCGGGTTGAGAGAGACCTGCCCGCCCTCATAGGCGGTGGGGTCCCCCAGCTTCCAGGCGACGAGGGCGTGCCCGGCCTCGTGGAGCGTGGTCGAGAAAATGAAGACCACGAACCAGGTGAAGCCTTCGATGAGCTGATCGGGATTCACGCGCGGCTCAGGTATTTATTCTCGCGGGTGTCGATGATGATCTTGGTGCCGGGCTCGATGAAGGGGGGCACCTGGACGACGAGGCCGGTCTCCATCTTGGCCGGCTTGTACGAGGCACTGGCGGTGGCGCCCTTCATGCTGGGCTCGGTGTCGACGACCTCCAGGGTCACCGTGTTGGGCAGCTCGATGCCCACCGGCTTGTCGTCGTAGAAGTCGATCTGCAGGACGGTGTTGGGCAGCAGATAGAGCATGTTGTCGCCGAGGGTCTCGTCGTCGAGAGAGATCTGCTCGTAGCTCTCCTGGTTCATGAAGTGGTGGCCGGAGGAGTCGGAGTAGAGGTACTCCATCTGATGGGTATCGAGGATGGCCCGCTCGACCTTTTCGGTAGAGCTGAAGCGGTGCTCGAAGCTGTTGCCGGACCGCAGGTTTCGCATGCGGGCCTGGACGAAGCCGCGCAAGTTGCCGGGCGTGGCGTGATGGGCGTTCATGACGCGGCAGATGTCACCTTCGAAGAGGATGCACATGCCGGGGCGCATTTGTGACGCTTGAATCAAGGTCGAATCTCCCGTGATTGGGGGCCTGAGTTCAGGCCGGCGCCGCGCAAGACGGGCGGCCGGAATTGGGAATTGTACAACGGGGCCGGCCGATTCCGATTCCCACGCTCTCCTGAATCGAGCCGGTGGCGGCTCCGCCATGGCCCCTCACCTCCCCGGCCCTCCTCTCCCGCCTCACGCCCGCCCTTCGGGAGAGGAGGGGAGACGGCTCAGATTTGTCTTTGAAAACCCCTCTCTCCCGGGGGGCGGGAGTGCGGTGGGAGAGAGGGGGAAGGGGGAAGGGGAGTGAGGGGCTTTTACGGGCGGCTTGGCTCAGGCGGCGCGGGCTCGAAAAGCTCCACCGGGTTGCCGTCGGGATCTTCGAGCTGGATCTGCTTGCCGCCGGGACCGGTCTCGATCTGATTCCGGAAAGGCAGGCCCGCCTGCCTGAGCGCCTCGACGCGCGCGGGCAGGTCCGCCACCTCGAGGACGATCCGGTTCCAGCCGCCCGGTCCCTGTTGGCGCCCGTCCGGCATGGGCCGGGAGCCCGAGCTCTTCGGACCGCTGAGCCAGAGGATCAGGCCGCCGTTGGAGACCTTGGCGAAGTTGGACCCCGCCTGCTGGTCCAGCTTGAACCCGAGCTGGCCGGTATAAAAGGCGATGGAACGTTCCACGTCCTTGACCTGATAGCGGACGGCCGCCGCACGGAAGACGGGCCTGCCGGACGGGGCCGGACCTGCCGTTGCCAGCACGGCGCAGCAGAGGCCGATTGCATACCATCCCAACATGATGTGCTCCTCGATGGATCAAGGCTCGATGAGAGCCGCGTGGCCGAAATCCGCGGGAGCACGACGCTCCCGCTCTCGGCCCTTCATTCTGGGAATGCGGCCGGCGCCGGTATTGGAAAAATTTGACCTCTAAGCGACCAGCGGCACGTGATTCTCTTTCACGCGCTCGCTCCGCTGGCTCAGGTAGTCCGTGGGGCTCAGGCCGGAGAAGGTGCGGAAGTCGTGGATCAGGTGGGACTGGTCGAAATATCCGCAGTCCACCGCCAGCCGCGCCCAGTCAGGGGTCTCGGTTCGCCGCGCGAGGCCCAGGGCGAGCTGAAACCGCCGCACCCGGCAGAAGAGCTTCGGCCTCATGCCCACCTCGGCCTTGAACACTTGGATGAACCGCCGCTGGCTGAGGCCGACGCGCCGGGTCACGTCGCCGACCGCGGCGCCTGCGGCGGTGCGGCCGAACGTGTCGAGAGCGGCCGCCACGGCGCCATGGTGCTCCAGCGGGCGGAAAAGCTGGGCCGCGAGCGCCTCCGCCAGCAGACGGAAACGCGCCTCCGGCGTGGCGGCGGCACAGAGGCGCTCGCGAAGCTCGACGGCCGGCCTTCCCCAAAGGGCTTGGAGATCGACGTGCAGGTCTGCGAGCTCGCCTGCCGGAGCGCCGAGAAATGGAAAGGCGCCTCCCGGCTTGAAATGCACGCCGATGACGGAGGCGTGCTGCGCCGCGTCGATCACGAAGCAGCCGCTGTAGGTGCCCGAGACCATCGCCCCGGAGTAGCGGCTGGACTGCCCGGGCCGGGACGGATCGTAGATGCGGAATTCGTCGTCGCGGAGGTTGATCACCAGCTCGATCGTGCCGCTGGGCAGAATCCGCTCCTGCGCGTGCGGCGGCACGTCGCTCAGCAGCCACAGGTAGTCGATGAAATCGCTCAGCGGTGAAGCGGGACGGTGGGTGCGGAAGAACATCGTGGTAAACCTGGGAGCGCCGGCATCCTTGCCGGCAGCATGAAGCCGGGGAGAGCCGACAGGGATGCCGGCGCTCCCAGGTGCCGATCCTACTCCTGCTCCTCCTGTTTGTGCTTCTGCGCCTCGGCGATAAGCTTTTCCTGCACCGGCCGGGGCACTTCCTCGTAGTGCGAGAACTCCATGTGGAAGCTCGAGCGGCCCTGGGTCATGGCGCGCAGCATGCGGTCGTACTCGAGCATCTCGGACATCGGCACCAAGGCCTTGATGATCTGATTGCTGTTGACCGAATCCATGCCCTGCGGCCGCCCGCGCCGGTGCGAGAGGTCGCCCATGATGTCGCCGGTGAACTCTTCGGAGGTGACGATCTCGACCTTCATCACCGGCTCGAGGATGGTGGGCTTGGCATTGGCCATGGCGTCCTTGAAGGCCAGCGAGCCGGCGATCTTGAAGGCCAGCTCGGAGGAGTCGACGTCGTGATACTGGCCGTCGAGCAGACGCACCTTGAAGTCCACCACCGGGTAGCCGGCGAGATAGCCGCGGCGGCGGGCTTCCTGGATGCCTTTCTCGACCGCCGGCCGGTAGTTCTGGGGGATGGCGCCGCCGAAGATGGCGTCCTCGAAGGCGAAGTCCCCGCCGCGCGGCAGCGGCTCGATCTTGATCTTGCAGTCGGCGAACTGGCCGCGGCCGCCGGTCTGCTTCTTGTGCCGGCCGTGGCCGTCCGCGGGCTTCAAGATGGTCTCGCGGTAGGGGACCTTGGGGGGATGCAGGAGGACGTCGACGTGGAAGCGGTGCTTGAGCTTGGCGACGGCGATCTCGATGTGGAGCTGGCCGTTGCCCGAGAGCAGGTGCTCGTGGGTCTCGGCGTCGCGGCCGGCGTGAAGGGCGATGTCCTCGTCCATGAGACGCGTCAGGGCCTCGCCGATCTTCTCTTCGTCGCCCTTGGACTTGGGCTCGACGGCGAAGGCCATGGCGGGCTCGGGGACGTGAATCCAGGCGAGCTTGACCGGGCGGTCCTTGGCGCACAGGGTGTCGCCCGTGGCGGTGAGCTTGAGCTTGGCCACGCCGCCGATGTCGCCGGCGATCAGCTTGGGAGCGTTGGAGCCCTGCTTGCCCTGGAGGAACATGAGGTGACCCAGGCGCTCGGTCTCCTCGGCACGGCTGTTGTAGACCGCCGTGTCGCTGTTGAGGGTGCCGGAGACGACGCGCAGGATCGAGATCTTGCCGGTGAACGGGTCGGAGAGGGTCTTGAACACCAGGGCTGCGAGGGGACCTGCGGGATCGGCGGTAAGGGCGAGGTCGTCTCCTCCCACGTTCTTGGCGGGGTAGGGCGCCCGCTCCGCCGGCGACGGGAGGAGCGAGAGGAAGGCGTCGAGCAGGGCCGCGGGGCCGATGCCGTGGCTGCCGGCCGCCAGCGTCACCGGGAAGATCTGGCGGCGCGCCACGGCCCGGCGCATGCCCTTCTCCAGGTCCTCCTGGGAGATCGTGCCGTTCTCGAAGAAGCCCTCCATGAGCTGGTCGTCGGTCTCGGCCACCGCTTCGATCAGGCGGGAGCGATGGGCCTCGACCTCGTCGGCGAGCTCGGCGGGGACCTCGGACGGTGACGCCTTGCCGTTGCCGTCGCGGGTGAAGCGGTAGGCCTTCTGTGCCACCAGATCGACGACGCCCGTGAAGTCGTGCTCCTGGCCGATCGGGATCTGGACCGGCAGCACGGCGCGGCCGAAGCGTTTCTGCAACCCCTCGAGGGTGCGGCCGAAGTCGGCGCGTTCGCGGTCCATCTTGGTGAGGCTGATCATCAACGGCTGCTCGATCTCGGCGGCGAACTCCCACACCCGCTCGGTGTTGACCTCGACGCCAGCGACGCCGTTGACGCAGAGCAGGACGGAGTCGGCGGCGCGCATCCCCTGCTTGGTCTCGGAGAAGAAGATGCCGTAACCGGGGCAGTCGATGAGGTTGACCTTGTGCTGCTGCCAGGGGACGAAGCAGGGGGCGAGGCCGATCGAGATCTTGCGCTCGGTCTCCTCGTGGTCGAAGTCGGTGAGGGTGTTGCTATCCTCGACCCGGTGCAACCGCGTCGTGACGCCGCCGGCGTAGAGCAGGGCGCTCACGAGCATCGTCTTGCCGGTATCGTTATGGCCGGCGACGGCCACGTTGCGGAGTTTGTCAGGACTGTCCACCTGCATCGTCTGAGACCTCCTTCAGGGCCTTTTGGTCAAGGGGCGCAAATATATCAGAGGTAGTCAAGATCCCTCTCCAGAGGAGCTGTGCCGGCTCGGGCGGGGTGCCCTTCGAAACCTCATCCCTGGCCCCCTCTCCAGCGAAGCTGGAGAGGGGGCGATGCCGCGCCGTTCGAGAAGGTAAGGTGCGCTGAGCGCACCCTAACGGGTCCTTGAAGGCGCGCAGGGCCGCACCCTAACAGCAAGATCCCCTTCGCCGGCGTTCCCCCCTCTCCAGCTTCGCTGGAGAGGGGGCCAGGGGGTGAGGCTTCGGAGGGCATGCCCGTCCGGAGGGCAAGGCGCCTCGGGGCTGGGGAGGTGAGGGCCATCTGAGCTAGAATGCTCCGGCGAAATAACTGCCATGCTGCCGCTGACTCCGACCAAGCTCGGCCGTTACGAAATCGTCGATGAAATCGGCAAGGGTGCCATGGGCGTGGTCTATCTGGCCCGCGATCCCCTGATCGGCCGGCTGGTGGCGCTCAAGACGTTCCGCATCGGCTACTCGGTCAAGGACCAGGAGATCGAGCAGTTCCGCGTCCGCTTCATGCGCGAGGCGCAGAGCGCCGGCATCCTCACCCATCCCAACATCGTCACCATCCACGACGTGGTGGAGGACAGCGGCGACGGGCTCGCCTTCATCGCCATGGAGTACGTGCGCGGCACGAACCTCAAGCTGCTGCTGCAAGGGGAGCAGCCGCTGTCGTTGCAGTTCGTGCTCGACATCGTCGCCCAGGTGGGAGACGCCCTCGACTACGCGCACTCGAACCGGGTGGTCCACCGCGACGTCAAGCCGGCGAACATCCTCATCACCTCCGACAACCGGGTGAAGATCACCGACTTCGGCATCGCGCGGCTCGACACCTCGAACCTCACCCAGGAGGGGCAGCTCCTCGGCACTCCCAACTACATGGCGCCCGAGCAGATCCAGGGCCGGGAGGTCGACAGCCGGGCGGATCTCTTCTCGCTGGGCGTGGTGCTCTACGAGATGCTTACCCGGCACAAGCCGTTCCAGGGCGAGAACCTGACGGTGGTGAGCCACCGCATCGTCTACGACCACTTCACGCCGCCCCGGGACTACGCTGCCGAGCTCCCCCTGGGAGTCGAGAGGATTCTCAGCAAGGCGTTGGAGAAGGACCCCGCGCGGCGCTATCAGCGGGCGCGCGAGATGGTGGAAGAGCTGCGGCGGGTGGTCGAGACCACGATGGCCGCTCGCGCCGATCTGAACGGCACGCAGAGCCTCTCGTCGACGCTGGTGCTGCCGCCCAGCGAGCCGATGCCGCCTCCGCCCCCGGCAGCGAAGCCATCGCTGCTCAGCCGCTGGCGGAGCCGGTCCGGGCCGCCGCCACCTCCTCCTGCCGACTCGGGGACGCGAGGGAGCTCGGCCTCGCTTCCGCCACGGCCGCCGCCTCAGCCGTCTCATGAACCGATGGCGGATACCGTGGCCACCCAGGTTCCGGCGTTGCCGGCTCCCCGGCGTCCGGTCCCGCCGGGCCGGCTGCTGGCGGTCGGGGGAATGCTGGTCGCGGTCGCGGTCGTGGCGGGGGCCGCCGTCATGCTGTGGAGGAGCTGGTCTCAGCCGGCCTCGCCGGAGGTGGCTGACGTGGCCTCGGCAGCACAGCCCCGCACCGTGGAGCTGGTCACGCAGGGGAGCACGGCGATGCGGCGAGGCGATTTTCCGGCGGCCATCGCTCTGTTCCGGCAGGCCGAGCAGCTCGATCCGAGCCGTCAGGATCTTCGCCGGCTGCGCGAGATGGCCGAGGCCCAGCAGGAGGAATTCAAGAGTCTGGTGGACCAGGAGAGGGAGATCGCCAGCGATCTGGCCAAAGCACGGGAGGCGCTCGCGGCGCGGTCCTACGAGCAGGCGGTGGCGTTGTCGAGTCTGGTGCTGGGGATCGATCCCGGAAACGAGGACGCCAAGGCTCTGCTCGCACAGGCGCAGCAGGGCCAGGCGGCCCGTCAGGCCAGACAGCGGACGGCGACCGCTCAGCCGCAGAAGCCGGCCGGTGAGGAGGCGTCCGCCACGCCGCCGGCGGTAGGCGAGGAGAGGGCCGACAGCGCCAGCGAGTCCACGCCGGGGGAGGCTTCCACGTCGACCGTTCGCATCCACTTCACTTCCGAGCTGCCGGAGGGCGTGCTGATCGTCTGGGTGAAGCATCAGGGACGGCAGCAGGAGCTCCTGCGGGACAACTTTTCGACCCGGGGCGGGCTGTTGCAGCGCTTCCGCAAGGCTGCGCCCTACGAGAGCAGCCGTTCGTACTCGATCCCCGCCGGCATCGGCGAGCTGATCGTCCACGTCGCGCCGCGAGGCA
This sequence comes from Thermoanaerobaculia bacterium, assembly GCA_036002325.1. Taxonomy (GTDB): domain Bacteria; phylum Acidobacteriota; class Thermoanaerobaculia; order Multivoradales; family UBA5704; genus DATARR01. The sequence goes on along the minus strand of DASYTJ010000139.1, from coordinate 58,150 downwards.
TTGCTGCCCGCCGGGATTCCCGCCTCGGCAACTTCCCGGGCGGCGGAGCCCGGAGCCTCGATATCCACCTCTCCAGCGCCGCGCAGTTGACGGTGGCGCTGAATTAGGTCCGATCGGTCTCGACCGCCTGGCGCTCGCCTTCGGGAGACCAGACGGCGACGGGACCCAGGGCTTCGAGCTGGGGCTCCAGAGTCTCGACGGGCCCGACCGCGACGACGGCGATCCGCTCGGGGTCGAGATGCCGCCTCGCCACCTCCAGGATCTCCTCGCGGGTGACGCCGTCGGCCCGCTGGAGATAGCCGTCGTAGTAGTCGTCCGGCAGGTCGTAGACGTAGAGGGTCTCCAGCCGTTTGGCGAGGTCGCCGATGGTCTGCACCGTGTAGGGGAAGACGCCCACCATATAGGAGCGGGTCTCGTCCAGCTCTTCGGGTTCGACCAGGGATTCGCGGATCCGCTGCAGCTCGTGCAGGACCTCGCGGGCGGCGAGGCCGGCCGATGCGGTGGCCACTGCGGCGGAGACCAGGAAAGGGCCTGGACCCATCCGCGGCACGAAACGGCTGGAGGCGCCATAGGTGAGAGCGTGACGCTCCCGCAGGCTCATGTTGATGCGACTGGTGAACTTGCCCCCCAGAATGGTGTTGAGCACGACCAGGGGGACGTAGTCCGGGTGCTTGCGGGAGACGCCTGGATGTCCCAGCCGCAGCTCGGTCTGGGCGGCGCCGGGACGGTCGACGATATGGACCGAGATCCCGGCCAGGGGAGCGGGCCGGATCTCCGGCGGGCCGGGTGCCGGGGCGGCGGGTTCGGCCGTCGCGAAGGCGCTCTCGATCTCCTGCAGCAACGCTTCCGGGTCGAGATCGCCGACCGCGATCAGCGCCGAGCCGGCGAGGCTGTAGTGTCGCCGGTAGAAGGCGGCGATCGCGTCACGGTCGAGCCTTGAGACGCTCTCGCGATCGCCGAGCAGCGGATGGGCGTAGACCGTGCCGTGATAGATCTCGCGGTGGAAACGGTCGTCGGCAAGGGCGGAAGGGTCCTGAGCGCGGCGCAGGATCTCGGTCAACCGCTGCCGCCGGAGCCGTTCGATCTCCGCTTCGGGAAAGGTGGGAGAGGTGGCGACCTCGGCCAGCAGCTCGAGGCCGTGCAGCCGGTGGGCCGAAAGCAGGCCGGTGGCGAGATAGCCGACGTCCCAGTCGGCGCCGGTGGTGAAGTAACCACCCAGCCGCTCGGCGGCGGCCGCGATCTCGATCGACGACCGCCGGGTCGTGCCCTCGTCGAGGAGCGCGGCGGTCAGGGTGGCGATCCCATCCCGCCCCTCCGGGTCGAATTGTCCCCCGGCGGGCGTCACCATTTCGAGGCTGACCAACGGCAGTCCCGGAAGCCGCGCCGCCAGCACCGCGAGGCCATTGGCCAGCCGCGTCCGCAGGAAGGACGGAAAGCGGAACGGTTGGATCTCGCCGGGCGGAGGGGGCACCGAGCGGTCGACGCGAGGTGACATCAGTTTCCCTGCCGCGGCACAACGGAGACGATGACCCTCTCGTCTTCCGTGCACCAGCCCGCCGCATAGTCCATCAGGTCCTGCGAGGTGAGCTCGAGATAGCGTCCCGCTTCTCCCGCCACGCCTCCGGGGTCGTCGAAGTAGGTGGTGAACTGGGAGAGCAGGTCGGCCAGGCTGTCCAGCTTCTGGAGCGAGCTGTAGGAGTCGATCAGCATGCGGTTGCGCGCTCGCTCCAGGTCGGCGGGTTCCGGGGGCGCGGCGGCCGCCCGGGAGACCGCCCCCAGCAGCGCCTCTTCCAGCGTCTCGATCGCCACTCCCGGCCGGGCGGTGGCCACGAGCATGAACGTGCCGGCGCTCTCGTAGGGTCCGACGGAGGCGCCGATGTCCTGCGCGATCTGGCGCTCGTAGACCAGCTCGCGGTAGAGCGGGCTCGACTTGCCGCCGGCGAGCACCGCCGCCAGCAGGTCGGCCGCGTACCAGAAACGCTGGCCGTAGGCCGGAGCGCGGAAGCCGATGTAGACGCGGGGCAGGCGCACGTCGTCCGGCAGCACGGCCCGGCGCTCGCCGCCGAGAGGGGGCAGAGGCGCCGTCACCGGCGGCACCGGCGGGCCGGCGGGGATCTCCCCGAACCAGGCTTCGATCCGCTTCAGGGCGTCCGCGGGTTGGAAGTCTCCCACCAGGGTCAGCACCGAGTTGTTGGGCGTGTAATAGGTGCGGAAGAACGCCCGCACTTCCTCGAGGGTGGCGGCGGCAATGTCCTCCATGTAGCCGATCACGGGCCAATGGTAAGGGTGCCCCGCGGGGTACAGCAGCTCGTGCAGCCTTTCGCCGGCCAGGCCGTACGGCTGATTCTCGATCCTCTGCCGGCGTTCGTTCATCACCACCTCGCGCTGGGTGTCGAGGTTCTCCTGAGTGAGAGCGGGGAGAAAGAAGCCCATGCGGTCCGACTCAAGCCAGAGGGCGAGGTCGAGCTGATGGGCCGGCAGGCTCTCGTAGTAGTTGGTGCGATCGAACCAGGTCGAGCCGTTGGCCACTCCGCCCACCTGCTGGATGTAGCGGAAGTGGTCGTGGGTGGGCACGTGCTGGCTGCCCTGGAAGAGCATGTGCTCGAACAGATGGGCGAAGCCGGTGCGCCCCGGCCGCTCGTTGCGCGAGCCGACGTGATACCAGAGGTTGACCGCCACCAGGGGAAGGTAGGCGTTCCGGTGAAGCACGATCCGGAGGCCGTTGTCGAGACTATGGCGTTCGAAGGCGAGGTCGGGCGTCGCGGGGTAGCTCATCGTAGAGGAAGCACGGGGAGAGCGGCAGCACCCGGCGCCCCGGCAGTGTATGGAGGGGGTGGAGGGGTGTCAAGGAGGTCCTGGTCTTGGGTCCTGGGTCCTGGAAAGCTGCTTTTGCAGCGCCCGGAATCAGCTTTCTCAAGACCCAAGACCCAAGACCCAAGCCTGGGACGCTTTTTCCTTCCCGCTTGCATTACGCTACGTTACCGCCTATACTTCCGCCATGTCCTACCTGACCGAACGGCAGAAAGATATCCTGGAGTACATTCAGGAGTACCGCCGGGAGCGCGGCATCGCTCCCACGCACCGGGAGATCTGCGAGCGTTTCGGGTTCTCCTCGTACGGCACGGCCTACAAGCACCTGAAGCTGCTCCAGCAGAAAGGCTTCCTGCGCCGCGACTGGAACCAGAAGCGGGGCATCGAGCTGATTCGTGCCATTCCGGGGGCGGAGACCTCGGAACGGGACCTCCCGTTCTTCGGCCGCATCGCGGCCGGCAAGCCGATCGAGGCGCTCTCCGGAGCGGACCGGGTCACGGTGCCGGGCCACCTGTTGAGCCCGCGCGGCGGCGATCACTACGTCCTGCGGGTGGTCGGCGACTCGATGATCGAGGAGGGGATCCACGACGGCGACTACGTCATCGTCCTGCGCCGCGATCTGGCGGAGCCCGGCGAGATGGTGGTGGCGCTGGTCGGCGACGAGGCGACCCTCAAGCGCTTCTACCCCGAGGGCTCGATCGTCCGCCTGCAACCGGCCAACCCCGCCATGCAGCCGATCCGGGTCCCGGCCCGGGACGTCCGCGTACAGGGTGTGGTGGTCGGGCTGATGCGGAAGTTCTAGGGTTCTCACCCCTTTCCTCCCAGCCCGCCCTCTTGACGGGAGAGAAGGGGTGTCTCCGCTCGCCTCCGCCACGGACGCGCCCCTGCCGGACACCTATAGACAAGGGGAGATGCAAGCCCCCCTTTTCTTGACAGGAGATAACAGATGATCCGCAAGACGATCGTGCTCCTCGTTCTGGTAGCCCTGGCCGGTTTCGGACTCGTTTCCGCCGGCACTCCGAACCCTGGCGAAGGTTCCGCGTCCGTGCAGGTGGCGCCCCCTGTGGCCGACGAGCCCGCGGCTGGAGAGGCCACGATCGACGAAATTCTTGGCGGCAATAGTTGTGTTCCGGCATCGAAGACTCCGAATCCCTGCTGGCGAACGTGCCAGGTGGACAGGGACTGCCGCTATTACCCCGAGGAGGTATGCCTCAACGGCTGCTGCACGTTCTAGCGAGCTCCGATCGCGCCGCCAGTTCTCTCTCCAAGGGAGAGGGGACAGAAAGACGCGCAGGGCGCCGGGAAGAGGGGACAGGGGTGAGGTTTCTTGCGCTCTCCTGTAGAATGCGTCCCACACATCATGGAACTTGATCGTCTCCTGAAGTTCATGACGGACAAAGGTGCGTCGGATCTGCATCTGAAGCCGACGCGTCCGCCTTTGCTGCGCATCAACGGCCGGCTGATGCCTATCGAGGCGCCGCCGCTCAAGCCGGAAGAGCTGACCGAGATGCTGATGGGGATCCTCTCTCCCCGCCAGAAGGCCAAGCTCGAGGAGAGGAACTCGGTCGATACCGGCTACGGCGTGCGCGGGCTCGCCCGCTTCCGCTGCAACATCTACATGCAGCGGGGCACGATCGCCGCGGCCTTTCGCCGCATCCCTTACCAGATCAAGAGCGTCGAGGAGCTGGAGCTGCCGTCGGTGCTGCTCGAGTTCTGCGATATGCCCATGGGCCTGGTGCTGGTGACCGGCCCCACCGGCAGTGGCAAGTCGACGACACTCGCCGCGCTCATCCGCTACATCACGCAGCGCCGACCCGCGCACGTGATCACCATCGAAGATCCGATGGAGTTCCTGTTCACGGACGACGTGTCTTCGGTCTCGCAGCGCGAGGTGGGGACCGACACCGGCTCCTTCTCCGAGGCGCTGCGCAACGCCCTGCGGCAGGACCCCGACGTGATCATGGTGGGCGAGATGCGTGACCCGGAGACGGTTTCGACCGTCATCACCGCCGCTGAGACGGGCCATCTGGTTTTCTCGACCCTGCATACCAACAGCGCTCCCCAGACGGTGGACCGCATTCTCGACACCTTCCCTGCCGATCAGCAGGCGCAGGTGCGTGCCCAGCTCGCGCAGATCCTCAAGGGGGTCGTCTCGATGAAGCTGGTGGAGCGGGAGAACGAGGGGCGGGTGGCGGCGATGGAGATCCTGCGGGCCTCGCCGAAGATCTGCAAGATGATCGAGATGGGCGAGATCACCCAGATCCACGAAGAGATGGAATCGTCGGTGGGGTACTACCGCATGCAGTCGATGAACCAGTCGCTGCTCGCGCTGCTGGTCCACGGCACGATCACCTACGCCGAAGCGATGCGGCAATCGGCGGACCCGGATGATCTTTCCCTGAAGCTCCGCAAGATGTTCCCAACCATCGAGGAACGAGGAGGCGATTTGAGCCCCGTCACATCCGACTTTTCAGAGATCGTCGAGCTGCAGCAGTTCAAGCGTCTGTACGAGGAGCAGGAGGAGAAGACGAAGATCCGCCTGGCCGAGAAGGACGAGGAGGTCGCCGGTCTGCACCAGGCCATTCGCCAGCGCGACGATCAGATCGAGGAGATCAAGACGCGCATCCAGGAGATGGCGCAGGAGCGCGAGCGTCTGCGGGCCGACTATGCCCGGCTGCGCCAGGAAGCGCAGGAGAAGATCGACAAGCTCATGGAGCGCATCAAGGAGCTCAACCAGCGCCTCATGGGCGGCGAGGCCGGCGCGCAGAAGTCGGGGATTTTCCGGTAAATCCCGGAGCCCCGAAGGGGCGGCGGCAGATAGGGCGGCCTGCCCTCCGAAACCTCACTCCCTGACCCCCTCTCCAGCGGAGCTGGAGAGGGGGAACGAGCTCAGCAACGCCACCGCCTCTTCCCGCGTTCGCACCGTTCCATCCACCTGCGCCCGGCGGACGGCGTCGAGCGCCTTGCCGATCTCGGGGCCTGGCGGGATGCCCAGCAGCTCCTGAACCTCCTCTCCCTTCAGCAGGCGCGGCGGATCGAGGATCGCCGCTCCCTCCCGCCGGGCAAGCTCCACCAGCGGACGCAAGCCGGCGCGCCAGTCCGGGAGGTCCGCCGTGCGGGAGCCGAGAGAGCAGACGGCGGTGGGCCAGAGACGGCCGGCGCGATGCAGGAAACGGCGGCGGGCGATCTCGTCCTTCGGCAGCTCCGCGAAGTCGAGGAGCAGGGCGACGTCGGCAGCCGTGGCGCGGGTGAGATAGCCAGCGTCCCGGAAGAGCGCGAGGGATTCTCCGGGCTCGCGGGCCGGCAGGTGCGCGAAGGTGGCTGCGAGGCGGGCGGCTTTGGCATCCACCGCGTCCGCGGCAGCGGCGTCGACCTGCCGCAGATCGCGGATCCGGTCCGGCAGAGCCTCGAGCTCGGCGACGGCACCGCCGGGACGCCCCGGCCCGCCGGGGACGCCGAGCCAGAGATCGGGATAGACGTCCAGCGCCACCAGCAAGGCCAGACCCCGGTGCGCCTCGGGATGATCGAAGAGGAAGGACAGCTCGTCGCGCACCCGTTCGGCCGCCACGTCGGCGAGCCGTGGAGACGACCGCCGCGCCAGGAGCAGGGTTTCGGGATCCGCGGCGAAGCCGGGGAGGCGGAGCAGCAGGCGGGGAAGGCGTAAGACTCGCAATGGATCGCCCGTGAAGCTGCCCACGGTCGTGGCGCGCAGCAGTCGCCGCTGCAGGTCCTCGATGCCCTTGAAGGGATCGGCGACAGTCCCGCTGCGGGCGTCCAGCGCGAAAGCGTTGACAGTGAAGTCGCGCCGCGCCAGGTCGTCGTGGAGCGAGGTGCCGGCGCGGTCCCAGAGGTCGATCGTCAGGTCGTCGCCGACCAGCCGGTACGAGGCGAACTCCTTGCCGCCGAGCAGAACCAGCCGGGCCGGCAGCTCCGCCGCCAGCAAGCCGGCGATCTCGCGTCCCCGTTCCGCCACCACCGCGTCGATATCGTGGCTCTGCAGGCCGAGGGCGCGGTCGCGCAGCACGCCGCCCACGAGATGACACTCCGTCTCCCCGCAAACGCGGAGAAGGGCCTGCACGGCGGGTTGGTGAAGCAGCAGTCGAAAGGCCCGGGAGATCACGGGCGGATGGTACACTGCCCTCCATGCTTCGAGGAGCGGCGTGCCTCGCCGTCGGCGGTCTCCTCCTCTCCGGTTCCCTCGCCGGCCGGAATCTCCCTCCCGATCCCAACGTCCCGCAGGAACCACCGCCCGAAGAGACCTTCAAAGGAGAGATCGACGTCTCCCTGTCCACGCTGGTGATCCGGGTGGTGGACACTTGGGGGAAGCCGATCCTCGGGTTGCAGCCCGAGGACTTCCGCGTCCGGGTTGGGAAGAAAGAGATCCCGGTGGTCGCCCTCGACTGGATCTCCGCCGAGGAGCCCGAAGCTCCGCCGCCGATTCCTGCGACCGCATCTGAGTTCGTTCAGGAAGTGATCGAAGAGCCGGCTCCCCGGCCGGAACGGCTCGTCGTGATCTTCGTGCAGGCGGATCTGAACCCGACGCGGATCAGCGGCCAGCTCCGGCTGCGGCCATTCACTCGCGAGCTGCTCTCCACTCTGCAGCCGACCGATCGGGTGGCCGTCGTCTCGTTCGACTCTCATCTCAAGCTGTGGCAGGACTTCGTGCAGGACCGCGAGGCCACCCACGCCGCGATCGACCGGGCCATGTTCTACAGCCGGGAGCCGGTGATCGAGGGCGACGGGCCGCTTTCCCTGGCCCGGCACTTCGATTTCGATGCGGCCCGGAAAGCGGCCTCGCCCGAGCGAGCGCTGGAGCTGATGGCCCTTGCCCTCGCGCCGCTTCCCGGCGAGAAGACGGTGATCTATCTCGGCTGGGGCCTGGGACGCTTCGGCGCCAACGGCGTCTCTATGACTCCTGATTACAAGCCCGCCGTGAAGGCTCTCAGCGCCGCTCACGCCGCGGTGTTCGTCCTCGACGTCACCAGCGCCGATTTCCATTCTCTGGAGGTCGGGCTGGAGGACGTTGCCGATGCCACCGGCGGCGTCTATCTCAAGACGTTCCGCCATCCCGGCCTGGCGACGAAGACGCTGGCGAAGACGATCTCCGGCTACTACGTCCTGACCCTCGACCGCGGCGCGCTCGCCGACCAGGAAGGAAGGCTCCGGATCGATCTGCGCCGGAAGCAGGGCACGGTGCTCGCGCGGCCGGTAGCGTTGCGGTAGGCAACTCAAGCAAGGACCGCAGGTGTAGGGGCGTAGCATGCTGCGCCCCTACGAAGGTAATCGCCGTTCACCAGCAGCTCCAAAGCATTGCTTCCAGTACGTTCCGGGGCTAAACTTCTACTTCAAGGCCATGGCACTAACCCACGAAGATGTAAGGAAAATCGCCATGCTCGCCCGGCTTCGTTTCTCTCCGGAGGAGGAAGCGAAGTACGCCGGCCAACTGGGCAAGATCGTCGAGTACATCGATCAGCTCCAGTCCTACCAAGGCGCGGAGGCGGAGCTCTCCCCGCGCGGTGGTGTGCGAGAGGCTGAGGACAAACCGCACGACTGCCTTCCCAGCGAGCTTTTCCTGGCGAATGCTCCGGAGTCGATGGACGCCTTTCTGCTGGTGCCGGAGGTAAAGGCTGGGAAGGACGATGCTTGAGCTCTGGGAGTTTTCCGTCGAGGAGATCGCCCGCCGCGTGCGTGCCGGCGACGTTTCCGCGGCCGCGGTGCTGGAGTCGTGCCTCGCCCGGACGGCCCATGTCGAGCCGCTGATGGCGGCTTATTTGGAGATCTTCGAGGAGGAGGCGCGAGTCCGCGCGGCGGACATCGACCGGCGGATCGGCGCCGGTGAAGATCCGGGGCCGCTCGCCGGTGTGCCGGTGGCGCTGAAAGACAATCTGAATCTGGAGGGGCACGCCCTCACTTGCGCTTCCCGCATTCTCTCGGGGTACGTGGCTCCCTACACCGCCACGGCCGTCGAGCGTCTGCTCTCAGCGGGCGCCGTGCCGGTCGGCCGGGCCAACATGGACGAGTTCGCCATGGGCTCGTCGTGCGAGAACTCCGCCTACCAGCTCACCCGCAACCCCTGGGATCTCCGCACCGTGCCCGGCGGCTCGAGCGGCGGCCCTTGCGCAGCGGTGGCGGCGGGCAGCGTGCCCCTGTCGTTCGGGTCGGACACCGGCGGCTCCATCCGCCAGCCGGCGGCCATGTGCGGCGTGGTGGGAGTCAAACCCACGTATGGCCGGGTCTCCCGTTATGGTCTCGTGGCGTTTGCCTCGTCGACAGACCAGATCGGCCCGATCGCCCGCAATGTGCGTGACGCGGCTCTCGCCTTGAACATCATCGCCGGGGCGGATTCCCGCGACTCCACCTGCGCCACGGAGCCGGTGGAGGATTACCTGGCGACGATCGAGGAGGGGATCGGCGGGCTGAAGATCGGTGTCATTCGCGAGATCGAGCACGCCGGGCTCGACGGAGCGGCGGCCGAGAACTGGCGCGAGTCGCTCGACCGGCTCGCGGCTGCGGGGGCCGAGCTGGTGGATGTCTCGGTGCCCAGCCTCGACGCCGCGATCGCCGTCTACTACGTCATCGCCACCTCCGAGGCGAGCGCCAACTTGGCCCGTTTCGACGGTGTCCGCTACGGCCGCCGCGCGCCGGAAGCCGACAATCTGAACGATCTGTACTTCGACAGCCGCAGCGAAGGCTTCGGCCCCGAGGTGAAGCGGCGCATCATGCTCGGCACCTTCGCCCTCTCCTCCGGCTATTACGAGGCCTACTACGGCAGGTCGCGCGCGGTGCTGGAGCGCATGCGCCAGGAGTTCACCGCCGCCTTCGAGACGGCCGATCTGGTGGTGACGCCCACCAGCCCGAGCGCCGCCTTCCGTCTCGGCGAAAAAGTGGACGATCCCCTCGCCATGTATCTCAACGATATCTTCACCACTCCCGCGAGCCTGGTGGGTCTGCCGGCGGTGGCCGTCCCTTCGGGGCTGGACGGGGAGGGGCTGCCGTTGTCGCTGCAGATCACGGGGCGGCCCTTCGGCGAGGCGACGGTGCTCAGGGCCGCGAGGGCCTTCGAGCGCCAAGTGGGCTGGAGGGTGGCGCCCAGCTTCCGGGGAGCGGAGGCCAGTTGACCATGCGAGCGGCCACCGTCAGGGGATTGGCCGCGCTGGCCTTGCTGGGATCGCTCGCCTCTTCGGCGGCCGCCCTTACGGCTCCCCGCTCGGTCCGCGTGCCGCTGGAGGACGGGGTGGTGGCGACCCTGTCCGAGGAGCGGGGCATCCTGGTCGAGGCCGTCCCCCGGCGCGGCGAAGGACTGTCCGCCTTCGCCCGCCGGCTGTGCGGTGACGGCCGCCTGGCTCCTCAGGTCGCCGAAGCGAACGGCGGCGCGCAGAACCTGGTGGCCGGCATCCGGTACGCCGTCCCCTTCGGACTGCTCTCCCAGGAATGGCAGCTCAAGGCGACCAAAGCCCTGTTCACCGAGGACCGCGGGCAGGCAGATGGCTGGCGCCATCAGGTGAGAGGAGTCGGGCCCTTGCAGCGGGAGAGCCTGTGGCGGCTCGCCGAGTGGTTCACCGGCACGGGAGAGAACTTCCGCGCCATCCGCGAGTACAACGAGCTGCTCGACGACGATCTGACGCGGGGCGCCGTGGTGACCATCCCCTCGGAGCTGCTGCTGCCCGTCTTTCGTACGGCCCTGCCCGTTCCCGAGAAGCCGTTCCTCCTCGAGTTCGGGGCAGACAAGGACGGCGAGTTCGCCATCTACCGTTTGCGCCCCGGCGAGGCGCTCTACTCGTCGGTCGTGGTGAGGTTCACCGGCCGCCTCTTCGCCGCCGACGTCAACGCTCTGGCTACCCAGATCGCCCGGCGCAGCGGCATCAGGGACGTCACCGACATCCCCATCGGCTATCGGGTCAAGATCCCCTTCGACCTGCTGCAGCCCGAGTTCCTGCCCGAGGGGCATCCCAAGCGCAAGGAGTACGAGGAGAGCCTGCGCGCCAGCGCCCGGTTCAGCAACCAGGTCAAGGCCCGGGGGCTCGCGGGCATCACGGTGATCCTCGACGCCGGCCACGGCGGCCAGGATGTGGGCGCCAGCCTCAGCGGTGTCTGGGAGAGCCTCTACGTCTATGACATCGCGATGCGGATCAAGCGCGTGCTGGAGCTCCAGACCGCCTCTCGTCCCCTCGTCACCACGCGCGACGGCGGCGAGTTTCGCGTTCAGGAGATGGACGTGCTGCCGTTCTCCCGCGGCCACTCCGTGCTGACCACGCCTCCCTATCCCATCGCGGATCCCAAGGTGGGCGTGAATCTGCGCTGGTACCTGGCGAACAGCCTCTATCGCAAGACCATGCAGACGGACAAGGATCCGCAGAAGGTCGTCTTCCTCTCGATCCACGCCGACTCGCTCCACCCCTCGTTGCGCGGAGTGATGGCTTACATTCCGGCCGCCGACATGCGGGACGGCAGCTTTGGCAAGAACGGAACCGTCTACACCTCCCGCAAGGAGGTCCAGGAGAACCCCCGCGTCGTGTTTCCTCGTGAGGACCGCGAGCGGAGCGAGGGCCTGTCGCGCGAGCTGGCCAAGCAGGTGGTGGCCGCCTTCGAAGCCGGCGGCCTGCCGGTTCACCCCTTCAAGCCGGTGCGCGACAAGATCATCCGCAACAACGGCGAATGGGTGCCGGCGGTGCTGCGCTACAACTCCATTCCCGCCAAGATTCTGCTCGAGGTCTGCAACCTGGCGAACGATCAGGACCGCAAGCTGATCCAGACCCGCGCCTACCGCCAGAAGGTCGCCGAGGCCGTGGTTCGTGGGCTCCTCGCCTACTACGGCGAGGACGACGGCTCGCCCTCGCAGCAGGTGGCGGCGTCGGCGAAGTAGGACAACGTCTCCGGAGTCAGAGGGACTAGGGTAGAGCGAGCGCTCTACCCTCGACGGACATGCCGTTTCGATCCTCCACCACTCGGTGAAACTTCGTACCCGCTTTCCAAGTATGAAAGACCGTGCCGGTGCCCGGCCGTGTGGGAAGAAGGATGAGGAGGCACTCTCCAGCCCTCGCGGCGGGCACCGGCCCGGGTATTGCGTACGCGCGTGAAGGAGAAGCGCGTACACCCTCCCAACGCCGGGCAAGATCCGTTCTTACCGCCGGGATCCTTCCGCGTAGCCCGTCAGCTCGACGTAACCATTCCCGCGAACCGGCCGGCCGCGGTGGGTGCCTACGACCGCGACCGCTCCCTCCCAGTAGCGAAAGGACACATCGAGCTCCTGATCTTCCAACAGCGGCCGGACCCTCAAATCCAGATCTTCCGCGGGAACGCGAAGCCGCCAGCGCGCGGGGTATCGGGCGCCGCTCCTGGGGCTCCGCCACTCGCCGGAGCTGTCGATCTGGAACTCGGCGGGACCTAAGGTTCGGCTCACCCCGTCGGGGGCGATCAGCGCGCCGCTGGACGCCGGGTCGGCGGTGCCGTCCTTTCGGCGGAGCCGGTAGAGCATGAGGTCCCAGCCGTTCGCGAGCTGGAGCGAGAACCAATCCCAGCCGACCTGATCCTTGCCGAGAGAGCTGGTGCTCCACTCGCGGTCCATCCAGGCGAGACCGGTCACGGAAAAGCGCTCGCCTCCCACGCGGACGATGCCCGCGGCGGGCAGGCGGGTGAGGGAGTAGTAGTAGGACGCATTGCCCGGCTCGGCGCTCTTGCGGCTGAGTCCCCGCTCGCCCTGGAGGACCGGCGGCTTTCCCGGCTGGAGAACCAGATCGGCGCCGACGCCGTCATCTGCAGCGTTGAGACGTATCTGAGACGCCTGCTCGCCGACGGCCGCGGCCGTCCAGTTTTTCACCCAGACCCGGAACGGCTGTGCCTGCGCGCCGGCGAGATCGAGCGCGCCGCGGCTCCAACGCTCGAAGGAGTGAAACGTCCCGTCTTCGACGTCGGTTACCGTGAAGTGAGCCAGCCAGGCCTGGCGAGTGGCCCAGGAAGACCGCCTCACGGGCATCTGCGGCGCCAGGGCCGAGCGGAAAAAAGTGAGCTGAAAGCCGAAGCGCCGACCCTCTTCCGTCGCCAGGTTCCCCGTGTAATACCACCATTCGGTGCGGAACTCCGGGTGCGGTCCGTGATCGTCAGGAAAGTGAAACGTCCGGGAAGCAAGGGCCTTCGCATAGCCCTGATCGTCCGTGTTACGCAGCGCTCCGGCGACGGAAAGGGACGCTCGGGGAGTGAGGGGGCGCTCCGGGCGGTTCAGGACGACGACGGCGATCGCTGCGAGCAGGCCCAGAGCTGCAAGGACCGTTGCCAGCCACCGCATCGCTACTCCTCCCGCAGAGCCAGCGCCGGCGAGGTCCGCGCCATCTTGTACGCCGGGTACAGACCCGCGAGCAACGCGGCGGCGAGCGCGAGCAGCACGGCCTGGAGGAGCACGCCGGGGGAGACCTCCATGCGGATCGTCCAGCCGAACGAGCGGCGGTTGACGACGTAGATCATGATCGACGCGAGGGTCAGACCCACGGGCAGCGAGAGGAGGCCCGCGGCGAGGCCGATCAAGCCGGTCTGCGAGGTCACCAGTTGCCAGACCTGCCCCGGGGTGAGGCCGTTGGCGCGCAACACTCCCAGCTCGCGGGCGCGCTCGAGTTGGAGCGCCATCAGCGAGGAGAGCATGCCGAGGAAGGCCACCAGGCCCGCCAGCAGGCGGAGGACGCCGGTGATCAGGAAGGTGCGGTCGAAGATCTCCAGGGAGAGCTTCTTGAGCGAGCGATTCGATTGGATCGACAGCGCCTGCCCGGTACCGATCGCCTTGCGCAAGCGTTCGATGAAGCGGTCGGGATCGGCTCCCGGCGCGAGGTTGAGCGAGAAGCCGGAGAGGGTGGGATCATGCCAATACCGCAGATAGGTCGCCCGGCTCATCAGGACGATGCCGCGGTCCGAGGCGTAGTCGTAATGGACGCCAGCGACGGAGAAGTCCCGATCGCCGCCGGCCGTCCGCAGCCGCACCGTCCCGCCGCGGCCGACGCCGGTGCGGTAGGCGAACGGCTCGGAGACGAGCACCGCGCCCCGCCGCTGGAACGCCGGCCAGACCTCTTCAGGTCGCCCCTCCTTGAGCTCGAAGGAGCGGATTCCCCGGTCGTCCGTGCCGATCACCACCAGGCGGAGCGGGCCGGCAGGGGAGGGGATCTCGACGCGCCGGATCCGATGGATCCGTTCGACTCCCGGCAGGGCCGCCGCCCGGCGAGCGACTGCCGGATCGAGCCTGCCACCGATGAAGCCGCCGGCCCGGCTGGGCGCGGAGACGTAGACGTCCGCCTGCAGCGACATCTCGAGCCACCGCACCACCGTCTGCCGAAAGCTCTCGATCATGACGCCGATGCCGACGGTGACCGACACCGCGATCACCAGGGCGGCGATGGCGACGGCGGTGCGCGAGAGGGATGCGACGACGCCTCCGGCCGCCATCCGTCCCAGGACACCGAGGAGCGCTGCCATGGGCCGGCGGAGGAGGCGCATCAGCAGCACCGTCGCTCCCGGAGCGAGCAGCGCGAGGCCCAGGATCACGGCGAAAAGACCGCCGAAGCTCGGTGCCAGGGCCTTCCCGGAGAGGGCCAGGAGACCCGCGCCGAGCAGCAGCAAGCTCACGCCGACGAGGGCGGCGCGCGGCAGGACCCGCCGGAGACGCGCCTCCAGGACCGAGCGGGTGAGCACCGCCCGGGGCGGCGCCTGGGTGGCCTCGACGGCCGGCACGATCGCCGCCAGCAGCGTGGCGCCGATGCCGATGGCCGCTCCTTCGATGAGGGTAGCCGCGGGCAAGGCCAGCTCGCGGACCGAGACCACGAAGTAGAGATCGTTGATCGTCTGGGTGACCAGCCGCACGAGCCCGCGCCCGAGGATCACCCCGGAGACGAGGCCGGCGGCGGTGCCCAGGAGGGCCACCACCAGCGCTTCGCCGAGCACCAGAGCGAAGACCTCGCGGCGGGTCACTCCCAGGGCCCGCAGAGTGCCGATCGTGCCGCGGCGCTGGACCACCGAGAAGGTCATCGTGTTGTAGATGAGGAAGACGCCGCACACCAGGGCGAGCAGCGAGAGGGCGGTCAGATTGAGCCGAAAAGCGCGGGTCATCTCGTCGGTCGTGCGCGTTCTGCCGATCGCGGGAAGGATCTGCGCTCCGGCCGGCAACAGGGCCGCGGCACGGGCGAGCTGACGCTGGCCTTCCGTTCCCTCGGGAACGATCAGGTCGATGCGGTCGAGCCGTCCCGCCCGGCCGAGCAGCTCCTGGGCGGCGGCGATGTCCATGACGAGGAGGTCGGCGATCGCCCGCCGGGTGTTCGCGTCGGCCGGCGTCAACGTGCCGGCCAGCTCGACTCGTTTCTCGCCACCGCCGGTCCGGACGGCGAACGAGTCGCCGATCCGCAGCCCCAGCTCCGCGGCCGTGCCGGCCGCCAGCACGCCGGTTCCGGGCCGGGTGAGCAGGGGGCCGAGGTCGACAGCGGCGCGGTCCGATCCAGGCCCTCCGGGCGTGCCGCTCAGGTACTGTCGAAAGGGAGCCTCGGAAAAGGGATCGACGCCGAGCAGGTGGAGGGTCCGCGACGGCTCTCCCGGTCTCGTCGGGGTCGTCACCCAGGCCTCCACGACCGGTGCCGCGCGCTCGATCCCCGCCTGCAGGACGAGGCGGCGAAAGACGTCATCGGGCAGCCCCAGGGGTCCGCCGGCCACCTGATGAGTGGCCCTCCCGGTGACCGCCTCCGTCGACAGGGTGAAGGCGCGCCGGGCGCTGGCGTTGGCGAGATCGATGGAGACCACGACGGCCACGCCCAGGGCGACGCCGAGAACGGCGAGGCCGAATTGCCACGGATGGCGGAGGAGATAGCGCAGGCTCGAGCGAGTCAGCAGGGCGTTCATATCGCCGCCTTGACGTCGAGAGGCGTCGATGCAAGGGAGTCTCGGCGGCGCAGGATCTCGATCATCGACGAGTCTCGACGTCAGGTTGCATCATGGCCTCACCTTTCTCCAGCAGCCGGCAGTCCTGGATGCGGAAAACCCGGTCCGCCATCCCCACCACCTCCGGACTGTGGGTGACCATCACCATCGTCTTGCCGGCCCGCCGCGTCAGCCGGTCGAGGATCTCCAGCACCTGCAGGCCCGTCTCGAGGTCGAGGTTGCCCGTCGGCTCGTCGGCCAGGACCAGCAGCGGATCGTTCGCCAGAGCCCGCGCCACGGCCAGACGCTGCTGCTCGCCGCCCGAGAGCCGGTCCGGGAAGCTCGCCGCGCGGTCCGCGAGGCCCACTTCGGCGAGCAGATCGAACGCGGAGCTGCGTTGCTGGGGTTGGATCCTGCCCTTGAGCTCCAACGGTAGCAGCAGGTTCTCCTCGACCGTGAGAGTCGGGATGAGGTTGAAGAACTGGAAGACGAAGCCGATGCGGTCGCGCCGGAAGAGCGTCCGCTCCCGCTCGCTGAGAGAGGAGATCGCGACGCCGTCGATCACCACCTCGCCGGAGGTGGGCTGGTCGATGCCCGAGAGGAGATTGAGCAGCGTCGATTTGCCCGAGCCGCTGCGGCCGACGAGGACCGCCAGCTCGCCGCGTCGAATGGAGACGCTGGTGTCGCAGAGCACCACCCGTTGCTGGTCTCCCTCGTCGTAGGTCTTGGTGAGGTTCCGCAGCTCGATCAGGGGGGGCGCGTCCGGCATGGCACCGGGATCGTATCTTTTCGGCCGCTCCGACGCGGTTCCGAAGCTTCCGACGCGCCATCGACATGCCGCCGAAGCTTGGGATTAACCGACCCGGAATTGGGCCGGGAAATCCGCTCCATCTCGTTTGCCCCGGTCCGTATGCGGATTAGCGCCGAGAAGAAGGAAGCCCCGGAGGAGTGCTGCGATCCGTCTTATTCTTATACGATAGAGACCAGCAGGGCGCCTATCAAGAGACCTCGATTGCGAAGATCGAAAGATTGATGCTATCTTATCCGGATAAGAGGAGGAGACTCGCATGCCAGCAGATCGTGAATACCAGCGCCGGCGGCAGATGGTGATCCGCGACATCCTGAGGGATGAGGAGCCGGTGGCGGACCAGGCGGAATTGGTGGAGAGGCTGCGTCAGAAGGGGATCTCGGCCGCGCAGCCGAGCATCAGCCGGGACCTGAAGGAGCTCGGAGCGGTGCGTTCCGGGGGGCGCTACTACATCCCCTCCTGGGCCGAGCGGGCGGACGAGACGCCGTTCCGCAGGGTGCTCCCCCTGATCCGCTCGATACGGCCGGCCGGTCCCTACCAGCTCGTTGTCCTCACCATGGAAGGCGCCGGAGCCGCGGTGGCGGCGGCCATCGACGCGTCGGATTGGGAGGACCTCGTCGGCACCATCGCCGGCCACAGCTCGGTCCTCCTGCTCACCGAAGGCAAGTTCTTCCAGGACCTCCTGATCTACCGCCTGAAGTTCTTCAAGGAGGAGTACGGGATCGGGGTGCAGGATGGGGAAGATGAACCCTGAGGAGGGTCCGCCTCGGCATGGGTCCTCTCCCAGGGCCAGCCGCAGCGGTAGGACCGCAGTTTGGCCTCTTGGGAGGGTGAGAAGGCGACGGTAGAATACTGGCAGGTCAAACGGGGTCGGGGGCGGCGTGGAATCGTCGAGCTAATTCAGGACCAACTGCAGGCTGAGCGCAGGTCCTGGATCAAGGAACCAGGGATCCGGACTTCGCTCTGGAGAAAAGACTCTGCCATGCCTGCTGATTATAGAGGTGCTTGCGCCGTCCCGTTTTACCGTGTTCGAAGCACTCTAAAAGCAATCCGGCGTAGGTTCGTCATAGACCGTCGGCTTAATTGCCGTTCATCGTTTCGCGCTGCCTTTCAGGCGGCGCATCAAGGGGGGAGTTCCATGAACAGACCGCTGCCCGAGCCGTGGCGCGTCAAGGTCGTCGAAAAGATCCATCTGCTGCCGCGCGAGGAACGCGAGCGCCTCCTCGTCGAAGGAGGATTCAGCCTGTTCCGGATCCCTTCGGAGGCGGTGTTCATCGACATGTTCACCGACTCCGGCACCTCAGCCATGTCGGACTGGCAATGGGCTGGCATGATGCAGGGCGACGAGGCCTACGCCGGAGCGCGCAACTTCTTCCATCTCGAGGAAGCCATTCAGGACGTCTTCGGCTTTCCCCACTTCCTGCCGGTCCATCAGGGACGGGTCGCCGAGAATCTCCTCTTCTCGACACTGCTCACCCGGCCGGGGATGATCGTGCCGAACAACTGCCATTTCGATACCACCCGAGCCAATATCGAAACCAACGGCGGCGTGGCGCTGGACCTGGTAATCCCGGAGGGACGGGATCCGCAGGCGAATCATCCGTTCAAGGGGAACATGGACCTCGACCGGCTGCGCCGCCTGTTCGAGGAGAGCCGGGAGGATATCCCGCTCTGCATGCTCACCCTCACTAACAACTCCGGGGGCGGCCAGCCGGTGTCGCTCGCCAACGTCAAGGCCGTCGCCGCGCTGTGCCGCGAGTGGAGCATCCCCTTCTATATCGACGCCTGCCGCTTTGCCGAGAACGCCTGGTTCATCAAGCAGCGCGAAGCGGGACATGGGCACCGCTCGGTGGCCGAGATCGCCCGCGAGGTCTTCAGTTACGCCGACGGCTGCACCATGAGCGCCAAGAAGGACGGCCTCGCCAACATCGGCGGCTTTCTGGCCAGCCGTGACGAGGAGCTGCTGGAGGTCCTCAAGCAGCGGCTGATCGTCATCGAAGGGTTCCCCACCTACGGCGGCCTCGCCGGACGCGATCTCGAAGCCGTGGCCCGCGGCCTGCGCGAGGTGCTGGACGAGAACTACCTCCGTTTCCGCGTCGGGCAGGTCGAGGGCTTCGGCGCGATGCTGACCGCGGCCGGCATCCCGATCATGCGGCCGACCGGCGGTCACGCCGTCTACATCGACGCACGCCGGTTGCTGCCGCACATCCCGGCGCTCCGTTTCCCGGCGCAGGCTCTCTCGGTGGCGCTCTACCGCGAGGGCGGGGTGCGGGGAGTGGAGATCGGCAGCGTCATGTTCGGCAGCGAGGACCCGTGGACCGGCGAGCCGATCCCGGCGCCCATGGAGCTGGTCCGCCTGGCGATCCCGCGCCGCGTCTTCACCAACTCCCACCTGGAGTATGTCGCGGGCGTCCTGGAGGACATCGCCGTCACCCGCGAGACCCTCAAGGGCCTGCGCATGACTCACGCGCCCAAGGTCCTCCGGCACTTCACGGCCCGTTTCGAGGAGATCGAGAGCGAAGTGGCGGAGATGGTGGGGGTGTAGAAGACCTCCGCTCCCCAAGTCCTCCACGATCAGCCCGTTGGCGCGCCGCCGCCCCTCACCTCCCCTACCCCTCCTCTCTCAAGGGAGAGGAGGGAAAAAGAAAAGACACGCTTTGCGGTTCCCCTCCAACTCTGGTAAACCATGACCGACGCTGCGCTCCCTGCCGGGCCGACAGCCCTGGCATGGAACGCGCAACTCTGTTCGGCTCGGTCCGCATCAGGCACTGCGGGGCGGCGAGAGGTTAGACGTGACGATCTTGTCGGAAGAGACGGCACAATCCGCGGCGGGCGAGACTCCGAAGCGGCGGGAACAGCGCGGGGACGATCCGCTCTGGTACAAGGACGCGATCATCTACGAAGTCCACGTGCGCGCCTTCTTCGATTCGGACGGCGACGGCCGCGGCGACTTCCAGGGGCTGACGGCCAAGCTGGACTACCTGCGGGATCTCGGGGTCACGGCCATCTGGCTCCTGCCGTTCTACCCCTCGCCCTGGCGCGACGACGGCTATGACATCTCCGACTACACCAACATCCATCCGGCCTATGGCACGCTCGAGGATTTCAAGGCTTTCCTCGACGCGGCCCATCAGCGGGGCCTCAAGGTCATCACCGAGCTGGTGATCAATCACACGTCGGATCAGCATCCGTGGTTCCAGCGCGCCCGCCTGGCTCCGCCGGGCAGCCCCGAACGGGACTTCTACGTCTGGAGCGACACGGACCGGAAGTACGCCGGCACCCGCATCATCTTCACCGACACCGAGACCTCGAACTGGACCAGAGACCCGGTGGCCAACGCCTACTACTGGCATCGGTTCTTCTCGCATCAGCCCGATCTGAACTTCGACAACCCGCAGGTGCAGGAGGAAATCTTCAAGGCCCTGGACTTCTGGATGGAGATGGGAGTCGACGGCCTGCGGCTCGACGCCATTCCTTACCTCTACGAGCGCGAGGGGACGTACAACGAGAATCTCCCCGAAACGCACGCCTTTCTGAAGAAGCTGCGCACCCATGTGGACGCCAGGTTTCACGCCCGCATGCTGCTCGCGGAGGCCAACCAGTGGCCCGAGGACTCGATCGCCTATTTCGGCGATCCCGCCACGGGCGGCGACGAGTGTCACATGGCCTTCCACTTCCCGGTGATGCCGCGCCTCTTCATGGCGGTGCGCATGGAGGACCGCTATCCGATCATCGACATCCTGCAGCAGACGCCGCCGATTCCCGAGAAGGCGCAATGGGCCATCTTCCTGCGCAACCACGACGAGCTGACGCTGGAGATGGTCACCGACGAGGAGCGGGATTACATGTACCGGGTCTACGCGGCGGACCGCGACCAGCGAATCAACGTCGGCATCCGCCGGCGCCTGGCGCCGCTGCTGGGCACCGACCGGCGGCGGATCGAGCTGCTCAACGGCCTGCTCTTCTCGCTGCCCGGCACGCCGGTCCTCTACTACGGGGACGAGATCGGCATGGGCGACAACTTCTATCTCGGCGACCGCAACGGCGTGCGCACACCCATGCAATGGAGCGCGGACAAGAACGCCGGCTTCTCGCGCACCAACCCGCAGCGGCTTTACCTGCCGGTGATCGTCGATCCCGAGTACCACTTCGAAGCGGTCAACGTCGAGGCGCAGCAGGCGAACCCGCACTCGTTGCTGTGGTGGACGCGGCGGCTGATCGCCCTGCGCAAGCGCCATCCGGCGTTCAGCCGCGGCGCTCTCGAGTTCCTGCAGCCCGAGAATCACCGGGTGCTCGCCTTCCTGCGCCGCTTCGGCGACGAGACGCTGCTGGTGGTGGCGAATCTCTCACGTTTCGCGCAATACGCCGAGCTGGATCTCGCCCCCTTCGCGGAGATGACGCCGTTCGAGCTCTTCGGACGCTCGCCGTTTCCCAGGATCGGCAGCGGCGGGTACGGCATGGTTCTCAGCCCCCATTCCTTCCTCTGGTTCTCGCTGGTGCGAGACCCCACACAGTTTGGCCGGGCGCGGCAGGGAGCGCCCGCCGGGACGCTCATGAAGGCGCGCATCCCGGCGCTCACGGTCGAGGGGCCGTGGCGGAGCTGTCTGGAAGGCAAAGGCGGGCGGGATCTGGAGGCGGCGCTGCTCGAGGTGCTCCCCTCGCGCGGCTGGTTCGGCGGCACGGCGCGGACGCTGCGCGGGGTCGAGATCAGCGAAGTGATCCCGATCGACGAAGCCGCCGTCATCGCCTTGCTGGAGGTGAGCTACGGCGACATCGAGGCGGAGACCTATGCGTTGCCGCTCGCCTTCGTCCCGGACTCCGACTCCAAGCTGGTGCGGCGACTGCGCCGGGCAGGCTCGCCTCCGGTCGTGGCGCGGCTGCAGTCCGACGTGCCGGAGGGCACGGGCCTGCTCTACGATCCGTTCGGCGAAGCCGGCTTCTCCCGCCGGCTCCTGGAGGCGATCGCCAGCGGCGGTCGCTTCCGGGGACAGCGCAGCGAGCTCGTCGCCACGCCTTCGCCCGTCTTCCCGGAGATCGATAAGAACGCCGGTCTGGAAACGGCGATGCTGCGGACGGGCCAGACGAAGACCTCGGTACGCTTTGGCGACCGGCTGGTCCTCAAGCTCTTCCACAAGCTGGAGCCGGGGGTCAACCCCGACCTGGAGATCGGCCGCTTTCTGACCGCTCAGACCGACTTTCGCCACGTGCCGCGGATCGCCGGGACCCTGGAGATCCGGGAGCGGCGGAGCGAGCCGATGACGCTCGGCATTCTGCGCGAGTACGTGGCCAACGAGGGAGATGCCTGGGGCTACACGCTGGACGCCCTGGGACGCTACTTCGATCGCGTCCGTATCGACCCGACTCCCGTCCCCATCCCCACCGAGCCTTTGCTCGAGCTCGCCGGGCGGGCGATCGCGGCCGACGATTTGGAACGCATCGGCACGTATCTGCCGATCGCCCAGTTGCTCGGCGAGCGCACCGCCGAGCTGCACATCGCCCTGGCCTCGGGCCGCGAGAAGGAGTTCGAGCCGGAGCCCTTCTCAGAGCTCTATCAGAGGTCGCTATATGATTCGATGCGCTCGCTCACCAAGAAGAATTTCCGGCTCCTGCGGCAGCGGTTGAAAGACCTTCCTGAAGCGGTGCGCGAGACGGCCGAGCGGGTGCTCGCGGCCGAGGACCGGATCGTGGAGCGGCTGCGGCGTCTGACGGCGAGAAGGCTCGCGGCCGAGCGCATCCGTATCCACGGCGATTATCATCTGGCGCAGGTGCTCTATACGGGCCGCGACTTCGTCATTCTCGATTTCGAGGGTGAATCGTCGCGGTCGCTCTCGGAGCGGCGCTTGAAACGCTCGCCCTTTCGAGACGTCGCCGGCATGGTGCGCTCGTTCCAGTATGCAGCCTACGTCAAGCTCTTCGAGGAGGCTTCCGCCGGCATGGCTGCCAACGAGTCGCTGGCGGCGCTGGAGAGCTGGGCACTGTATTGGGAACGATGGGTCTCCGCCGCTTTTCTCCAGGCCTATCTGCGCCGGGCGCAGGGAGCTTCGTTCCTGCCGCCGACGGCCGAGGAGGGGGCGATCCTCCTCGACTCCTACCTCCTGGAGAGGGCGGTGTACGAGTTGGGCTCTGAGCTGAGCAATCGGCCGGAGTGGGTGCAGATTCCGCTGCGGGGAATCCGCCAGACCCTGGGAGAGTGAGCGAAGGGGACCACGCACTTGCCGACCGAACGCGAAGACCTGCTGACGCTGGCCCGGCTGTACGGCATCCAGATTTCCTACCACGATGCGATGGGCAACTACGTGGAGGCGAGCCCGGAGTCGCTGCTCGGCGTGCTGCGAGCTCTGCAGGCGCCGCTCGACGGCATGGGCGAGGTGCCGGCGGCCCTGCGCGAGCGGCGCGAGGAGCTGGCCGGCAGGCTGCTGGCGCCGGTCGTCGTCGCCTGGGATGGGCACGCGCCGGCGATCGAGCTGAGGCCGGCGGCGGGAGGGGGAGCGGTCGCCTACCACCTCGATCTGGACGGCGGCGAGCGGCGGGGGCAGATCATGGACCTGGAGAGCCTGGCGGAGATCCAACCGCCGGAAGGCTCGATCCGCGCCGGCCGGCGTCTCGCGCTGCCGGAACCGCTGCCCTTCGGTTATCACCGGCTCTCCGTCGAGCACGGCGGCCGCAGCGCCGAAGCGGTGGTCATCTCGGCCCCGGGCCGTTGCTATGCGGGAGACGGCAAGGCCCTCTGGGGCGTCTTCCTGCCTCTCTACGCCTTGCGCACGGCCCGGAGCTGGGGCGCGGGAGATTTCTCTGATCTGGAGACCCTCGCCGAATGGACCGCCAGCCTCGGCGGCGGCGTGGTAGCCACCCTCCCGATGCTCGCGGCGTTCCTCGACCAGCCATGTGATCCAAGCCCTTACGCGCCGGCCTCGCGCCTGTTCTGGAACGAGCTCTACATCGATCCGCGCCGGCTGCCGGAGATCGAGGATTGCGCCCCTGCCCGTCGGCTCCTGGAGTCGCCGGATTTCCTCCGCGAGCTGGAGGTCTTGCGGGCCTCCTCTCAAGTCGATTATCCCCGGCTGATAGCTTTGAAACGCCGGGTCCTGGAGGAGCTCGTCCACCGCTTCGTCTCCCGGCCTGGTCCGCGGCAGGAGGAGTTCGAGTCGTTCGTGGCCGCCAAGACGGACCTCGAGACCTACGCCGCCTTCCGGGCGGTGGGTGATCGCCGCGGCGAGCCGTGGCAGGTCTGGCCCGAGCGGCTGCGCGAGGGGACGCTCGCTCCCGCCGACTACGACGAGGAGGACCGCCGTTACTATCTCTGGACCCAATGGGCGGCCGACCAGCAGATCCGCGCGTTGGCGAAAGAGGCGCGACGGCGCGGTCCCGGACTGTACCTCGACTTGCCGCTCGGCGTTCACGGCAGCGCTTACGACGTCTGGCGCGAGCCGGATCTCTTCGCCCAGGGCGTGGCAGCCGGCGCGCCGCCCGACGCTCTCTTCACCAAGGGGCAGAACTGGGGCTTTCCGCCGCTCCGTCCCGAGCGCCTGCGCGAGCGCGGCTACGACCATCTGATCGACTGCCTCCGCCACCATCTGGAGCATGCCGGCGTGCTGCGCCTCGATCACGTGATGCAGCTCCACCGGCTGTTCTGGATTCCTCAGGGCATGGGCGCTCCCAACGGCGTCTACGTCACTTACCCCGCCGAGGAGCTCTACGCCGTGCTGGCGCTCGAGAGCCATCGCCACCAAGCGATCATCGTCGGCGAAAACCTGGGCACGGTGCCGCCGGAAGTCAACGAGGCCATGGAGCGCCATGAGGTGCTCGGCATGTACGTCCTGCAGTACGAGCTGCAGCCCGGAAGCCAGCCGTTGCGCGAGCCCCCGGCGCCCTCCGTCGCGAGCCTCAACACGCACGACATGCCGACCTTTCAGGGTTACTGGCAGGCCAGGGATGTGGACGAGCTGCATGGCCTGGGCTTCTTCACACCCGAAGAGGTCCGCCACGAGCGGCAGCGGCGGCAGGCGATCCACCAGAGGATGGAGGAGTCGCTGCCGCCCGCAGCGCGCGACCAGGGCGCCGGCACCGGCCGGGCGATCCTGGCGAATTGTCTCGACAGCCTGGCGGCCAGCCCGTCGCGCCTGGTGCTGGTGAACCTCGAGGACCTCTGGGAGGAGACGGAGCCGCAGAATGTCCCGGGCACCCACACCGAACGGCCGAACTGGCAACGCAAAGCGCGCTTCTCCTTCGAGGAATTCTCGACCCGGGCCGACGTGGTGGAGCCGCTGAAAAGGGTGGATGAGCTGCGGCGGAGATGACCATGGCCAGCCCGATTACCGAGCACGACCTCTACCTCTTCAACGAGGGCACCCACTTCCGGCTGTACGAGAAGCTGGGGGCCCATCCCGGCACCGACGGTGAACGAGAGGGCACCTGGTTCGCCGTCTGGGCGCCGAACGCCGAGCAGGTGTCGGTGATCGGCGACTGGAATCAGTGGGACAAACGGGCGGACCTGATGTCGGTGCGCGGCAACTCGGGGATCTGGGAGGCGTTCATACCTGGGGTGACCCCGGGGGTGAAATACAAGTATCACGTGATCTCCCGCTACCGCGGCTATCGCGCCGACAAGGCGGATCCTTTCGCCTTCTTCGCCGAGACGCCGCCGCGGCGGGCTTCCGTCGTCTGGGACCTCGAGTACGACTGGTGGGACGCCGACTGGCTGCTGGCGCGCAAGGAGAAGCATGCGCTCTCGGCGCCGGTGTCGATCTATGAGGTCCATCTCGGGTCCTGGATGCGCGTGCCGGAGGAAGGGGACCGGCCGCTCACCTACCGTGAGGCAGCACCGCTCCTCGCCGGCCACGTCAAACAGCTCGGTTTCACGCACGTCGAGCTGCTCCCGGTCATGGAGCATCCCTTCTACGGCTCCTGGGGCTACCAGACCACCGGCTACTTCGCGCCCACCAGCCGCTACGGCACACCGCAGGATCTGATGTACCTCATCGATCACCTGCACCAGGAAGGGATCGGCGTCATTCTCGACTGGGTGCCCTCCCACTTCCCGGGCGACGAGCATGGCCTGGCGTTCTTCGACGGTACCCATCTCTACGAGCACGCCGATCCGCGCAAGGGTTTCCATCCTGACTGGTCGAGTTGGATCTTCAATTACGGCCGCAACGAGGTGCGGAGCTTTCTCATCAGCAGCGCGCTCTTCTGGCTCGAGCGTTATCACGCGGATGCCCTGCGGGTGGACGCCGTCGCCTCCATGCTCTACCTCGACTATTCCCGCAAGGCGGGCGAGTGGATTCCCAACGAGTACGGCGGCCGTGAGAACCTGGAGGCGATCTCCTTCCTGCGCACGCTCAACCAGGAGGTCTATGAGAGCTTCCCCGACGCGCAGACCGTGGCCGAGGAGTCCACCGCGTGGCCGATGGTCTCGCGCCCCATCTACATCGGCGGTTTGGGCTTCGGCTACAAGTGGGACATGGGATGGATGCACGATGCCCTGGCCTATCTGGCCCACGATCCCATTCATCGCCGGTATCATCACAACCAGATCACCTTCCGTTCGCTCTACGCCTTCAGCGAAAACTTCGTGCTGCCCCTCTCTCATGACGAGGTGGTGCATGGCAAGGGCTCGTTGATCAACAAGATGCCCGGCGACGTCTGGCGGAAGCTGGCGAACCTGCGGCTCCTCTATGGCCACATGTTCGCCCAACCGGGAAAGAAACTCCTGTTCATGGGCTGCGAGCTCGCGCAGTGGCGGGAGTGGGACCACGATTCGAGCCTCGACTGGCGGTTGCTGGAGGAAGACACCGGCCACGCCGGTATCGCCCGCTGGCTGGGGGACCTGAACCGCCTCTATCGTCAGGAGCCCGCGCTCCACGAGCTGGACTGCAACCCGGACGGTTTCGAGTGGATCGACGGCTCGGACGCGGACTACAGCGTCATCGCCTTTCTGCGGCACGGCAGGACGCCCGGCGAGCCGGTGGCCGTGGTCTTCAACTTCACGCCCGTGCCGCGCGAGAGCTATCGCGTCGGCGTGCCCAGGCCCGGCTTCTGGAAGGAGATCCTCAACAGCGACGCCGCCGACTACGGCGGCAGCGGCAAGGGGAACCTGGGAGGAGTGGAGTCGGAGCCGATCCCGATGCACGGCCGAGAGCACTCGGTAGGCTTGACCCTGCCGCCGCTCGGCGTGCTGTTCCTGCAGCGGGAGAGGGAGAGGGACGAAAAGGATGGCAGGGACGAAAAGGACGAGACGGGGGAGAGCGAAACCGCCGTTCCCGGCGAGTACGCCGGCTGACCTACCTCACCGCCGTACGTTGTAGGCGTAGACCGCGAACCGCTGCGGTCCCGCCGTCACATTGGCTCCCGTGACCCGGATCGTCACCTGCTGGCCGGTCCGGAAGGTGCCGGCGGGGAGGAACACGGCTTCGACGTTGTTGATCGCATCGGCGAGGGTGGCCGCCCCGGTGGTGAAGGCATGCGAGAAGCCGTCGTCGGTGCCGGTCGTGTTCTCGTTGAAGTTGTTGCCCCGCCAGAAAACGGTTTCGTCCTTGAGCTCCACCGTGAGCGTGAGGTCGTTGATCAGCGGCGCCTGGGAGCTCCGGGTGATGGGCGCAGGAGGGTCGCTCCAGGCCAGGACGATGTAGGTGTCCTTGCCGGGTTCGCCGATCGTCTTCGTCCAGCTCCGTTGCTGACCGGTCGAGAGTGCCATCTGGGGCCTCTCGTTGACCCAGAAGCGAGCTGCGGGGTCGGTCAGCCGGTCGAGGTTGACGCGGCCCCAGCCGAAGGCGTGGCTCGGACGGTGGTTTGCGGCGTAGAACGAGCCGAGGTCGTCCGCGGTGGCGATCAGGGCCGCCTTGAGCAGGCTCGGGGCGGGATCGACCCCGCGATCGAGGAACCATTTACGTTTCAAGGCTGCGACACCCGTCACCACCGGAGCCGCATAGCTCGTGGCCTGCACGTAAGAGTGATAGCCGATGGGCGGATCGGGCCACCAGGCGCGACAGGTTCGCGGGCAGATGTAGGTCTCCGGGGTCTGGAACGGCACGGTGGAGAAGACTCGGCCGCCGGGAGCCACCAGATCGGGTTTGATCCGCGTGGTGTGAAGCGCGGCCGGCGACGGAAACGGATCGAATCGTCGCCCACGGGCGCTCGTCTCGTTCACCCGGGCGATGTGGCGGCTCTCTTCATTGCTCGGGACGCCGTTGGTGCAGAGGAGAGGCGGCGAGCCCGGCTGGGTCGAAGGGCGGTAGTTCTGAGTGGAGCCGACGGCGATGACGTTTTTCGCTATGGCCGGGCTGCTGACGGTATCGTCCCCCGGACCGCCGTTGCCCGCGGCGACGATCATGGTCATCGGCTGCAGCCCCACGCGGGCCGGATCGGCGTCGATCGTCCGTTCGTCGAAGAGCTGCCCCAGGTCTGTATAGGTGTTGGTGTTCTGCGCCCAACTATGATTCGCGATCAGGGCTTTGTCGGTTCCCTGCGCAGTCGTGCGGGCCCAGGCGAAGGCCTCCGCGAGCTCGTCCAGCCGAGTGGCGGTGCGGAAGACGTTACAGGCGTCCGGGAAGGGTTGGAAGATCTGCAGCGCTACGAGCTTCGTCTTGGGAGCAATCCCGGCTCCCAGCAGGAAGCCCTGGGGGTCCTTCTCTCCGGTATTTCGGCCGTCGCCGGCGACGATACCGGCCACCAGAGTGCCATGCCCGCGCCCGTCCGGCGCGGATGGAGATTGGTCGATGAAGCTCCAGATGTCCACCAGGCGATCGGGCTTCTCCAGATCGGGATGGTGGTTGCCGCCGGGGCCGGAGCCGTCGTCGTAACCGGTGTCGAAGAGGGCGACGGTCTGCTGGTTCGAATCGCTCATCAAACTCCGGGCGGTCAGCCATTGCAGATACCCGGGTGTGGTGACCTTCCTGCCGTCGTGCTGGGCCGCCACGATCTGCCCCTGCCGTTCGTCCTGGGGAATGCCCGCGATCACACGGTTGATGGTTAGCAGCTCGGCATGGGTCACCGCTATCGCCGCCAGCTCGGGGGTGCCGGCGAGCACGCGGACGAAAAGAAAGGAGCCCGGCGCCGAGCGATAGCTTCCCAGAATCTCGACGCTTTCCGGCAGCTCCCTGGCGGCGAGCTCCAGTCTTGTCGTCGGCGCGAACTGGAGCCAGACCTCGACCGGGCCGGTTTCCGCCATGAGGTCTGGAGGCAGCCGGTCGGCGCTCTCGTAAGACCTCGCCCAGGAGAGGTATCGGGAGGTCTTGCAGGTGCGGATCAGCTCGAGTCCCGCGGCGCGCACCAGCAGGGTTCCGTCTCCCATGGCTGCCATCTTCTCGGCGCCGCACCTCGCGAGATCCGCGATCCACTGCGGTTGGATCGGGAAAGCGAAACGGACGAGATAAAAACCCGGAATCGCGGCGGAACCGACCCGACCGCTGCTCATTGAGGGAGGATCGGGCTCGAGCGAGTACGTCAGGCCCTTCAACCCGGTGATGCTCCGGTTCGCCGGGACCCGAGCGGCCACAAAAGCCTCGTAGACGACCCTATCCGGGCCGAGCGCCTTCTCGAACGAGGGAGAAGGGAGACCCCGGGAATCGACGACGATGAGATTCCGGCCGGCGAGCGGCGAGATCCAGGTTTCGGCATGAGCAGAACCGCTCAGAGCGAGGAGGGCTAGCAGGAGCCGCATAAGACCAGAATATGTCAAAACGGCTTTTATGCGAACCCTCCACGTCCTCTGGTCTAGGCCTTGCACCCGCTGTTTCGTCGTGCCTCGAGTTCCCCTATCCACCTATCGCGTCCAGCTCCGCCCCGAGTTCGGCTTCGACGAGGCGGCCGCGATCGCCGACTACCTCGCGGAGCTCGGAATCACCCATCTCTACAGCTCGCCCTATCTCCAGGCGGCCCGGGGGAGCACCCACGGCTACGACGTGGTCGACCCCGGCCGGGTCAACGAGGACCTTGGAGGCGAAGAGGCCCACGCACGGTTCTGCCGGACTCTCGAGGAGCATGGCCTGGGGCAGGTGCTCGACATCGTTCCCAACCACATGGCGATCACCGAGCGGGGCAACGTCTGGTGGTGGGACGTGCTGGAGAACGGGCCGTCGAGCCGCTACGCCACGTATTTCGATGTCGACTGGCACCCGCCTCAGGAACGGTTGCGCAACACGGTGCTGCTGCCCATTCTGGGAGACCACTACGGCCGGGTGCTGGAGGCGGGCGAGCTTAAGCTGGTCCGCCGGGACGGCAAATTCGAGATCCACTACCAGGAGCACCGCATGCCGGTAGCCCCCCGGTCGCTCGATTCGCTGCTCGCGGATGCGGCTCGGCGCTGCGGCTCGCCCGACCTTGCTTTCATCGCCGACGGCTACGGCCAGCTCCCTCTCGCCACCGCCACCGACCGTGAGAGCATCGCCCGCCGGCATCGAGACAAGGAGGTGTTGGCCGGCCAGCTCGCCCGGCTTTGCGAAGAGGAGCCCCGTATCGCTGGTGCCGTGGATGAGGTCGTGGCGGAGACCAACGCCGACCCCGACCGGCTTGATGAGCTGCTGCAGCGCCAGAACTATCGTCCGGCCCTCTGGCGCACCGCCGGCCACGAGCTGGACTACCGGCGGTTCTTCGACGTGGATACCCTCGTCGGCTTGCGCGCCGAGGACGAGCGGGTGTTCGCGGACACGCACGCCCTGGTCCTGCGGTGGCTCGCGGAAGGCCGGCTCGACGGCGTTCGCGTCGATCATCCCGACGGCCTTCGCGATCCGAAGCGGTATCTCGCGCGGCTCCGCGACGCGGCTCCCCACACGTGGATCGTGATCGAAAAAATCCTCGAACCGGGCGAGTCGCTGCGCGAGAGCTGGCCGGTGGACGGCACCACGGGCTACGACTTTCTCAACGTCGCCGGCGGGCTGTCCGTCGATCCCGCCGGCGAGGAGCCGCTCACCGATCTCTACAGCGAGCTGACGGGCCAGAGCGTCTCGTGGACCGAGTTGGTGAGGGAGAAGAGGCTCCTGGTGCTGAATGAGCTGCTGGCGAGCGACGTCAACCGTCTGGCCGAGGTCTTCCTCGCCGTCTGCGAGCGCCACCGCCGGCACCGGGACTACACGCGTTTCGAGCTGCGGCACGCGATCCGTGAGGTGGCCGCCTGTTTCCCCGTCTACCGGTCCTACGTGCGCGCAGAGGAGGGAGAGGTCAGCCCGGAGGACGAGCGTCAGGTCGGCGAAGCCATCGAAGCGGCCAAAACCCGCCGCCCCGAGCTCTCTCCCGAGCTGTTCGATTTCTTCGGCGACTTGCTGTTGCTAAGGATTCGCGGCGAGGTGGAGAGCAAACTGGTCATGCGCTTCCA
Source organism: Thermoanaerobaculia bacterium (assembly GCA_036002325.1). Lineage (GTDB taxonomy): Bacteria > Acidobacteriota > Thermoanaerobaculia > Multivoradales > UBA5704 > DATARR01. Next base: position 27,341 of record DASYTJ010000139.1, on the reverse strand, counting down.
GCAGCTCACGGGGCCCGCCATGGCCAAAGGGGTGGAGGACACCGCCTTCTACAACTTCCACCGCCTGACCTCGCTCAACGAGGTCGGGGGGAGCCCCGGCGTCTTCGGGATTGCCGCCGAAGAGCTCCATCGCCGGTGCTGCCAGGTGAGCCGCCGCTGGCCGCGGACGATGAGTGCCACGTCGACGCACGACACCAAACGGAGCGAGGACGTAAGGGCGCGCCTCAGTCTGCTCTCGGAGATTCCGCAGCAGTGGGGAGAGGCGGTGCGAGGTTGGTTCGAACGCAACGCGAGATACCGGCGCGGCGACTGGCCCGACCGCAACACCGAATACCTGTTCTATCAGACCCTCGTCGGCGCCTGGCCGCTTTCCGTCGAGCGGGCGGTGGCGTTCATGGAGAAGGCGGCGCGCGAGGCCAAGGTCCACACGTCCTGGACGCGGGTCAGCCCCGAGTACGAAGAGGCGCTGCGAGGGTTCGTGGAGAAGACATTGCAGGACCCGGGCTTCGTTAACGATCTTGAGCTGTTCGTCGCTCCCCTGGTCGACCCGGGGAGGATCAACTCGCTCGCGCAGACCCTGCTCAAGATCGCCGCTCCGGGTGTACCCGACTTCTATCAGGGGACGGAGATCTGGGACCTCTCCCTGGTCGATCCGGACAACCGCCGCCCGGTCGACTATGAGCTGCGGCGCCGTCTGCTGGCGGAGCTGGCGAAGGGGATGAGACCCGAGGAGATCCTCGCCCGCATGGACGAGGGGCTGCCCAAGCTCTGGCTGATTCGCCAGGGGCTTCAAGCGCGCCGCCGCCGGCCCGCCGCGCTCGGCCCCGAGGGCGATTACCGGCCCCTCCGCGCCGCTGGAGCTCGAGCGGCCCATGCTGTCGCTTTCCTGAGGGGCGGAGAGGTGGCCGCCGTCGTTCCCCGATTGGTGATCGGGCTCCAGGGAGGTTGGAGTGACACCTTCGTCGAGCTGCCTGCCGGCCGCTGGCGCAACGAGCTGACGGGCGAGGAGGCCGGCGGCGGAAGGTTATTTTTGAAGGGATTGCTGGCGCGGTTCCCGGTCGCGCTGCTGGTGCGTCTCTAGGCCGTCCATCCTGTAGAATTCAGCCCGCCATGAGCGACGAGGAGTCCAGCGAAGATCCGGGAGATTTTCCTCCCAACGACCCGACGTCGGCGCTGGACCGGCTCGACGCGGATATCGAGGATCTGGCGATTCCTGACGAGTCCAGCACTCCCTTGAGCCAGCGAGAGATCGACGAGCTGCTGGAGCAGGTGATTGCCGAGGAGCTGGCGCGGCTCAACGGCACGAGGTGCGAAAAGTAGCTCACGGGGCCGCCGTGATGTTGGCCGGTTTCTGCGGGCCGTCACGGTAGGCCGAATACCTGCAGTCTTCGAAGCGTCCTTCAATGGACCCCTTTCCCGCCGGACCGCCATACGATCCCGTGAAGGATCCGCCGAGGATTGCCGCCGTCCCATCGGCTGCCAGGGCCCGCTGGGATACCTGAACGTTGACCTCTCCCGTCGAAGTCACGAGAGCCCCGGTGCGGGAACGGCCGGTCACGAAGAGGCGCGCCCGGTAAGGGCCGCTCCCGGTGTAATCCTCGATCCGCACCGCCACCGCCGGCATCTCCGGGTCGCCGGTACGGAAGTTGATCTGCAGGCCCTCCCTGGCGTGCAGTACGCAGCGGAACGCGCTCGATCCCTGAAACGATTGGCGGCCGACCGCCGCCAGCTCGGCGTCGGCCTTGGGAGCTCGGGCCTCCCGGCGGGGGATCTGCGCCGGCCGGGGTCCCGCGGCGGTGAGGCGGGGAGCCTCCTCGGCCCCGCAGGCGGCGAGCAACGCGAGGAGCCCTGCGAGGGCGGTGAGCCGCGATTTTTTCACGCGCTTCCATTGTGCAGGAAAGATGCCATCGAGCCCTATTTCTTGGACACGATGCCCCATAGGAACACCAGCCCCGAGAGGATCGCCAGCCACTGTCCGTAGGGCTCGCCGGGTGCGTCGGCGTGAACCATGACGCCGGCGATGAGCAGCGCGGCTGAGACCACCATCCAGGAGAGCCGGTGAACCGAGCGCTCGAGGCGCTGGATGGTCTTGCGGGACTCCGGCGTGAGGGCGGCCTGGACGGTCAAGGACCCCCGTTCGGTGCGGGAAAAGACGGCGTCCACCCGGCGCGGCAGGCTCAGCAAGACCTGGAGCTGAGAGAGACCCTCGCGCAGCAGGCCGCGCCAGTCGCGCTTCAGCTCCTCCGCGGCGAGCCGCTCGGCGAAGGGCAGCGTCTCGGCCCAGGGATCGAACTCGGGATCGAGATGCGTGGCGAGCCCCGCGAGCAAGCCCACCGCCCGCGAGGCGAAGAGCAGATCCACCTGCACCTGGAACGGCAGCTCGTAGAGCAGATCGCGATACTCGCGGAAGAAGTAGCGCGCCTCCGAGAACGCGGTATCGCGCAGGCTGCCGATCCTCACCCCCCAGAAACGGGCGAAGAGCTCCTCGTGGACCTCTTCCAGACGCCGCAGGTCGGCTCCAGGCAGCAGCACGCCGGCGGCCACGTAGGAATGGACCAGACGGGCGGCGTCGCGTGTGCCCAACCCGATGGCGTACTCGCGCAGGGCGTTCCGCAAGCGTTCGGGGATGACGGCGACCATGCCGAAGTCGACGAAGGCGACCTGGAACGGCCGCGCTTCTCCAGCGGGGGAAGGAGGCACCGGGTCGCCCGGCGCGAAGGGGACCTCGTCGCCGATCGGCAGCGGTCTCACGAAGAGGTTCCCGGGATGAGGATCGGCGTGCACGAAGTAGTGCTCGAAGATCTGACAGAGGTAGATGCGGTAGAGATCGCGGGCCACCTCGGAGCGGCGGATGCCGGCGCGATCGAGCTCAGCGAGGTCGGCGATCTTGATCCAGCCGACGTCTTCCAGCGTCAGCGTCCGCCGGGCGCTCGACTCCCAGAAGATCTTCGGCAGGTAGACCCGGGAGTCGCCGGCAAAGTTCTCAGCGAAGCGCTCGGCGTTGCGCCCCTCGGCCTGCAGGTCGAGCTCGGCCCGGGTGGTCTCGGTGACCTCCATGCCGAGGCGGTCGAGATCCACCCGCCGCCGGACCGTCTTCGAGAATTTCAGCAGCCGCGTGGCCAGCCGGACCGCCGCCAGATCGGTTTCGACCAGCACGTCGATGCCCGGCCGCAGCACCTTGACGACGGCCTCCTGGCCGCTCGGCAGCCGGGCGCGATGCACCTGGGCGAGCGAGGCGGCGCCGACCGTCTCGGGCGCGATCCAGGGAAAGACCTCGGAGAGAGGGCGGCCGAAGTCCTCCTCGATCTGGCGGGCGATATCCTCGAACTTCTCGGGGGGCACCTCATCCTGCAAGCCGGCGAGCTCGCGGGTGATCTCCAGAGGGAGGATGTCCACACGGGTGGAGAGGAACTGTCCGAGCTTGATGAGGACGCCGCCCATCTCCGTGGCGAGGGAGCGGTAACGGCGGGCGATGATCTTATAGCGCTCGATGGGTGACCGCCGGAGCCGCCGCAGCCCTGGAGCGTTGAGGAAGACGTCCCACCAGAAGACGTGCAAAAAGGTGCGGGTGACGAAGCGGCGGACCTTGCGGTAACGCCGGAAGTCGATCCCCGCGGGCATGGGCGGTACGATACAACGGCTACTGGGCGGCTCGCGCGCAAGGCTCGGAAAACTTACAATCTCCCCAACGCGTATCTAGAACCGATGCGAAGCGCGCGCTCTCTCCTCCTCTGGCTCCTTGCCGGTGCCGCGGGTCTTCTCCTGCTGATGTGGGCCTATCCGCGGGCGTTTCCATTTCTGCCGCAGCCCTGGTCGGTGTCGCGCGAGGAAGCGGTCGCCATCGCCCTCGAACGCTTCCGCGACTTGGGTGAGCCGGTCAAGGAACCCTATGTGGTGGTCGTCGTGGACCGGGACTTCTTCCTGGAGCGCCGGCTGCAGAACGTGTACGACCGCCGCGGCGAGAAAGGCCTTCGCGAGTCGCGGCTGCCCGACCAGGTCATCGACTGGCGGGTGCGGGTCTATCCGCGGGGAGCGCAGCGTGATGAATGGGCCTACACGGCTCAGGTCTCCTTCTCCGGTCAGATCCTGTCGCTCCGGCGCCGCTTCGATCCCCAAGCGCCAGGCTCACCGATCTCTCCCCAGGACGCCCGGGCTCGGGCAGATGCTTTCCTGATCCAGCAGGGGATCGATCTTTCCCACTACGGTCCGCCGGAGCTCCGCAGCCAGCAGCTCGCCAAGCGGACCGACCTGGCCGTCCGCTACCCCGACCGCCGAAACCCTCTCGTCGCGGGCAGCTCCCATGGGATCCAGGTGTTCTTCGCCGGCGATCAGATCGCCGGTTTCGGCCCCTGGCTGGACGATCCCCACGAAAAGGAGCTCACCCGCTCGGTGCAGAGCTTCGGTCTGCTCGGCATCACCCGGGTGGTCTGGATCCTCCTGCTCGTCGTCCTCCTCGCCTGGCCGTTCCTCAAGCGCTACCACGAAGGCGTGATCGGGGTGCGGCGCGGCGCCCAGATCTTCGTCCTGGCCGCGGTCGCGGGCGCCTTCATGATGCTGCTGCTCAGCCGCGTCAGCTCCGAGGACAGCGGCTTCGGCTTCGCCTCGCGCGAGCAGAACACCTGGCTCGTCGTCCTGTTCCAGATGGTCTACTTCATCCTTCCCGCCGCGACGCTCGCCTTCTTCGCCTGGTCGGTGGGCGAGTCCATCTGCCGCGAGCGCTGGGGGCACAAGCTGGCGGCATTCGACGCCCTCTTCAAAGGGGACCTGTTGAACGAGACCTTGGCCCGGTCGGCGTTCCGCGGGTGGATGGCGGGGCTCGCCATCGCGGGGGGCGTGGCGGCCCTGCTGCTCGCCATCCGGCAGGCCGGCGGCTGGGCGTTCTCTTCGCTGGTGCTCGATGCCAACAGCCGCTGGCCGGGTCTGGAGGCGGTGCTGAGCTCGCTGGCGACCTTCCTGCCGCTCCTGCTCACCATCGTCCTCTGCCTGCTGCCGTCCGCGGCCAGGCGCCTGGGAGTCTGGGGAGGCTCACTGGCCGCGGTGCTGGCCGCCGCCGTGGTCTTCCCGCCGCTCGGACTGGTCATACCTCTGGGGTGGACCTTCGCCGTCGCGGTCCTCGCCGCCGCCGCGCTGGTGGCCCTCTTCGTGACCACCGACCTGCTGACGGTGCTGCTCGCCGGCTTCGTCGCCCAGGGACTCTTCACCGTCTATCCGCTGCTGACCGCCGCGGATGCGGGTGTCCAGGCCCAGGGCTGGATCGCCCTCGGCCTTCTCGCCGCCCCGCTGATCGTCAGCGTGCGCGCCCTTGGCAGCGGCAAGGAGTTCGTCTACCGCTATGAGGATATTCCGCCGCACGTCCGGCGCATCGCCGAGCGCGAGCGCCAGCGGGTGGAGCTGGAGACCGCGCGGCGCATCCAGAGCTCGATCCTCCCTGACCTGCCCCCTCGGCTCGCCGGGGTCGACATCGCTCACGCCTACCTGCCAGCCTCGGAGGTGGGAGGCGACTTCTACGACGTGCTTGCCCTCGAGGACGGCCGCCTAGCCATGGCCGTGGGCGACGTGGCCGGCCACGGGGTCTCCTCCGGTCTCATCATGTCGATGGCCAAGTCCGCCCTCGCCGTGCAGGTGACCTTCAACCCGGACGTGGAAGCGGTCTTCAACACCCTGAACCGCACCGTCTACCAGACCGCCCGCAAGCGGCTGCTCGCCACTCTCTGCTACGCCGTGCTCGATCCGCGGCGGCTGGAGCTCGTCTACGCCAGCGCCGGGCACCTCTTCCCGTACCGCATCACCGCCGGCGGCCGGGTGGAGTCGCTGGAGTCGATCGCCTATCCGCTCGGGGTGCGCGGCGAGCTGAACGTCGAAGCCCGCACCTCCAAGCTCTCTCCGGGCGACACCCTCTTCCTCTTCAGCGACGGCCTCGTCGAGGCGCGCCGGGAGGGGAGTGAAGAGCTGTTCGGTTTCGACCGTCTGGAGCAGAGCCTGGCCCGCCACGCCGGCCGCGGCCCCGAGGGGCTGCGCGACGGCGTGCTCGGCGACGTGGCCCGATTCACCGGCGACGCGCCACGCGAGGACGACCAGACCATCGTCGTGCTGCGGCTGCCTTAGCAGAGGGGAGTGGAGAGCGGGACCGGCGGCGGTGGGCGGCGGTCCCGCTCAGCCTATCGTCATCGGGGGTAGAGGGAAGCGCCGCCCATGAAACTCGTCACGACCTGGACGATGATGGCGATCGTCCAGATCAGCATGATGTTTTTCAGGTTGAACTTCGTCGCGTTGATCCAGCCCCAGACGAAAGCGTAGAGGCCGCAGATGATGGCCAGCACCCCCTTGAGGACGCCCTCCGCAGGGAACATCTTGATGAGCACCATGATCCAGCAGATGAGAGAGACGACGGCCGCCACGTAACTGAGGTAGATCATGTTTCGGATCTCCTGTTCGAGACGTTGATGATTACGGTTGACCTCCGGCGAGCAGCAGGAGCGTCTCCCGCGCGAACGCGAAACGTGCGATCCAATAGAGCACCAGGCCGGCCAGCACGACGGCCGTCAGGCCGGTGCGCCGCTCCAGCCGCTCGACGCCGCCGATCAGGGCCAGCCGGGAGCGCTCGGGGAGCAGGCTGGCGGCGGCGATGACGGCCACGCCGGCGAGGAGCAGCGGAGCGAAAGCGTGGTGCGCGAGCGCGGCGCGCCACTGGCCGCGCAACAGCTCCAGCGCGGCGCGCGTCAACCCGCACCCGGGGCACGGAATTCCGAATCCATGAAGCAGCGGGCAGGGCCAGCCGGGCAGGCCGACGGCCGTCAGGGCAAGGTGCAGCGCTGCGATACCCGTCAGCAGAGCCGTGGCCGCCCGGCTGCGGAGCAGCGAAGCAAAGGGAGCCATCGTCCTCCCGCGCTGCGCTTCTTCCGGGACGCGAAACCGCCCGCCGAGAGCCTCCACCCTTGCACCCATGCTGGGATCTCCGGATTTTGTCGGCACAGCCTACCGCGTTCTCCGATGGCGGTCAAACGCGGCCTGCGTCGCCAGTCGCCGGTGGTGATCGCGATGCGGGTCCTCGGCATGGTGCCTCTCTTGCCCGGCATATCAAGCCGCTGCACGGCCCGTAAGGACTCGCGTCATCGCTCCGCTTCCTCTCTTGCCCACCATCATAGCATCCGGTCTGGAAGTCTCTTTGACTGGGGGTGAAATACTCGAGGGGACTACGTCAGCTCCGAAGGCACCTGCGCCGGGCCGGCCTCGGCGTTCTTGGCTGGACGAGTCTGATCCGCCGGCGGCTCGACCGTCTCGCTCATCAGCACGGCGAGCGGCCGCAGCGGCTCCACGTTCTCGCAGACGATCTTCATCATCGAGGTGATCGGCACGGCGAGGACCATTCCCCAGGGACCCCACAGCCAGCCCCAGAAGATAAGGGCCAGCAGCACCAGCAGCGGACTCAGATTGAGGCTCGTCCCCATGATCCGCGGCTCGATGGCGTTGCCGATGACGAACTGCAACGCCGCGTTGATCAACGCGATCAGCAGGGCCGTCCCGGGTGAGAACTGGAGGAAGAGGAAAGCCGCGGGCAAGCCAACCGAGATCACGGCACCGATGCTCGGGATGTAGTGCGCGAGGAAGGTGACGAGCCCCCAAAAGAGAGGGAAGTCGACGCCGAACGCCGCCAGGAGGATGGCCACCAGCGTCCCGGTCGTCAGGTTGATCAGCGTCTTGGTCAGCAAGTACTTCCGCACCTGCGACTGCACGTTCTTCATCACCGTGCCGAGCCGCTCCGCGTGCTCGCTCGCCAGGGCCTGCCGGAGCTTGCCGGAGAAGGCCTGACTGCCGGAGAGGAGGAAGACGAGGAAGAGCAGGATCAGGAAGGCGTCGTTGAAGAAGACGAGAAACGAGCCCACCATCGCCGCCACGAACCCGGTCACCGACGACACCTCGAAAGCCTGCTCCCAGTGCCAGTGCTGGATCTGTGCGGCGAGCCGTGGAAACGAGGCGGCGAGCCAGCCCGAGATCCCCGCGAGCATTCCCTGCAACCGCGCCTGGTACTTCGGCAGGCTCTCGGTGAACGATTGCACGCTGGAGTAGAGCACCCAGGTGAAGATCAGGATGCCGATCGACACCAGGACGAGCACCAGGAGGATCGCCAGCGGCCCCGGCACGCGCCGCCTTCGCAGTGCCGCGTTCAGGGGTGCGAAGACCTGCGCCAGGAAGACCGCGACGACGAAGGGCAGGAGGATCGGCTCCAGCATGTGCAGGACGAAGCCGACCGCGATGAACACCAGAGCGCCTAGGAGGATCAGGGTCAGCTTCGTGTCGCGCATGGCGGACCTCGGCGGATTCGACGGCAGCGTACCACAGCGGAGATCTCACTTTCCCGGCCGTCCTCGCGTCAGCCAGCCGATCGCCGCCGCTTGGAGCGCCGGCACGAGCAGCAATTCGGCCCAGGCTTCGGGGCCCTGGTCCACGCGCTGGAAGAGCAGCGCCGAGGTCAGCTCGCGGATGAGCCAGAAAGCGCCGAGGAGCGTAAGCCAGAGGGCGAGGAGCTTCTTCATGACCGGCCCTTTATACAGCCGACTCGCTCCCCTGCGCCCGGCGCACTTCAGTGATAGAAGCGCACTCCCGCGCTTCGACCGTCGGAGACTGGAGGAGGATTTCGATGCGAAAGACGTGGTCCCTGCTGGCTCTCGCCGCCGCCCTCGCGCTCCCTGCCCAGGCCAAGGTCACCCGCTACCTGACGGGCAACGCCGCCGACGTGGTCGTTCCCCTGGCCGGACCGGCCCACGACTTCGGCGGCGGCGGCACGGACGTCGATGCGGCCATCCAGTGGATGATCGATCAGGTCCGCGGCTGCACGAGCTGCGCGACGAAGATCGACGTCGTGATCCTGCGTTCGTCCGGCTCGAACGGCTACAACGATTACATCTACGCCATGAACGGAGTCGACTCCGTGGAAACCCTGGTGATCACCAAGGCCAGCGACTCCAACACCGCGGCCGTCGAGACCACGGTCAAGAACGCCGAGGTGGTGTTCTTCGCCGGCGGCGATCAGTGCGACTACGTCACGTATTTCAAAGGAACCCTGGTGGAGACGGCGGTCGAGTCCGTCTACGCCCGCGGCGGCGGCGTCGGCGGCACCAGCGCCGGGCTCGCCATTCAAGGGGACTTCACCTACGACGCCTGCCAGGGCAGCGCCACCTCCGCCGAGGCCCTCGCCAACCCTTACCATCGGCACGTCACCTTCACCTACGATTTCTTCCACTGGGCCAATCTGCAGAACGTGATTACCGATTCGCACTTCGTCACCCGCGACCGCATGGGCCGGACTCTCGCCTTCGTCGCCCGCCAGATTCAGGACGGCAAGGCGGCGAGCGCCCTGGGATTCGCCGTCAACGAGGCGACCTCGGTGGTGGTGGACAAGAACGGCCTCGCCACCGTCATCGGCGACGGTCCCGCCTACTTCGTGCTCGCCGATCATGCGCCGGAGGTCTGCCAGCCGGGCGTGCCGCTGACCTACTCGAACTACAAGATCTGGAAGGTCCCCGCCGGCGGCACGTTCGACCTCCGGAACCGGCCGTCGACGGGGTATTATCTGCGGAGCGTCACCAACGGGGTGATCAACGCGGACCCGTATTGACGCTCCCGCCGTTCCATTTTTTTGAAGCGTTGGCAACCGCCGGTGAGGCGATGCATAATCCTGGCAGTTCGGATGTTTGAAAGGGGGAACCAATGGGCAGAGGAAGCTTCGCGCGTCTCACGCTCGCTTTGCTGCTGCTGACGGCCGCCGTTCCGGCGCTCGCGCAGTTGCAGACGGGAGACCTTTACGGCAAGGTCGCCGACGAGCAGGGCAAGCCGCTCCCGGGTGTGACCATCACGCTCACCGGTGTCGGCGCTCCGCAGGTGCAGGTGACGGAGGAGGAGGGGCAGTTCCGCTACCTCAACCTCTATCCGGGGACCTACTCGGTGAAGGCCGAGCTCCAGGGCTTCTCGCCGATCGACTACCCCGACATCGTCATCCAGGTGGGGCGCAAGGCCGACCTGCGGATCACCCTGAGCGGCGCCGTGCAGGACGTCATCACCGTCACCGGCGAGAGCCCGCTGCTCGACGAGCGCAAGCTCAACGAGGGCTCCAACGTCTCCACCGTCGAGCTCGACAAGATCCCCACGGCCCGCGATCCCTGGTCGCTGCTGAGCCAGGCGCCTGGCGTGCTGGTGGACCGCATCAACGTCGGCGGCAACGAGAGCGGCCAGCAATCGGCCTTCCTCGGCCTGGGCTCGAACTCGCGCGACAACGTCTTTGCCGTGGACGGCGTCGTTCTCACCGACATGAACGCGGTCGGCGCTTCGGCGACGTACTTCGACTTCGGCGCTTTCGAGGAGGTCCAGTTCACCGTCGCCTCGACCGACGTCACCGTCGCCACCTCGGGCGTGACGATCAATCAGGTGACCAAGCGCGGCACCAACGAGCTGCGGGGCAACGCCCGTTTCCTGCGCACCGACGGTGAGTACCAATCCGATCCCTTCCTCGAGAACGGCAACCGCATCGACAAGGTCGACGAGTACGGCCTCGACGTCGGCGGTCCGCTGTGGAAGGACCACCTCTGGGGTTGGGGCTCCTACGGCGAGAGTGACATCGGCAACATCGTCCAGGGCGGTCAGCTCGACCGCACCGTGCTGCGCGACTCCAACTTCAAGCTCAATTTCCAGGCCGGACCGAGCAACTCGGGCGTGCTTCACTACTGGACGAATAACAAGCTGAAGTTCGGCCGCGGTGCTGGCCCGCGCCGCTCGCCGGAGACGACCCTGGACCAGACGACGCCGCAGGACATCTACAAGGCTGAGGACACCTGGATCGTCAATCCGAACTTCGTGCTCACCGCTCTCGCGTCGCGCGACGATGGCATCTTCACCCTTACACCCAAGGGCGGGCTGGATGCCGACATCTACGTCACTGCCGACAACGTCCGTCACGGCAGTTGGTTCGATTTCAAACAGGACGCGATCATCGACCAATACCGGGCGGACGCCAACTATTTCTTCGACGCCGCCTCGGCCGACCATCAGCTCAAGTTCGGCGCCGGCTACCGCACGCAAGAGAACCACTCCGGCACCGTCTGGCCGCACGGCAAGATCGTCTGGCATGGCGACCTGTTCGGCCTCGATCCGGGGTTGGCGGCGGTCGGCTTCCAGCGCAACCGCAGCGTGGCCATCACCTCCACCTACGAGTCGGCCTGGGTGCAGGACACCATCACGCGCGATCGCTGGACGATCAACGCCGGGCTGCGCTACGACCGGCAGTACCTCGAGAACGGCGCCAGCTCCGATGCGGGCAACCTGGAGACTCCAGGCGTCGAGCCCGGCGCGCCGCCGCTCATCCCGGCGATCGACTTCCCTGGCAACGACGCCGGCGGCTTCACCTGGAGCACGATCCAGCCCCGCGTCGGCATCACCTATGCCCTTGGCGAGGACCGCAAGTCTCTCGTCCGCGCCACTTTCTCGCGCTACGCCGAGCAGCTCGGCCAGCTCCCCCTGGCCAGCCGCGCCAGCCCGCTCGGCTACAGCTATGCCTACTTCTACTTCGAGGACGCCAACGGCAACCTGCGGCTCGATTCCGGTGAGCGCCCTTCGCTGTACTTCGCCTACTCGGTCGGCATCAACGAGGACAATCCGTCGTCCCTCATCTCGGCCAACGTCAACGATCCGGACCTGGGGCCGGCGCTCACCGACGAAGTCTCTCTGGGCTTCGAGCGGGCGTTCGGCACCAACTTCGCCGGTGGCGTCACCCTGACCTACCGCAACATCCACGACATTCCCGAGACCCGGCTCCTGGTGACCGACGAGACCGGCCAGGTGAGGGCGGCCACGCGCGACGACTGGGTGCAGGCGGGATTCGTCTGCACCGCGGAGGAGCCCTGCATCCTGCCCAACGGACAGGTCGTCTCACCGCAGCCCGTCTACGACCTGCGGGAGGGTATCGACCCCACCGGCGGACGCTTCTACACCAACGGCGACCGCGAGCAGGATTATCTGGGGGCGACGCTCTTCTTCTCGAAGCGGCTGGCGAACCGGTGGAGCATGCGCGGCCACTTCACCTACGCTGACTGGAAATGGAAGATCGGCGACGAGTTCAAGGGTTTCGACGACCCCACGAACGAGGTCTCGACCGATCTCGGCTTCTCGGACAGCGACGACGTTTTCGCGGAGCAGTCCGGAGGTAACAAGACCGAGGTCTTCGCCGGCAGCCGCTGGTCGTTCAACGTCAACGGCTTCTACCAGGTCGCGCCCGAGCGGCCGTGGGCCTTCAACGTGGGAGCGAGCGTCACCGGCCGCGAGGGTTTCGTTTCGCCGCCCTTCGCGCGGGCCGGCTCGGCGATCGGCGGACGCGACGTCCAGCTCACGGGCGACCTCGACGCGTTCCGCAACGACGACATCATCGTGCTCGACGGACGGATCGATAAGGACATCCGTTTCGGAGACATGAACGTGACGCTGAGCCTGGACGGCTTCAACCTCACGGACGAGCACTACGTGCTGCAGACGGACCGCGACGCTACCGTGCACACTTACGACATCCTCGAGGTCCTCTCGCCGCGGGTTTTCCGGTTCGGAGTGACGCTGCGGTACCGTTAGGCCGCCGCTCTTGCCGCTGACGAGAACCGCCGGGGGAGACCTCGGCGGTTTTTCTTTGCGTCGATTCTCAGGGAACCACGGCGTCGGAATCGGCCGGTGGGGATCCGCCCTTGCCGGCCACCGCAGGCGGCGCCGTCACGTACTTCAACTTGCCCGGCGGCGCCGGCCAGGGGATCAGCAGGCCCTTGCCGATCTCCGTGGCAACCTGCGGGCCGTAGAGACGATCCACCAGGTACATGGCGACCTCGTAGCTGCGGGCGCCGCCCTCGGAGGTGAGGATCTTGCCGGCGTCCACGAAGCTGACATTGATGCGCAGGTCGACGTTGGGGAAGGTCTTCGCCAGCCGCTCGTAGTCGTCCGGAAAGGTCGTCGCGGGCACGCCGTCGAGCAGCCCGGCCTGGGCCAGCACGAAGGCGCCGTCGCAGAGCGACAGCACGTGGCGGGCGCTGCCTCCCGTCTGCCGCACCCAGTCAACGAGGGTCCGGTTCTGAAGGTCCGCGTCCATGCTGCCGCGGGCACTCGGCACCACCAGGAGGTCGATCGCCGGCGCGTTCTGAAAGCCGTACGTCGGAGTGATGCGGATCCCCTCGAAGGTGGTGATCGGCTTGCCGTCCGGCGAGACGGTGAACACCTCGATGCCCGGCTTCACATGGAAGACCGTGTGGTGAAACACGTCGTACGGCGCCACCAGCTCCGAGTTGTAGACCCCGTCCACCACCAGGAAGCCGGCGCGCAGCGGCCGATCCTGCGGCAGGTCTGCGGCCGGCCCCGTTGGCGGCGCGAGATCCGAAGTCAGATCGCCAGTGGCGGTCGCTGCCGCGGGCGGCTGCGGCGTCGAGGCCGGCGATGGCGTTGGTGACGGCGTGGCCGCCGCCTGGGTTCCCTCGGGCTCCCGAGGCCGGCAGGCGGTGAGGAACAGGAGCGTACCCAAGGCGAACGCGAGCAGCGCGACGGGAGATCGATGCATGGAAAGCGTTCCTCAAGCAAGAAACCGGCCAGTGCCCTCCGGGCCAAGTCGGGAATCCCGTTCCTCTCCCCCAGCGTTCTGATCTTCGACGTAGAATAGGAACCCGACGCGCCGCTGAGGCGTGTCCCAAGGAGGTGCGAAGTGCCCTACAGCGAGCTATTGGTCCGGCCGATGCGCGAGGAGCTGACGAGCGCCGGCGTCAAGGAGCTGCGGACGCCTGAAGAGGTGGACGCGTTTATGAACGAGAAGAACGGCACGGCGATGCTGGTGGTCAACTCCGTCTGCGGCTGCGCCGCCGGCATGGCCCGCCCCGGCGTGCGGCTGGCCCTGCAGGGCGACCGCCGTCCGGACCGCGTCGCCACTGTCTTCGCGGGGCAGGACCTGGACGCCACCGCCAAAGCCCGGTCCTACTTCCCGGACATCCCGCCGAGCAGCCCGTCGATCGCCTTCTTGAAGGACGGCGAGCTGGTCTACTTCATGCCCCGCCACCGCATCGAGGGCCGGGACGCCCAGCAGGTGGCGCGCGACCTGACGCAGGTCTTCGCCGAGCACTGCGCGGTGCCGGCCTAGATGGGTACCTTTCATCAGGGCAAGAGCGAGTTGCACGGCATTACCGTCGTCGTCGACACCACCGGCCCCGAGATCTTCGTGGGCCGCTGCGACGACGAGGACGACCGCGGCATCGTGCTCGACGACGCCGACGTCCACCGCGACGGCGACGGCGGCCGTTCGAAGGACGACTACGTCCGCCGTGCCGCTCAGCTCGGCGTATGGAAGAAGTACGACCGCTTGCTGATCCCGCGCGACCGGATCGCCTCCGTGCGGCGGCTCGGTGAAGTCTCGTGAACTGGATCGTCCTCGGCGCTCTCGGCTGCGCCCTCTCGGTCATCGCAGGTGCATTCGGCGCTCACGCCTTGGCGGCGCGGCTCGGGCCGCGGGAGCTGCAGCTCTGGGAGACGGCGGCGCGATACTTGATGTACGGCGGAGTGGCGTTGATCCTGGTGGGTCTCTTCGGCTCCCAAGGAGCGCGGCGCGGGGTCGCCGGCGCCGGCTGGTGCCTGCTCGCCGGCAGCGCCATTTTCAGCGGCACCGTCTTCGGCCTGGCGGCGGGCGGTCCGCGCTGGCTGGGTGCCGTCACCCCGATCGGCGGCACGCTGCTGATCGCCGGCTTTCTGATCTTCGCCTGGGCTGCCCTCAAAGGATAAAAAGGAAACCATGTCGAACGCGATCTTCCCCCTCGCCGTGCCGGTGAACGAGCCCGTCCGCGCCTACGCGCCAGGCTCTCCGGAAAAGAAATCTCTCAAGAAGCGTCTGGACGAAATGCTCGCCGAGGAGATCGAGATTCCGCTCCTCATCGGCGGTAAGGAAGTGCGTACCGGCGCCACCGCCAAGGCCGTCTGCCCGCATGATCACCAGCGGGTGCTGGCCACCTACCATCAGGCCGGCGGCGCGGAGGTGGCGGCGGCGGCCACGGCGGCGAAGACGGCATGGAAGGAGTGGAGCGAGACGAGCTGGGACGAGCGGGCGTCGATCCTGCTGCGCGCGGCCGACCTGCTCGCCGGTCCCTGGCGCGACACATTGAACGGCGCCACCATGCTCAACCAATCGAAAACGGTGTTCCAGGCGGAGATCGATTCCGCCTGCGAGCTGATCGACTTCTGGCGCTTCAATCCCTACTTCATGCGGTCGCTCTACTCGGAGCAGCCCTGGTCTTCGCCGGGCGTATGGAACCGCGTGGATTATCGGCCGCTCGAAGGGTTCGTCTTCGCCGTCTCACCTTTCAACTTCACGGCGATCGGCGGCAACCTGCCGACCGCGCCGGCGCTGATGGGCAACACGGTCCTCTGGAAGCCGGCCTCGACCGCCGTCTACTCGAACTACTTCATCATGAGGCTGCTGCAGGCGGCGGGATTCCCGGACGGCGTCATCAACTTCCTCCCCGGCAAGGCGAGCAAGGTGGGCGACCCGGTGATGGCGCACGCCGACCTCGCGGGCATCCACTTCACGGGCTCGACGCCGGTCTTCCAGTCGATGTGGAAGACGATCGGCGACAACATCGCGAATTACCGGTCGTATCCGCGCATCGTCGGCGAAACGGGAGGCAAGAATTTCGTCTTCGCCCATCCTTCGGCGGACGCGGACGCCTACGTGACGGCATTGGTGCGTGGATCCTTCGAGTATCAGGGGCAGAAGTGCTCGGCGGGCTCGCGGGCCTATGTGCCGAAGTCCCTGTGGCCGCGGGTCAAGGAGATGCTCGTCGACGAGATCAAGTCGATCGACATGGGCTCGCCGCTCGATTTCCGCAACTTCATGGCAGCGGTCATCGACGAGGCCTCGTTCGACCGCATCATGGGCTACATCGAGCACGCCCGCGGCTCCGGCGAGGCCGAGATCCTCGCCGGCGGCAAGGGCGACAAGTCGAAGGGATACTTCATCGAGCCGACGGTGGTGCTGACGAGCGATCCTCGTTTCAAGCTGATGCGGGAGGAGATCTTCGGGCCGGTGCTGACCGTCTTCGTCTACGATGACCTGGAGCTCGAGAAGACGCTGGAGCTGGTCGATACGGCGAGCCCTTACGCCCTGACCGGCGCCATCTTCGCCGAGGATCGCAAGGCCGTCGAGCACCTCGCGAAGGCGCTGCGGAACGCGGCGGGCAACTTCTACATCAACGACAAGCCGACCGGCGCCGTGGTGGGCCAGCAGCCCTTCGGCGGCGCCCGCGCCTCCGGCACCAACGACAAGGCGGGCTCCATGGCCAACCTGCTGCGCTGGACCTCGCAGCGGGCGATCAAGGAGAACTTCGTGCCGCCAAAGGCCTTCCGCTATCCTCACATGGAGGAGAAGTAGAAGTAGGGGAGATCCTCGGCCTCCTTGCCGGCTTGGTCGATCTGCCCTTCGAAGCCTCACCCCCCTGTCCCCCCTCTCCCTGACGGGCGAGGGGGAACGCATGGGAAGGCGATTGCCTAAAAAGCGGCCTCCTATCAGCAAAGCCGGTTGTGAATCGTCCCCCCTCTACCGTCAGGGAGAGGGGGACAGGGGGTGAGGCTTCGGAGGGCAGGTCCGTCCGCAGGGCAAGACGCTATGGGGATCGCCGCGCCTACTCCGCGGGCTGCAACTCCACGAGGAGCCGTTGCCACGCGCCGGCGTCGAGGGGCTCCTTGCCCTCGAAGATCCGGTCGGCGGGAGCCAGCATGGCGGGCGGCGGTAGTGGCCTGCTTTGGGAGTAGATCACCTCGGACCACGTCCTGCCGCCGTTCTTGGTGAGATAGAAGTAGAAGCCGAGACGGGGAGGCTCGGGGCTGGGATCGTCGTCGAGACGGAGGAACAGGGTGCCCTTGCCGTCCTCATTGAGGGAGAAGAGGTCGACCACGGCGAAACGCGAGACCTTCACGAGGGTGCCGCGGAGCTTCCACGAGCGGCCACCGTTGCCGCTGGAGACGAACAGCAGGGTGGGGCCGGGCCCCTCCGCGCTGCTCGCTTGCGTGATCCCCCACAGCTCCGCGCCGTTCAGCGAGCGGCCCACGAAGACCCAGCTCGTGTTGTGCAGCTCCTCGGGAAGCTGGATCAGCCGCCAGCCGTCCCGCGAGCCGAGGAAGACGCGCGGATCGAACTCCTGAGCGTTGCCGCTGCGGATGAAGACCAGCCCGCCGCGGTTGCCCTGGCTCTGGAAGGCGAAGAGCGGCGTCGATTGCGCGAGAGTCTCGGCAGGCAGGCCCGAATCCTGCGCGAGCCCCGCCGCGGCTGCCAACACCATCCCCGCCACCACGAGCAAGAAACCTATCCTCGTCGATGGAACCATTGATGATCTGCCTCCGTCTTTAAGCTTCGGGAGTGGTTTCGGGAAGCATCCTACATCTAAGAGTGCCATACTGAGGCCAAATTTCGTGGAGGCCGCGATGAGGCGATTTCAAATCCTGGCTTTGGGATTGATCGTTTTAATACTGGGATCGTGCATGAAAGAAGCCAGAGAGGAGGCGTCCTTGGCCGCTCCCCAGGCCACGGCTCCCGCGCGGACCGCCGCCGCTCCCCAGGCTCCTGCGCCGTCCCAGGCCGAGCAGAAGGCCGCGCCGGCGGCGGTTCCGGCGCAGAACCGGGCGCCGGCCATCCCGCGCAAGCTGATCCGCACCTTCAACCTCAGTGTCGAGGTGCGGAACACCGAAGAGGTGGCGAAGAAGGTCCAGGCTCTCGTCTCGCGCCTCGGAGGGTACGTGTCGAGCGCCAACGGCCAGCGGCAGGGCGAGGTCCTCTACTACTCGATGACCGTGCGGGTGCCGGTGGAGCGGGTCGACGAGGCGCTGGCGGCCATCCGCGCCTTGGCCCTGCGCGTCAACCGCGAGCAGCAGCAAGTGGAGGACGTCACCGACCAGTACATCGACCTCGACGCCCGGATGCGCACGTTGTTGGCCACCGAGGCCGAGCTGCGGGCGCTCCTCGCCGAGTCCCGGCAGCGGGGGCGCAAGGTCGCTGAGATCATGGAGGTCTACAGGGAGCTGGTGGAGATCCGCTCGCAGATCGAGCAGATCCAGACCCAGCTCAACTCTTTCGACAAGCTGGCGGCCCTCTCCACGATCAACCTGGAGCTCGTTCCCACCGAGGCCGCCAAGCCCGTGGCGGGCGATGAATGGCGCCCCGGGGACACCCTGCGCTCCAGCGCCCGGACGCTGGTCGCCTTCCTGCGCTGGCTGGTGGACTTCACGATCTACGCCTTGATCGTGCTGCTGCCGGTCTTGCTGGTGATCGCGGTGGTCCTGCTGGGATTGCGCAAGGTGTGGCGGCGGGTGCGGAGGCCGGAGAACCCGCCGGCTCCGCCGAGCTGAGCCGATCCCCCTGTCGTCGTCGATCGGGCTTGGCCCGTGCCGCCGGGCCCCTCACCTCCCCGGCCCTCCTCTCCCGCCTCACACCCACCCTTCCGGGAGAGGAGGGAGACTACAAAAGCAAGAATTTGTTGTTTTAGGCCCCCTCTCTCCCGGAGGGGTGGGTGTGAGGCGGGAGAGAGGGGGAAGGGGGAGTGAGGGGCCCGGCGGCGCGGAGAAGGTTCGGGGATCGAGGACGGCGGGATCGGCGCATATAATCCCCGGCCGTGCCCGCCCCCGCCACGCATCTCGCCATCGACCGGCGCCTCTGCGGCGAGCCGGTGGCGATCGATGACGGCTCCGCGACCGTCGCGCTGGTCACCCTTCCCGAGATGGCGGCGGACGATCGCGGGCTGGTCCATGGCGGCTTCGTCTTCGGGCTGGCCGACTACGCCGCCATGCTCGCCGTCAACCATCCCAACGTCGTCCTGGGGAGCGCGGAGACGCGGTTCCTGAAGCCGGTCAGGGTGGGGGAGCGGCTGGTGGCGAAGGCGAACGTCGAGGAGTCCGACGGCCGCAAGAGCCGCGTGCGGGTCGAGGTGCGGCGCGGCGAGGAGGCCGTCATGTCCGGCGCCTTCGCCTGCTTCACGCTGGAGAGGCACGTGCTGGACACGGGAGGAAAGGCATGAACGGCGGAGACCGGGTCGCGGCGGTACTGGTGGAGCAGGGCGTGCGCTTCCTCTTCACGCTCTGCGGCGGGCACATCTCGCCGATCCTCGTCGGCTCCAAGCGGCGCGGCATCCGCGTCGTCGACGTCCGCCACGAGGTGGACGCGGTGTTCGCCGCCGACGCCGTCTTCCGCCTGACCGGCGTGCCCGGCGTGGCGGCCGTCACCGCCGGCCCGGGGGTGACCAACACCATCACGGCGGTGAAGAAT
Source organism: Thermoanaerobaculia bacterium (assembly GCA_036002325.1). Taxonomy (GTDB): domain Bacteria; phylum Acidobacteriota; class Thermoanaerobaculia; order Multivoradales; family UBA5704; genus DATARR01. The sequence continues at coordinate 8,035 of DASYTJ010000139.1, read as the reverse complement.
GCCCAGCTCGCTCAATCGGCCCTCGTGATCCTGGGCGGCGCCGCGGCCACTCTGCTGAAAGGCCGGGGCTCTCTCCAGGACATCGATCAGATGGCTCTCTTCGAGCCGCACGTCAAGTGGGCCGCCTCGGCCACCGCCGTGCGCGACCTGGTGCCGATGGTGGAGAAGGCCTTCAGGGTGGCCCGCTCCGGGGTCCCCGGCCCTGTCTTCGTGGAGTGCCCCGTCGACCTGCTGTACGACGAGGCGCTGGTCCGCCAGTGGTATGGCGCCAGCTCCAAGGGAGGAGGCCTCGCCGGCGCCGGGATGCGCCTCTACCTGCAACGGCACGCCTCGCGGCTGTTTGCCGGGGCGGACAAGCGCGATCCGGTTCCGCCGCGCCAGATCCCGCCGCCGGCTCCCGATCGCGGCGACGTTCGCAGGGCCGCAGCCCGCCTGCGCAAGGCGAAGCGGCCGGTCCTGGTGCTTGGCGGTCAGGTACTGCTCTCGTCTCCAGACCGGGAGAAGGCGGAGGAGCTGGCGCAGGCCGTCGCCGCCATCGGCGCGCCCGTCTACCTGGCCGGCGGCGCCCGCGGGCTGCTCGGCGCCCGTCACGCCCTGCAGCTCCGCCACAAGCGGAAGGAGGCGCTACGCGAGGCCGACCTCGTGCTGCTGGCCGGCATTCCCAACGACTTCCGGCTCGACTACGGCCGCCACATCAGCCGCAAGGCGTTCCTCATTTCGGTCAACCGCAGCGAGGCCGATCTGCGGATGAATCGCAAGCCGGACCTCGCCGTCCACGCCGATCCGGGGCTCCTCCTGCGGGGCGTGGGAAGGATCCTGGCGGACGGTCCGCGGTGGTCCGACTGGCTGAGCGCGTTGCGCGCCCGCGACGAGGAGCGCGAGCGGGAGATCGTCGTGCAGGCGGCCGTCACTGGCGAGAGGGTCAACCCCGTACTCCTCTGCCGCGAGATCGACCGGGCGCTGGCGCCGGAGAGCGTCATCGTGGCCGACGGCGGCGATTTCGTGGCGACCGCCGCCTACACGGTGAGCCCGCGGGCGCCGCTCTCGTGGCTCGATCCCGGGGTCTTCGGCACGCTTGGCGTGGGGGCCGGCTTCGCCCTCGGCGCCAAGCTGTGCCGGCCGGACGCCGACGTCTGGATCCTCTACGGCGACGGCTCGGTGGCCTACAGCCTGGCGGAGTTCGACACCTTCGCACGCCACGGCATCCCCGTGATCGCCATCGTCGGCAACGACGCCGGCTGGACCCAGATCGCCCGCGAGCAGATCGAGGTGCTGAAGGACGACGTCGGCACCGTGCTCGCCCGCACCGACTATCACAAGGTGGCCGAAGGCTACGGCGGCCGCGGACTCCTGCTCCAGCGCGACGAGGACGCCGGGCCTGTGCTCCAGGAAGCCGTGCGCATCGCCCGCGCCGGCTCGGCCGTGCTGGTCAACGCCCACCTCGACAAGACCGAGTTCCGCAAGGGCTCGATCTCGATGTGAAGCCCTCACCTCCCCGGCCTTCCTCTCCCGCCCCCTCCCTCTCCCCCTCACCGGGAGAGGAGGGAGAAAAGCAGGCCCTCACCTCCCCGGCCTTCCTCTCCCGCCCCCTCCCGTCCTTGTCCGTCCTTGGCGTCCTTTTCCCCTTCCTCGTCGGCGCCCTCCTCCGCCTCTGGAATCTCCCGCACCAGATCCTCGGCGGTGACGAATTCCACGCCCTGCGCACGGCGCTCAGGTTTCCGCTGCTCAAGATCCTCGTCACCTATCAGGTCACCGACAATTGCATCCCGCTGACGGCGCTCTACAAGCTGGCGATGATCGCCGGCCTGCCGATCACCGAGATGTTGGTGCGGCTGCCCGTCGTGCTGTGCGGCCTCGCGGCCCTCCTGGTGCTGCCCGCCGCTTTCGCGGATCGGACCCGCCGCGGCACCGTCCTCGTCTATCGCTGGCTGGTGGCCATCTCGCCGGCGCTGGTGTTCTACAGCCGCATCGCCCGCTCCTACATGCCGATGGTGCTCTTCGCCTTCGGCGCGGTCATGGCCTTCGAGGTCTGGTGGCGCACCCGCTCGCGCCGGGCCGGCGCCGCCTACGTGCTCCTGGCAGGGCTCGCCGTGTGGTTCCACCTCGGCGCCGGACCGATCGTCGCCGCGCCGTTCCTCTTCGCCGTGGGTGAGGCGCTGGCCGGGAAGCGGAATCTCCGTCGGGATCTGTTGAACCTCGCGTTTCTGGGCCTTTCGGTCGCCGCGGTCTTCGCGCTCTTCCTCATCCCCGCCAGGGCATCGCTGCTGGCGGTGGTCGCGGCCAAGAGGGTGGAGCAGGCGATCCCCTGGCCGGAGGTGCTCTCCGGTCTTTTCCGGCTCCAGGCGGGCACGGCCGCCGGGTGGCTGGCCGCGATCTTCTGGCTGGCGGCGGCCGCCGGGCTGGCGTTCCTGTTTCGTGAGGACCGGCGGCTGGCCCTATTCACGGCCGCCGTGGTCGGCGGACACGTCGCCGGATTGCTGATCCTCTCCCCCAAGGGACTTGCCCATCCCATCATCCTCGGCCGATATCTCCTGCCCATCCTGCCGTTCGTGCTGCTTTGGGTCGCGGCGGCCTTCGGCTCTCCCTGGAAGCTGGCGGAACCAGCGCGGCGGGCCGGAGCCGTCCTGCTCCTGATCGCGCTCGTCATGGCAGGTCCTTTCACGGACCCGGCTGCTTGGCGGACTTCGTTCCTGCACCACAACGACTTCGTCGGCTTCTATCAGCCGCGCCGCACGGCGCCCGCCGCGGCCGTCCCGGCCTTCTATCGCCAGTTGCGGGGCGAGACGGTGATCGAGTTGCCGTGGGTCTACGTCTGGAACTCCAACCGTAGCTTCTATCTCTATCAGGAGATCCACGGCGGCCGGGTCTTCGTCTCGACGCCTCAGCACATCCTTTTCCGGCCGCCGCTCGCGCTGCGCAACGCCGTGGCGCCGGAGCCCGAGGCCTTCTGCGCCAGCGGGGCCCGGTATCTCATCGTCCACCGCAACGTGGGGCGCGAAGAGGACCGTCTGGCGCCCGGCGGCAGGTTCATGGCGCTCGAGCGGCCGCTCCGGCGCATGCTGCGAGATTCTGCCGGGAACCTCGCCAAGCGGCTGGAGCGGCAGTGGGGCGGGCCCGTCTACGCCGACCGCTGGCTGCGGGTCTGGGACCTCAGGGCGGTTTGCGGCGGCGGCACCCACAGCGCGGCTCCCGTCGCCAGCGCCAGGGCCGCGATGACGAGGCCCGCCGCGAAGCTCACCGGCCGGTATAGCAGATCGATGCTCGTCTCACCCCGCGGCAGCCAGGCGGCGACGAAGGGGCCGTCGGCGAGGGTCGTCCGCTGCCGCCGTCCGCCGAGCAGCAGCTTCCAGTTGCCGTCCTGATAGACACTGCTCGCCAGCATCCGTGGTTCGCCGAGCCGCGCCCGGGCCCGCAGCCAGTCCGGCCGGATCGCGCCCAGCTCGAGCGTCTCGTTCGAACCTGCGAGGAAGAGGAGAGGGACCGCCCCGCGGTTCTGGTAGATCCAGGCCCGGCGGCGGTGAAACACCAGCCGCCAGGGCTCCCGCAGGTGCGTCTCGGGCGCGGTCATCAGGAAGCGGACGCCGAGCCGGCCGTAGAGAGGATCCTCCGGAGCGACGAAGCCGTCGGTGGCGCGGGTGGGGAAACGATTGATCCGGCGGGTCGCCTCCACGTAGGCCGCGGGCTTGGCAGGGTTGGAGCCGCGGGGATCCGCGAAGCCGTAGACGGACGGGAAGTTCGGCCGCAGCGCCGAGCCCAGGCCGGCCATGCGGTGCCAGGGATCCAGCCGCCGCCGGAGGAACGCGATGGGCGGCGTCTCGGGGTAGTAGAGCTCGGCGGAGACCGGCGGATGGGCCGGCGCGTGGAGGACCGTCAGCTCTACGGCCGCAACCAGGGTGATCCCCCAGCCGAGGAGCCGCGACGGGCGTCCCGTCATGAAGAACAGGGTGGCGGCGACCACGACGATCTGCAAAGTGAGCGATGCATACCGCAGCCAGGCGAAGGCCTGCGGGTGCGGACCCGGATGCGCCAGGTAGGCCCAGGCGATCAAGGCCGCCAACGCCGCGCCGAGGGGCACGATCCGCCGCAGCCGGACCTCTCCGCGGAGCCAGCGCTCCCAGGAGCAGGCCGCCGCGTAGGCCGTGGCGAAGCCGAGCAGCAGCGAGACGCGGCTGTGGAAGCTGAGGGAACTGCGGAGGACCGGAATCGAGTCGAAGAGCCGCTCCATCCCCGGCGGCCGCGCCAGGATCACCAGGCAGACGAGCGCCGTGCCGAGCATCAGCCGTTCCTGGGGAAAGCGGCGGCCTGAGGCCCGGGGCCAGGCCGCGGCGAGGGCGGCCAGCAGGGCCGCGGTTCCGGCAAAACCGGCCGCGTCCTCCACCGTGTTGTGCTCTCCCCAGTAGACGCCGAAGCGGTTGTTGCCGAAGGCGTTGGGAGCGGCGCTCGGCAGCAGCCGGGCGACGATGCCTCGCTGCCGGTGGCCTCGCGTGGGCATCTCGTCCTGCGCCTCCGGTCCGGCCCGCAGACGCTCTCGCCGCGCCTCCAGCAGCACCACCCGCAGGCTCTTCGGCAGGTACTCGGCGGCCGGCAGCGCGACCGGCGCGGCCAGCGCGGCGCCGAGCACGGCCGAGATGGCCCAGGAGCGGAGGAGAGCCAGTCGTCTCCCCTTCGGCCTGGCGAGCAGGCGCGAGAGGGCGAAGGCGCCGGCCAGCATCGAGACGTGCAGGATGGTCTCGGGATGGCCGACCAGCAGCACGGAGGCGACGGCAAGGGCGAGGAGCAGGCTGTCGCGCCGGGCTCCCCGCTGATCCGTCAGGACCAGTCCGTAGAGCAGCACCGGCAAGAACACCGCCGAGCCGGCGAGAGGCCATCCCAGCCAGAGCTGCAGGAACCCGCCGAGCCCGTAGGCGAAGCTCCCGGCGAGCGCGGGCAGCTCCGAGATCCCCTGCCGGCGCAGCAGGAGCCAGGTGAAGACGAGCGCCAGCAGCACGCGCAACGCGGCGATCACGCCAAAGCCCGAGGCGACCGGGAAGGGGAGGGCCAGCCAGACCAGCGGCTGAAACGCCTGTGACTGCGGGTTGGCCAGCAGCGGCTCGCCGGCGCCGGAGAGGGCATTCCACAACGGCCACTCGCCGGCGCCGTAGGCCTCGCGCACCCGCACCAGCCACGGGGCGATCTGCAGCACCAGGTCGCTCTGCAGCAGGTTCCCCGGGGGCGTCCCCTCCACGAGGTCGGCGAAGGGCGGGACCTTGGTGAGATAGCCGAGCGGCAGCATCACCCGCCCGGCGAAGAGCACCGCTCCGAACATGACGGCCAGCGCGATACCCCAGGCCGCCCAGCACCGGACGGGGACAGGATCGAACCACCGGCGCAGCGTCCACGCGAAGAGGATTCCCAGCAGGAGGACCCAGAGGCCGGGGAGGAGATGGAGGAGGGAGATCATGGGGCCGGTCCAGTGGTGTCTTGCCCTCGGGTACGGCGTGCCCTCCGAAGCCTCACCCCCTGTCCCCCTCTCCCTGACGGGCGAGGGGGGACGATTCAGAACGGATCGAGATGATAGGGCGCGCTATCTATATCGTACGGTCTATGCTGCGCACAGCGCACCCTACCGGCAAATTCCCTTCGTCCGCGTCCCCCCTCGCCCGTCAGGGAGAGAGGGGGTGGAGCCTCGTAAGTTATGGTAAACAAAGCGCTTACTTCCGCGGACTCTCACTATAGGTTCCAAATAGGTACTCGGACGCGATTTCCTCTCTAGTGGATAAAAAGGGGGAAGCCGGCCCTTGTTGGCTTTAAGGTTACCGGCCCCCGAACCATAAGCGATGTCCCTATCTTAGGACAATCCCGGTGCGACTCCTCGCGCTCAATTGGCTCCCGCTGAGACTTGGGGAAAAGGGCCAGGGCGGCACGCGTTCTCGGAGACGGCGCCGAGGTCTCGCACCTCACTGCGCTCCTTTGCCACGGCTCGGCCCCCTTCTCCCTCGTAGAAATGACTGAGGAGGTCAAGGTGGCCGTCATGGGGCCGGCGGTGCCAACTCGAAGCTCCAAGGGGCGATCATCGCGGCGGTGCCGCCCTGGTCCGCCGAGGGTCGCTTCCGCCTCCTCGCCGCCCCCTACTTAGTGGAGAGGTGAATTTTCACCCGTCTTGCCCCCGGAGGCCCGCGGGGGTGTTCCGTTTCCGGCAAGCTGGAGGCGTTCTCGGAGCTTGCGGCGCGATCCCGCGAATAACCCACTCGCCGCTCGGGTCTCGCGAATAACCCCCTTCGCCGCGCAGGTCGCCCTGTCCCTACGTGCCATCGCTGAGCAGGTCGCGGCGGCTTCGCCGGGTCGCCGGTGCCAATATCCTGGGCTGCTCGGAGCGCTATCGCCCGAAATGCCCGTCTGAGCCGGGAGAGGTGGCGGGGAACCAGAAGGCGGTTCCCCGCGGGCGGTGGTGGAATGGATTTCCGGGACCGATGTCTCTACGAAAGCAATCCACGAAGATGGTCCGCTCTCGCCATTACGTCCTCATCATTAGTCTGTTGCGCTTGGTGGTAGGCGATGTTGAGGTACTCCTTGCATTCCTCCTTCATCAATCCTGCCGAGATCAAGGATTCCACCAGCCGGAAATCGAACGCACTCGGGTCCATTCGCCAAAGAGACGGCTGAAGCATTTCCCTGAAGCTGTCTTGTGCTTCCTCCACCCGTCCAAGAGCAAAAAGGATTGTTCCGCGTAGTCCGAGGGTGGCATGACGGCAACCCTCTAGGGCCATTAGCTCCTCGAAGACGGGATCGAGCACCTCCAGCGCCTGTTGAGGTTGTTTCAGTGAGTAAAGGAGAAATCCTGCAAAGGTCGATCTGAGAAAGGCTGCCTCCGGTAAGGAGTTCACAACTCGCCAGACCAAATCTATGGCTTCTTCGTCGTTTCCAGCAATAATCAAGGAGGAGATCAGGAGACTGGCCGCGTTTGTCGCCATCTCCCTTTCCTCAGCCTGGAGCGCTTCACGGACTCGTTCTTTGAAGAAGCTTACAGCACCCGAGTAGTCGCGCGAGCGCATCAGAGCGGTGAAGCGATCGAATAGCAGTTCCAGGTTATCCATCTCAATATTGCCATGGATGAGGTGATGGAGGAGAGAGCGGACGACCGTATCTTAGGCACTCTGCGTATCTTGCCGCCGCCTGCTGTTTGCAGGCTATATATAGCTCCCTACGGACTCTGTCCGGCCCGTAGGGGAACCACTGGCTACATCTTGCTAAGTCAAATTTGTATTGTCTTTCGCATCGCTCTTCGCGGTCGTCATCATCATCATTGGTAGGCCCGCAGGAACATGGTTCCATTACATCTGTCCAGCCTTGGTTGCCCACAGGCCTTGCCATAAAGAGGCCCATAATATAAGCCCCGATGACGGTACCAATTCCTGGAGTAGAAGAGACCCCTGGAGATGGCGCAACGGGTTTTGGACAGAAGGTTGGCGGCGGTACCGGGCGTGGGACTGGTGGTGCAACTGGCGGGGCTCCGGGTGTCACCCGAAGGCCATCGGCATCAGCAAAGTTCACAGGATCGTTCAAGCTGTAGGAGTATAGGTTCGCATCCCCTCCGTCGAAGAGGATCGGATCTTTCGCCGTCCACCTGCCCGTTTCAGGATCGTAGTCTCTCGCGCCAAAGCGTACAAGGCCCGTCTGCCGGTCATAGAGGCCGCCAGCGAAGCCGAAAGGCTGGAAGCCTGGATTTGTATCGAGGATCACGCGCCCAAGCTCATCGAAGTCCATCCGCTGGACGACTTGACCAGTGGTCGCGTTTACCACCAAGCGTGGATTCCCGAGGTGGTCAGAGAGGATCCGGTAGGTCACTCCCCCCTTCACCATGTAATCCGGAACGCTCGCGCCGCTGCCATAGACGAAACGGGATACAATCGCTCCGGTACTATCGAGCTCCGCTATGGGCTGCAGTTGGTCCTCGTAGAGGAAGCCTTGGCCGAGAGAGCCGTTCACCTTCTTTCCCACTCGACGGTTCTGGCCGTCGATGACGTACTCGATCGTGATCCCGCCGGGCAAACTGACA